>NZ_FOYM01000080.1 GCF_900115975.1 Desulfoscipio geothermicus DSM 3669
AGGTGAAATATTAGTATCTTAATTATCTTAGCGTATCTTTATTATACTAAATATTTCACCTGTTATGGGCGGTTTTCTAATATTTAGTTCACGGAAGGAAAAATATTAAAAATGACGAATTAAAATTAATCATAACTTCCAGTTCTGATGATATCATTGACAAGCTTAAACTTGTTCAGCTTGTCGCTTACGGCGTAATCTTTTTAGCATTAATATTTATAATCGAGGTTGCTGGTAGTCTTTCATTAATCAATGTTGTTCCAATAATTGCATTAACCTACCCTGCTTTGTGGTTGTTGTTATCGGGGGGGAAAGAAAGTATTGCCGGCGATTATCTTGATTATTTTAAAAACCGTGTTAATAAGTACGACTCGGAAGTGATCTTATTTACTGCTGCCGGTTTTTTTTTCCAGTGCTTTAACTGTTTCGGGCTTGTGCTATTATATCATGCATTTGGCCGGATATTCGTTATTCTCCATATCACTGACCATACTTATCACTATCGTATTAGCCAGTATAGCAGGCATTCACCCGATGATTACTGTTTCAGCTTTTGCCGCCCTTGACACCGCTACAATTGGTATTGATCCCGTATTATTTGCCTTGATTTTGACCGGGGGGTGGTCTTTGGGTTCGACAGTATCCCCTATATCCGGTAATTGCTTGGTTGTGGCCAATACTATGGGAAAAACCCCTATTGAAGTTGCGTTTGCGAATTGGATTTACGCCTTTTGGGTTATGCCGGCACTACTGCTGTTTATCGTTTGGGTATAATATATCCCGCCCTTTTGCTGATTAAAAATATCAAGGGGGCATGAACCGTTTGAAAAGGACGATTAGTAGCTTGGCATAAGCGGTAAGGCACATAATTCAATAAATGTTGACCCGGGTTCCGTATATCCGGGTTTTTTTATTTAGCCTACCCTGAAAAAGTATATTGGGTGCGGGGCGGGTTGTTCCCCGCAAGTGATGTATCGGAGCGTCGACGCGGAGATTTTGAACGCAGCGGGGAACAACCCGACCTGCACGATTTTCATTCCTCTGCTTGTGCCGCGCCAGGCGGTATGGGGTCTACCAATGAAAGGGTAAGCATATATGGTGTCAGATGGTGGAGCACACAGGTGAACCGATTGAGCGTGCTTTTTGTCGAATAATTTAAAAAAATAGAGATATGAGTTACACACTCAATGTCAATAATTGGTAGAAACGAAAGCTAATACCAAAAAACATTCTTACTTCTTTCGGCCAGAACAAATCAAAAAGCCTTGCAAACTTCCGCACTGTTGTGTCAAAATTAACACAGACCTGCTGAATTCCTTT
>NZ_FOYM01000063.1 GCF_900115975.1 Desulfoscipio geothermicus DSM 3669
TATGCCCTGTCAACTTTACATAAATAAGCGGTTATTGACAGATCTTCTGTAACCAGTTCAGCAAATCCTGGTCATCCTGCCAGGCAGGCACATCATCAATCACTGCTGGTGAGTAAGCTTGTTCCAGTGCCAGACGTTTCATCCGGGCATCCGCTCTGGAATAGATCTCACTGGTGGTAACACTGGAATGTCCTAAAAAGTCCCGGATGTAAACCAGATTGACGTTTGCCTGCAAAAGATGCATAGCTTTGGTATGCCTGAACACATGCGGTGAAACTTTGTTCGGCAAAAGAATGGTGTTTTGTTCTTTAACAGCTTTCACATACTTGTTAATGATGTACGAAACCCCTGCCCGGGTCAGTTTCTGACGACGGCTGTTGAAGAACAACGGGGAGTCTAACCTGTCAGCGGCAGTTAACCGTCTTTCTTCCAGGTAATCCTTCAATAGAACTGCTGTCCGGCTCATCAGCGGCACATGCCGTACTTTTCGGCCTTTGCCTTTGAGAGTGATGGTTGCCGGCTGCATGAACCGGATGTCGCGGACCAAAAGATCTATTAATTCCTGTACCCGTGCGCCAGAGTCATACAATACTGTTAGAAGTAGCAGATCTCGGCGGCCTGCTGGTGTTTTTCGGTCAGGCTGGTTTAAGATGGTTTCCAACTCTTCCGTTGTTAAATAAGCTACTGCTGGTTTCCCTGTCTTTTTCATTGGAATGGACAGGATCCGCTGGTGCATCAGAAGCCTTTCCGGTGTCTGTGCCTGTACGTAGCGATAAAAAGCATGGATGGCTGCCAAACGCTGGTTGCGGGTGGCAATGCTGCATTTTCGTTCCGTTTCTATCCAGGACATAAACGCCAATACTAAATCATCATCGATGTGTGACAGCGTTAAACACTCGGGGGAAATGCCTTTTTCTTCCCGGCAGAATAGCAATAAAAGTTTGAAAGTATCTCGATAGGAGGTAATGGTATTTGGGCTCAGGTTTCTTTGGCCGGGTAGATAGATGCTTAGATAATCCGTTAGGTATTTGGCAAAATCGGTTGTTTTCATTGGTCATCACCCGGCAGTAAACACCCGAACCTTTCATCCATAGTAGCAACAATGTCCGGGTACAGTTCTGCTGTCAGTCGCAGGTAATGCTGGGAACTTTTCAGCCCCGTATGTCCAAGATAAGTGGACAGATAAGGCAGTGCCACAGTCAGGTCAGTTCCGTTCTGCACCCAGCGTTTCAAGCAATGGACGGCGAACACATGACGAAGGTCATGCAGGCGCGGCCCTTTGCCCCTGCCGCCGTGAGAAATGCCTGCCTCCCAAAGAAATCTGCGGAAATAATCATAGATTCTTTTTTCGCTGTATGGGCCGCCATGAGTAGATGGGAAAAAAATCTGTATCGATTGGCTGTCTGGGTGCATCACCTCCATGTAAGTGCGACATCTTTCATTCAACGATGGGGCAATCGGGACAAGCCTGTCCTTGTTGAATTTAGCATTTCGAATGGTCAGTGTCCCGTTCGTTGTATTGACATCATCGACAGTTAAGTGAATGGCTTCAGAAATACGAAGTCCGCATCCATAAAGAATTCTAAACAGAAGTGGTAAGATAATGTGACGATTCGGACTGCTATCGATAGGCTGACAACGGTCCAACTGCTTAAAGAATCTTGCCAGTTCGATTTCGGTAAAAAGATACGGTTGATACTGTTGAGACTGGCTACGGCCGAGGTGATCCGGATAGATGTAAGCCTTGTATCCCAGGCGAACCAGGTATTTGGCCAGCATGCGAACGAGCCTGATCCGCCGGCTGTGTGCATCGTCCGACTCAAAGAGCGTCTTTTCAGCCCATTGCATGGCCAGCTCTTTGGACAGACAGTCCTGGCTGTGACCCACTTTTACGCAAAAATCATCGAATCGTTTCAGAGCAATTGCCTGCTTGTGATAAGCGTACCCAAGTGCCTGTTTTTCCAGTACAAATCCTTTGATCACATCGGCAAAAACGCTGGTGTAGATTGGTATTCTCTTAGATGTCGTCATATTGAAATACCTCATCGGGATCCAGTGCACATTTGCGCAAACCTTCAAGATCAATTTTCAGGTAAACACTGGTGGACATGGTGTTCATATGACCCAGGATCTCCGAGATCACAGGCAGTGGTGTTTCCTGTTCCAGCAGCACGCTGGCCAGTGTATGCCGAAGTGAATGCATTCCCTGTGCAGCCCCTGTCCGCAGCTTGATGCCTGCAAGTCGTGTATATTTGGCGATGATGTTATGCAGGTTGGCGTGGGGGCCAAAGGTTTCAAAAGGAGCGTGGTGCCGGACAAAGAGGTGAGGGGATTTCGTCTGGGGCCTGCCATTCTTGAGATAGTCAATGATGGCCCATCCGATGTCGTCCAGTATTGGATAATTCACTGTCCGCTTTGTTTTATGCTGAACAATTTCAATGTTCCTGGCTGCCCAATTTAAGTTGGTCAACTTGAGTTCTTTAATGTCCTGAACCCTCATTCCCAACCGTGCAACCATTAGCAGAATAGCATAATCTCTTTTACCGTTGGGATTGCCCCGGTCGACTGCCTCGAGAACCCGTTTGACATCTTCAGGCTTCCAAGCGCTTGGAATTTTGGGACAATGCGGCTGTTTCAGCTTAGGGACATCATCCGACAAATCTTTTTCGTGATAGCCCTTTAGGTACAAGAACTTTAAGAACGATCTGAGAGTTGTCAAAATAGCTGAAATCGATTTTTTGTGATAGCCGGCAATGGTTCGGGTGTAATCTGACAAGTGCTGGGCGGTCAGTAATGACAGGGATGCCAGCCCGCAATCATCCAGATAGTCAATGAATAGTCTCACCCGATAGATCCTTGTGCGCATTCCCTGTTCAGAATAATTTCGCTGCACACATTCTTTTTGGTAGCCCTCCAGTGCCTCTGCAAACTGAGGTGTCCTTTCATAAGGGACTTTGGTGGTTTTGCGGCGCATGATAGCGCCATGCAGTTGATAATCACCTAACACCCGGATGCAGCGGGCTTGCCCCCTAAAAGTGCGGTGTGAAAAGGTTGTGTAGTTTTCAAGGTCAAAGTTGTGGTGCATCCGTAAATATTTGTTGCCCAGATCTTCTGAATACATTGTTTCGCCTATGCTGTCAGCAAAGGTGATCAACCGGTTGTAAAATCTCCGATATTGGTTGCATGTGTTCTTTGCATAATTTAACCGTTCAAGCTCTGCCAGTACTTCTGCGACAAGTTTTCTAATGGGTACTTTCGGGTTCATACAATCCCTCCTTCAAAATGATGGATGCTTCAGCATCACTTTCATTCTGAAGGATTATGTATAGTGTTTCTATCATGAATTGAACTTTTTCAACTGTTTTAGCGTTCAACTTTACATAAGCAAATACTTTGCATAAT
>NZ_FOYM01000012.1 GCF_900115975.1 Desulfoscipio geothermicus DSM 3669
ATGACCCAGTATAACTACCCGTTCTGCGCATTATGCAGGACCGCCAAATTCGGCCCGAAGCGAACCTTAGTCCCGTCGACGCGGAGATTTTGAACGCAGCGGGGAACAACCCGACCTGCACGCTTTTCATCCTCTGTTGGTGCCGCGATAGCGGCATGAAAGTCTGTCCCCTTTTTTATTCGGTTTTCATCCCCCGCAGTTCGTCCCGGCCCGCCTGAATCTGTTGCAAAATATTATTCAACTTATCCTCCAGCCCGGCCAGGATATCATCGGCATAATCCCTGGCACCCTGCTTTATTTGCCGGGCTACTTCTTCATTGCGCAACCGGATCTCATCGGCCATTTCCTGGGCCTTACGCATAATCTCGGACTCTACGGCCTGTTTCTCCAGGTGTTTTTCCGCGTCCTCAATAATACGCAGCGCCTCGCGCTTGGAATCGTTGATCACTTTGTCCCTTTCCTGGATGACCCACCGGGCCTGGCGCAATTCTTCCGGCAAGGATGTTCTGATGCGATCCAGGTAGTCAAGCAACCTGTCCTCGTCTACCAAAACCCGCTTGGTCATGGGAACTTTGGGGCTGCTCTCGATTAATTCCTCCAGCTCATTTAATACATTAAACAACTCCACAACGGATCCCTCCCCGCCCGTTATCTGGATTTGAATTTACTCTGCAACCGTTCCCGGATAACCGGTGGCACCATATCCTTGACACAGCCGCCAAAATAAGCCACTTCCTTGACGGCACTGGAACTGATGAAGGAAAATTCCGCCCTGGTCATAAGAAAAATGGTTTCTACAGATGTTTGCAGCTTCTTATTGGTAAGGGCCATCATAAACTCATTTTCAAAATCGGATATGGCCCGCAGGCCCCTGATGATGGCCTGGGCTTCTTTTTCTTTGGCATAGTTCACCGTCAGCCCGTTAAAAGTATCAATTACTACATTGTAAAAAGGCTGCGTCACTTCCTTGAGCATGTCCAAACGCTCTTCAACCGTAAAAAGAGGTTTTTTACCCGGATTTAATGATACTGCAACAATTAATCTATCAAATAAAACAGCCGCACGCTCAATGATATCCAGATGGCCGTTGGTTACTGGATCAAAACTGCCCGGGTAAACTGCTATTCGCAAAACATGTCCTCCTCTGTATCGGGTTTGCAGAATACAAGCGCCGTATCCCCGTACTTTTCCCGACGCCACATTGTAAACGCGCCCGCTTTTTCGGGTATATTTTCGTTTGCTGCAATTTCCAGCACCAGGATACCGTTTTTGCGCAGCACGGGGACTTTACTTAAAATATTCAATACCCTGGCCGCCTGTCCCTGCCGGTACGGCGGGTCGGCAAAAATAATATCAAAAGTTATATGCTGCCGTGACAATATTTTCAGTGCTGCTTCAACATCCCGGGTGATTATTTCAGCCCCGGCCTGCAGGCCGGTCAATGCTATATTCTCCATTAAAATACGCGCCACCGGCAGATTCTTTTCCACAAAAACCACTTTGCCGGCACCGCGGCTGAGCGCCTCAATGCCCACCCCGCCGGTCCCGGCGTAAAGGTCAGCAAAAATACTGCCGGGCAGCCGGCTGCCCAGGATGTTGAACAGCGACTCCTTCACCCGGTCCGCCGTAGGCCTGACCGGCAATTTTCCCGGTGATTTAAGCCGCCTTTTTTTGGCGATTCCGGCAATAACGCGCAAAAATTCTCCACCTTTCCATAAACTACTTAATTATATCATAAAGCACTGAAAAAATCGATTTTTGATATACTTCAAACATTATCATGCTCTATTTTTACCTAATAAACCTGCATATAATTACCGAAAAGGGTAAATATAATTTTTAAATTGATGAAGTAAGCATAAACGGGATTTCCAAACAGTACGGCAAGAGGAGTGACATTAAATTGGACAGTAAATTTTTGAATAAAATGGGGATTACCCTTGACCTGGCCCTGGAAGCCCGGGAAATTATCCGCGGCGAAACAGGCCAGGAAATTCCAGGCGTACGCATGGACCGGGAATCTTATGACAACGCCAACGTAACCATCGTACATATCGAGGATGAAGCGGCCCAGACCATCATGGGTAAGCCGGTGGGCACATACGTAACCGTGGAAGCGCCCGTTATCAAGCAGAACAACCAGCAGGCGCACAAGGAAGTTACGGAAATCCTGGCGGAACAGTTGAAAAAAATGATCGACCTGCCCATGGAATCAAATGTCCTGATAGTGGGGCTGGGTAACTGGAACGCCACGCCGGACGCGCTGGGACCCCGGGTGGTGGACAAGTGCCTGGTAACGCGGCATCTTTTTAACTATGCCCCCCAGGAATTACAGGGCGGCATGCGCCCGGTAAGCGCACTGGCACCCGGCGTGCTGGGACTTACCGGCATCGAGACGGCGGAAATTATCCGCGGCGTGGTGGAAAAAACCCGCCCGGCCCTGATCATTGCCATTGATTCACTGGCCGCGCGCAGCGTAGAACGCATTTCCACCACCATCCAGTTGGCCGACACCGGCATCAACCCCGGTTCCGGCATCGGCAACAAGCGGGCCGGCATTAATCAGGAAACCATGGGAGTAAGGGTCATTGCCATCGGGGTGCCTACCGTCACCCTGGCCGCCGTCATCGCCCAGGACGCCATAGAAAAATACATCCAGAGTACGGGTGGGCAGCTTGGAGACGCCAGCCTGGCCATTAAAAAGGTTCTGGAACCCTTCGGGGGCAACCTGACGGTCACGCCGAAAGAAATTGACACTTTAATAGAGGACACCGCCCAAATTATTGCCGGCAGTATCAATATGGCCATGCACCCCGGGATCAGTCCCCAGGATTATGCTTATTACCTACATTGACGTAAGCGCAAAAACAAGCGGTCCTAAAAGCCGCTTGTTTGGTAAAGCCCTCTGTCAGGTGACCTTGTACAAAACCGCTAAAAAACGACCACCTGACAGAGGCTTTTTAATTGTTAAATCTACTCAACCACTAGGGAGTGGGGTTCTGATTGGTTACCTGCGGAGTGGGAGGCTGCTGCCCCTGGGCCAGGCTCTGCTCGTAGGCGGCGATCATTTTCTTGACCATGTTACCGCCAATAGCTCCGTTGATCCTGGAAGGCAGGTCACCCATGTATCCACCCTGGGGTACTTGAATGCCCAGTTCCCTGGCGGTTTCCCACTTGAACTGCTCCATACCCGCGGAAGCTTGCGGGATCAGTTTCTTGTTGGTCCTTTGTCCTTCAGCCATGCTTTCACCTCCTTGTTTTTAGGTTAGAAGTAGTATTGTTTTTTTTTTAACCATTTATGTGAGGTACATTTTGCCCCGTTTGGTTTATGACATTATTTTAGATAATAACGTGGCAAAGTTAGCAAAAGATAAAAATGTTTTTGTTTTGACTGCTAACTAATGTGATAATAACTTCTCCGGCTGCGTTCTTCGCGCTGCAGGTAAAACTTGAGCGGCAGGTTTTCTTCCGCGGTAAGCGCGGGGTCGGAACGGATTACCGCCATGGCCCGGCTGCGGGCCGCCGCCAGCAGGTCGCGGTCCCGCAATAAATCCGCCAGCCTGAACTCGGGCACGCCGGACTGTTTTACGCCGGCCATATCGCCCGGCCCCCGGATTTGCAGGTCCCTCTCGGCCAGGTAAAACCCGTCCTGGCTGGCCTTCATGGCCTTGATCCGCTCCGCCGCCTCTCTGGAACGCAGGCGGGCCGCCAGGATACAGTGCGAAGGCCCACCGCCCCGGCCCACCCGGCCCCGAAGTTGATGCAGCTGCGCCAGCCCGAACCGGTCGGCATCAATAATTACCATCACGGTGGCGTTGGGTACGTCCACCCCCACTTCGATCACCGTTGTACTGACCAGCACGTCAATTTGCCCGGCACGGAAGTCATACATCACCTGCTCCTTTTCGTTTCTTTTCATGCGCCCGTGCAGTAGGCCCACCCGGCACCCGCGCAATTCCTCATCCGCCAGGCACCGGTACAAATCTTTCGCTGCCTGCAGGTCCAGATTTTCCGATTCCTCCACCAGCGGACATACCACGTAGGCCTGGCGTCCCGCCGCCACCTGCTTTGCCACAAATTCATATACCCGGGGCAATTCTTCCGGGGCCACGAAATATGTGCGGATGGGCTGCCGCCCGGGGGGTAGTGCGTCGATCACCGAAATATCCAGGTCACCGTAAACAGTCATGGACAGGGTCCTCGGGATAGGCGTGGCGGTCATAATCAGCACGTCCGGGCATGCCCCCTTTTGCTGTAGGGCGCCCCGCTGCCTGACACCAAAACGGTGCTGCTCATCTATAACCACCACGGCCAATTTATGGAACTCCACATCCTCTTGCAGCAGGGCCTGGGTGCCCACCACCACGGGTATTTCCCCGGCAGCGACCTGTTCCAGCAAGGCCCGGCGCTCCTTCCCCGGCATGCCGCCGCCCAGGTAAGCCACCCGCACGCCCAACGGCGCAAGCGACCGGGACAGGGACAGATAATGTTGTTCCGCCAGCACTTCGGTGGGGGCCATAAACGCCCCCTGCAGGCCGCTTTCCACCGCCCGCAGCAGGGTCAATACCGCCACCACCGTTTTACCCGACCCCACATCGCCCTGCAGCAGCCGGTTCATCGGGTGGGGACTGTCCATGTCCGCCATGATTTCAGCCACCACCCTTTCCTGCGCACCCGTAAGTGCAAAAGGCAAACCGGCCAGATACTGCTCATGTAGTTTTCGCCCTATAACATAACGATGTGGCTTTTCCATCTTGACGTAATTGTTTCGCAACATGGCCAGTCGCAATTGAAACAGAAATAATTCCTCATAAATGAAGCGCCGCCGCGCCCGTTCCGCTTCGGTGCTGTTCTCCGGAAAATGAATCTGCCAAAGCGCCTCGGGCAGTTCCGGCAGGTTCTCCCCTTCTACCAGCCGCCGAGGTAAAAATTCCCGGTAACTGTTTCCCCACCGTTCCAAGGCGGCGTGTACAAAGAACCGCAGCATCCGCTGCGTAACTCCGGCCGTGGCCGGGTACACCGGCACAATGCGCCCGGCGTGCAGCGCAGCGCCATCACCCGTTATTATTTCAAAATCCTGCACCTGCACTTGTACCGCCCCGAATCCCCGTTCCAGCTTACCGCTAAGCAGCACCCTGAGGCCCGGTTTCAACAACTTTTTTACATGTGGTTGGTTGAACCATACAGCATAGAAAACACCTTGCGGAGAATCCACGGCCACTTTGGTAAGGGTTAAATTTTTACGCGGGCGGGTGTCCTGGCCGGTCAGCACCCGGCCGGCCACCGTCACCGTTTCACCGCCGGGCCGGTCAAAGGGGGAAACCAATTTGCTACGGTCCAAGTATTCCCGGGGGAAATGGTATAGCAAGTCATGTACGGTGAATATCTTCAACCGGCCCAGTTGCTCCGCGCGGCGCGGCCCTATTTTTTTTACGTATTTGACCGGAGTGGTATAAGGATCGTCAACATGCGTATTACCCATTTTACATTTCTCCCAAATTCCCAATGTCAAGATCTTCTTGCAGAGCATGCCCGGATCTGATAAAATGTAAAAGTGTTGTTGTAAAGAGGAGGTGTTGAATATGGCCAGGAAATGCGCAGTTTGCGGCAAAGGAGTTGCCGTCGGCATGAAAGTCAGCCACTCCCATATCCGCACCAAAAAAACCTGGGCGCCCAACCTGCAAAGGGTTAAAGCTATCGTGGACGGCGCACCGCGCCGCGTCATGGTTTGCACCAGGTGCCTCCGCAGCGGTAAAGTGCAGCGGGCTATATAATTTTATCAACAGTTTTAAATAAAAAAAAGGGATAAGGCAAAAAAAAGGGGACTGGCTCCTTTTTCGCTTTTGAAAAAGGTGCCTGTTCCCCTTTTTTTTTGCCAGCACCGTAAAAGGGGACTGGCTCCGATTCGTTTTGTGAATCGGTGCCTGTCCCCCTTTTACGGAGCCAGTCCCCTTTTTTTATATTATCCGTTGAAGATCCGGCGCGTCGGTAAGACCGGGTATCCTGCCCCGCTTGGCCACCGGGCGGCCGTTGACCGCCTTGATGTCCATGGTCATATCGATGGCCCGGGCGCCGGAAATGTAACTGCCCACGCCGAAGGCGTCGGCGCCCGCCTCAATTAAAAGCGGGATGCGCTCGGGGGTAATACCACCGGATACGAATATTTTAACCTGCGGGTAACCGGCCTGCGCCAGGCGGGCCATGACCTCACGCACCAGCCCCGGGGTGACGCCCCCCCGTTCGCCGGCCGTATCCAACCTGACGCCCTGCAATTTATCCCCCAGCGCCTCGGCCACCCGCAGCGATTCCTCGGCCTCATCCTTAAAAGTATCCACCAGTATGATCACAGGCGCATCAGGCGGCATGATTTGCTGGTAAACCCGGGCCACTTCCACAGTGTCGCCGACAATTAACATCACGGCATGGGGCACCGTACCCAGGGGTTCCTGCCCGGCCAGCTTAGCCCCCAGTATGCAGCTCGCCCCGTCTGCGCCCCCGATAATGGCCGCCCTTTCCATCACAGGTGCCACCGCCGGGTGCACGTGCCGGGCGCCAAAGCAGACCACCCTTTTGTCCCTGGCCGCTTCGCGGCACCTCCTGGCCGCCGTCGCCCAGCCGCTGGAACTGGCCAGGGCGCCTAAGACAGCGGTTTCATAAATGCCGAATACGTCGTAGGCACCGGTAATGCGCATTACTACCTGTTTCTCTTCAATTTGCGCCCCTTCGGGCAGTGCCCAAACTTCCACGGGCAACCCGGCCAGCAAGTTTTTAACTTCCGTCGTCCCGGCCAGCACGCCGGACCCGCCGGTGAAAATCTCCGCCGTCACCTGAGTTTTTTCCAGCCCCATGTGCCTGAGAATTTCCCTGGTGCGAATAAAGTAAATATCGGTAGTCAGCCCGCGGGCGATTTCCTCATGGTTGGCGGAAAACAACCGCCGCCGGGGCTCTGTTTTATACGCCGCCACTTCAGCCAGGTTTTGCAGTGTTTTTATATCCATTTCCACTCCCTCAAATGCCGCAATCCGGTTTTTAGGCGCCCAGTACCCTGGTCAGATTGGCCATTTCAATGGCGGTAACCGCCGCATCCCAGCCCTTGTTCCCAGCCTTGGTCCCCGCCCGTTCCACGGCCTGTTCAATGGTATCGGCGGTGATGATTCCGAAAATGGTCGGGGTGCCGTAATCCAGCCCCACCTTGGCTATCCCCTTGGATACCTCGGCGGCAACGTAGTCAAAGTGTGGCGTAGCGCCGCGAATCACCGCCCCCAGGCAAATTACCGCATCGTATTTGTTCAAACCCACCATGCGCCGAGCCACCATGGGGATTTCAAAGGCTCCGGGCACCCAGGCCACTTCCACGTCCTGTTCATCCACGCCGTGCCTGTGCAAGGCGTCCAGCGCCCCCGAAAGCAGCTTGCTGGTGATAAATTCGTTAAACCGGCCCACCACAATGCCGAATTTTAAGCCCTTGCCCACCAGGTGACCTTCATAATGTTTTGGCAACTCGATCCTCTCCTCTTACAACTATTTCGTTATTTTTTAAGACGACTTTTTGCTCACATCTTCAATGGAAAGCAAATGACCCAACTTGCGCTTCTTGGTGCTGAGGTAGAATTTATTTTCCCGCTTCGGGCAGATTTCTATGGGCACCCGGCCCACCACTTCCAGACCGTGCCCCTCAAGCCCGGCGATTTTCCTGGGATTGTTGGTCATCAGCCTGATTTTGCTCAGTCCCAGGTCAGCCAGTATCTGGGCTCCGATACCGTAGTCGCGCAAATCGGCGGGAAATCCCAGCGCCTCGTTGGCCTCCACCGTATCCTTGCCCTGGTCCTGCAACCTGTATGCCCTGATTTTATTGGAAAGACCGATGCCCCGACCTTCCTGCCGCATATAGAGCAGTACCCCGACGCCTTCCTTTTCAATCATTTCCAGCGCCCGGGCCAGCTGGTCGCCGCAGTCACAGCGGGCCGAGCCGAAAACGTCGCCGGTGAGGCATTCGGAGTGCACCCGGACCAGCGGCGCTTCGACGCTGCTCAGATTACCCTTGACCAGAGCGATATGTTCTTTTTTATCCAGCAGGCTCTCGTAGGCCACGGCCACGAAATGGCCGTAACTGGTGGGCAGCTTGGCTGAGTCTACCCGGCGGATCAATTTTTCGTGGTGGCGCCGGTATTCGATCAGATCGGCGATGGTTACCAGCTTCAGCCCGTGGGTCTTGCAAAATTCAATCAACTCGGGGACCCGGGCCATGGTTCCGTCGTCTTTCATAATTTCGCAAATAACGCCCGCCGGATACAGGCCGGCCAGCCGGGTTAAGTCCACCGCCGCTTCAGTGTGCCCGGCCCGCCGCAATACGCCGCCTTCTTTGGCCCGTAGCGGAAAAATATGCCCCGGACGCCTGAGGTCATCCGGCTTGGTGTCGGGGTCAAGGATGGCCCGCACGGTGGCCGCCCGCTCATGCGCCGAAATCCCGGTAGTGGTTTCCTTGTAGTCAACGGACACGGTAAAAGCGGTGCCGTGGGGGTCGGTGTTGTTGGTAACCATAGCCTGCAGGTCCAACTCGTCCAACCGGGACCCGACAATGGGCATGCAAATGAGTCCCCGGCCGTAGGTGGCCATAAAGGCGATGGCTTCCGGAGTGACCTTTTCCGCGGCCATAATCAGGTCGCCTTCGTTTTCCCGGTCTTCGTCGTCAACTACCACCAACATTTTGCCCTGTCTGATATCTTCAATAGCTTCTTCAATTGTGCTAAACGGCATATTTTTCATTCCTTCCCTGGATTTTATCGTCGCTTGAATGCGGTAACTTTACACCGGGGCGTGGGGGTCGATCCTTCTTACACAAACCCGTGCTCGGCCAACAGATCGGCGGTAAGCCCTTTTGACGGCGCTTTTTCGCCTTCTTCCCGCTGCCGCGCCCCGAGCCAGCGTTCCACATACTTGCCGATCATATCCCCTTCCAGGTTGACCCGGTCGCCCGGCTTTTTCTCCCCCAGGACCGTGGCATGCGCGGTATGGGGAATGAGGGAAACCTGGAAAGAGTCCTCGTTGAAATCCACTACGGTCAGGCTGGTTCCGTCCACGGCCACCGAGCCCTTTTTGATAATGTAGCGCATCACCGCTAAAGGGGCGGCAACGGTTATTAATGTGGCTATATCGTGTCGTTCCTTCTTAATAATGGTTCCCACTCCGTCGATATGGCCGCTTACCAAGTGCCCGCCCAGGCGGTCGCCAAGCCGCATGGCCCGCTCCAGGTTAACCCGGTCGCCGGCCTGCAATTCGCCCAGGTTGGTCTTGGCCAGCGTTTCCGCCATTACATCGGCGGTAAAGGTGCCCTCATCGAAGGTGGTAACCGTCAGGCACACCCCATTGACGGCGATGCTGTCACCGGTTTGCATGCCGCCCATAATCAGGCGGGCCCCGATTTTCAAGTGTGCCGAATCAGCGCCCCGGCGCAGCGAAATAAGTTTGCCCTTTTCCTCTACCAGTCCGGTAAACATAATCAACCACTCCGTTTATTTCGCGTATCCTTCCAGGCAAATATCTTCTCCAAAGCGGTAAATGGTGATGTCTTGCACCTGTAGCGCATCGTTTAAGCGGGAAAACCCCGACCCGCCCACCGGCCCCGGTGCTTCGGCGCCGCCGATGATTTTGGGAGCCATGAACCAGTACACCTTATCCACCAGGTTGGCTTTTACAAATGAGCCATTTATGCGAGCGCCCCCTTCCACCAGTACGCCGGTGATTTCCCGGCGGCCCAGTTCCCGCAGCAGCAGCGCCAGATTTACCCCGGCGTCCTCCCGGGGTACCTCGATGATTTCAGCGCCGGCTTCCTGCAATGCCCGCACCCTTTCCGGCGGCGCCCCGGGCGTAGTAACTATAATGGTCGGGGCCCGGGACGCCTGGGTGACCACTTTGGCGTTCTGCGGGGTCCTGGCGCGGGAGTCCAGGATGACCCGCACCGGGTCCCTGCCTCCGCCAGAGGGCAATCTGGCGGTCAGCGACGGGTTATCGGCCAGCACCGTGCCCACCCCCACCAGGATAGCGTCATAACGGTCCCGCAGGTGGTGAACGTATTCCCGGGAATAGGGGCCGGTGATCCACTGCGATTCACCCCCGGCGGTGGCTATCTTACCGTCCAGGCTCATCGCCGTTTTTAACACGACAAAGGGTAGGCGGGTGGTTATATATTTAATAAATACTTCATTAAGTTTGCGGGATGCTTCCTCCAGCACGCCGGTTTCCACCTGCAGCCCGGCTTCCCGCAGTCTTTGCACGCCCTTGCCGGCCACCAGCGGGTTGGGGTCGGACATGGCCAACACCACCCTGCTTATCCCGGCCTCAATCACCGCCTCGGTGCAGGGACCGGTGCGCCCGTGGTGACAGCATGGCTCCAGGGTGACGTATAAAGTTGCGCCCCTGGCACTGTTTCCCGCTTCCCGCAGCGCATGCACCTCGGCGTGCGGGGTCCCGGCCCGGGCATGGTACCCCCTGCCGACCACTTCACCGCCGCGTACCACCACGGCGCCCACCATGGGATTGGGGCTGGTGCGCCCCATCGCTTTGGCCGCCAGGTCCAGAGCCATCTGCATGTAATATTTGTCTGCGTCTTTCAACTGCCCACCTTCTTTGCCCATAGCATTACAAAACCCTGAAGAAAAAATAATTCTTCAGGGCATTCAACCATAAGGAAAAAACCGGCAAGACACATGTTACCCATACGGGCATAATACACCTTGCGGCAAAACAACCTTCTCCCATCCAGACTATACTGTCGGCTCCGGAATTGCACCGGATCAACCCATCAAGGGCTCGCGGGCTTGGAATACTCCTTACCGCCGGTACGGAATTTCACCGGTCCCTGAAGGTCTTTATTTTATTTATGTTAATTATAGTAACATGTCAAAACCATGTCAATATTCATTGACGGTCAAAAAAACTGCAATAATATGGACAATTAATTTACTGTTTGATACAATTAACCGTACAGCCAACAACTTCTCTTTTATTTTTAGTTTGCTTGACTTGACAAAGAATTGATAAAGATGTCAGAATGGCAAAATAAAAATTAAACCTTCTTAAAATAATAAATACAAATCTTCATTTAAAATTTGTACCGGAAAGGCTGAATACAACATGGCTAAAGTTATAGTGGAGAACCTGGTTAAAATTTTCGGCGATAACCCCGGTAAAGCACTGAAAATGCTGGAGGAAGGTAAAAGCAAGCAAGAAATTTTGGAAGCTACCAGGTGCACCGTAGGGGTATACAATATTTCTTTTGAGGTTCAGGAAGGTGAAACATTTGTCTTGATGGGCCTGTCCGGCAGCGGTAAGTCAACCCTGCTGCGCTGCCTCAACCGGTTAATTGAACCCACCGACGGCAAAATACTGATCGACGGCGAAGAGATTACCGGCGTTGATGATAAAAAACTGCGCCAAATACGCCGAAATAAATTAGGCATGGTTTTTCAGCGTTTTGCCCTGTTCCCCCATCGCACGGTAGTGGACAACGTGGCTTACGGTTTGGAAGTGCAGGGGATGGAAAAGGAAGAAAGACTGGAGAAAGCCCGCCGGGTACTGGAAGTGGTGGGACTAAAAGAGTGGGAAAACAGCATGCCCTCCCAACTCAGCGGCGGAATGCAGCAAAGGGTGGGCTTGGCCCGGGCGCTGGCCAGCGACCCGGACATTCTGCTGATGGATGAAGCCTTCAGCGCCCTGGACCCGTTGATCAGAAAGGGTATGCAGGATGAGCTGCTCTCCCTGCAGGCCACCCTGAACAAAACCATCATTTTTGTTACCCACGACTTGGATGAAGCCTTGAAGATAGGCGACCGCATCGCGCTGATGAAAGACGGGGCCATTATTCAAATCGGCACTTCGGAAGAAATCCTGACCAACCCGGCCAACGAATACGTGGAAAAATTCGTGGAAGACGTGGACATGTCCAAGGTGCTCACCGCCGAAGGGGTAATGAAAAAACCGGATGCCGTGGTCACCCTGAAAGACGGTCCCCGCCAGGCCATGCGCCGGATGAAGGAAAACGGTATATCCAGTATATTCGTAGTCACCCGGGACAGAAAATTGTCCGGCCTGGTAATGGCCGAAGATGCCCTGAACGCCGTGGAGGCACATCAAGATCATCTGGACGAAATAATTATCAAGGATATCCCCCGGGTATCCCCCGACACCCCGCTTACTGACTTGATCCCCATCATAGCGGAGTCCAGGTACCCCATTGCGGTGGTGGACGAGCAAAACCACTTGAAAGGCATTATTGTACGGGGCGCCGTGCTGGCCGGCATGGTGCGAAAGGGGGATAACGGGCAGGATGTTGCCTAAAATTCCAATTGGAGAATGGGTTGACCTGATAGTAATCTGGGCGCAAAACAATTTGACGCCGCTTTTCGACGCCATTGTGGTGGTTATTAATTTTATCGTCAGCAGCCTGACATTAATCTTATTAACCCCACCGGCCTGGGTAATCATTATTGCAGCCCTGGCGCTGGTCTGGTTTTTGGCCGACCGTAAAACCGCCATCGGCACGGCGCTGGGGTTGCTGCTCATTTATGACCTGCGCATATGGGAGCCGTCCATGAATACCCTGGCCATGGTTATTTCAGCCACCATTGTGGCATTGATCGCAGGCATCCCCCTGGGGATCTGGACGGCCCGCAACAACACCGTGCACAAAATAGTCATGCCCGTGCTCGACTTCATGCAGACCATGCCGCCCTTTGTTTACCTGATTCCGGCGGTATTCTTCTTCGATATCGGCACCGTACCCGGCCTTGTGGCCACGGTGGTGTTTGCCATGCCGCCGGCCATCAGGCTCACCGGCCTGGGCATCCGGCAGGTGCCGGTGGAACTGGTGGAAGCCGCCGAGGCGTTCGGCTCCACCGAATCGCAAAAACTGTATAAAGTCCAGTTACCGGTGGCCATGCCCACCATCATGGCGGGGGTAAACCAGTGCATCATGCTTTCCCTCTCCATGGTGGTTATCGCAGCCATGATCGGCGCCGGCGGTCTGGGTTCGGAGGTGCTGCGCGGCATTCAGCGCCTGGATATTCCCGTTGGCTTTGAAGGAGGTCTGGCCATTGTAATAATCGCCATTATCCTGGACAGGATCACCCAAAGTTTTACCAATAAAGGGAAAGCATAAAGTTCCCTTTTTGTAAAATTCAAGAAAAAGGAGGATAAAAATGAAAAAGCTGTTTAAGGTACTGTCCCTCATGGCAGTGCTCGCCATGCTGACAGCGGTGCTGTTCGGCTGCGCCCAGGGCGGCGAGGAAAAGAAAGAAGGCGGCGAAGGGGCCAAGGAAGGCAAAGGCAAGGTAACCCTTGGCTACGTTGAGTGGGATTCCGAAATTGCCAGCACCCACGTGGTAAAGAATGTCTTGATAGACATGGGGTATGATGTAGAAACAGTGGCCGTGGACGCCGGCGTGATGTGGACCGGCATCGGCGACGGTGATTTTGACGCTATTGTTTCGGCCTGGCTGCCCGGCACCCACAAGGATTATTACGAAAAAGTCAAAGACAAAGTTGACAACCTGGGACCCAACCTGGAAGGGGCCAAAATCGGCCTGGTGGTGCCCGAGTACGTAACCATTAACTCAATCGAAGAAATGAACAGCGTCAAGGAAAAGTTTGACGGTAAAATAACCGGCATTGAGCCCGGTGCCGGTATCATGCGGGCCACGGAAAAGGCCATCCAGGATTACGGACTGGACTTCAAGCTGCAGGACAGCAGCAGCGCCGCCATGGCCGCATCCCTGAAAAAAGCCATCGACAACAACGATTGGATTGTGGTTACCGGCTGGACGCCTCACTGGAAGTTCGCCAAGTGGGACCTTAAATACCTGGAAGACCCCAAGGGTATCTACGGCGGTGAAGAGCATATCGCCACCATCGTCCGCCCAGGCCTGAAAGAAGACATGCCCGAAGTTTATAGAATGCTCGATGATTTCCACTGGGCGCCCGCCGACATGGAAGCTGTCATGCTGGACATTCAGGGCGGTATGAGCCCCGATGAAGCGGCCCAAAAATGGATTAAGAACAACCAGGACAAAGTAAACGAGTGGATCGGCAAGTAAGACACTACTAAAAGGAGACAGCCATTTTAAGCTGTCTCCTTTTCAGTACCACCATCGCTGTCACATATTTTTTAATATTTTTGGCATATTGACTTTAATGCTCATTTGTTCTTCAAACACAACCCTTCAAGCAATGTCTGATTTGCACAGGGTGCTCCTGTACCTGTGCAGATCCGAAATAATGCCGTCTATACGATCAATGGTGGCTTGATTTTTCCAGTAACCGTCGGCGCTTGAGCAGCGATTCAAACCGGCGTACAGCACACTCAGCCGCAAGTGCAGGCGTCTGGGCAGCAAAGCGACGTCAGCCCCCATTTTATGCCATGCTTCAGTAGTAAAAATGGACCCTTTTTTATTTTTACTCCCAGACTTGTATTTTTCCGTTTTTCCTTGCAACAGGTCATTGACAATATGCCGGTTTTTTTTCAGTTCTTCCAGCAATTCATCAATGACAAACAACCTTTTTTCGGTCACTTCCTGTATCCTGATCACCTGGTAATACCAGACCGTCACAATAACGCCAAAAAGGGTTAACAGCCCCCCAAGGGCGGCATCGTTGAATCCCCTGGCAAATTCCGGCTTATTGACGTGCTCCCCCAGGGTGGCAAACAAACTGGGGAAAATACCGGACAGCCATTGGGAATTGGCGATAATCACAATCAGCTCCCTGTTCAGGGATAAAATAACCCAGATAATTACCGGACTAAAAATTATTACCAGACAGGTCAGCAGCCTCTTTATAAATCGCAGCATCTTACGGAATATACGGTTGGACATGGCCAGAAATAATTTTTTCAGGGACACTTTCTCCTGTTGAACGGTCTCTTTCAAAACTTGATCACCCCGGGGCATAATAAAAAAGCCACCGTACATAGAACCGGCGGCTTTTTTATTATTTCTCCGGTGCCAATTTTTATCCAACCACCTACGCCAGCACCTGGCCTAAAAATTCCTGGGTGCGTACGTGCTGTGGGTTGGTGAATATTTCACAAGGTTTACCCTCCTCAACAATTTTGCCCTCATCCATAAAGAAAACCGCATCCGCCACTTCCTTGGCAAAACCCATCTCGTGGGTGACCACCACCATCGTCATGCCTTCCCTGGCCAACTCCTTCATGACCTGCAATACTTCTCCCACCAGTTCCGGGTCTAACGCCGAAGTGGGTTCGTCAAACAACATGATTTTGGGATTCATGGCCAGTGCCCGGGCAATGGCCACCCGCTGTTTTTGGCCGCCGGAAAGCTGGCAGGGGTAAACATCCGCCTTATCCGACAGGCCCACTTTTTCCAGGAGATACGAGGCCGTTTCCACTGCCTCCTGCCTGGGCATTTTTTTTACAAAAATGGGTGCTTCGATCACGTTTTCCAGCACCGTCTTATGCGGAAACAGGTTGAAATGCTGAAAAACCATCCCCACGTCCTGGCGTATTTTATTTAAGTCATCCTTTTTGGGGTCCACGCTTTTGCCCATAATCTCCACCCGGCCGCTGTCGTTCAACTCCAAAAAGTTGATACACCTTAATAGCGTACTTTTTCCGGAACCGCTGGCCCCTATCAGGACCACCACATTGCTTTTATCCACAGCAAAATCAACATCCTTTAAAACATGCAGCGAACCAAAATATTTATTCAGACCCTTTATTTTTATCACTTGGCATCCCCCCCGTTCTCAACGTTTAATTTCAGTTCCAACTTATTAACCAGGAAAGTAAATATGATCACCAGCACCAAGTAATAAAATCCCGCCACCAGGTAGGTTTCAAAGGGCTGAAAGTTTTCCGCCTGGGCGTAAAGGGCCGTGCCGTATATTTCAGCTACCCCGAGATAGGCTACCAGGGAGGAATCTTTGAGGCCGATGATAAACTGGTTGCCCAGGGGCGGGATGGCCCGCTTGAAGGCCTGGGGCAGAATAATGCGCCGCATGGCCAGCGGATAACTCATACCCAGCGAACGGGCGGCCTCCATCTGCCCCCGGTCAATGGATTGAATAGTACCGCGAAATATTTCTGCAATGTAGGCTCCGGCGTGGATGGCCAGCGCCAGGGAACCCGCCCAGAAGGCAGGGAGCACCACGATTTTGATAATGCCGAAATACAGGAACATCAACTGTACGATCAGCGGCGTGCCCCGGATAACGGTGATATATAACTGGGCGATGCCGTACAGCACGCGGTTGCCGGATATTTTAAAAAACGCAAAAACCAGACCGATCAACATAGCCAGTAATAGCGAAACAAAGGTCAGTTTTAATGTAACTGTCGTTGCTTGCATAAAAGCTGCGGCGTTTTCCATGAATATTTCGTAGATTGCCGTCATTCCGTCACCTCTACTTGTTATAACTATCTAAAGCTGTGGTATTGCTAGAGCGCTCACTCCAATGCTTCGCGCGTGATGCGCACCACGGCTTACTTCGGACCGGATTACCGGCGCTACGCAAGTCGTTCGCTTATGGGCAATACCATAGCAGTCAATTGTTTAAGTATGGCTGAACAAGCTAGGGGTACGTTTAAAGAAAACGCACCCCAGCCAATATAACTTACTCGCCCAGAATACTGCGGCCGAACCACTTATTGCTGATTTCTTCGTAGGTACCGTCCTCGATCATTTCTTCCAGGGCGGCGTTGATTTTGTTCAACAGTTCGGCATCACCCTTTCTGACGGGAATGGCCATCTCATCCACCCACAGTGGCTCGCCCACATCTTTAATCTCCAGTCCGTCCTTCATAGCCCGAAAACCAACCATCTGATCGGTGATAACGGCGTCAATGCGACCGGTGGTCAGGTCCTGCAGGGCGACGACGTCGCTGTCGTAGCCGATAACCTTGTCCTCACCGGTATACTCGAGGGCCACATCCCGGAAGGTACTGGCCTTTACGACACCAATTTTCTTGCTTTTAATATCGCCCGCGCTCTTTATGGTATCGTTATCGGCGCTGACAAATACCTGGGCGCCCGAGCGATAATAGGGCCGTGAAAAGTCAACCTGTTCTTTACGCTCTTCCGTTATGGCCATACTGCCGATAATGGCGTCGTATTTACCTGCCTTCAAGCCCTGAATGATGGTTTCCCAGGGGTTGGTCACCGGGTTTGGTTCCATACCCATGCGCCTGGCAATTTCAGCGCCGATTTCCACATCAAACCCGACCAGCTTTCCGCCTTCCTTGTAATTAAAGGGCTTGTACAGCCCGCTCATGGCGTAAGTAAACTTGGCTTTTTCCGCCATCTGACCCTGTTCTTGGCTTTCACCCGCAGGTTCCTGCTTACCACCGCAACCCGCGGTCAGTAACGCAATCCCCATTACGAGCACTGCCAGCATAAACACCCACTTAAATTTTTGCAAAATAATTTCATCTCCTTTTAATTTATTTTCAGTTAGTTTGATGATTAAAAAATCACTTATTAACGGCATCCACCTCCCCTGAAAAAATTTATTATTATTACTTGCCGCTACCAATCATTTTGCAATAATTTTAAGGTTGGTGGCAACTGTATTTCAATAAATAAGTTGCTTGTTTGGATAAAAAAAATTGGACGATCTTAGTAATACGGTTTTCTTCACACCTTAGCCCATTGTAATATACTTTATATATCCTGTAAACAAACCGGGAAAGTTATATTCGCCCTTCAGCGCTTAACCCATAAATTCATATCCTCAAATCTGCCGCCTATATGACAATTATTTAAAAATCTTCCCGTATACATATTGAGCCAAACGGGGTGATGTCTTTGAATGATGCAGCACAATTCCGGGGTTACGCGCTGGGGCATGACCACCGGGGTGCGGGTGCCAATACAAATAATTTTCACATGATCAATAGCCGCTAAATAAAAAAAGCCCCAAAAGCTGGGGCTTTTCACACAGTTTTATCCTTTCATCTTGTCTATGGCTTCTTTGATTTCCGCAATGGAAGCCTCTTCTTCGATGGTGGACAGGTCGCCCAGTTCCTTGCCGGACCAGAGGGTCTTCATTACCCGACGCATGATCTTGCCGGAACGGGTCTTTGGCAGCGTGCCCACGAACTGGATATCCCTCATCACCACAATGGCGCCCATAGTATTGCGCACGTGGGCGATCAGTTCCTTTTTCATTTCTTCCGAGGGCTCATAGCCCTGCTTGAGCACCACGAAGGCACAGGCCACCTCGCCCCGCAACTCGTCAGGCACCCCGGACACACCGGCCTCCACCACCGCCGGGTGACCGATCAGGGCGCTTTCCACTTCCACGGTGCCGATCCGGTGCGCGGCAATTTTAATGACCTCGTCAGACCGGCCGGCAAAGAAGATATACCCGTCCTCGTCCATGTACGCGGCATCGCCGCAAAGGTACTTGCCCTTGGTCACGGGCAGGCGTTCCCAGTAATTGTACAGGTAGCCTTCGGGGTCGCCCCACAGGGTGGAAACAAGACCCGGGAACGGCTTTTTAATGACCACAACGCCCTTTTCGCCGGGCGGCAGCGGATTGCCGTCCTTTTCGTCCAATACCTCGGCCACCACGCCGGGCACCGGAATATGCGCCGATCCCGGTTTAATGGGTATTATGCCCAGGCCGTAGGGGTTGGCGAAAATGGGCCCGGAGGTCTCGGTCTGCCACATGTGGTCCATAACCGGAACCTTGTTTTCAAAGACCTGCTCCTGCAGCCAGGACCAGGCCGGCGGGTTCAATACTTCTCCGGCGCAGAATATTCTCTCCACCGAACTCAGGTCGTGCTTGCGCGCTTCATCAATGCCCAAACGCATCAGCCCGCGCACACCGGTGGGAGACAGCCACAGCGCCGTAGCCTTGTTACGGGAAGCCACGCTCCACCACATATCCTTGTTGGGGTAGTCCGGTGTGCCTTCGTAGAGTACAGTGGTGCAGCCGGTCAGCAGCGGGCAGTACACGTTGTAGCTGTGCCCCACAATCCACCCGATATCGGATGTGCAGAACCAAACATCGCTGTCCCGCAGGCCGTAAATCCATTTGCCCATGCTATAAATATAGATCTGGTATCCACCGTGTTTTTGCACCGTTACCTTGGGCTTGGCCGTGGTGCCGGAGGTGGGCAGCAGGAACAGCGGGTCGTTGGAGTCCATAATCTCGTATGCGTCACTCTGTCCCTCGCCGCCGGCCAGGAACTCGTCCCAGTAAATATCCCGCCCTTCGGTCATGGGATACTCCCGGTCGGGGTTCTTACGCAGCACAACCACCTTTTGAATCAGGTCGGGCGGGCACTTGGCAATTCCCTCATCGACAATGGGCTTGAGTTCCACGGGCTTGCCCCGCCTGGAACCTTCATCCTGGGCCAGCACGTACCGGGCGCCGGAAATTTGCAAGCGGTCGGCCACGGCATTGGATGAAAAACCGGCGAAAATAACCACATGGATGGCCCCTACCCGGGCGCAGGCCAGCATGGCCGCCACGGATTCGATACCGGTGGGCATGTAAACAGCCACCCGGTCGCCTTTTTTAACCCCCAGGCCCCGCAACGCCCGGGCGTATTGCTTGACCAACTCGAAAAGCTGGGCATAGGTCACCGTCCTTACCTCGCCCGTTTCCCCGGACTCGGCAACGATGGCCGCCCGGCCGGCCCGGCCCTTTTCAATATTATAATCCAGGCAGTTATAGCTGATATTTGTTTGTCCACCGATAAACCACCGGAAGGTGGGATAATCCCATTGAAATACCTGATCCCACTTTTTAAACCACTTAATTTCGCTCATGGCTTGTTCGGCGGCATGCCCCCAGAACCCTTCGGTATCCTCCGCCGCCCAGTCGATAAATTTTCTTACGTGCGGTGGTATTAAACCGGTACCTACTTTATTTTTTTCCATAAAAAAATATCCTCCCCGGCGATATAAAATAAAAATTATTCTTATCTTTTACTGTTAGGTCTATTACTCAAGTAGTTGACGGATTGACAAAAACAAGCCTTATAAAGCCAGGCTCACCCCCTTTTTATGAATTTTCTAAATATATTATATTTTCATTATATAATATATTTTTATTTTATTATAACATTGTCCCTAATTAAATATATTTCTGCCGGAATGCTGAAAATGACATCTTAATGGTAACTTGCGTAAATTAAAAATAACTTATCCCGTCACGCTTCTCTGCCGGCAAATGAAACTGAAAATAAAAAGGAACCCTTTTGCCGCTTTCCGGTTAAGGGTTCCGGTCAAGATAAATATTATTCCGTTTTATCCTGATCTTCCGCTGCAATCAGCTCGCTATGTTCCTGTTCCTTTTTTCTGCTTTCACTCATTTTTTCTGCATAATCCCGAGCTCTTTTCTCAATGTCCTTAAAGCCCATCCATACACCCCCCTGAGTGTTTGGGATATATTATTGGCAATTTTTTTTCATTTTATACCTTGCTTGCCAGAAAAACGGTGGCACTTCATCTATGGCTGATGGTAATAATCTTCCTGTCCTACGTGCTCCGGAGCAATTTCCTCTCCGGTAACCAGTTGATAAACCATGCCGGCCGCTTCGTGGGTACCCACCACCATCAGCACGTCCCCGGCCTGCAGGGTGGTTTTCGCTTCCGGCGAAACCATTTCATGGCCGTTGCGGTAAATAGAAAGAATGGTCGCTCCCGTCCGGGCCCTGAAGTCCGCTTCGGCCAGCGTTTTTCCCAGTAAGGGTGAATCCGGCGGAACGGATATCTCCTCAAGTTTTTGCAGCCTGCCGGCCATTTTAAACGTGTAATCCAACAGCTGGTTTGTAAGCTGATCTATTTCGGTGTTCAATTGCTCCCTTTCCCGCAACAGTTTTGTCAACCGCTCCTGGATATCCAGCAAAACCTTTTTCTGATTGTAATCGGCCAGGTATTCGCGGGCGGCCCTGTCCGATTTTACCACCACGCCCACCCCGGGCATAACATCGACAATGCCCCGCTCCTGCAGCAGCGTCAGCGCCCGCCTGATGGTCTCCGGTGAAACATTGTATTTCCCGGCCAGAGTGGACCGGCCGAAAATTTTTTGTCCAATGCGATATTCGCCACGTACTATGCGGGTGGCAATATCCACTGCGATAGTAATATATCTTGCCAGGTAGGCCTGGTGACGTTGTCCTTGCATCGGGTTTTCCCTTCCTTATTAATTGTTTTCAATAAATACCAAGACAGCGGTCAGTGTCTATTTGACCCGCAAACCGCGGTACCTGTTGAAAGCCGCCATGACTTCGTATTTGCGGGGCAGCGCAAAATCGCCCGGATGCTGCCCCATAAAAGCGGAGATAACGTCCAACCCCTCCTTTTCGATATCTTGCAATACTTTATGCGTTACCTGCGCCAGTGTTGTTTTGCCGTCGATGTATTTACGCGCATATTTCATAATGGCTGCCAGCGCAGCCGTCTGACTGTTGTCCACCAGCTGTTCTACATTTTGCAAATCCACATTCTCCCGGCCCAGCTGTATGTCATCCAGTCCCCGGGACTTGACCTTATCCTTGCTTTGCAGCCGAAAAGCTTCCGGCAGCGGAATGCGCTCCCGCACCGTTTGCAGCGGCGCTTCCACCTCCCGACTGCGCTCACCCCGCATACCATAAGCAATTTCCCGGGCCCGGGCGGTAACATCCCGGGGCAGGTAATTGTGTATCATTATTACATTATCCGCCACTTCGAAGTAATCGCCCGACCCGCCGACCACCAGTATTGTTGAAGTATTAAAATTATCCAGCAAATCCCGCACCCTGTCAATAAAGGGCGTGATGGGTTCCATTTCCCTGGCCACCAGCCGCTGCATCCGACCGTCCCGGATCATAAAGTTGGTGGCGCTGGTGTCCTCGTCCAGCAGCAATAGTTCCGTGCCTGCTTCCAGGGCTTCCACTATGTTGGCGGCCTGGGACGTGCTGCCGCTGGCGTTGGCGGTGGAAAAATTACGGGTATCCTTGCCAAATGGCAAATTATTGATAAAGCCGCTTATATCCACCCCTACTACGCTGCGCCCGTCTTCGGCCCTTATTTTTACGGCGTCCGACACGGTAATCACGAATTCCCGGCCGTCTCCCGGAATATGGTTGTAAACGCCCCGTTCAATGGCCCGCAAAAGAGTGGACTTGCCGTGATACCCGCCTCCCACTATCAGGGTAACTCCCCGGGGGATACCCATACCGCTGATCCGGCCCCGGTGGGGCAGGTTTACACTCACCGTATATTCTGGCGGGGAACGAAAGGGCACCACGTTTTCCCCTTTAAGCGGCAGGTCACTCACACCGCTTTCCCGCGGCAGCACGGAACCGTCGGCCACAAAGGCCACCAAACCCATTTCCGGCAATTGCCGCCGCAAAGCCGCCTGGTCCCGGGCCAGCTCAATGTGCACCTGCAAACGGTTACGGTCCAGGTTTTTAAAAACCAGTGAGTGGCGGACTATTTCCGGCAGACTTTCAAGCAAGATTTCCCCGGCTTCCCCGGCCAGCACGGTCCTGCCCCGGGCTGGCAGGCCCACCACAAACCTGGCCTCTACAAACCGGTCGCCCGCCACCATGGAGGTACGTTCCAGCACCTCCTGCCCGGGCCGGTCAATGGATATGATGCCGCTTTTGCCGGTGCCCTTTCTTTCCGAGTAACGCCGCACCACTGCCGCAAAACACCTGGTGAGATAATCTTCCAAAGCTATCCTTTCCGTCCGGGTGCGGTAATATTCCGCAGGAAAACCCGCCACCTCCCGGGCCAACCTGACCCGCATGCGGCTCGGTGGAGCAAAGGGGTCGCTTTGCACGTGATCTATATACAGGGTGAAAAAGTCAAATTTATATGTACCGGCCAGGGACTTGTAGGCCCCATAGCCCTTGCGATCTATACCGGCCAATTTGCGCCGCAAATCGTTGCTGGTTTGCATGATAACACCTACCTAAAAAAACACACTTTCACTAAATAAGCCGGCTTTCCGTGTTCCGGATCACCGGCTTTGGGTTACAATACCTTGGCCAGATTGAGCAGCAACCAGAGATCGTCTCCCTTTTTCACCACACCGCTGATGAAATCGACATTATCACCGTCCACCACCGGCGGGTCTACCTCATCGCTGGTATACCGCCCCACCTCGTGCACATTATCCACTATCATGCCCACTTTTTGCCCGCTGTATTCCACCACTATAATACGGGAGGAATCATCATAGTCCTTAACCGACAAACCCAGGCGCCGGTTTAAATTAATTACCGGAACAATACTGCCCCGCAGATTTATGATTCCCTCGACATAATCCCTTGTATTGGGCACATTAGTAATATCAGTCATGCGGATAATTTCCTGGGTATCCTGAATGGGCAGAGCATATAGTTGATCAGCCAGCTCGAAAATAACCAATTGACCTTCATTTTGCATAAAAACCACCCGCTCCCGGCTTTAGTTTACCTCTTAATTATATGACAAATATTCTCTATTTCCTTTATTAAAAGAAAATTTTTCAAAAAAAATGTCCAAGCCCGGCAAATATTCGTTACTTTTCTTTTTTCGGCGGCGCTTGCTTTTCCAGACTGTCCTTGGGCGCGCCGCAAGCCTTGCATTTACCCGGCTTGCAACGTCCTTCCACGATATTGCCGCAAGATTGACATTTCCAAACTGCCATGATATCACTCCTTCATTTAATGTTACACAGTAAATTTTAAGTGAAAATTTAACAACCGGTGCCGCTTTGGGCCGCCCGCCTGAGTTCAGCGACCGCCGTCGCCGGGTCTACAGCCCCGAATACAGCCGACCCGGCTACCAGCACATCGGCGCCGGACTCAACCACACCGGATGCGGTATTCACGTTAACCCCACCGTCCACCTGCAGCAATGTATCCGGCTTTTCCTTTTGCAACAACGCTTTAACCCGGCTTATTTTAGGTAACATTTCCGTAATGAACTCTTGCCCCCCGAACCCGGGGTTGACAGTCATTACCAGCACCAGGTCAAGCATGGGCAAAACAAATTCCAACCCTTCGGGCGATGTGGCGGGGTTAAAGGCCACCCCGGCCTTTTTACCGGCCTGTTTGATTATCTGCAAGGTCCGGTGCAAATGGGGACAGGCTTCGGCATGCACGGTAATAATGTCAGCACCGGCGGCGGCAAACTCAGGTATGTACCGGTCAGGGTTCGCAATCATCAAATGCACGTCGAACACCAGCCCGGATACCGGACGCAGCGCTTTAACCACCGGAGGACCGATGGTTATATTGGGCACGAAATGCCCGTCCATCACATCAATATGCAAAAATTCCGCCCCGGCCCGCTCCACGGCCCGGACCTGTTCGCCCAGGGACGCAAAGTCGGCCGACAAAATAGACGGGGCAATTATAACCAATTCAATATCTCCTTTCCGCCTCGATAACTTCTGTCAATAAATCCAGATAATGCTGGTACCGCAAGGAGGATATTTGCCCTTGCACTACCGCCTCCTTGACCGCACAGCCGGGCTCCCGGTGGTGTAGGCAACCGGCGAACCGGCATTGCGGTTCGTAGACACCAAACTCCGGGAAATAGCCCGCCAGTTCTTCGCGCCGCATAGGCGGTAAAAACATGCTGGAAAACCCCGGCGTATCCGCCACCAGCCCGCCACCGGCCAGAGGAATTAATTCCACGTGCCTGGTGGTATGTCTGCCCCGCTTTAATTTGCGGCTTATCCCCCCGGTTTCCAGCCCCAAACCGGGCTGCAGGGCATTCAGCAGGCTGGATTTGCCCACCCCGGACGGACCGGCCAGCACGGTAATTCTCCCCCGCAAAATTTCCCGTAAATCATCCAGGTTGATGCCGGTTTTGGCGCTGACCCGGACTATGGGATGCCCGGCTGGCTTGTAATGATTTACAATATTTAATTCCGCCGCATCCGCCAGGTCGATTTTGTTAAAACAGATAACCGGGGCGACTCCGGCCGCCTGCGCTTGCACCAGAAACCGGTCCAGCAACGCTAGGTTGGGGTCCGGGTGCTTTACCGCAAAAACAATTACCGCCTGCTCCACATTGGCTACCGGCGGCCTGATCAGTTCCGTCCGCCGGGGCAGAATTTCCTCCACCACGCCCTCCTGTGCATTAACCGGCTGCACACGCACACGATCACCCACCAGTGCCTGGCCAAGCTGCCGGCGGATTTTGCCCCGGATAGCGCACCGGTAAATTTCTTCCGCCACCCGGACAAAATAAAATCCTCCGTAGGCCTTTATTATTGTTCCCTCCATAAAGGCCCTCCTATTTTAGTTTTTTTTCCGATATCAGCTGTTTATCAATATACACCTGCACTACCCCGTTTCCCACGTAAGTGATGGTTTTTTCAATCCGGTCACCCCCCGTGTGGGAGTTGGCGTAGGCCACTTTTCTACCTTCCGCGTCCTCGACCACAATTTCCACCATATGCGATGCGCCGTCGTTAGGTATTTCATCTTCGATAACCACCACGGCGGTCCTCTCCACCGGACCGGGGCCGTTGTTCAGCACCACATTGACATTGGTTCCTTCTTCCGCTTCGGTGTTGGGATCAGGTGACTGGTCGATGATCTGTCCCCATAAAAACCCCGCCCGGTAGTCCCAGGTTAATTCTTTCTCATTTAATTCCAGGTTCCGTTTCGCCAGCGCGTCCCGGGCTTCATCCAGGGTGAGCCCGGTTAAATCCGGCACGGTTTGCATCCGGGGCCGGGGCCCTTCACTCACTGAAACCTGCACCGCCGTGCCTTTGATCACGCTTTTGCCGGCCCGCGGTGTCTGATCCACTACTTTATCCTTTTCCACTTCTTCGCTGTACACTTTTTTCACCGGTTGAGCCAGGGACAGGCCTGCTTCCCGCAACCGCAGCTCCGCATCATAAACAGTCAAGTTGTATAGTTGGGGCACTTCCCGCAACTCCGGCCCCTTGCTCACCGTCAGGTTTATCACCCGGGGCGGTTTTACCTCGGGGTCGTCGGGTCCCGGTTCCTGGGCAATTACTATCCCTTTTTCTTCCTCGTCATACACTTCAGTGGTTCTGGCCTGCAAACCCACCGCTTCCAGTTCGGCCCGGGCCTGCTCTTCATTCATGCCCACCACGTTGGGCACTTTGATCGCCTGGACATCCATGTAATTGTAAAAACCATAGATTCCCCCGGCCAGCAGCCCGGCCAGCAGAACCAGCACGGCGATCACCGTCCAGGCCCGCGGTACTCGCGGAGCTTTCTCTTTATTACTAACGTCAATCTCCTCCTCACCTTCCCCGGTTATGCCGTCCCGGTCCAGCGCACCGGTCGGGATGACCACCGTTGCCTGCCCGGTATCCTCCAGGGCCAGCTCCAGGTGCCGGGCCAGTTCCCCGGCGCTGGCGTACCTTTGCTCGGGTCTCTTTTCCATGGCCCGCATGACCACCGCGGCCAATTCCAGCGGCACCTCCGGGTTAACCTCATCCACGGGCGGCGGGGTTTCCTGAATATGTTTCATGGCTACGGCAATGGGGGTGTCACCGCTGTAGGGCTGTTTACCCGTCAACATTTCGTACAGCAGTATCCCCACAGCGTAAATGTCCGACCTGGCGGTGGCCGTTTCACCGCGCACCTGTTCCGGGCTCAAATAATGCACAGACCCCACAATGGTATCCGAACGGGTGATGGTGCCCGAAGTGGCTTCCATGGCAATCCCGAAATCCGTCAACTTGGCCCGCCCGTCATGGGTGATGAGGATATTGTGCGGCTTGACGTCCCGGTGCACAATATTATTTTGGTGGGCGTGCTCCAGCGCTTCGCAAACCTGCACGGCAATGCGCACGGCCTCGGCGGATGAAAGACGACCGTTTTTCTTAATGATCGCCTTCAGGTTGTCACCCCGCACGTATTCCATGACCAGATAGTGAACGCCGTCTTCCCGCCCCACGTCGTGGATATTGACGATATTGGGATGGGAAAGGCTGGCCACAGCCTGGGCCTCGCGCCGGAAGCGACTGATGAAGTCTTCGTCCGAAGTGAACTCCGGGCGCAAAACCTTTATGGTTACATAGCGGTTGAGGTAGGTGTCCCGGCCCTTATAGACAATGGCCATACCCCCGCCGCCCAGTTTTTCCAGTATTTCATACCTGTTTCCCAGCATTTTGCCGATCATAGTATTTTCTCCTTGAAAATCATAGGCTTACTGCAGCGCCTTGCGGATGATCTCCCGGGCCAGCGGTGCAGCAGCGGACCCCCCGGAGCCGGCATTTTCCAGCAGTACGGCCACCGCCACCCGGGGTTCTTCCGCAGGGGCGAAACCTACAAACCAGGCATGGCTTTTGCCGTGCGGGTTTTCCGCCGAGCCGGTTTTACCGGCCACTGTAACGCCTGGCAGCGCAGCCGCCCGCCCCGTGCCCTGCCTGACCACGTTAATCATTTGCTCTCGCAGGGCGGCGGCCACAGCCGGAGTCATGGCCCGCCGCCATTCCTCCGGGTGCCGCCGGCTTGAGCTGCCGCCCCGCCCCCGGTAACCGGCCACTAAGTAAGGCTGCATTATTACGCCGTCATTGGCCACGGCGCCGGCCAGCAGCGCGGCATGCAGGGGGGTGACCAGCACCTCTCCCTGCCCGATGGCACTGGAAGCCAGGGTGGGCCCGTCCATCTCACCCGCCGGGGTGATGTTCCCGGCATATACGGGCAGTTCAAAATCAATGCTTTTCCCAATACCGAAGGCCGTAACCTGCTTTAGAAATTCACCCGCCCCCAAGGCCAGCCCGTAGCGGCCAAAAGCCACGTTACAAGACTTGGTGAAAGCCTCGCCAAAATCCACCGGCCCGTGCACCGCGTTGTCATGCAAGGTAAAACCGTTAACCGTAAGCTTTCCTGTACACTTTATTGTATCCCCCGCCATACCGGGCAAGTCAGCCAGCACAGCCGCCGCAGTAATAATTTTAAAAATTGAACCCGGCGGGTAAGCCCCTTGCAAGGCTCGGTTTAAAAGGGGCGCTTCGGCATCATCAATATATTTCGCCGGCTGCAGCGGGTCAAAGGCGGGACTGCTGGCCAGGGCCAGCACTTCGCCGGTGGCGGGGTCCAGCACCACCACGGCTCCCTTTTTGCCGGCCAGCAGTTTGGCTGCATATTGCTGCAGACCGGCATCCACGGTCAAGGTGATGTCGTTGCCCACCCCGGGCCGGCCCAGAATGCGATTGCGTAAATTAATGATTTTGCTGCCGCCTTCCAAGCCCAGCAGAACCCGCGCCATGGATTTTTCCAGGCCGGCCGCCCCGTATTTATTTGAATAATAACCGACAATATGAGCGGCGGCACCGCCCAGGGGATATTCCCTTTGATAGCCGTTTTCCGCCGGTACACTGCGGGCCAGCACCGCGCCGTGCCGGTCCAGTATGGCTCCCCGCTGAATCCGGTTTTCCCCGGCGGCGATGCGCGGGTCCGCCAAGGCGGCTCCGCTCTTCGTTATGTGATTGATATAGACGGGAATCAGGGCCAGATACACGCAAACAGCCGCCAAACCCACCAGCAGGATATAAGCCAGCCTGCGCACATTGTTCCTCATGCCCCGTCAACCTCGCAGGAAATATTAAGCAGCATCCCGGCCAGGATAAAATTGGCCACCAGTGAACTCCCCCCGTAACTGATGAAAGGCAGGGTTATCCCGGTCATGGGCAGCAATTTGGTCACCCCGGCAATGATGATGAACACCTGCAGTCCCAGCAGGGCCGTAAACCCGGCAGCCATCAACACGGAATATTCATCCCGCTTTATCAGAGCAATTTTAAAACCACGATAAACCAGCAGCATGAACACCACCAGTATACCTATCCCGCCCAGCAGCCCGGTTTCCTCACATATGGCCGCAAATATAAAATCGGTGTGCACTGCCGGAATAAACTCCGGAAAACCGGCTCCCAGCCCTGAACCAAAGATACCGCCGGCATCAATGGCGTAAAGAGACTGAATAATCTGGTAACCCGAACCCTCAGCCGTGGCCCAGGGATTCATCCAGATGGCCACCCGGGTGCGCACATGTCCGACTGACAAGTAAGCGGCAGCCGCCCCGGCCAGGAATAAAACCGCGCCGGAAATGATGTAGCGCAGCCGGGCGGTGGCCATGTATACCATGGCCAGAAAAGTACCGAAGTAAATCAAGGCCGTGCCCAGATCCTTTTGAAATACCAAAAGCAGCAAGGCCGTCAGCCACATGCCCAGCAGCGGCCCCCATTCCTGCAGCCCGGGTAAAGAATATTCTTTTCCGCCTGCCGCGCGCCATAATACCCGGTTCTCCACCAAATAGCCCGCCAGGAAAAATACCAGCAGCAATTTGACAAATTCGGAGGGCTGGAAGTGAAACAATCCCAGGTCCAGCCAGCTCTTGGCCCCGCCCAATTCAATGCCGAAAAATATGGGCAGCAGGAGGGCGACAATGCCGGCCAGGGCAAACAGGTATTTATAATCGGCCAATGAATGATATGAACTCAATAAAGTAGTTGTCATATACAGGGCCGCCATTCCGATGATCGCCCAGGCCAGCTGCCGGTACCCGTAGGCGGGATTGAGCCGGAACAGGAAAATCACCCCGGTGCCTGTCAGAAAACTGATCAAGGGGGTAATATACAGGTCATATCCGGTTCCCCGGCGCTGCCAGACAACGCTCAGGAGCATGAAACCGCAGAATATGACCGTTGCGGCGGCTACGGCCCACAGCCCGCCCGGTCCCGGCGCGCGCAGATACAGTGCTGCGCCGCCGGTCAAGGTATATAAAAAAGTTATCAGCAACAGTTTCCGCTCTTTGCCGCGCCCGTGCAAATCAATCCACCGCCACCCAAATCATGGTTATGTTATCATTACTGCCGGCCCGGATGGCCTCCGCCACCAGCGCGTTCAACACGGCGTCCGGGTCGGTATCGACCGCCATCAAATCAGCAATTTTCTGCTCGGCTACAAACCCGGTCAACCCGTCGGTACAGAGCAACAGCCGGTCGCCCCGAAGGATGTCATAATCAAAAACATCCACTTCCACTTCAGGGTCGACGCCCAGCGCCCGGGTTAAAACATTACGTTGCGGGTGGTGCAGCGCATCTTCTTCCGTTATGCCGCCGCCGTCCAACAACTCCTGAACCAGCGAGTGATCGCTGGTCAGCTTGCTGATTCTGCCGTCGCGCAGTAAAAGCGCCCTGCTGTCCCCGACATTGGCCACAGTAAGCTTATTCCCACGGACCAGGCAGGCCGTGAGGGTGGTGCCCATACCCCGGTGCTCGATAAACTCACGGGCGGAACGGTAAACTGCTTCGTTGGCCCGCCGGATCCCCTGCGCCAGCAGTTCACCGGCGGAGGCACCCGCCCCGGGCCGGCTTTCCAAAGTGCGCTTGAGCACCTCCAGGGCCAGTTTGCTGGCGACATCACCGGCCCGGTGCCCGCCCATACCGTCGGCCACGGCAAAAAGGCCCAGATCGGGACATACGCATAGCCAGTCTTCATTCCGCCGGCGCACCGGACCGCATTCGGTGATCTGACTCCACCTCATAGCCCCACCTCACAAACCTGAAAATAATATCACCAATTCTAATCTGATCACCATCAGCCAGCACCGCGGGTCCGGTAAGCAGCTTCCCGTTTAAGTAGGTGCCGTTTTTACTGCCCAAATCATCCAGCCAGTATTGCCCGTCCCGCAAGTATAATCGCGCATGGCGGTTCGAGGCAAACCGTCCCGGTAAAATTATTTCGTTATTCGGCCCCCGGCCCAGTTTTATTTCCCGGGTCAACTCGTATTCCGAGCCCTCCAGCGCGTACTCCCGGGGCGCAGATTCAACAACCAGCGCCCCAAAGCCGCTTTTTTTACGGACCCCCCGGCCGGCCGGGCCGTCCCCGGTTTGCGCCCCGGCGACATCGCTTGCCGCCGGCCCGTCTGTATTATGTAAATCCCTGATTAAATAAATCAGCAGTATAAAAATAAATACGTAAATGAACACTAAAAATAAAGTGCGTAAAACAAATAAAATAATATCCAAAAATCATTCCACCTTAAAGGTCAATACCGCCCGGCCCAATTTTATGATGTCCCCGTCGTCCAGTTCCGCCCGGGTTACCCGCATCCCGTTCACATATGTACCGTTGGTGCTCGCCTGGTCGCTGATCGTGTACCGGTTTCCCGTACGGGTTATCACGGCATGACGCCGGGAAATACTCGGTTCAGGCAAACAAACATGACAAGTTTGCCCGCGCCCGATAACCGTCAGTTCATGTAACGCAAACCGTCGGCCCGCAAGATTCCCTTCCGCCACTTCCAGTACCGCAGCCCGCCGCCTGTCGGGTAACGGGCTCACGTTTGCGCGGACCGGGATATATTGCAGGGTGTCTTCGGGGGTCACACCCGCATCTCCTTCATCTTCCGGGACACTGTCAAAAAAACTTTCTATCTTAAACTTCCCCCGCACCAATTGCTGATCCTCTTTAAATGTCACCGATACCGGACCCGGCAAAATGTATTTTTTCTCGTCCGCTTTATCAATTACATATTGTTTCATTTCTGTTGACAACCGCTCAACAAGCGGCTTAAAAGCGCCCAAATCCTGTGGCCCCAGGTAAACTTCAAACCGGTTGGGCACGTAAATGCCCTGTACGCCGGTTTGCCGCCGGTCGCGCATTTCCCGGGCCAGTTTTTTGGCCACTTCCACGGGCTGCAGGCTGCCGCTCCCGAATTTGTCTTTAAAAAAACCTTCAATATATTTTTCCAGGTTCCCTTCCAGTTCCGAGAAAAAGCCCACCGGCATTCACCTCGTTTTAATCTGAGCTTTAAGAGGTTGTTTGAAAAGTCCGCGCGAGATCCACGTCACTGGTCGCTCCGTTCCTCAAAGCCCTCGCCGCCTTGATAGGTGCCAGGTGTTGAAAGTTGAAAAATCTTCGATTTTCAACTTTCAACACCTGGCACCAAAAGAGTTATTGCCTTACGGAACCGTTAGTTCACCGCTGCGCTTGCGAATCCATGCTCCCGGCTTGCCCCGGGCTGCGCCGGCGTCCGCCAGCACCCGGCGCCGCAATTGGCCGCAAGCGGCGTCAATATCCAGCCCCAGTTCCCGGCGCACCGTTACCGGATACCCGGCACGCTCCAGCGCCGCCCGGAAATTTTTCACATCGCCTGCCTTGCTGCGCCTGATCCCGCGCTCGGGCACCGGGTTGGCCGGAATCAAATTCACATGGCAGTGGATGCCGCGCAAAACCCGCGCCAGTTCCGCGGCGTACTCAGCGGAATCGTTTACCCCGCCCAGCAGCGCGTACTCAAACGACACCCGGCGGCCGGTAACCCCGGCGTATTCAGCGCAGGCGGGCAGCAGCTTTTCCAGCGGGTAAACTTTGTTGACCGGCATCAGTTTATTTCGCAGTTCATTATTGGGGGCGTGCAGGGAAACCGCCAGGGTAATGGCCAGGCGTAACTGCATCAAATCATAAATGCGCGGCACAACGCCGCAGGTGGATAAAGTGATGTGCCGGCAGCCGATATTGAGCCCGTACGGGGCCGCAACCAACTCCAGAAACTTGACCGTATTAACAAAATTATCCAGAGGTTCGCCCGCTCCCATCAGTACAATTCGCCCGATGCGTTCACCGGAGTCATGCTGCATAGCCCATATCTGATCAATGATTTCTCCCGGGGTCAGGTTACGCATCAAACCTTCCAGGCCGGAGGCGCAAAGGGCGCAGCCCATGCGGCACCCCACCTGGGTGGAGAGGCAAGCCGTATAGCCGTAATGATATTTCATCAGCACGCTTTCCACGGCCTGCCCGTCCGCCATCTTTAAAAGATACTTGGCGGTGCTTGCGTCGCGGGACATTTTTTTATCCACTATCTCTAACCCACCGGGGCTGAATTGCCCGGCCAGCTTTTCCCGCGTTTCTTTGGGCAGGTTGGACATCTTTGCAAAGGAATTAATTCCCTTGCGATGAAACCAGTCCACCACTTGCTTGGCGCGGTATTTGGCCAGTCCCACGGATACCATTTTTTGCTCCAGTTCCGCCAGGGTAAAATCTTTGATATTGGGCAAACCCGGCATATGCTAACCTCCATTGCCGATTCGGGTCAGGCCTGTGGGTGCTTTTAACAATTATGACCTTTTCCCTGTAATTAAGTTCCGCTTTGTTTCTTAAGTCTGGCGATAAAGAAACCGTCCAGGCCGTGCTGGTGTGGCAGAATTTGCAGGTAGCCCCGGCTCATGGTACCGGCGTGGTCCAGGCTGTCCGGTAGTAAACCGGTGAGCGGCTCCGCCCGGAAATCCCGGTGCCGGCGCAAAAAACTCTCCACCTGCCCCAGGTTTTCCTCCCGGGTGATTGTGCAGGTGCTGTATACCAGCACCCCGCCGGGTTTTAGGGCGACAGCGGCGGCGGCGAGAATTTGCGCCTGCAAGGTCACCAGTTCCTTGATCTGCTCCTCGCCCTTGCGCCACCGGGCATCCGGGCGCCGGCGCAGCACCCCCAGTCCGGAACACGGCGCGTCCACCAGCACGTAATCGGCCCACCCGGTGTATTCTTCCGGCAGGCGCCGGGCGTCCGCCAGCAGGACGCGCACAATCTCCACGCCCAACCGCCGGCAGTTTTCTTTGATTAGCTTTATTTTATGTTCATGCACATCCAATGCCAGAATTTCGCCCCGGTTCTGCATAATCTGGGCCAGATGGGTGGCTTTGCCCCCCGGCGCGCTGGCCACATCGATCACCCGGGAGCCGGGTGCGGGACGCACGGCCTGCCCCACCAGAATGGAACTTTCGTCCTGCGCCTGGAAAAGTCCCTCCTGAAAGAGCGCCAGCCGCCCCAGGGAAACAAAGCCCTCCAACTGCAGGCAATCTTCGGCGTAACGCCCCTTTAGCGTCTTTACCCCGCAGGACTCCAGCCGGGCTGACAACTCCCCGGTATTAATTTTCAATGTGTTTACCCGCACGGTATTGGGCGCAGGCCGGTTATTGGCCCCGCAAAGGGCGGCCGTCTGTTCGTAACCGAATTCCTCCAGCCACCGGCGCACCAGCCACCCAGGATGTGAGTAACGCAGGGCTATGTACTTAACCGGCTCTTTCCCGGGGTCGGGATAAGGCAAATTATCTTTGCCCCGGGCCAGGTTGCGCAGCACACCGTTGACAAATTTGACAATTCCGGCATGGCCGTTCCGGCGGGCCAGGTTGGCCGCCTCGTTGACCGCCGCGGCATCGGGAACCCGGTCCATAAACAAAATTTGGTAAGCGCCCAGGCGCAGGATATTGCGCACCGCGGTGGACAGACCGGGCAGCGGGCGGCGCAGGTACCGGCCCAGCGCCCAGTCAAGCGTATTCAGGGTACGCAAGGTGCCGTAAACCAGCTCCGTGGTAAAGGCCCGGTCCAGCTTATTCATGTCGGATTTTTCCAAAACCGCCCCCAGGGCCAAATTGGCGTATGCCTCCCGTTCATCAACGTTTATCAAAACCTGCAGGGCGGATTCCCTGGCGCTTGTCTTCTTCGTCAACTTTACCACGTCCAAGTTCAAAAATATACTTTAAGAGGTTGTTCGAAAAGTCCGCGCGAGATTCACGTCGCTGGTTGCTCTGCTCCTCAAAGCCTTCGCCGCCTTGATAGGTGCCAGGTGTTGAAAGTTGAAAATCGAAGATTTTTCAACTTTCAACACCTGGCACCAACCTACGTGCTCCTTTTCGAACACACACTTTAATTATTACCGTAAAAAGTACTGAATGGCTTCATCCACCCGCTGCAAAGAAAATTGCGTGTTGTGGCACGGGCCGTTGGGTCTCAGGTTGGTTACCCCCAGAACTGGTATGGGATTGGCATCCAAAATACCGCTGGTTAAATCCCGCTCGCACGCTATGGCCACTATAGCCTTGGGCCGGTAATCCCGTACATATTTCCGGGCCAGCGTTCCCCCGGTGGCCATCCCCACGCGGATACCGTAACGGTCCCGCAACTGCAGGATATCATTAACCCCGCATTTGCCGCACCGGCGGCAGTTATCTATGCTGCCGGTCACCTTGTGCACGCACTCGCTGTTTTGCAGGCAGTGCGGGGCCAGCAGCAGAATTTGGTGGGACCCGGCATTAATATGCATGGCCTGCACCAGGTTATTGTTTACTTCAATAAACGATCGCTTGATCCGGTTCATATCAATCCTGAACAACCGGCCCAGGATCAGCACCAGCGGGAAAAAGGTGTTTAATGCTACGCGCATGGGTCCCTGCAGCAGCGCCAGGGGTCTGGAACGCATAATGGTCAGTACGATACCGGCCAACCCGAAGCCCGCCAGCAATATTCCCGCCGCCAGCACCGCAACCACAGAAAGCAGCACCAATTTATAAACCAGCGAGCGCTCGGGGCTGAAAACCAGATACCATATGGCTGCGGCCAGCAGGCTTACCACCACCAGGCTGGCAACCAGCAAACCGATGAACAGGCGTTTTCGCTCGTGAATCTGCATGACGTTATTCAATGTCAACCACCCCCGCCGGCCGGTCCGGCACCGAAAATGCTGCCGGGTACCAGCGGGTTGCCCCGCAAAAACCGGGCGGCGCTCATCCGTTTTTTGCCCTGCAACTGCAGTTCTTCAATACTTAATATTCCATTGCCGGTTTGCACCAGCAAGCCGCATTCCTGGCCGGCCTCCAGCACCTGGCCCGGTTTACCGGCGTCTCCCCGGGAATCGGCGGCCTCAACCACCCGCCAAATTTTAAACATTTTTCCCGCCAGGCTTGTGCGGGCGCCGGGCCAGGGGTTCAACCCCCGGACCTGGTTTTTGATTTCGCGGGCATCACGGTCCCAGCGGATGATTTCATCCGCTCCGGTAAGCATGGGCGCATATGAGGAACGGGCATCATCCTGCGGCACCGGACGGACCCGCCCGGCGGCGAGCTGCCGCAACGCCTCCACCAGCAAGCGTCCACCCAGGACCGCCAGCCGGTCATGCACCGCTCCAACGGTATCATCGGGGCCAATGGGCACCTTTTCCTGTAAAAGCATATCTCCCGTATCCAGGCCGGTATCCATTTGCATAATCGTCACCCCGGTTTCCCGCTCCCCGTTCATCACGGCCCGGTGTATGGGGGCCGCGCCCCGGTAAGCGGGCAGCAGCGAGGCATGCACGTTCACACACCCGAATGGAGGCAGGTCCAGGATGTCCGCCGGCAGAATCTGCCCGAAAGCGGCTACGGCAATCACATCGGGATTCAACCCCCTTAACAGCTCGATAAAACCGGGTTCGCGTATTTTTTCCGGCTGGTGCACCGGCAGGCCGGCCTCCAGCGCCGCCGTTTTTACCGGAGACGGTTTGAGCTTTTTCCCCCGCCCGGACGGCCGGTCGGGTTGGGTAATCACCGCCGGCACCTCAAAATTATTCTGCAACAGAGCCCGCAGCGACGGTACGGCAAAATCCGGCGTGCCCATAAACACTACTTTCATAACTTTATTGCACCTTCTTAAGGTTATTGGCCTTATCAATAAACAGTATCCCGTTCAAATGGTCAATTTCATGCTGCAGCGCCCGGGCGAAAAACCCCCTGGCATCTATTTCCACGTTATTGCCCTTGCGGTCCAGGCCGGACACCTGAACTCGTTCGGCCCGGGTAACTTCCCCCACCACGCCGGGAATGCTCAGACAGCCCTCGGTGTCGGTCTGGGAACCTTGTGCATCGACAATTTCCGGGTTGACAAGCTCCACCAGACCTTCACCCACGTCAACCACGATAACCCGTTTGGATATGCCGATCTGGGGCGCGGCCAACCCCACGCCCTTGTTGGCGTACATGGTGTCCCGCATGTTGTCCAACAATTTGTCAATATTGCTGCCCAGCTTGGTAACCCGCCTGGCTGTCTCCCTTAATACATCATCCCCGGCTTCCACAATCTTATATATGGCCAAATCTAATGCCTCCTTAACAATCACTGATCGTCACATGATATTCATCGGATCAACATCTATGCTTAAACGCAACCCCTTGCCGGGCGCCTCACCGCCGGTGGCGCGCCAGAACTCTTTCATAACCCGGCGCAACCCCCGGTAGTCGGCGCTCCAGGCAATGATATGCCAGCGATAGTTTTCCTTCAAGCGGGCCAGCGGCGCCGGAGCCGGGCCCACTATAAATATTTTTGCCCCTTCCGGCAAGCAGGCAAACCCGTCCAGTTGCGCCCGCAAATGTTCCGCCGCCTGCCGCACGGCGGACTCATCCCTTCCCTGCACCAGAAGCCGCACCATCTTGGCAAAGGGCGGGTAACCCATATCCTTACGCAGGGCCATTTCCTGTTTGAAAAACGCTTTGTAATCATGCCTGGTGGCGGCCTGCACGGAATAATGTTCGGGCGTGTAGGTCTGAATCAAAACCTCCCCCGGTTTATCCCCCCGCCCCGTGCGGCCGGCCACCTGGGTGAGCAACTGAAAAGTTCGCTCGCCGGCCCGAAAATCAGGCATATGCAGGGTGACATCGGCATTTATCACACCCACCAGGGTTACCCCGGGCATATCCAGCCCTTTGGCGATCATTTGCGTGCCCACCAAAATGTCAGCTTCGCCGTTTTTAAAAGCGTCCAGTATTTGCTGGTGGGAGCCCTTGCGCGAAGTGGTATCGGCATCCAGGCGCAATATACGCGCTGCGGGGATAAGCGCTTGCAGTTCCTTTTCCACCCGCTGGGTCCCCGTGCCAAAATACCCGATCTGGCGGCTGCCGCAGTCCGGGCAAAGTTCCGGCGCCTTAACCGTGTAATTGCAGTAATGACACCTTAGCCGCCCGTCGGCATGGTAGGTCAGGGATATTTCACAGCGGGGGCACTTAAGTACCAGACCGCATTCCCGGCAAACCACCAGGGTTTTTAAACCGCGGCGGTTTAAAAAAATAATGGCCTGCTCTTTATTATGTAACTTTTCCTCTAATTTTTGCAATAACGGCAGACTGAAAATACCACCGTTACCGTCCCGCATTTCCTCGCGCATGTCAATAATTTGCACGGCCGGCATAATTCGGCCGTCGACCCTTTTTGCCAGACTAACCAATTTATAAACACCGCCGGGCAAGGCCCGGCAATATGATTCCAGGGAAGGAGTGGCGCTGCCCAGCACCAGTACCCCCCGGCTTTTCTGCGCCCGGTAAAGGGCTACCGCCCGGGCATGGTACCGCGGCGTTTCTTCCTGTTTATAGGACCATTCGTGCTCCTCATCCAGGATGATCAAGCCGGGGTCGGATACCGGCGCCAGCACGGCGGAACGCGTGCCCAGCACCACCGGCGCCGCACCGCTTTCAATACGCATCCATTCATCGTATCTTTCCCCGTCGGACATACGACTATGTAATACCGCCACATCGCTGCCGAACCGCGCTTTATACAACCTGACCATTTGCGGCGTCAGGGATATTTCGGGTACCAGTGTCACGGCCTGCCGCCCGGCGCGCAGGACGTGCTCAATACAGCGCAGGTATACCTCGGTTTTGCCGCTGCCGGTAACACCGTGTAACATGACCACCCGGTGCTCGCCATCCTTCAGCGGTGCCAGTATATCCTGCACGGCCCGTTTTTGTTCAGCGGTCAGCCGGACTTGTACCGCATCGGCCGCCGCCGGTTGAGGGTAGGGATCCCGGTAAAACGTTTTACTTTCTACCCGCAGCAATCCCCTGGCAGCCAGCTTGTCCACCACAGACGGCGAAGCGCCGGCAGCCGCCGCCAGTTCCCCCCTGGTCAGCCCGGCATTGACCAGGGCCGCTTCCAGAACCGCCAGGCTTTTGGGAGCGCGGCGAGCCAATTCCTCACGGATGGCGGGCAATTCTCCCGCCCCCGCAGCGCAAAAATACCGGGCCACACGCCGGGACGCCGTTTTCTTCAGCACCGGCGCAATAATCGCCTGCAGAGCCCGCACGGTACTGCAAAAGTAATAACCCGCCATCCACCTGGCCAGGGCGAACTGATCCTCCCGGAACAGCGGCTTTTCATCCGCCAGGCCGATGATGTCCTTGACTTGCTCCACCGACTTTTCCCCGCTTATGCCCACCACGAAGCCGGTGACCCGCCGGCCGCCGAAGGGAATATGCACCCGGTGGCCAAAGCGCAAGGACAATGCCAGTTTTTCCGGCACCCGGTATTGAAATGTACGGTCCGGTTTCACCCCCGAAACCTCTACCAGCACGTCGGCAAATAATTTTTCCGCCATTCTATCCCTCAATTGATCAACCGGCTACAGTCAAATTATTTACATTGCAGCAATATTATTACAAACAACAAAAGAAATCAACAATATCCCACTTAATTATAGACCATATAGGGATACCCTCTCAATCTATTTTCTGGTTTAATTTGTATACCCGCTCCCCTGCTTTTGCCGGGCGCCCGCTTTCCGCCGGAGGATGTATGGGAGCGTGCACGATAGTCAGGCTGTTATATATCGTTTCTTTTTCATACTGCAGCCGGTTATCCCGGTAATATCGCTGCCTGATTTCCACCCGGGGCACAAATACCGAAAATTCATGGGGCGTTTCGATATCAACCCGGCGGCACATAACCATCTCCAGGTCGCCTATTTTAATTTTGGCCAGGTCAATCTGCCGCCCTTCTTGCCGGTCCGGGCATTTCATATCCCGGTTTTTAATGAATATTTTTTTGAGCTTGCCAATTAGCATGACAACCACCTGAAATGTTTACAACCATATTATGTAATAGAACGCTAATTGTGCTGAGATTTAAGTACGGTATAAAGAATAACCTTTTCATGACGCCCGGGACCAAAGTTTATGAAGGCATGGTGGTTGGAGAACATTCCCGTGAGCATGACCTGGAAGTTAACGTATGCAAGAAAAAAACACCTAACCAATATGCGATCCAGCACGGCAGAGGCCGCCCTTCGCCTGGAAGAACCCAGGTTTATCTCCCAAAAGAGATATCGGTTTTTTCATTTAATTATTTGTTGCCAACTGCTTGTACATTATTGACATAGGTAATAATCTCAAGGTATATTATAAAAAAGGGAAGGAATATTCCTTTTATATAACTTGTAAGGAGGATATAAGCTAAAAGTGGTGCCTCGTAAAACAAAAAGAGTCATAACACAAATGGAAGAAAAGAAAAAACGAATTCTTGATTGTGCAATTGATTTATTTGTCTTGAAAGGATATATGAATACTCCTGTTCGGGATATTATCGATGTCTCCGGTTACGGAACCAGTACTTTTTACCGTTATTTCAAAGACAAGGAAGACTTGTTAACAGTTTTGTTATCTAACTTTTTAGATCAAATTATCGATAAGGTAAAAGAATATTTTAAACAGGAACAAGATGTATATAAACGCTTTGTAGAAAGCAAGCGGGTAATTATGGAAGTTTTTGCTGCAAACCCAAAGTTATCTGAAATTTATATTCGGGTAGGGGGATTAAGTGAATCGGTGGACAAATGTTTGAAAGAATTTGACGATAGATATCTTTGCTTTGTTAAGCAAAACATTGAATATGGCGTAAAATATGGTTATTTTAAGAACTTGCCAATATATCCCATAAGTCATTCCATTCTTGCTATTATAAAATATGCTATTTTTAAATGGATAGTTTTGAAAGAGATTTCTCAGGAAGAAATGATTGAGATGGTAGTCTCTTTTCACCAATCTTTGGGCGAAGGCCTATACCAAAGGATTTTAAAAGAGGAAACACAGGCTTTAATGTGAACTTTTTGGAAAGAAGGGATTGGTTAATGTCAAAGGATATTTCGTCTGAAAGCATAGCCACCACCAGAAATAATGAAAAGCCTTTAAATGCTGGAGAAATTATAATTACACCAAAAGGAAAGATGATTATCGAAGGTCCCGTGACAGGGGATAGGTTAAATACCATGCATATATGTATCCAAATGAATACTTTTCGCCGTTCCAATGCCCAATTAAAAGCCCTGGCTAAGATAGCATATCTTCCCCAGGGCAGAGTTTATGTTGCTCGCTGGAATAACATGATTGTAGGCTATGTTACTTTTCACCTGCCGGATGTTTGCTCCCGCTGGCGCTGTCATCCGAGGGTGATTGAAATGGGAGGCATTGAAGTAGCTAAAGAATGGAGGTCCTGTCATATTGGCAACGCACTTTTAAAATATATCTTTCGTGATGACTTTTGGGAAGATTATATAGTTATTGGTTTTGAATGTTTCCGCTACTGGGATTTGCAAGGCAACAATTTGACATTATGGAAATATCGAAATATGATAGATAAATTTGTTGGAAAAGTGAACTTTATGCCAATGTTTACGACAATGTACGACGTATTAGAGCATCCCGCCAACGCATTGATAGTCCGCTGTGGTACTCATGTAAGCCTGGAAGATTGGGCACTTTTCAAAAAAATATCAACCCGCCTGGCAAATAATTAAAATAACTATACCGGCTATGTTACAGGCCACCGTTAATTTTTATTCTCCAAACACCGGAGTGCTGAGGTACCGCTCGCCGGTGTCGGGCAAAATGGCGAGCACAGTTTTACCCGCGCCCAGTTCACGCCCCACGGCAACGGCGGCGTGTACGGCGGCGCCCCCGGAAATGCCGACCAGCAGGCCCTCTTCCCGGGCCAGGCGCCTGGTCATGGCAAAGGCCTCCTCATCATCCACCGCATAGGGCGAATCCACCAGCGTCCGGTCCAGGTTGGCCGGTATGAATCCGTCACCAATGCCCTGAATCCCGTGCGGCCCCGGCTTTCCACCGGAAAGCACCGCTGATTTTTTAGGTTCAACGGCATAAACTTTCATCCCGGGATATCTGTCTTTCAGCACCCGGGCCACGCCGGTCAAGGTGCCACCGGTACCCACGCCGGCTACAAAGGCGTGGATTTCCCCATCCACCTGCTCCAGGATTTCCCGGGCCGTTGTGCGCTCATGAAAGGCCGGATTGTCGGGGTTGGCGAACTGGTCAGGCATCCACGCCCCGGGGGTCTGCTGCACCAACTCCCGGGCCTTTTGCACCGCCCCGTCCACATCCTGCTCCGCGGGGGTCAGCACCACTTCCGCTCCGTAAGCCCGGGCCAGCTGTCTTCTCTCCCTGCTCATGGATTCGGGCATCACCACAATGACCCGGTATCCCTTGACCGCCCCCACCATGGCCAGGGCAATACCCTGGTTGCCGCTGGTAGGTTCCACTATGACAGCGCCCGGTTTGATTGTCCCCTCCCTTTCGGCGGCGGCCAGCATACCCAGCGCCGCCCGGGCCTTGGCACTGCCGCTGGGGTTGAACATTTCCAGCTTGGCCAGTATGGTCGCGGGGCAATCATCCGGCACTTTACTTAACTTGACCACCGGTGTGCGACCCACCAGTTCCAGGATATTGCCATATATTTTGCTCACGCGTCTAAAACCCCTTCCATGAAATTATTGACAGATGCTTATTGGGCTATTTACAATGAATATGGAGGTTGTTATTTTGTCCGGAGTGAAAAATAAATCTGAACCGAACGACGGTTACCTGGCCGTACGAACCATCATTGAACTAACCAAATCTTATGATATGCTGGAAGATGTGCTGGGCAGGCATTTCGCCCGCTTTGGCCTGTCCCAGCCCAAATTCAACGCCTTGATACAGTTGCGCCAGGCAGGCGAACGGGGACTGGCGCTGTCGGAACTGGGTGAACGCATGCTGGTCAGCAGGGCCAATATCACCGGCCTGATCGACCGGCTGGAAAGGGACAGCCTTGTTTTTCGGGAAGCTGACCCCCGTGACCGGCGCATATTCAGGGCCAAATTAACTACCAAGGCGACCAACCTGCTGGAAGATATTCTGCCCATTCATACCGTATTCACCCGGGAAGCCATGTCGGGCTTGAGTCCCGATGAAAAAAACTTGCTTATTGAATTATTGCAAAAATTGCGCAGGGGAATGAAAAATATTTAAAATGTTTTTATTTTTCCTTTTTGGTTAATATGTTTACTTTAAACATATTAACCCATTATAATTTATACAGGAGGTGCGTGTCACTCATGATCTGCGAAAGATGCGGCTGTGCAATTGAAGAAGGCGAAAACTTCGAGTGGTATGGCAAGCAGCTTTGTGAAGACTGCTACATCGGAGCCCTGCAGCCCCCCAGACCCTGCGACCCCGCTGCCGTTTCCAGCGCCAAGGCCACCCGCAGCCAGCTCGGCCAGCGGGGCACCGATGGATTGACCCCGCTGCAAAAACAAATTTATGCCCTGATTAAGGAAAAAGGTAAAATTACCCGCGAGGAACTGGCCCGGTCTTTTGAACTGCCCCCCTGGGAACTGGAAAAACAGTTTGCCGTTTTGCGGCATTGTGAACTGGTTAAAGGTTTTAAGGAAGGCCAAACGGTTTACCTGACCCTCATGTCAACCGAAGACGCAGCAAATTAATCTGCTGCGTCTTTGGGCACTGTTTTTCTGAGTTTTACAATCTCATCCCAAATCCGGTCGCTTAGTTCCAGCTTGTCCATCATTGGCAGTGACTTTATCCTGCCGTCGGGAAAAAGCAGTTTGGCAATGTTGGTATCGGAGCCGAACCCGGCCCCGGACATGGTTACGTCATTGGCCACCAGCATATCCAGATTTTTGTTGATTAATTTTTCCCGGGCGTTGTTAATTAAATCTTCTGTTTCCGCCGCAAAGCCCACCAGCAACTGGTGTTGTTTTTGTCTACCCAGTTCCAATAGAATATCCGGGTTTTTCTCCAACTCCACCACCAGCCCGGCTTCCTTTTTTTTGATCTTGTGATCGGCCACCACCCGGGGGCGGTAATCCGCAACCGCCGCCGCTTTCACAACCACGTCCACCCGGGGATAAAGCTCTGTCACGGCCCGGTGCATTTGTGCCGCCGTTTCCACATTGATTAATTTTACACCCGCCGGCGGTTCAAGCCTGGTCGGGGCGGAAACCAGGCAAACCCCGGCTCCCCTGTTTGCAGCAGTTTCCGCCAGCGCATATCCCATTTTGCCGGAACTACGGTTGCTGATATACCTCACCGGATCAATGGGCTCCCGGGTTCCCCCGGCGGTTACCAGTACCCTCACGCCTTTTAAATCACCGTCCGGCGGGTCCAGTACCTGTTTTATCTGATCCAGAATGACCGCCACGTCGGCCAGCCGCCCGGGGCCGGTATCGCCGCAGGCCTGGCGACCGATACCGGGCTCCACCATTATGAATCCCATCCGGCGCAGGCGGCGCAGGTTTTCCTGCACCGCCTGGTTCCGGTACATGTACACGTTCATGGCCGGGCAAACCAGCACCGGGCAAACCATGGCCAGCACCGCGGTAGTCAGCAGGTCGTCGGCCAGCCCGCAGGCCAGTTTGGCCACCACATTTGCGGTGGCGGGAACAATCACGGCCATGTCGGCGCGGCGGGCCAATTCCAGGTGCGGGTAGCGCCATCCCGGCGGCGTTTCGAAAATATCAACGTGAACCCGGTTCCCGGATATGGCCTCAAAGGTAAGCGGTTTGACAAATTCTCGGGCGCCGGCGGTCATTATCACATGTACCTCGGCCCCGGCTTTTACCAGGTTGCTTACCAGATCCAGGGCCCGGTAAGCGGCAATGCCGCCGGATACCCCGATAACAAAATTTTTGCCCGCAAGCATAGAGAACCCCCGTTATTTAATCCCTTGTTTGGTCCTGCGATACTTTATCTTACCCTGCACCACTTCATATAAAGCGGCAGAAACAGGCTTACCAACCGTTCCCGGTTTTTCTTCCGAGTCTTGATGCAGCGCCACTTCCGTGAGCCGGCGCGCTCGCTTTGCCGATACCACCACCAGGGTGTACCGGCTATCCACCCTGTCCATCAGTTCGTCCAGAGAAGGTTTGTTCATAGCCATCCCCAATCCCCCCAGTCAACATAGTGTGTATTATAATTTTATGCATTACGGTAGCGTTGCAAAAGCATTTCCACGTCTAACAAAGCAGGACGGCATCTTTCCGCTGTGATGATGGTGCATACCTTCCGGATCGCGCTTTCCAGGTCATCGTTAATCACCAGGTAATCATATTTGCTTACTTCATTGATCTCCTTCTCCGCCCACCGGAGACGCCGTTCAATCTCCTCCGCGCTGTCCGTGCCCCTGTTTCTCAGCCGTCTTTCCAGTTCGGCCCGGGTCGGCGGTATTAAAAAAATCAGTACGCAACCGGGAAACTTGCTTTTTACCTGGAGGGCGCCCTGTACGTCAATTTCCAGTATCACATCCTTGCCGGCATTTAAGGCCTCAATCACCGGCTCCCCGGGCGTGCCGTAATAATACCCGTATACGTCAGCCCATTCCAAAAGCTGCCCCCCCGCAATCATCTTTTCAAATTGCTCCCGGCTCAAAAAGTAATAGTTGATTCCGTCCTTTTCCCCGCTGCGGGGTTTTCTGGTGGTCGCCGAAATGGAAATATGCAGACCGGACATCGCCCGGCACAGGCCCTGGCAGACAGTCCCCTTGCCCGAACCGGACGGCCCGGAAATAACTATTAAATTCCCCCTGGTTTTCATGCCCGCGGTACCCCGTCAATCTTCTTCATTCGCTGCGGAACTATCCTTGTTGACCAGACGGTGCGCTACTGTTTCCGGCTGTACCGCCGACAAAATTACGTGATCGCTGTCAGTAATGATCACCGCCCGGGTACGCCTGCCGTAAGTGGCGTCCACCAGCATCCCCCTGTCCCTGGCTTCTGTAATTATTCTTTTAATTGGCGCCGATTCGGGGCTGACGATAGCTACGATACGGTTGGCGGAAACGATATTGCCAAAGCCGATATTTATCAATTTGATATCCATTTCCAGATCCTCCTCATTTTATTCAATATTTTGCACCTGTTCCCTTATTTTTTCCAATTCACTTTTAACCTCAACAACCGTACGGCTGATGGCCAGGTCCGACGATTTTGAAGCAATGGTATTGATTTCGCGGTTCATCTCCTGCAAAAGAAAATCCAACTTCCTGCCCACCGGCGCCTCAATTCCCAGACAACCGGCCAGTTGCTCCAGGTGGCTTTTCAGCCTGGTAACCTCTTCCGCAATGTTCGAACGTTCCGCGAAAATAACCACCTCGGTATCCAGCCGGGCCGGGTCCATGGCACCGGAGTCCAGCAACTCTTTAAGCCGCTGGCGCAGCCTGTCACGGTATTCCTCAACCACCACCGGGGAACGCTGTTCAATCTCTTTAACATGTGCGGTAATGCGGGCGGCCCTTTCACTAATGTCGGCGGCCAATTGCCGCCCCTCCCTGACGCGCATGGCCATCAAACCGTCCAGAGCCGCCTGCAGGGCGGCTTCCAAGGCCGGCCACCATTGCTGGGCGTCTTCACCCGCTTCTTCCAGGCTGAAAACACCGGATAAATGCATCAATTCGGAGATGGTAATTTCCCCGCTCACCCCCAGCCGGGCCTGCAATTCCCTGCACGTTTGCAAATAAGAGGCCGCCAGCGTTTCATCCACTTTAACCGTTACCCTGCCGGGACCGCACAATTCCATATTTATATACACGTCCACCCTGCCTCGGGCAACTTTTTGCTGGATCACCCGCTTAATGCGATCTTCCAGTACATTCAGCGACCGGGGCATGCGCAGCACTATTTCACAATAACGGTGATTAACTGATTTCATTTCTATGCCGACTTTTAGTATATCGTTTTCTATCTCTCCGCGGCCGAACCCGGTCATGCTTTTGATCAATATCCCACCACCCAGCTTTAATTAATAGTACATATAGTATTGACACTGTTACTAAAATTATTTTTTCTACCTAAAAAATGAAATTCCTTTTAATAAAAAGAAAAGCTGGGCTATTCTTTGCAATCTATATTTAAAAATATAAAAACCGGCCTCATCAAGACCGGTTTTAATTTGAATCGAAAAAAAGGGACAGGCACCTTTTTCAAAATGCGAAAAAGGAGCCAGTCCCTTTTTTTCTTTTTAGCTCAGCTGCTGCAGTACTTTTTCAATGCGATCCAATCCCTCGCGGATATTATCCATGGAAGTGGCGTAGGACAGGCGGAAACAGGTGTCGTCCCCGAAAGCTATGCCGGGCACAATGGCCACGTGCGCCTTTTCCAGGAGCACTTTGGCCAGGTCGGAGGCGCTGTCTATTTTTACCCCTTCATAACTTTTACCCAGCAGCGGCTTAATTTCCGGGAATACGTAAAATGCGCCGCCCGGGCGGTTGCAATTGACCCCCGGCATGGCGTTCAGTCTTTCCACCATATAATCCCGCCGCTTGACAAATTCGGCCACCATTTGCCGCACCGGTTCCTGGGTGCCTTCCAGCGCCTCCACACTGGCCGCCTGGGCGATGGAGGTGGGGTTGGAGGTGGAATGGCTCTGCAGGTCGGCCATGGCCTTGGCCACCGGCGCCGGCGCGGCGGCGTATCCGATGCGCCAGCCCGTCATGGCGTAAGACTTGGAGACCCCGTTGATCACCACGGTCAGTTCCTTTAAGCCGGGGCTTAAAGCGGCTATGCTCACGTGCTCCAGCCCGTCATAAATTAATTTTTCATATATTTCATCGGAAATAACGGCAATTTTGTTTTGCTCCAAGATTTCTCCCAGGGCCACCAGTTCGTCCCCGGTATACACAGCCCCCGTGGGGTTGCTGGGGCTGTTTAATACTATCAGCCGGGTATTGGGCGTAATGGCCCTTCGCAGTTCATCCGGGGTCAGCTTGAAGTTGTTTTCCACCCGGGTGGATACGATAACCGGTCTGGCACCGGTAAGTTTGATTTGCTCCAGGTAACTGACCCAGTAAGGGGCGGGCAGAATAACCTCGTCGCCCTCCTGGCACAGCACCTGAAAGGCGTTATATAACGAGTGTTTGGCGCCGGCGGATACCACAATTTGTCCGGGCTCATAGTCCAGCCCGTTGTCCTCGGCCAGTTTTTTGACAATGGCCCGGCGCAGGGGTTCGATGCCGGCCACCGGGGTATATCTGGTCATATCGTTTTCAATGGCCTTGACCCCGGCCTGTTTGATGTTCTCCGGGGTGCCGAAGTCGGGCTCCCCGGCTCCGAAGTTGATGACCTTGATGCCCTCGGCAATCATTTTTTTAGCCTGGGCGTCAATGGACAGGGTTGGCGACGGGCTGATATTTTTTGCTCTTTCAGCTAATTTCATTTAGTTTATCCTCCTGTAATATAAACACAATGGTTAAAACTTCACGGTACCGATGTTTTTCTTCATGCGGTCGAGGGCTTCCATCATACGGTCTTTTTCCACTGTGAGGGCGATGCGGAAGAAGCCTTCGCCGTTTTCACCGTATCCGTTGCCCGGGGTGATGATTACCCCGCACTTATCCAGCACCATTTCGGCGAATGAGGCCGAAGTATACCCGGCGGGTACCGGAGCCCATACGTAAAAGGTGGCCTTGGGCTTCTCCAGCTGCCAGCCCATGCTGTTAAGCGCATCCACCAGGATATCCCGCCGCTCCCGGTAAACCTTTTGCATCCGCTCCACGGAATCCTGGGGCCCGGTCAGGCCCTTCATGGCCGCATATTGAATGGCCTGGAACTGGCCGGAATCAATGTTTGATTTCAAGCGCCCCAGGGCGTCCACCACACCGGGGTGGCCGGCAGCCCAGCCGATGCGCCAGCCGGTCATATTGTATGTTTTGGACACAGAAAGAAACTCTATACCCACGTCCTTGGCTCCGGGGAATTGCAGGAAACTGGGCGGCTTGTAGCCGTCAAAAGCCATATCGCAGTAGGCCGCGTCGTGGCAAACCAGGATGTTATACTCTTTGGCAAAGTCAATGACGGCCAGGTAAAACTCCTCACCGGCCACTGCCCCGGTGGGGTTGTTGGGATAATTGATAAACATCATTTTCGCCTTGCGGGCCACTTCAGCTGGAATGGCGTTTAAATCAGGCAGAAACTTGTTTTCCGCCGTCAGGGGCATGTAATAGGGTTCCGCCCCGGCCAGGATGGCGCCGCCGGAATACACGGGATAACCCGGGTCGGGCACCAGTACGGTGTCGCCGGGGTTGAGATAGCACCAGGAAATGTGAGCAATACCCTCTTTGGAACCTATCAGGGAAACCACTTCCGTGGCGGGGTCGAGTTCAACGCCGGACCGCTTCCGGTACCAGTCGGCCACGGCCTGCCGGAAGGACAGCATGCCCACCGATGAGGGATACTGGTGATTGACAGGAACTGCCGCCTGTTTTTGTAATTCCTCAATTATATGTTCCGGGGTGGGCATATCGGGGTCGCCGATACCCAGGCTGATGATATCCACTCCGGCCGCTTTTTTTTCGGCTACCAGTTTTTCAATCCGCGCAAAAAGATAAGGTGGTAAGTTTTTGATTCTTTGGGCTTGTTCAAACTGCAAAGTCAACAGAAAAAACCTCCTAATACTTTTGTTTGAGCTGCTTGATGCATCTTATTGCGAGGTTCGGTTACCCCCGCCGGTCGCTACATGTGGAAGTCTAAACGGGGTACTCCCCGGTAAACACCTCTTCCGCCGGGCCGGTCATGTAGACGTGGTTGTCCTCCGCCCATTCTATATCCAGCGCGCCTGCGCGCAGGTGCACCCGGACCTTCCGGCCCGTGTGACCGTTCAGCGCCGCCGCCACCGCCGAGGCGCAGGCCCCGGTGCCGCAAGCCATGGTCGGACCGGCGCCCCGCTCCCATACTCGCATGCGGAGCTCTTTGTCGTTCAGCACCTGAACAAACTCCACGTTGGTCTTGCGGGGAAATGCCGGGTGCATTTCCAGGCGCGGGCCCAGGGTGTTCAGAGCCACCGACGACGCATCGGGAACAAAAATCACGCAATGGGGGTTGCCCATGGAAACTGCCGTAACGTGAAAACTATCCTCCCCCGCCTGCAGCGGTTCATTGACCACCCGGCCCGCCGGACCGGTCATGGGGATTTCCCCCCGCTCCAGGCGCGGCTCGCCCATGTCCACCCGCACGGCCTTGACCTTGCCGTTTTCCATTACCAGTTCGGGCACCATGATACCGGCCGCCGTTTCCACCTGCAGCACGGTTTTGTTTACCAATCCCCGCTCATAGGCGTACCTGGCCACGCACCGGATGGCGTTGCCGCACATTTCCGCCTCGCTGCCGTCGGAATTGATTATTCGCATGGCAATATCCGCCTTATCGCCGGGTTTGATCAAAACCAGCCCGTCGGCACCGATGCCGAAATGCCGGTCGCAAACCTGCACGGCCAGCCCGGCCGGGTCTTCGGGCAGTTCCTTCTCCACGGCTGCATCGACCAGGATAAAATCATTACCCAGCCCGTGCACCTTGGTAAAACGCAAAATTTTTTCCTCCCATACTTATCTTTCTATATTCTATACTATACTTCCCTGTCAGTCTAATCTTTCCTCCCCTGAATTTCTTATGTATACAGGATATTTAGGGTTTAACCGGTGAAGGCAAAAAAGGGGACAGGCACCGTAAAAGGGGACTGGCTCCAATTCGTTTTGCAAGAAAGGCGCGCACCTAATCAGTTCCCTTTAAGCGCGCCTTTCAGTACTTCATTCCTTTGTCCTGGCCATACATTGGGGACATTCCTCGAAGAGGTGTGTCCCCTTTCCGCTGATGGCCAGGATATAATTTATGAAGTGCGAATTGGTGCCTGTCCCCCTTTTACGGTGCCGGCAAAAAAGGGGACAGGCACTTTTTTCAAAAAGCGAAAAAAGAGCCAGTCCCCTTTTTTGCCCTTTTTGATTTGACTCCGATATCGTGCAGGGTCCGGCAGTCCTCGCTGTACCGGGGTTATTTCTTCATACCCGTAGATAAGTAACCCTTTCACGCAAGCGGCTGCCTACGCCGCCCAGGACAGTGCCGGCCAGGGTGGGCAGCAGGGCCACGCCCAGGATGGTCAGCCAGTGGTGCACGCCCAGCGGCACGGTGTGAAATACCGGTTGCAAAAACGGTATATAGTTGACGCTTATTTGCAGCACGGCGGAAATAAGCGTCGCCCCCACCAGATGCGGGTTCGACAGCCAGCCCAGTTCCCAGATGGTGGCATGCTCGGACCGGCAGGAAAAAACATAGACCAGCTGCAGAAACACCAGGGTATTGAAGGCCATGGTCCGGGCCAGATCCAGGTTGCGCCCGTCCGCGTAAGACAGCCCGAACACAGCCAGGGTCAACACCGCAATGACCGTACCGCTGCTCAGTATCCGCCAGCCCAGCCCGTGGGAGAATATGCTTTCCTGCGGGTCCCGGGGCGGACGGCGCATAATATTCCGGTCAATGGGGTCAACACCCAGCGCCATGGCCGGCAGCCCGTCGGTAACCAGGTTCATCCACAGTATTTGGATGGGCAATAGGGGCAGCGGCATGCCGCCCAGCACAGCCAGGAACATGACCAGCACTTCTCCCACGTTACAGGAAAGCAGGTAACGGATGAATTTGCGTATATTATCATAAATTCCCCGCCCTTCCTCCACCGCCGCCACAATGGAACTGAAATTGTCATCCGCCAGGACCATGGCTGACGCCTCCCTGGTTACATCGGTTCCCGAAACACCCATGGCAATGCCGATATCCGCCTCTTTAACGGCGGGGGCATCGTTGACCCCGTCGCCCGTCATGGCCACCACGTGCCCGTTCCGCTTCAATGCCCGGACAATGCGTAGTTTATGCCGCGGGGAAACCCGGGCATAAACGTGGACGTTTTCCGCCACGCGGGCCAGTTCCTCTTCACTCATTTCTTCCAGTTCCGCACCGGTCAATACCCGGCTCCCCCGACCGGCTATGCCCATTTCCCGGGCCACCGCCCGGGCGGTCAACCGGTGGTCGCCCGTAATCATGGCCACTCGAATACCGGCGCGCCGGCAGGTGTGCACCGCCTGAATCGCCGCCGGCCTGGGCGGGTCAATCATGCCGGCCAGACCGACAAATACCAGGTTGCTTTCTATTTCCTCCGGAGCAGCCTCCCCGGCGTTCATGCCCGGCGACAGTTCACGGTAAGCCACGGCCAACACCCGCAGCGCGCCATCGGCCATGGCCGAATTGGCCGCCAGGATGGAGCCCCGCGTGCGCTTGTCCAGCGGCACCGGCCGCCCGTCCCGCAAAAAATGGGTGCACAGGCCCAGCACCACATCCGGCGCCCCTTTGATATAGGCCTCGGTTCTCCCTCCCGCCGTTTTATAAATAACAGTCATGCGTTTACGATCCGAGTCAAAGGGAATTTCCGCCAGGCGCCGCATCTTTTTCTCCAGCCGCTCCCGCCAAAAGCCCGCCTTGGCCGCCATCACCAGCAGCGCCCCCTCGGTGGGGTCGCCCGAAACAGTCCATGCCGGGTCTTTTTTCTGCCCCGGCTTTCTGAACAGGCCGCCGACGGCAATATTGTTGCGCACCAGGGTGGCATTGTTACACAAAGCGGCGATGCTCATCATTTTAGCGAAATCCGCACCCTGTGTATCCAACCCATCACCCTTAAACTTACCCTTGGGATCGTAGCCTTCCCCGGTTACTTCCAGTTCCCGGCCGGCCAAATGCACCCGGCGGACCGTCATTTCATTCTGCGTAAGGGTACCGGTTTTATCGGAGCAAATAAATGTAGCGCAGCCCAGCGTTTCCACGGCGGGTAATCTCCGGATTATAGAATTTCTATTAATCATCCGCTGCACCCCGATGGCCAGGGCAACGGTGACAATAGCGGGCAGCCCCTCCGGTATCGCCGCCACCGCCAGGCTTACCCCGGTCAAAAACATCCGGTACACGGGCTCACCGCGCTGAATGCCTACAATCACCACCACGGCGCACACCGCCAGACAAAACGTCACCAACCCCTTGCCCAGCTGGGCCAGCCTGCGCTGCAGCGGCGTGGGTTCCTGCTCGGCTTCCTTGATCATCCCGGCAATCTGGCCCACTTCCGTGGCCATACCCGTGGCCACCACGATGCCCAGACCCCGTCCCCGGGTCAGCACCGTACCCATATAAAGCATATTCCCGGCATCTGCCGGCCCCACCTGCTTTTCCAACGGGCGGGTGTGTTTGCACACCGGGTTGGACTCACCCGTTAAAACTGCCTCCACAGCCTCCAGGTCCACCGTCCGGGCCAGACGAATATCCGCCGGCACCCGGTCACCGGCCTCCAACAGCACTATGTCCCCCGGGACCAGCTCGGCGGCGGGAATTTTTATTTCCACCCCGTCCCGGACCACCCTGGCCTCGGGCGAAGTCAGTTCCCGCAGCGCTTCCATGGAACGTTCGGCCCGCTGTTCCTGCACTACTCCCAATATGGCGTTCAGCAGCACTATGATGGAAATGGTTACGGCATCGGACCATTCGCCCAAAAAACCACTGATGGCGGTGGCCGCCAGCAGCACCAGCACCATGAAGTCTTTGAACTGGTTTAAAAACATCTGCCACAGGGCAATGTCCGGTCCTTTTTCCAGGGTGTTCAAGCCGACCCGCTCCAACCGGGCCCGGGCCTCGTCCGCACCCAGCCCCCTTGACGTATCCACCTGCAGACGCACCGCCGTTTCTTCCGCACTCATTGTTTGCCAGATATCAGGCATGTCCTCACCCCTCGGAGTTTAATTCCTCGACTACAAAATCATATTCAGAGGGGCAAGAAAAAATTACCATCATTTTACGCTGTTTCCCGCAAAGAAACTACGCCTCTGAAGCCGGCAGACAGATGCGGAACGTGGTGCTCGCACCCTCCTCGCTGCCAACCTCGATCCGCCTTTTATCAGATTTGCAAAACTTTCTCATTTATCATTTAATTTTTCTTCAATGTGACATGTATTGTCACAGCTTTTGGTTTTATATTGCTTGCAGGCCTCTACCATTTGAATTTCTACCGGGGTCTTTCAAAGAAATGTATTAACTGATTATAGTATGGATTTTCTTTAAAACCTAAAATATTCCTTTTTTTAAAGATTTAAAACTTCAAAATCTTATGAATAAAATATCCCGGTTAAAACCGTTTGACCCCTTCCCGGTCCGGTGTTATACTTTTAGCAATTTGATGCCTGTATCAGAAATCCAAGAGCCGGAGGAAACGCCATGCCCTTTGACGGCCTTTTTTTATACGGCATTTGCCATGAACTGAACGAAAAATTACGCCAGGGACGCATTGAAAAAATATACCAGCCGGCCCGGGAAGAAATAATTTTGATTATCAGCCGCCCCGGGGAAAAGCACCGGCTGCTGTTGAACGCCAACGCCCGGCAAGCACGGGCGCATCTGACCGGGGAAACCGGTCCCAACCCCACTGCGCCCCCCATGTTTTGCATGCTGCTGCGCAAACACCTGGAAGGCAGCAAGATTATCGAATTCCAACAGCCGGGCCTGGACAGAATCCTGGACATCCGGGTGGACAGCCGCGATGAACTGGGCCGCCGAGTGGTTAAATCTTTAATTTGTGAAATCATGGGCCGCCACAGCAACATTATCCTGGTATCCCGACCCGAAAACATTATCCTGGACGGCATTCGCCGGTACAGCCATGCTGTCAGCCGGCACCGGGAAGTGCTGCCCGGACAGCCCTACATCCCCCCTCCCGGTTCCAACAAGACCAATCCCCTGTTTATCAGCGAAGAAGATTTCCGGGAAATTATCCTGTCCGGCGACCTGGACGCCAGCCTGGCCGTGGCCATGCAAAAGACACTGGACGGGCTGAGCATCCCCACCTGCCGGGAACTGGTCAAACTGTCCGGCCTGGAACCGGATTTATTATTAAATCACTGCGGGGAACACGAATTGCGCGCCCTGTGGCAAACACTGCAAGCCATCACCGCCTCCGCCCGGGAACACAACCTGCAAGCCGCCCTCATATGCAACGCTAAAGGTCAGCCCGTTGATTTTTTCCCCGCAGCCATAGCGCCGGAGGAAAATCATCAACAAATAAAGGGCGGGTTCAACGAAACAGCGGACAAGTTTTACAAACAGAAAACAGCCCTGGAAAACTTGCAGCGGCAAAAAGGCGCCTTGCTGGATATAATAAATAAAGAAATTAAGCGCTTGCAAAAAAAGCTGGCCCTGCAAAGGAAAAGCATCCAGGATGCCGGCAAAGCGGACCGCTACCGGCTGTACGGGGAATTGCTTATTGCAAATCTTTACCGGATAAAGCGGGGAATGCGCGAGGTGGAACTGGAAAATTATCACGATCCGGAGGTCGCATTAATAACCATCCCGTTGATCCCGGAATTGACCGGTGCGGAAAACGCTCAAGTTTACTTCAAAAAGTACAGCAAGGCCCGGAACACCGGAAAAGCCGCCGGTGAAATGGCCCGGTTAAGCGAAGAGGAATTGGAATATCTTGAGGGGGTTAAGGCCTCCCTGGATATGGCCGGGGACATGCAAGACTTGGCGGAAATAAAACGGGAGTTGACCGGCCAGGGTTATATCAAGGAAACCGCCCCCCGCCCCGGCAAAAAACAGGCCAGGGACCCCAAACCCCATACCAAACCGCTGCAGTACATTTCCAGCGACGGTTTTACCGTGCTGGTGGGCAAGAATAACCGGCAAAACGACACCTTGACCTTGAAAACCGCCGACGATGACGACATCTGGCTGCACACCTGCAAAATACCCGGCTCACATGTCATCATCCGTACCGGGGGACGGGAAGTGCCCGAAAAAACCCTGCTGGAAGCGGCGGCCCTGGCGGCCTACTTCAGCCGGGCCCGGGAGTCCGCCAACGTACCCGTGGATTATACCCGGCGCAAGTACGTCAAAAAACCCGGCGGCGCCAAGCCCGGTTACGTTATCTACGAAAAACAGAAAACCGTATACGTAAACCCGCGTCCCGACGCCATGAAGCCGGTTAATGAATAACAACGAATATTAAAGCAAAAAGGAGGGTATATATTGCACTTTGCCACATTCATTTTGGATAATAAAGAAAAAATAGGCGTGCTGACAGCAGACCGGCAGGGTATTATCCCGATTGAGGAGATTATCCCGGAAAACCCGCCCCACACCATGTTGGAACTTATAAAAAGATTTGATCATGAAAATAAGGAACGGGGGCACACCTCCTGCGGAGGAATGTCCCCAACTAATGATTATTTGGCGTTAATCCGGAAAGCGACGGTGGAAAAAAACGGTATATCATTGGATATGGTAAAAATTACCGCTCCCATTCCCCATCCGGCCAGGGGGGTAATTTGTCTGGGCAAAAACTACCGGGAGCACGTCAAAGAAATGGCCGGCGCGGCCAGTGAAGCCGAGAAAATCCCCGCATACCCCGTTTATTTTCTAAAAATGGTGGACAGGGCCGCCGGCCATAACGATAATATACCGGCTCATGCCGGCATTACGACCGAGCTTGATTACGAAGTGGAATTGGCCGTGGTCATCGGCAAACAGGGCCAAAATATCCCGGCGGAAAAAGCGGAGGAATACATATTTGGCTACACCATTATAAATGATATAACTGCCAGGAACCTGCAAAGGCAGCATGCCCAGTGGTTCCGGGGCAAAAGCCTGGACGGGACTTGCCCCATGGGCCCTTACCTGGTGCACAAAAGCGCCGTCAAATACCCTCCGGAGCTGGCCATAAAGTGCCATGTCAACGGGGAATTAAGACAAAACGCCAATACCCGCGACCTCATCTACAGTATCGAGCACATTATCAGCGAGTTTTCCAAAGGGATAACCCTGCTGCCGGGTGACATAATTTCCACCGGGACCCCGGGCGGGGTGGGCATGGGGTTTAAGCCGGGCAAATTCTTACAACCCGGCGACGAAGTGGAATGTTACATCGAAAGCATTGGGCGGCTCAGGAATAAGATTGGCTGATTCGGGAGTTGAGCTTATTTGTCAAATGCCGGTGATGAAAAAATTATTAAAGAAGAAATTGCGGACCTGCTGCGGACACTGGTGTCTGTTCCGGGGGTTACGGGATTTGAGGACTCAATCAGGCAAAAAATAATTTCTTTGTTGCCACCAACCGGTGCCCGGATCAGCACAGACAACCCGGGCAACCTTTATGCAACGGTCCCCGGCGCAGACACCGGCCGGGACGGGCACCTCCGGGTTATGGTCTGCGCCCACATGGATGAGGTGGGCTTCGTAGTAAACAACATAGACGACCGGGGTTTTATTTTCCTTTATCCCCTGGGCGGCATTCCTGAATACCTGGGGCCGGGCGAGTGGGTTACTTTGCATACCGATAAGGGCGATATTCAGGGATGCGTGGGCATTCATCCCCCTCACCTGGCGGTGCCCGCGCGCCGGGAAATTTTCGCGGATGTGGGGGCCCGGAACCGGGAACAGGTGCAGCAAATGGGTGTTATCACGGGGACGCCGGTCACTTTTACGCGGCACTTTCAGCAGCTCGGCAATGACCGGGTGATGGGCCGGTGCCTGGACAACCGGATGGGCTGCGCCGTTTTGGTTGCCCTGCTGCGCCGGCTGGCGGCAAACAATATCGAAGCCACCGTGACCGGAGTGTTCTCCACCACCGAGGAACACGGCATGCTGCCGGTCAGCGGCCCGGCCCGGGTGTACGGGGCCCGGGGCGCCGGAGTGGCGGCCATGAACCTGCGCCCGGATTTCGCCGTGGTGCTGGACAGCATCGTCTGCAGCGATATACCCGGTATACCGCCCCACCTGCGCCAGGTCCGCCTGGGCGCAGGAGTGGCGCTGCGACTGGTGGACGACCTGGCCATCATGCGCCCGAAGATGCGCGCTTTTTTAAAAGAAGTGGCGTCCGCCGCAGGTATTGTCCTGCAGGAGGGCATATCCCGTTCCTACACCGACGCCTCGGTCATCCAACTGGCCGACGTACCGGTGGCCACCCTGGGCATCCCCCTGCGTTACGCCCACTCCCCGGGCCAAATTGCCGATTTGAACGATATAGTGCAAACTTTGCATTTTACCACAGCCATTGTACAAAAAGTTAACCTGTACAAATAAAATGGGTATCGCATAACACATACTAAAAACGGACCTGCCGGTCCCTACAAACCCAAAGGAGGTAGGCTAATGGCTAGAAGGCGCGGCGTTATGTCCGACAGGCTGAAAATGGAGTTAGCCGAAGAACTTGGGGTTGCCGATATTGTGCGGGCGGAAGGCGATTTCGGCAGCGTCTCGTCCAGAGACTGCGGGAACCTGGTCCGCCTGGCCATTGAAAAGGCAGAGCGATCTATGGTATAGGGACGGCAGACCGAGGATGCGCTAAATAAGCGCATCCTTTTTTTAATTACAGAAATAACTTTAACTTACAAACCAGCCAATTTATTAGTGGTTTCGCATTGTGGTCAATTTTGTTAAAATAATACTGTGCCATTTTGGCACAATAAATAGATTAAAGCAGGTGTTATTCATGGATATCAGTAAATTTTTCGCACCGGAAATTATTTTTGGTCTGGACGCCATCAGCCAGGTCGGCGAAAGTGCCCTGCGCCTGGGGGCCAAAAAAATATTTTTAGTCACCGACTGCGGGGTAAAAGAAAACAACTGGGTGGCTAAAGCCCTGTTTTACCTGGAACAGGCGGGGCTGGAGTACATGGTCTGGTCGGGCATCACCAGCAACCCCAAGGACAGCGAGGTGGCCGAGGGAGCCAAAGCATACCTTTCCTCGCACTGCGACGCCATACTGGCCGTGGGTGGCGGCAGTCCCATCGACGCCGCCAAGGCCGTGGCCATCATCGCCTCCAACGGGGGAAAAATCCAGGATTACGAGGGTATCAACAAAATCACCAAGCCCTTGCCGCCAATGATCGCGGTGCCCTCAACCGCCGGGTCGGGCTCGGAAGTTTCCCAGTTTGCCATTATCGTGGACAAGCAGCGCAAGATAAAAATGACTATTATTTCCAAGTCATTGGTCCCCGACATTGCCATCATCGACCCGCTGCTTTTACAAACCAAGGATTCCCGATTGACGGCCGCCACCGGCATCGACGCCCTGAGTCATGCCATTGAATCCTATGTTTCCCTTGCCGCCACCGGTTTGACCGAGGTGCACGCCCTGCAGGCGATTGAATTGATAGCGGAAAACCTACGGGAATCGGTGGCCTGCCGGACCAACATGCAGGCCAAGTCCGCCATGGCGATGGCCAGCTTGCACGCCGGCCTGGCTTTTTCCAACGCCATTTTGGGCGCCACCCACGCCATGACCCACCAGGTGGACGGCCTTTTGGACCTCCACCACGGAGAAACCAACGCCGTGCTGCTGCCCCACGTTATGGAATTCAACCTGATTTCCTGTACCGAAAAATACGGCCGGGTAGCCGAAGCACTGGGAGAAAACGTAACCGGTCTGAACAAGCAGGACAGGGCTGAAAGGGCCATCATCGCAGTACAGCGCCTGGTGCGGGACATCGGCATCACGGGCGGGCTGTCGACCATGGGGTTTAAGGAGGAATATATCCCCAAACTGAGCCAAAACGCCTTGAATGACGCATGCCTGGTAACCAATCCCAGGGACGCCAGCGCTGAAGACATGGCCCGGATTTTCCGCAAGGCCTTGTAGGAGGTTTCAGTAAATATGAAAAATTATCATTTAGTTAATGAAAAAATGCGCCTGATTGAAAACCTCACCGGCGTAAATTCCTCCAAGCTGAATTATTACCTGGAAGTCAAGAAAAGTAACGATGAAATTATCAAGCAAAACAACCGTTTGGAAATTATCCACCAGATAATTAAAGATATCAATATAGATATGTCGCTGACGGACATCATCCAGCGGGTTTACGACCGCCTGCCGCTGGTAATACGCTGTGATTTCCTGGGACTGGCGCTCATGCAAAGCGATCACGAGTTAATTATGACGGCCATGATTCCCTCCTGTGACTGCACGGGCCGCCCGGTACCCTTCAAGTCCCTGCTCTGGCGTGCCGTCCGGGAAAGAGAAAGCAAGGTGTACTCGCTCGACGAAGAAGACCGTATGCTTCACAATTGCCCGCCGATAAAAAAACTGGACCTGACCTCCCTGGCCCTGGACCCGCTGATTGTCAAGGGCAATGTCATCGGGGTGCTGATGACCGGCAGCAGTAAAGACAACGCCTATACGGAAGACGAAGTGAAATTTACCCGCCAGTTGGCCGACCAGCTGGCCATCTGTATTGAAAATGCCCGCTCTACGAGCAAATTTTGAAAAGCAAACTGGAATGGGAAGAAACTTTCAAGGCCCTCACCGACCCGATTTTGCTGCTTGACCGGCACCATAACATCATCCGCTGTAACAACCGCCTGGATGATTTACCGGGCAAAAATTACGGGGACCCGCAAAAGAGCAAATGTTATCGTTATGTATGGGGCCACGAAAATAAGTGTGAAAATTGCAAGTTGGACGAAGTGTACGAAAACCAGGCCCCCGCTTACCACCGCGTGCAGCTGGAATCGGGAAAAACTTACGATGTTTATTACTACCCGGTATTTAACGTTAACCAGGAAATATATTCCGTGATCCAACACATCAAGGATGTCACGGAACAAATTAAAATAGAGGCCCAGCTCATGCAGTCCGGCAAGCTGGCCGCCATCGGAGAAATGGCCGCCGGGGTGGCCCACGAATTAAACAGTCCCATGACCGTAATCATCGGCAATTCCCAGATGATTATGCGGGACGGCGGTATCGATCAAAACAATGCCGACCTATTGGAAGATATTGTAAACTGCGGCCTGCGCTGCAAAAAAATCATCCAGAACCTGTTGACCTTTTCCCGCCAGGATCAGCGCCCCATGTCCCGCACCAGCCTGAACAAGGTGGTGGAAAGGGTTTTAAGCTTGATTCAGTACCAGATCAACCGCAACAACGTAGACATAGAACTGGACCTGGACCCAAAGCTGCCGGACGTGTTGGCCAACGAACACCAGTTGGACCAGGTGCTGATCAATTTGCTGCTCAACGCCCGGGACGCCCTGGAGAATAACCCGGGAGAGAAAAAAATCTTCATTTCCACCGGCTTGCGCCGGGCCGAAGAAGGCGCCTCGGTAGTGGCCACGGTCACCGACAACGGCGAAGGAATACTACCCGAAAACATCATGAAGATTTTCAACCCCTTCTTTACCAGCAAGGAAGCCACCCGGGGCACCGGATTGGGTTTATCGGTGAGCCTGGGCATAGCCGAAGCCCATGGGGGAACTATCGAAGTGGTCAGCAAACCGGGCCGGGGCAGCAGTTTCACCCTGGCAATTCCGGTGGATTGCCCGGAAAATTAACAAGGGGGTGTACCGTACTTGGCTCCTGGTGAAAATATTTTAGTTATCGACGATGAAATGGAAGTGGGAACTTTTTTCCGCCGGTTGCTGGAGCGCAAGGGGTTTAACGTCAGCACGGCCTATACCGGCAGTGACGCCGTCAAACTAATCAACTCCACCGGTTTTTCGGTGGCCTTAATAGACTTGAAACTGCCCGACGCCAACGGACTGGACCTCCTGCAGCACCTGAAAAGCAGACAGCCCGAATGTGAGGCCATCATCATGACGGGTTACGGCACCACCCGAACCGCCGTCAAAGCGATTCAACTCGGGGCCTTTGATTATATAGAAAAACCCTTTGAGGATATTACCGAAGTGGAGGAGCTGATCGCCAAGGCTTTGGAATACGGACGCCGGGTAGCGGGAAAAAACGCCGGCCAGCCGGAATGGCTGACCACCGCGGAGCGCATCGGTTTTGTGGTGGGCAACACCCCCAAAATGCTGCGTCTGGCCACCGTGGCGGATAAAATAGCCCGTAAAAACATAAACGTCTTAATTCAGGGGGAAACGGGCACGGGCAAAGAAGTGCTGGCCCGGTTTATACACGCAGCCAGCCAGCGAAGCGAACAGACCTTTATTCCGGTAAACTGCGGGGCCCTGCCCGAAAACCTGCTGGAAAGCGAACTTTTCGGCCATGAGAAAGGCGCTTTTACCGGCGCCACCAGCCAGCGGCGCGGCATTTTTGAAATTGCCGACAACGGCACCCTGTTCCTGGACGAGATCGGCGAAGCCAGTTTGCCCATCCAGGTAAAACTGTTACGGGTGCTGGAAACGGGAGAATTCTTGCGGGTGGGTGGGGAAAAACCTGTTAAAACCGACGTACGGGTAATTGCAGCCACCAACGTAAACCTGGAAAAAGCTGTACGGGAAAAACAATTTCGCGAAGATCTTTTTTACCGCCTGGACGTGGTAAGGTTGGAACTACCTCCCTTACGGGAAAGGAAAGAGGACATCACCATGCTGGTGAATCACTTTATTTCCCGCCTGGCCCCCAAAGACGCCGAACCACTGCAGGTTTCCCCGGAAGCCATGCAGATGCTGCTTGAGTATAATTGGCCCGGCAATATCCGGGAACTGGTCAATATAGTGGACCAGATACTTGCGCTGTGTGACAGCAATATAATATTGCCCGCGCATTTGCCGGACAAGATTCTATCCACCGGCGGCGAACACTTTACCCCAACTGTGGGCATACCGGCGGGCAGTCACCGGGAAGACAATACCCCGCGAACGCTGGTGGAAATACTGAATGATATGGTAAATAATCCCAAGTTAATAAACACATTGAATCCGGGCAATGTACTACTAGCTTACCGTATTATCAAGCAAGTGGAAGAAAAAATCCTGGACCGCATGCGGCACCTTGACGTACCGGGTCCCCTGCCACCCAGTTTGGCGGAGATCGAAGCGCAAACCATTACCCGCACCCTGGCTTATTACGAAGGTAACATAACCACCGCCGCACGGTCCCTGGGAATCGGCAGAAATACGCTGTACAGGAAGATTAAAGAATACGATATTGAAACCAAGTAACCGCACTCTTTCATATACCGCCGCCTTTGGGGGATAAGCAAAAAGGGGACTGGCTCTTTTTTCGCTTTTAAAAAAAAGTGCCAGTCCCCTTTTTTGCCTGTCCCCTTTTTGGTTTTTTATTTTAAGGAAATTATGCTACGCCATGGGCGGAGGCAAAATCCATCACCGGGGCCAGTTTTCGATATTATTTTTTAAAAAAACCCTGTCACGCATATGCTCGACAGGATTTTTATCAATATATTTTAGAAGTTGAATACTTCGTCCAATTCAGTGGTCAAAGTGAACATGGTGTTGTGGGGTGGCAGTTCTTCGTTGTAGAAGAACTCGGGCAGGCGGTCGTCAGCCTTGGTGAATCCGGCTTTTTCGTTGAATTCCCGCTCATTCTTGAGTATACTCTTGCCAAGTACCACAACATCGTCAGTGGTCAGGCTGGTTCCGTACATTGCGTTAATCATTTCAACCACTGTGGGCAATCCTTCCGGATTGTCAAGAACGGCAAAGGCAACAAACAGGCATAAACCGGTGGCGTCCACGGCAGCGGTTGCGATTTGCAGGTTCCTGGACAGGTCAACCTGGCCTTCGTCTTTTGTTGCATCAACATAGCCGCCTACCTTAAGAATGTTGGCGGTTACAGCGTAGCCGGCAGTGTGGTCCGCACCCATCGGGGTGGTGGCGTAGGTAACGCCGTTGCCGCGGCAGGAACGCGGGTCATAAGCCGGCATAGCCTGACCTTTAACAGCAGGTATTCTGGTAACACCGTATAATTTGCCGGCAAATGTAGCTCCGGCGCCGATAATTCTTCCCAGAGGAGTACCGGTGCGTACTTCTTCCAGAGCCTTGATAGCGGCTTTTCCGTCACCGAATGGAATTACACCGGCTTCCATCAGTACGCCCAGGGTGGCTCCGGCTTCGATGGTATCCAGGCCGATGTCGTTGCAGAGCCAGTTCATCATGGCCACATCGTCAAGATCCCCGACCTCCAGGTTGGGTCCGAAAGCCCAGGCGGATTCATACTCAATGGGGGCGCAAACTTTGCCGTTAGGCATTGGATATACGTTGGAGCAGCGCATTACGCATCCGGGATGGCATGCGTGGGTGGCTTTCCCGCCCCGGGCGGTGGCCACTTCAGCCAGTTTTTCTCCGGATACCTCGCTGGCCTTGTCGAAACGGCCAAACTTGAAGTTCCTGGTGGGCAGGGTACCGGCTTCGTTGATAATGTTCATCAGCACGTTGGTGCCGTAAGCGGGCAGCCCCTGGCCGCACACAGGGTGGTCCAGCAGTATCTTGGCAAATTTCTTGGCGGCATCTTTAAATTTCTCAGGATCCTTGACAGGAACGTCAAAGGTGCTTGGGCTGTCAATGACAATGGCTTTGAGGCCCTTGGAGCCCATTACGGCACCCAGGCCGCCGCGTCCGGCGTAACGGGATGCGTTTCCGTCGCCGTCGTTAGTGCCAACACCGGCGTTTGCCATGAGCATTTCACCGGCAGGACCGATAAATATAACGCCGACCTTCTGGCCATACTTTTCACGTAGCATTGCAACTGTATCATAGCCGCCTTTACCGGCTAAATCGCCGGCGGGAAGCAGTTCTGCTCCTTCAGTTGTGATTTTCAGTATGGAGAAATCTCCGGCGGCAGGTTTTCCTTCAACAATGATGGCTTTGTAGCCGAGGTTGGCGATCTTCTGGGAGGTAATACCACCGGCATTGGATTCCTTGATGGTACCGGTCAGAGGGCTCTTGCCGCCTACGGAGAGACGTCCTGAAGACGGAGCACTGGTCCCGGAAAGCAGGCCGGGAGCATAGATGAGCTTGTTTAACGGACCCAGCGGATCACAGGTCGGTACAACCTCGTCGAGAACAAACTGCGATGTTAGGGCCCTGCCGCCCAGAGCTGCGTAATTCTCAGGAACAGGTTCTACTTTGACTTCTTTGGTGGTCATATTGACCCTTAAAATTTTGTCCACAAAATATTCCTCCTTTTTCCGTTTCTTTTTAAATATTTTGAATATCTTCATGATACGTTATGCAACATATATACCATTGAATTTATGAGCCTTTATGCTAATATTTTATTGGCCCTCGCTGGTATAAAAAAAACAGACCGAAGGTTTTTCCCTCCGGTCTGTTTTAAAACAGTACAGTTAGCCGGTCTTTTTTAGTACACATGTCCCGGACTGGTACAAGCTTATTCATTAAGCCGCTTAAAAAATCCCAATAAAAATAGTGTTTTTCAAGGTAATTTATAGGCTTTATGTTTTATCATGCATAACGCGTGCCACAAATAATGAGCAATCTCGGAAACAGTTAAAAGAATTCAGAAAAAAATATACATTAAGGTAGTGGTTTCAATTAAGGCACTTAATTACAATTTCAAGATAAGCAAAAAAGTAATTAAGATAGGCTGGATTAATTGCAAAATAATAGAATATATTCGATGCATTCCGATTTTTTTATGTTCCTTTTCGGGACCATTGTTTCATAATCGAACTACCATTGACGTTTTTTCAGATTATTCAGGTATCATTTTGGACCATTTTCATAATTTACTAAACTTTTTCACGCTTTTTTTTACGGCGTATGTGAATTAAAAGCTTGTCTTTACTGAACTGGCACGACCCTTGCGATTAAGAATAATCGGAATTAATAAAAAAATATAACAAGGAGGTTTTTTTACCATGGCATTAGGAGAACAGGTTTACGGTTACTTTATTCCCACAGTTAATCTTATGGGCGTAGGCGCGTCCAAGGAAGTCACCAATCAGGTCAAGGTGCTGGGCGGCACCAATACCCTGATTGTCACCGACGCTTTTTTGGCCAAGTCCGGCATGGCCGACGAAATTAAAGCGCTGGTGGAGGCCGCCGGCGCCAAGGCCACCGTGTGGGGCGGCGCAGAACCCAACCCCACTGACATAAACGTACACGACGGACTGAAAGTGTTCCAGGAAAACCAGTGTGACATGATCATTTCCCTGGGCGGCGGTAGTTCCCACGACTGCGCCAAGGGCATCGGCATCGTGGCCACCAACGGCGGCAATATACGCGACTACGAAGGGGTTGACAAGTCCTCCAAGGCCATGCCGCCATTCATCGCCATCAACACCACCGCCGGCACCGCCAGCGAAATGACCCGCTTCTGCATTATCACCGACACCGACCGCCACGTTAAAATGGCCATCGTGGACTGGAGAACCACGCCCAACGTGGCTATCAACGACCCGCTCCTGATGGTGGGCATGCCCCCGGCCCTTACCGCCGCCACCGGAATGGATGCCCTGACCCACGCGGTAGAGGCTTACGTTTCCACCATCGCCACTCCTGTTACGGATTCGGCGGCTCTGATGGCCATCAAACTGATTTCGGAAAACCTGCGCAATGCCGTGGCCAACGGCCAAAACATGGTAGCCAGGGATAAAATGGCTTACGCGGAGTTTTTGGCCGGCATGGCTTTCAACAACGCCAGCCTGGGTTACGTGCACGCCATGGCCCACCAGCTGGGCGGTTTCTACAACCTGCCCCACGGTGTCTGCAACGCCATCCTGCTGCCGCACGTCTGCCAGTTCAATCTGATTGCCTGTCCCGAGCGGTTTGCTGATATCGCCACAGCCATGGGCGAAAATGTTGAGGGACTCAGCACCAGAGCCGCCGCCGACGTGGCCATCCAGGCCATCCAGCAGCTTTCCGTGGACGTGGGCATCCCCACCGGACTAACCGATCTGGGTGTCAAAGAAGAGGACCTGAAGGTAATGGCTGAAAACGCCATGAAGGACGCCTGCAGCTTCACCAACCCGCGCACGGCCACCCTGGAAGATGTAATTCAGGTTTACCGCAACGCCATGTAACCGGATAACGTATCGTTTCAGAACAATTGTTCATTTATGGAGCGCCGTCGTTGTGTAATTTTCATGCATACCGGCGGCGCTATTACTAATGTCTAATTATGCTATAGCCTGCCAAAAAACGTGACGAACCGGCTCTGCTTGCAGCCGGAACAATTTTTTGGCTTTTCAGATAAAACTCGTTCTTCTGGCACATTCTTTGCGTAACCAAGATAAAACACAATTGAATATTAGCTGATTTACTCTCCCCTTTTTAATGCATCATCCTACCTCTCGACTATCATTAGCTGAAATTAAACCCCTGTCCGGGATAAACACCGAACAGGGGCTTTTTTTTTCGCACTTTAGAAAAAGTATTGGCCTATTGGACGATGCCCAAAAAAGAAGGGGAATAAGAAAAATAAGAATGGGAAAAAGAATAGCCATGGGAAAAAGAATGGAATCCCCGTAGTTTTAGCCTTGCTGTCAGGAGCAGCTCCGTAGCCCATAAATACATACCTCCCGTTTTAAAGATTTTTTAGATACTTCATAGTATTCAAATCTAATGGAAGGTGTTACCAAGTATAATATAGAATATAGTTGTCCAAATGTAGGGGTCAACATGTCATGTAAAATTATTAAAAAAATTAAAGGTTTTGCAAATTACTTGTGGCAATTAATTTTTGGTGATGACCGGGATATTATTGAGAAAAGAGTCTGTGAACTGGAAAAAAAGATTCAAGATTTGGAACAGCGCTGTAACCAAGAACATGCAAAAATTGCCCCCCATCGTGATAGAGCAGTTTCACGTCGAGAGAATAGTGGTTGATAAAGTTGAATATACAAATAATTTTGGTTCGCTGGGGATCAAAGAATTAAGCGGAATGCTCAATATCGGCGCCAACTATGGCATTGGAACCGCACCGAAGGATAAGGAAAAGAAAGATCAGAACACCCAGCCCCGGGTAAAAGAAGGTAAGGAGGAAAAAAAGAAAAAACAATCCCACCAGGGTTCAGGCCCCAAGTTAACCATAAATTATAAGAAAACACCGGGTGGAAAGCAGGTGGATAAAAACGGTAAAAATAAATAGTGAAATAAAAGGAAAATATTAATAATAATGCCCGGTAACTCTTCCAGGCATTTTTTTGGTCGGAAGACATGCCGGGCGAACACCAACTCCCCATGTGCATGAATTCTCACCTCCCCCGCTTTTGAATCTAATGCTATTTTTTGCCCGCCCGGGATTCCGCCATCCGTATCACCCCATCTTTGATAAGTACACCGCCATTTATGTCCACAGGAAAGAGCCATTATGGCAGAAATTAAAGCGCCAGAAGGGTCGGCCACAATGTAAATCCGGCAGCGAAACGGAATTAGGGGTGCTGAAGGACGAAGAAAAAGGTAGTCCATTTTCCGTAGAGAAACAGGCCACCAAGAAGCATCAGCATAAAAACCGTTGTCAAGACTTCTAATGTGCCCTGGACTGTCCTTTTTCCAACGTCAGAATTACATCTCCCAGAAAACTTGCGTCCTCTTCGTCGTGCGAAACCAGCACGAAGGGTATTTGCCACTGCCGGTGCAGTTTTTTTAATTCCTGCCTGAGCTTGATTTTATTCTCCCTGTCCAGAGCGCTGAACGGCTCATCCAGCAGCAGTAATTCGGGCTGTACCACCAATGCACGGGCCAGGGCGACCCGTTGTTTTTCCCCGCCGGAGAGCTGTGCGGGATAACGGTCCACCAGGTGTCCCACGCCGAAAGAGTGCAGCATTTCCATGGGGTCCGTCACGGGGCCGTTTTTTCCGTTTTCTCCGTTTTTTTTGTTCCGCTTGTTTTGCAGCCCGTACAATACGTTCTGGTGTACGGTCATGTGCGGGAACAGGGCATAATCCTGGAACAGGTAGCCCACGTTTCTGGACCGGGTGGGGATATTAATTCTTTCATTTGACGAGTATAATACCCGCCGGTTCAACCTTATCTGTCCGGAAGAAGGCTTTCGCAAACCGGCCAGGCAATGCAGGACCGTTGTTTTCCCCGCCCCGGACTGTCCCCACAGGACGAGAATTTGGTTACCAATTTCCAGTTCCAGTTCCAGGGCGAAGTGCCACAGCTTTTTCGCGAATCGCATCTCTAACATAACATCACCACAAATATCAGTACTTACGCCGCTTGGCCCACCGGTTGACCCAGAAAATCACCGCAAAACTGAAAACAGTAATAATAGCCACCAAAGTTTTGGCCGTGGCGTTGTCCCCGGCGTCCACCGCGAAGTATATGGCCAGGGGGATGGTCTGGGTTTGCCCGGGAATGTTGCCCGCCACCATCAAGGTGGCGCCAAATTCGCCCAAGGCTCTGGCAAAGGATAAAACCAACCCGGCTATTATCCCCGGCCAGGCCAGGGGGAGGGTGATTGTAAAAAATATTCGCCATTCACCGGCCCCCAGAGTCCGGGCCGCTTTTTCATAATTCTCATCCACGCTTTTAAAGGCTGCCTTGGCGCTCTGGTACATCAGCGGGAAAGCCACCACCGTGGAAGCCAGCACGGCCGCCCACCAGGTGAAAATTAAAGATATGCCCAACTCGGACAAAACACGGCCTAAAAGACCGTTTTTACCGATCAGCATCAGGAGTCCGTAACCGATGACAGAGGGTGGCAGCACCATGGGCAAAGTCAGAGCTGCTTCCACAAGGTCCTTCCCGTAAAATTCCCGGCGGGCCAGCAACCTGGACAGCGGCAGGCCCAGGCAGGTGACTACGAACACCGCTATTATTGCAACCCTGAGGGAGAGTAGAACGGGAAACCAGTCAGTAAGTTGAAAAAACATGGCTAAAAACTACTTATTCAGGGGTTTGAAGCCGTACTTGGTAAAAATCTGTGCCGCTTCTTCCCCGGAGATAAATTCGGTAAAAGCCTTTGCTTCCTCGGGGTGCCCGGTGCCTTTGATAACGGCCATGGGATAAACGATAGGCTTGTGTGAACCGGCCGGCGCAGCAGCCACGATTTTAATTCCTTCGCCGATTACGGTGTCGGATCGGTAAACCAGGCCGGCGTCCACATTGCCGGTTTCCGCGTAAGTAAGCACCTGGCGCACGTCCTTGGCAAAAACCAGTTTGGGTTGGATTTTTTCCCATAGTCCCAGGCTAATCAGGGCTTCCTTGGCGTACTTACCCGCGGGCACGGATTCCGGTGTGCCGATGCTGATTTTTTCCACGTCGCTGCCGGCCAGTTCCTCAAAGCCGGCCAAATTGCTATCACTTTGCGTGATCAGTACTATTTCGTTGCTTAACAAGTCCTGACGGGTTTCTTTAACAATCAGGTCCTTTTCTGCCAAGGCGTCCATCTGGGGTTTACCCGCGGATATAAACACGTCTGCCGGGGCGCCTTCTTCGATCTGTTTTTGCAGGGTGCCGGAGGAGGCAAAATTATAGGTTATATTTACTTCAGGGTGTTTGGTTATGTAGATATCCTTAAGCTCTTCCGCAGCATCTTTAAGGCTGGCGGCGGCGGATATAATCAGGTTCACCGGCTCCGCTTCGGCCTCGGGTTGTTCCTTGCCGGCCCCGCAACCGGCCGCAGCAGCTGCGATAAACATCACAAGACCCAATAAAAACAATAGTCTTCTCATTGTTTTGTTTCCCCCTTTGATTTTAATTTATTATTAAATTTTTTACTGTTTTTGCAGCAAATAAAAATAAACATAACGTAACATAAATAAACAATTAATATAAAAATACCGAATTTTTTTTTTACCTTTTATTTTTAACAATTTATAAATAAAGACAATGCCATACGAAACATTACTTAACATTACAAAACGTTACTATGAAGAAATAATAAATTAAGTTATAATAATTGTCAAGATATTGGGAGGGAATAAATTATGAAAGAAGAGATTTCTTTAACACCTGAAGAAGTGGCGGGAATACTAAAAATTGCTAAAAACACGGTCTATGAATTGATTAAGCGGGGAGAGCTTCCGGCTTACCGGGTAGGCCGTAAAATCCGGGTTGATCTGCAGGATGTTGAAGCCTATAAGAAACATGGCAAAAATATTGAATTAGCGCCGGACCCGGGCACAGCTTCCTGCCGCAACCTGCCTCTGAACCCGCGAAGTTATCGCCCGGAAGAAACAGCCTCTTACCACCAGGGACTGGTGATCTGCGGCCAGGACGTGCTCCTGGATATTCTGACCCGCCACCTGGAGCGACACCCGCAGGGGGTTCATGCCTTCCGCCACCACGTGGGTAGCTTCACCGGCCTCTTGGCCCTGTACCAGGGTAAGGCCCATATGGCCGCCATCCACCTATGGGACGGGGACACCGGGGTATACAATATCCCTTTCGTACGCCGCCTTCTCCCCGGTGTTCCCGCGATCATTGTGCACCTGGCCTACCGGATGCAGGGATTTTACCTGGCAAAAGGCAATCCCAAAAACATTAAGGAATGGAAAGATCTGACCCGACCGGACATATGTTTCATCAACCGGGAAAAGGGCTGCGGCACCCGGGTCCTGCTGGACGAACAGCTCCGCCGCCTGGGACTGGATAGGCGGCTCATAACGGGGTACGAGAAAGAGGAATTTTCCCATCTGGGCGTGGCCAGCGCCGTGGCCAGGGGAGAGGCCGACGTAGGCCTGGGCAACGAAAAAGCAGCCCTGCAGGTACGGGGACTGGAGTTTCTCCCCCTACACAAGGAACGCTATGAACTGGTCATCAAAAAAGAAGATCTGGAAAAGCCTCATATCCGTGCAGTAATTGAAATTCTCCAGTCCGAACAGTATAAAAAGGAAGTCCAGGGCTTGGGGGATTACGATTTAACCGAAACAGGCAAAATTGTGGCCGAAGTATAACATCCCACGGTTGTCAGCAATTTTTCAGTCACGTTCATAGGCTCCACGTAACTGAGGTGTGCCCATACCACGCCCAGTTCGGTGGTGATTTCAACCCCCTCCGGGTCATGTTCTTCCTTCAATACCCGGCCGTTTTCGTAAATCAACGGCAGTATGCCGCTTTTGGCAAAGGGCACAAAAAAAGTACACCCGGCCAAATTCATGGCCGGGGTGTATCCAGGTAGTTGGTAGTTTATACGCTTATACCGGTGGTTTTGGCCTGCTTGCGAACACTTCTCTTCTGGTATAAAAAAACTGCCGCCAGTATTACCAGGCCGAAAAGGTCGCTCAATAACCAGGGATTGACCAGGGCCAAACCGGCCGGTATTAATAATACCCTCTCGATAATTGAAAGTTTCTTTTCCATAAATCCGGCCAAAGAAACGCTGATACAGAACATCCCCAGCATGGCGGCCACAATCACTATCACCAGTTTGAACAGAGTGGCGTTTTCCATCAACAACACCGGTGACAGCACGAACATATACGGGATTAAAAACGCTCCTATGGCGATTTTCACGGCCTGGACACCGGTTTGGAAGGGGTTGCTGTTTGCCAGGCCCGCGCCGGCATAAGCCGCCAGGGCCACCGGCGGGGTGATGTCCGCCACGATACCGAAATAGAACACAAACATGTGGGCCGCAATCACCGGCACGCTGTCAAAGGCCAGCAGGGCCGGCGCCGCCATGGTGGCGGTAATCACGTAGTTAGCGGTGGTGGGCAATCCCATACCCAGGATGATGCTGGCAATCATGGTGAAAAACATGGTCAGTATCAATTTGTTATGGGCCAGGCTTAAAATACCGCCGGAAATTTTCAATCCCAGACCGGTCAGGGTAATCACGCCCGCAATGACGCCGGCGGCGGCACAGGCGGCGATAACCGGCAGCGCGGTCCGGGCCGCGTCGGCCAGAATTTGAAAGAATACCGGCAGGGTCAGTTTATCTTCTATCATATCCTGTTTGCCCAGTATTTTAGCTATTATAAGGGCCAAAACGCTCATGCCCAGGGAGGTATATATCCCGTAAAGAGCCGCTTTCATGGCCGACTGGCCGGTGCACAGAATGACGACGATGGCGATGATCGGCAGCAGCATGTAGCCCTTTTTCAGCAACAAACTCCATACGCTGGGCAACCGGTCCCGCGGCACACCCATGATATTCAGTTTCTTCGACTCATAGTGCACCGCAATGAACTGGCCGGTAAAAAACAGCAGCGCCGGAATGATAGCGGCCTTCATAATATCCTGGTAAGCCAGTCCGGTGAACTCAATCATCAAAAAGGCCGCCGAACCCATAATGGGCGGCATGATCTGCCCGCCCGTGGACGACGCCGCCTCCACCGCCGCCGCGTACTCCGGCTTGTAGCCCGCCCGCTTCATCATGGGAATGGTGAACGCGCCGTTACCCACCGTATTCGCCACGGAACTGCCGGTAATCATACCGGAAAACACGCTGGTTAAAACCCCCACTTTGGCGGTGCCGCCCGTCATCCAGCCCGTCATGGACATGGCCAGATCACTGAAGAACTTTTCCAGGCCGGTGCGCTGCAGGATCACCCCGAAAAGCATATACAGATATATGAAGGTGGTGGAGATTGATATGGGGATGCCAAAAACCCCTTCCATGCTCAGAAAAGAGTGTGATATCACCCGCTCCACGCTAAACCCGGCATGGTTTAAAAAGCCGGGCAGGTAGGGACCCAGGTAAGCGTAAAACAGCATGGAAACCCCCACAGCGACAATCGGCACCCCGATGACGCGCCGGGCCGCTTCCAGCACCAGCAGCACGCCGGCGCCGGCCACCACGTAATCCACATCATTGTACATGCCCACCCGGGCAATAATCCCTTCATAACAGAAGAACTGGTATAAGCCAACCGTAAAACCCAAAATAGATAATACTATGTCAAACAGCGGAATGCCGGCATATTTTTGATTATATCTTTTAGCCAGATGAAACAAAAGCAGCACCAGGCCGGAAACCAGGGCAACCGGCAAGCTGATCTCGCCTTTTTGATATATGACAGCAACCACCAGCAGCAGCAACAGAGTAATAACCCGACTTCCCCAGGAAATCTTACCGTCATCCCGCTTGTTCGCCGGGTATAACAAAAATGCCAAACCCAGGGCCAGAGCCACGTGGAAACCACGCTGTTGGTTGGAAATCAACGTGCCGAATATAGCCGTATACAATTGGAACAAAGTAAGCGTTATAGAAACGACAAATATAAACCACTTCCAGAAAAGAGGCACGTTTTTGCGGTAAGCGCTGGCGGCGTCGTACTTCTCCATCACTGCCTGCGCCAGGTTCAGTTCCTCTTCCCGGGGGCCTAAATTATATTGTTTTGCGTCTGACTGGGTTTGCGAATTCGGCATAATTCCCTTCCTTCTGCAATATATTTCAACTGCTTAACGATAATAACGGTCGCACATAAAATTCAACGAAAGCGCCACCTTCGGCCACATCAAGCAAACGCAGCTTTGATCCGTCTTTGAACACCAGGGTGTGGTCCGCCACCACCTGGCCCACCCGCAGCGGCACTTTGGCAAATTTCCGGTTTTCGTAAAGCACCTTGTAATAACCGTCTTCCACTATAAATCCGGTGGTTTCTTCAGCCATCTTTTCAGGCCCGACGGGGAGGTTGGCCCCAAAGGAATCATAGCGCATTTCCACCATGGACAATATGCGCTTGTCCTCTATTTTATAATCTTCATAAACCGGTTGTTTGGTCACCGAATGTACGTATTCCAAGGTAAAGACTGTCCCTACTTTTACCGGCTTGCGAAATAACACTTCCCCTGAAAAATGCTCTTTAACCTCAAAAAAAGCATAGTTATGAAGGGCATATGCTATAAATACACAAACAAACAACAAAAAAAATACGACATAATGAGCACCTGTGAAGGTGCTCATTAATGATTTCTTCATGCAATATCAACCTTTTCCTGTGCTATGCCTGTTGCTGTTACATCAAGCCTTGTTCCTTGTAGTACTTGACGGCTCCCGGATGGAACTCTACAGGCTCAATCCCTTTAAGCGCGTTGTCAATGGTAATCTGGTTGCCCCGGGCATGACCCTTGGCAATATCCGCCGTATGTTCGTACATCACCTTAGTCATGTTGTAAATAAGATCATCCGGCAGATCCTTTTTCACGTACAGCACCGCCCACTGGGAAACGGTATGGGCGGTCTCGTCCTGTCCTTTGTAAGTGCCGCCGGGGATTTCATACGGCGTGAAAGCCGGGTCGGAGGCCAGCAGCTTTTGCAGACCGTCACCCTCAATATCCACAATGGTTACCGGCGTGGCGGTGGTGATGTCCACAACGTTGCCTGCCGGCACCGCCAGCACCGCAAAAGCGGCGTCAAGCTGCCCGTCCTTTAATTTGCGGGCGGCATCGGCAAAGTTATCCTGGAACTTATCCAAGTCTTTGTCCGGGTCAATACCATATGACTCAAGAATCGCGACCGCCGCTGATGCCGTTCCGCTGCCCGGAGGGCCGAGGGAAACGCGCTTCCCTTTGAGGTCGGCCACAGTTTTGATCCCCGCGCCGGCGGGAGCAATGATCTGCATCACTTCGGGGTAAATGACCCCCACGGCTGCAAAATCTTGCAGGGCTTTGCTCTCAAACTCACCTGCCCCGTTCCAGGCTCTCTGCGCCGGACCGTTCATAGCCATGGCCAGCTGCGCATCACCGCCGGCCAGCAGGCGAATATTTTCCACGGACGCCCCGGTGGCCTGCACGGTAACGTTCAACCCTTCAATATTTTTGTTCCAAACGTCAGCCATTGCGCCGCCAAGCGGGTAATAAGTACCGCCCGTACCACCGGTGGCCATCAGCAGGTTAAAAGTTTCACCGCCGCTTTTTTCACCCGCCTGCTCCTTGGGCTCTTCATTCGCCCCCCCACATCCGACTGCGAGCAACGATACCGCCAATAACAGTGTCAACAGCAACAAAAACTTTTTCCGCATTCGTCAACCCCCTTATTTTCCTTATTCATTATGTTGGCAATATTACGAATAATATTTAATATTGCCGACAAAATTACAAATTTAGATGAGTTGTTAGTCAATAATTGAATTTTATGCCATATTTTATTGAATTTTACACGATTTCACCCATTGATCGGCAATGTTGCGGTCGATGTCTTTTATATGTTGCCGTTGGCGCACCGGAAAACCTTGCCCTCCCACGTTCTGATCATCACGTAATCCTTGCCCATGGTAAGCAGGTATTGCGGTAACAGAGGCGTTTTACCGGCACCGCCGGGGGCATTGATGATATACCACGGTATGGCCAGACCCGAAGTGTAACCCCGCAGGTTTTCCATGATTTCCAGACCCTCCTGCACGGTGGTGACAAAATGGGTTGTACCCTTAACAGGCTTGGCGTGGAATATATAGTACGGGCGCACGTGAATTTTCAACAATTCGTGATTTAACTTTTTCATTACATGGGGATCATTATTTATCCCTTTCAGCAATACCGCCTGGTTGCCCAGTGATATCCCGGCCTTGGCCAGCATCCTGGTCGCCCGGAGCGCCTCCTGGGTTACTTCCCTGGGATGGTTGAAATGGGTGTTCAAATACAGCGGATGGTGGCTTTCCAGCATGGCGCACAATTCCGGCGTAATCCGCTGGGGCATGGTTACCGGTGTGCGACTGCCTATCCGCTTTATTTCCACGTGCTCGATTTTATCCAACTCGGACAGTATCCAATCAAGCCATTCATCGGATAGGGTCAAGGGATCGCCGCCGGTGATCAAAACATCGCGCACTTCCGGATTTTGGCGGATGTAATCAATGGCCGCCTTGATCTCCTCCACCGGCGCCGGCTTATCCACCTCGCCGATGCTGCGCCTGCGCTGGCAATGCCGGCAAAACATGGCACACTGGTTGGTGACGTTGATAATCAGCCGGTCGGCGTAACGCCTGGTGATGCGCGGGGCCGGCGAAGTATACTCTTCCGCCATGGGGTCCAATTTGCCCCAGTTATCCTGGAGTTCACGGATACTGGGAATCCCCTGCATCCTGACCGGACACCCGGGGTTGCCGGGTTCCATAAGGCTCAGGTAATACGGCGAAACCGCCCAGCGAAACTTTTCGCTTACCGATTCTATCTGTTCGGCTTCTTCCTCGGTTAAGGACCACAACTTCCTTAACATGCCGACATCACTTATGCGGTTACGCATTTGCCAATGCCAGTCCTGCCAATTTTCTTCCGTGGCCCCGAAAAACTGAAGCAATTCTTTTTTTCTGGCCTGATATTCTTCTTCCATCTTGAAACCTGTAGGAATGGATTTGGCCGCTTCCAGGTAACTCTCAATGCGCTGCTTCAACTCTTCCGTCCTGTCCAGCGCTATGTCACGTTTATCATGCTTATTAACTGTCAATAAGCTTCACCTCCGTATAAATTGCTTTTATGTACCAATGCCGGTTTGATGGATAATATATTTCTTGCATTTATTGGTTATAAATACATTGCTTTCTATCTTTTGAAATAGGATACAGACATCTTTATAAATATTATAAGTTGCTTGTAGCTGTACTTAATGTACTATTCATTTTTTGCAAAAAAAATTCCTGCCTGCAAAAGGATAAATACTAAAAAAACACTAAAAAGAATCTGACATGATAAAACACTTAATCCTTTTTTTCGCTTAAACGGTATTTATTTATTTTGCGGTATATGGTGGCCCGGCTGATGCCCAACGCCGCGGCGGCACGCATTTTACCCTCATCGGTCCAGCCGTAATGTTCCAGCGCCCGGCTGATAGCCTCTTTTTCCAATTGTTCCAGCGGTTTGATTTCCACCGAATTTACAACCAGGCGCTGCTCCCGGTTACGCAAGCGCGGCGGCAGGCTCTCCGGAAGAATTTGCGCACCTTCCTCCAAATTTATAGCATATTCCACGGCATTGATCAACTCCCGGATATTGCCGGGCCAGGGATATTCCAGGCATATTTTCAAAGCCCGGGCACTGAAACCTGTGATATTCTTACCCAGCAATTTGGCAAAACGCCGCATATAATACTCCAGCAAAAGCGGGATATCTTCCCGGCGCTCCCGCAGCGGGGGAACTACCAGGGGAATAACGCTGAGCCGGTAATAAAGGTCTTCACGAAAACGACCCCGCCGCACCATGTCCTGCAAGTCATTGTTGGTGGCGGCAATCACCCGGATATCCACCGGAATCACCTGGGTGCCGCCAACCCGCTCAATTTGCCTTTCTTGCAGCACCCGCAGCAGCTTGGCTTGCAAATAGAGAGACATGTTGCCGATTTCATCCAGAAAAATTGTCCCGCCGTTGGCCAGTTCAAATTTGCCCGGTTTGCCGCCCCGGCGGGCGCCGGTGAACGCCCCTTCCTCGTAGCCGAAAAATTCGCTTTCCAGCAGGTGCTCCGGTATGGCCCCACAGTTAATGGGCACAAAGGGTTTATGGCCGTGTGGGCTGGCGGCATGGATAGCCCGGGCGAAAATCTCTTTGCCCGTGCCGCTTTCACCCACTATCAGCACGGTGGAATTGCTGCGGGCTATTTTCGCGGCCTGCGATTTCACTTCACGGATGGCCTTGCTTTCACCAATGATGTCATCGAAGTTCAGCATCTCCTGGGAGGTGATGATCTGGTAAGCCATTTTCTGAGCTTCGCGGAAATCCTTGAAAGTGGTCACAACCCCCGCAATACCGCTTTCGGATCGAATGGGCCTGGCAGTGATTAAAAAATGCAATTTCCGGCCATGCAGGTTCATAAAAAATTCCCGCGAATTGAACCCCTTACCCTTGCGCAGCACTTCAGTCAGGGGCATTTCTGTGAAAATTTCCCGCACCGGCTGCCCGATCAACTGTTCCTTGCTGATGCCTAACATCCTGGCTGCCGAGCGGTTGCAGTGAGTGATCACCCCGTGTTCGTCTATGGCCAGCACACCCTCGTAAGCCGCGTCCACCACCGCTTCCAGCCTGTTGGCCATGACGATTTTTTCCCGCACCATTTCCCGCTCCACGACCTTGCCGGCAATCAAGTCGGCCATACGTCCCACGAAGTCAAGCAGGGTGTCCGTATTACCGGTCAGGGTCTGCTTCTGGGTTTCGTCAAAAGCCACCAGGCTGATGGTACCGATAACCTTTTTATCAACCTGGATAGGATAAACCAGATAGGCGTAATAAAAACAGGTGCCCGAAAGAGGACAGGACAGGCAAATGGAATGGTAACCCGGTTCATTGATGAAGACGGGCTCACCGGTCTGCAACACGTGCTTGTTCACCAGGCCGCGCAGCAGGCGGTTACCCACCCCGGCCCGCACCTTACCCGTACCGGCCACCCGCACCAGGTTTTCGTCAATTATCTCCACTTCCACCTTCAAAGCAGCGGCGATAGCTTCCGATACGCGCTGCTCCATTTCCTTGGCCTGCATCAAACTAAGCATTTGCTTTCCTCCGGAGGTAAAAACTCTTGACTGCGGGGTTGGGAGTCCCCGCATATAGCCATCTAAAAAACGGAGGCTTATAAATAATGCCTCCGTAATAAAATCATATAGCACCGTGCGCTTATTATCAATATATTAAATTTAGCAATAATCAGTGCAATACTTTTTCGGCCAGCTGCCAGCCCGTTTCCAGCGCCTTGAGGTTGAGTTCCTCAGTGCCCCGGGGGATTCGGGCCAGCAGCGCATCCGCCAAGGCCCGGCGGGAGACGACGCCGGTGATCCGCACCATCGCCCCCAGCGCCACTACATTGGCCACCATTTCCCTACCCACCTGTTCCCGGGCCGTCGAGCTTATGGGCAGGGTATATACGGCGCCGTCAATTCCGGGCCGTTCCTGCACATATGTGGAATCTATAATCATCACTCCGCCCCGGTCAAGATCGGCCGCGAACTTATCATAAGCCTCCTGACTCATGACCAACAGCACATTCGGGTGCGCAACACGGGGGTAGTCGATCTCTTCGTCACTGATAATCACCTCGGCCCGACTGGCTCCACCGCGGGCTTCCGGGCCGTAGGACTGGGATTGAACGGAATTTTTGCCGTCCCGGATGGCCGCATCGGCAATAATGATACCGGCCAGGATCAGTCCCTGCCCCCCGGTGCCGCTTAACCGCAGTTCCATGCTTTTACCCATGACATCACCCCCGTTATCTTCCCTTCAGCGGGGTCACCGACCCGCCTCCGGTTTCCCGCCCGGCTTCGGCTATTAACTGCTCATACATGGCGGTATATTCCGGCGCCTCCCTTTTATGCAGTTCACCGATGACGATTTTCCCCGCCAGTTCCGCAGGGGCCATACGCTCGGTCTTTTTGACGTGTACGGCGTTTTCCTTTTGCCACAGCAGCATTTCCGCACCACTGCGCATTTTATTGCGCCGCCCGTAGGCCGTGGGACAAGCAGTTATCGCTTCCACCAGGCTAAAACCCTTGTTTTCGATCCCCGCGGCGATTAAATTCGCCAGCAGGTTGCTGTGATAAGTGGTGCTCCTGCCTACATAAGTGGCGCCGGCAGAGCGGGCCAGTTCGGCCACGTCAAAATTATGCTCAATGGTGCCGTAAGGGGCCGTGGTAGCTTTTTTGCCGCCCGGTGTCAGCGGCGAGTATTGCCCCCCGGTCATACCGTAAATATTGTTGTTGAATAACACTACAGTCAAATCTATATTCCGCCGGGCCGCGTGGATAAAGTGATTGCCGCCAATGGCCGTGGCGTCCCCGTCCCCGGTTATCACGATTACATGCAGCTCGGGCCGGGCCAGTTTTATTCCCGTGGCAAAGGCCAGCGCCCGGCCGTGCGTGGTATGCAGGGTATTGAAATCAAGGTAACCCACTGCCCTGGAGGAACATCCGATGCCCCCGACTATAACTGTCCGGTCCTGATCCAGCTCCAGTTTTTTAATAGCCCTGAGCAGGCACCCCAACACAATACCGTTGCCACAACCGGGGCACCACATGTGCGGAAATCTGTCCAGTCGCAGATACCCTTGTAATTCTTGCATCATTTAAACCACCTCCAGGATGGCCGCCGTTATTTCTTCAGGCTCAATCAATTCACCGTGCACCCGGTTGACGCCCGACACCCGGGCCCGGTCCCGGACCACCCGTTCCACTTCCAGCCGGTACTGGCCCAGGTTCATTTCCGGCACTATAATACTGTGCGCCTGTTCCGCCAGTTCCCGCACCTTCTTAGCAGGGAAAGGCCACAGCGTCAGCGGGCGGTACAGCCCCGCTTTGATTCCCCTGCCGCGAGCCTCCTTCACGGCCCGCCGGGCCGGGCGGGCCGTGGAACCATAGGCCAGTACCACTATTTCCGCATCTTCCAGGAATTTTGCGTCATCAAGCAATATATCATCCAGGTGCATGTTAATTTTATCATGTAAGCGCAGCAGCAATTGTTCCGCCAGTGCCGGGTTATTGGTGGGCGTTCCCTTTTCATCATGGGCCAGGCCGGTGACATGATAGCGGTATCCCTCACCGAAATTGGCCATCGGGGGAACCAGATTATCCTCCGGCCGGAACGGAACGTATTCGCCGGGCGGCACTTTGGGCGACGGGCGGTCAACGGTTTCCACCTCGCCCCGGGCAGGCAGAACCACTTTTTCCCGCAGGTGCCCGACTACTTCATCCATTAGCAGGATTACCGGCACCCGGTATTTTTCCGCCAGATTGACCGCCCGCACGGTCAGGTCATAGGCCTCCCGCACCGATGACGGGCTAAGCACGATAACCGGGTGGTCGCCGTGGGTACCCCAGCGAGCCTGCATCACGTCGCCCTGGGCGGGCGACGTGGGCATGCCCGTGCTGGGTCCGCTGCGCTGGACATTCACTATAACGCAGGGCACTTCCGCCATCGCGGCGAAACCCAGGTTTTCCTGCATCAAGGAAAATCCGGGCCCGCTGGTGGCGGTCAATGCTTTTAAGCCTGCCAGAGACGCCCCGATAACGGCAGCCAGACCGGCAATTTCATCTTCCATCTGAATGAACTTGCCGCCCAGCCGGGGCAGCCGATCGGCCATGATCTCGGCTATTTCCGTGGAAGGGGTAATGGGATACCCCGCGAAAAACCGCACCCCGGCCGCCAGCGCCCCTTCGGCCACGGCTTCATTGCCCTGCATCAACCGGGCCATTTCAATAACCTGGCTCATATTCAGCGCCCCCTTTTTGCGTGTATATCCATAGTATTATACCCGCGAATCATCCCTGCTTTCCCCGGAACAGCCGGGCCGGGCACCTTCCCCGGCATACACCGGCACCCGGTCTTTAGCGGCGGGCCGGTCAACCATAATGGCCAGGTCGGGGCAGTGTGTTTCACAATTGCCGCAACCGGTGCAAGCCACCGGGTTTGCCACCACGGCCTTACCCCGGTTATCCAGTAAAAGAACTTTTTTGGCGCAGAGGACGGTGCAGATGCCGCAGCCCTTGCACCATTCCCTTTTTACATGTATTCTATTATCGTAGTAATGCGAAGCAGGTCTGGCCATGCAGATCACTCCTATCCTTCTGATTTGTAAACCAAAACCAACCTGCAATCCTTCTTGCTTTTTTAACAAGCAACCCGCATGCCACTGTGTAATGATTGGGATTTCATTTTTTAAATAGTAAAAAAAACCGTTTTTTTCAAGGGCTTCAGCCCATTTGGGTCATACCCGGCCAACGACGGATCAATAACATAAACACTCCCGGTATCCCATCCCGGCTCTCAATTTGACATAAAAAGTCTGTACAAGCGCTAAAAAGCGGCGCATCTCAAATTGATACCAATCTCATTTTGACACAAAGATACCCCGGGACCATAAAGCCCGGGGTGTCTTTATTGGCGGCTTTACATGTTTATACAATACAACGCCTGCGGGTCCGGCGGTACCCGCTGCGTTTAGAATCTATCTTCTACTCCCGCAGAAGGCGGCGAAGTATTTTGCCCACGGCGGATTTGGGCAGCTCGGCGCGGAATTCCACCCGGCGCGGGACCTTGTAGGCCGCCAGTTTGGTTCGGCAGTAGGAAATGATCTCCTCTTCCGTGGCCGTCTCCCCCTCCTTGAGTACTATGAAGGCTTTGACCGTTTCGCCCCGGTACGCGTCGGGCACGCCCACCACCACCGATTCTTTAACCTTGGGATGGGCAAACAGCACATCTTCCACCTCCACCGGGTATATGTTGTAGCCCCCGGCGATGATAACGTCTTTTTTCCGGCTGACAATACAAACATAACCCTCGTCATCCACTTCCACCACGTCGCCGGTTTTCAGCCAGCCGTCTGCAAATACGTTGACGGTTTCGTCCGGGCGGTTCCAGTAGCCCCGCATGACCTGCGGCCCCTTGACCCACATTTCACCGGCCTGGTGGAATGTGCACTCTTCGCCTGTATTGATATCGACGACTTTCATGCCCGTATCCGGTATGGGCAGACCGATGCTGCCCGTCTTCACCTTGCCGTTGACGGGGTTGCTGTGGGTCACGGGCGAGGCTTCCGACAGCCCGTAAGCTTCAACCACTTCCACTCCGGTCAATTTACGAAACGCTTCTTTAACTTCATTGGGCAGGGGAGCCGAGCCGCTGACGCAGGTATGCAGGCAGCGCAAATCATAATTACCGATTTCCTTGTAGTTGTTGATGGCAATCAGCATGGTGGGGCTGGCAAAATATACGCCCACCTTGTAATTATGAATGGCCTCGATGACCGCCTTCGGTTCGAAGCGCGGAAACAGGATCATGGTTACTCCCATATACACGGACATATTCATGATACAGGTCAATCCGTAAACATGGAATAACGGCAGCACGCCGATGACGCAGTCGTTGCCCCGGCGGTAGTTTTTCCCCACCACCTCCACCGTTTGCAATACGTTGGCCACCAGGTTGCGGTGGGTGAGCATACAGCCCTTGGACACACCCGTGGTGCCGCCGGTGTATTGTAAAAGAGCCAGGTCTTCGGGCCCGACGCCAATACGATCATAAGCCGCATCATACTTTTCCAGGATGTCTTTCAAATCCTCGGTGTCATCACCGGTGGAAACGGGTGTCCCGTCCATGTTGAAAGTAATGACATTTTTCAGGGATGTTTCGGCCCGAACATTTTGCACTTTGGGATAAAGATCGGCCAAACATACCAATGTTTCGCTGCCGGAATCGTTGAGCTGGTGTTCCAGCTCCCGCTCCACGTACATGGGATTGTGCTGCACCACTACGGCACCGGTTTTCAGGGTGCCGAAAAAGCAGATTACATTTTGCGGGCAGTTGGGCGCCATGATGGCCACCCGGTCCCCTTTGCGCACACCTCTGTCTTGCAAAAAAGTGGCAAAGCGGCTGGTTAAATCGTCCAATTCCTTGAAGGTTATTCCACGGTCAAAAAAGAGAATTGCATTGACATCCGGGTATTGCCGGGCGCTGTCCGCCAGAAATTGATGCACCGGTATTTCTGGATAATCCAAGGTACGCCGGGTGTCCGCCAGGTAATTGTTGAACCAAACCTTTTCCATAAGATAAAAACCTCCTAAATCATTCTGCATTTTGAAATTGCGCATTGGCCAGGCACAGGCGCTTGAATTGTTTGGCCAGCAGGCGCTTTTGCACCTTGCCCGTGGTTACCCGGGGCAGCTTGTCAATAAATACATACTCTCCGGGCATTTTAAAACCCGCCAGCTTGTCGCATTGCTGCAAATAATTTTTAATATCCCCCGGCGCCAGCGAAGGGTTTTGGCTTACTATGAAGGCTACGATTTCTGTTTCCCAATCAGCGATTTCCACACCCACCACCGCGGCTTCCAGCACATCCGGGTGTTCCAGCAAAACTTCCTCTATTTCCTGCGGGTAGATGTTGTCCACCCCGGAAAAAATGACATCATCCCTGCGTCCCGACAACCACAAATACCCATCCTCGTCAAGGCTGCCGATGTCCCCCGTGTGATACCACCCCCCGTACAACGCCTCCGCGGTCATTTCCGGCCGGTTGTAATAACCCTGCATCATACCGACGCCCCGCACGACAACCTCCCCACGCACCCCGGTTTCCACTGCATCCTGCGGGTCGGAAGGAAATGCGTCGCTGATACGTACCACCCTGATTTCATGGTTAATCAACGGCTTGCCCACCGAACCGGACTTACTTTCCTGCTCTTCGGGATAAAGCACCGTTATTACCGGTCCCATTTCGGTCATCCCGTACAAATGAATAATATCCGACCGAAAGACCTCCCGACACCTGGCCGCCAGCGCCGGCGGCATCGGCGCCCCCCCGTTGGCCAGCACCCGCAAATGGGGCAGGCGACAGTCAGCGGGGGCATGCTGCAGGATAGCCCGGCATTTGGCAGGGTCCGCGAACATAAAGGTAATTTTTTCTTCCTGCAAAACCTGCCAGACAAGTTGTGGGTCAAAGTTTTTCAATATAATGTTGGCGGCCCCCACATGCACACGGGGCAGAAAAAAACAATGCAGTTCGGCGGCGTGATACAGCGGGTCAATGGACAGCCCCCTGTCGCGATAGGTTAACTTCTGACATTCAATCATGCACATGCTGTGATCGACAATGTCCCGGTGGCGGTGAATCACACCCTTTGGTTTGCCGGTCGTCCCGCTGGTATAGATTATGGAATACCAGTCATTCTCCGAAACCAGGATTGCGGGTCGGTCATCACAAGCCACCCCGGTCAACTGATAGTACGGAAGCGCAAATTCCGGAGGCGCATCGTCAACGTAGATATAGTGTTCCACAGTCCTTATTTTAGCGCGCGCCCGGTCCACCCGTTTTTGTTCATCCGCCCCGAAAACAAGCACCCGGGACTCGGCATGGTTTAAAATAAAAGTTAATTCGGTGGCACTTAAATTACAATTAATCGGATTGAATACCGCGCCAATTTTTGCCGCCGCAAAAAGTGTGGAAACCAGCTCACCGGTGTTGCCCAAAAAGACTGAAACCCTGTCCCCCTTGTTGATGCCCAGTTTTAAAAGGGCACCCGCCAGGCGGTTTGCCTGAGCATCCCAATCCCGGTATGTCCAGCGCTGACCTTTGGCCGGATAAACCAGCGCCGTTCGGTGCGGGTATTTACCGGCCGACATTTCCAGCATATTGGCAATAGTATACGTTGCAACCACCCCTCTTTACAATCAGGTGCATCAGCATGCATCACCCGTGGCCGGGTCTTGCCGCCGGCTTAAACAATGCCCGCAAAGCCCAAACCCAATGAAATCAAGATTACAACTCCGGTTCACGTGTTTGAAAATTTAAAATTTCATTACTATAAAAACTATTGTCAATATTTATATGCAAGTCCAATACCAGCAATAATACGGGCACTGAAAGGCTCCCGGGCTGTTTTTTCTGCGCCACGGAAACAAAAAAAACGATGCTTTGCATCACCTGATGCATCGCCTCGCATCGCATCAAACACGCTGTTCATTTATTTTGATCACTTTGATATTATATTTCTTCATTTTTCTTACAACGGTGGACTGATGCACACCCAGCACTTCCGCCACCTTCCGGGTACTTTGCAGCCTCCGGTATAACTCTTCGATCAATTCTTTTTCCGAACCGCAGCCGTTTTCTCCCGCATTTAAGGTGCTTTTACCGCCCGACCGCAAAAAAACCGTGGGCAGGTCCCGGGGACCGATCGTATCGTGGGTATTGATCACCATCAAACGCTCAATCAAGTTTTCCAGTTCGCGCACATTGCCTGGCCAGTGATAGCGCGTAAGATACTCCATGGTCTCGGCGGAAATGCTTTTATTCAGGTGATACTTTTCATTGAATTTTCTCAGAAAGTGGATTACCAGGGCCGGAATATCGCTGCGCCGTTCCCGCAACGGCGGTATGGTAATGGGCACAACATGCAAGCGGTAATACAGGTCGGTCCGGAACCGGCCCTTCTTGACCATGGCAGCAAGGTTTTTATTGGTCGCCGCAATGATACGGACATCCACCGGCATCGGTTTCACCCCGCCCAAACGGGTGACCTCGCGGTCCTGAATAACATTAAGCAATTTGACTTGCAGCGCCAGGGGCAGCTCGGCAATTTCATCCAAAAACAGCGTTCCCTTATGAGCCAGTTCCAATAACCCGGGCTTTCCCTCCCGCCTGGCCCCGGTAAACGCGCCCGGTTGGTAACCGAAAAGTTCGGATTCCAGCAGGTTTTCCGGTATGGCTCCGCAATTAATCCTGATAAATGGTTCTGCCGACCGCCTGCCGGCCTTGTGAATCAACCTGGTGACCACATCTTTACCCACCCCGGATTCGCCCAGAATGAGGATGGTGGAGTCCACTTTGGCTACCCTGATGGCCAGATCCAGAATATTGCGCATCACCTGGCTTTCACAAACCAGAGTATGACCCAGGTATTTGGCTCGCAGGGTTTCCAGTTCCAAGTGATATATTTCCGACAATTCCCGGCTGGCGGCCACCTCCCTGCGCAGCTTGTTCAGTTCCGAAATGTCGCGACAGTTGATCACCACCTTGGTAGTTTTACGCTCGGAACTCCCGCGCACCGGGTTGGCCGTAAGGAGAAGTTCCCGGCCGTCTTCGAGTTGATACAACCGGGTAACTGCGTTGCTTTTTTCTATTGCTTGCCTGGCAAAATTTATAATTGACTCATTAACCTGCAGGCCCATTTTTTCAAAAGCCCGGTTGCGCTGCACTACAGTCCCGCTTTCATCCACCACAACGATACCGTCGTATGAGGAATTGATTACGGCATTAAGTTCTTCGTATAGCTCGGTGGTTTTACTGAACGCCCGAACCAGGTTGGTTCGGGTCATCATGGCCACCAGGGCGCCGCTCCGGTCAACCACGGGAAACCTGCCGATATGCTTTTCTTGCGCTATCTGCCATGCTTTTTCCGCCGGCATGTCCACGTCAATGCTGATAACATCTCTTTTCATCAAACAGCTGACCGCTGTTTCAGGGGCATAACTGTTGATAATGGCCCGGTATAAGTGATTTTTTGTAAAAATGCCGCTTATTTTACCGGCCCCGTCAACAACGGGCGCCCCGTCAATAAAATGGCGGGTAAACAGTTCCGCAGCCTGCTTGATGGTGTCACTTTCTTTCAAAGTAACAGGGTTGCCGGTCATAAATTGTGAAACTTTCATTAACATCACATCCCGCTAACAACGAATATATACACAATCCCTTCTTTTATATTTAGGCATAAGCCAATGATTTCCCTTTGTTTGAGAGTTAAGCCTTGTTTTCACCTGGTGAATAAATCTTTTGTTTGATTATTACGGCTATCAATAATACAATTGGAATATCAAAAGAGGCGAAGGAGGTATAAAATGGGTAAAGCGTACTTTAAGCAAAAATGCGGCCTTTATGCCATAAACATTGTGGCCGCCTGCGGCGTTTTCATACCTGAACAATTTGCCGGTCTGGGTAAAGCTGCGCAAGATTGCGGCGTTTTCAGGCTGAAACTAACCAGCCGGCAAACGGTGGTGGCGGTGCTGGACGAAGCAAAAGTGTCCTGCCTGGAACAACGCTTGACGGAACTGGGCCTGGCGGTTTCCCCCTACGGGGGCGCCGTGCGAGCCGTCAAGGCCTGTGCCGGCAACTCCGCCCTATGCCCCCGGGCGCTGGGCGACGCTCTTGACCTGGGTATTGAAATCCAGGAAAAATTCCTGGGCCGCGAGGTGCCAAAGGATGTCAAAATCGCCGTGGCCGGTTGTCCCCGGGGTTGTACCGACCCGCTGTGCGCTGATTTCGGAGTAGTCGCGCGGGGCGGAGGCACCTTCAATATTTTCCTGGGCGGGCGCAGCGGCAGCAGCAAGCCCCTCCATGGCAGCCTGTTGGCCGGCGGGGTGCATAAGGAAGGTGTCTTTAAAATATTGGAACACGTGCTTAAACAGTATGACGAGCTGGCCTTGCCCAAGGAACGCCTGGCAGTGACCGCTGCACGGCTGGGCTTTGAAGCCTTTTCACCACCGCCGGGTTTGCTGGGCGACAATAGCCCGCAGGAATCTGCAGATCAGGATTTTCTGGCATTTTTAAACGGAAAGGGGAAGTAATGGGCATGAGTAATCAAATCAGGACTACCGCGCATGTAGACCTGGAAGCCATGATTAAACCGCTGCAAAACATATGCAATGAGTGCGATTACAACGGTACGGATGACTGTAAGCCCGCCGCCTGCATGGCGGGGTTCGCCCTGCGCTCGCTGCAGTTTGCCAAACAAAAGGGCATCCTGGATATTCCCGGCGCGGTCCAGCATATCCCCCAGTCGGACATGAAACATTACTTTGCTGAAAACATTATCCCCGCCCTGGGTGAAACTTGCCGGCAGTGCAAAGAATGCCAGGACAACCATTCCCCGGATTGCGTCATCGCCCTGGCCCGCACTTGCCTGGAGAATACCATTCTGGAAGAAAACATTCATTACCCCGGCAGCGTATTCATGTATCTGGCCGCGCTGAGAAAACAAGACCAGGACATCGCGCAAATGCTGGCCGCGGAACTGCAAAGGAAAAAGTAAACCTCCACCTAAACCGGTGCCGGGTATTGAAATGTTGGAAAAAGATTATACAACATTCCAACGCCCGGAACCGGTTTTTTAGAAAACAAAGTGTCACAAATAACCCTTTGCCTGTGTTATAATTTTTAAAGATTTACAGGAGAAGTGAAATATGGAATTTCAGCCAATTAATCAACTAAAGGAGGAAAAAATGCGTATGAAACAAATCAACCGGATAACTGTCCTGGTTTTCGTTTTGCTTTTCAGCATCAGTTCCCTGGCTTATGCCGCGCCCCTGCAAAAATCCCAATTACTTGATGTGCTGCCCGGCGAGCCGGGCGCTGAATTAACCAGGGCCGAATTCGGCGCCATGCTGGTCAAGGCAGCGGACTTGCAGCACGGAAACAGTGTTGAAAAGTTACCTGCTGATGTGAATGCGGACGCCTGGTACGCGGACAGTATCAAAACTTTGTTATCCGCGGATATAATCAGGGGTTTTGCCGATGGGACCGTCAAACCCGATAAAGCCATCTCCCAAACCGAGGCCGTTGTCATGGTGGCCAGGGCACTGGGCCTGCCCCGGGTGGAACCCGCCCGCGCCGTTGGCGATAAAATTTCCCTGGCCGACAGCCACTGGGCCCATGATACTTACAGTTGGATGGTCAGCGAAGGTCTGGTAACCGGAGTAAACGCCAAGCAGACAATGACGCCGGACGCCGGGGCCGCATTACTGGTGAACGTGTTTGGCACCGCCGATGAGTGTGCGGAAATCAACGCCAAAATCGAAACAGCCAACAAAGACATTAAAAGCCTGCGCATGGCCGGAGATATGCAAATGCAAATGGATATGGGGCAGGCTCCGGATGTGCAAACCAAAGCAAGCATGCAAAGTGAACTGGTCTTAGATAAAGGAATGCATATGGTGATGGAAACTGCCGTTCCCGTCAAAGGAGAAGAAAAAAGCTTCACCGTGGAACAATACATGACCAACGAAGGTATATTTATGAACATGCCGGACCCAGCAACCAACAAAGCCTCCTGGAAGAGAATCCCGAAAGATATGCTTCCCAATATGATGGATTTGCTCAAACAGCAATCCAACCCGCTATCCGAGGAAATGAAAAAGATGTTCCACTTCAGATACCTGGGTGAGGAAAACCTCGGTGACCGGGAAGTCATCAAAATGGCATTCTACGGGGAAATAAAAGACTTCTCCCAAATGCTGGCTGCCCTGGGCCAGTTTAACAGTCAGTTGCAGCAAACCGTGAGCCAGGCCGGGGGTTTGTTGAAATCCGTAAGTTACCTCGGCAAAATGTATGTGGATAAGGAAACTTACCTGCCTGTGCAGGTCAAGAACTTTTCGGTAGTCACTTACGCCGACAAGTTCCAGGGGCAGCCCTTCCCCATCAAGTCCATCCGGGTGGAGTATGATTTTAAATACTCGGATTACAACCAGGAAATCAACATTACACTGCCGGAAGAAGCCCTGCAAGCTGAAGAACTGGATTTAACCCCGCCGGCTGACGTAAATGGGGGGCAATCACAGGAAGGAAACAAGTAAGGTAACCCATACCGGAAACAGCAAAGCCCGCCTGATGTCTTCGTAAATTCAGGCGGGTTTTTTATCCCCTCTGTGCGTCAGTATACCCAAAAGGGGACTGGTTCCGATAAAATGGGGACAGGCACCGATTCACATAACGAATCGGAGCCAGTCCCCATTTTACGGTCTATTATCGGCAGATCACACATGGGAAAGCGTTTAATATTTTTTGTAAGCACTATAAAAAATATCAAGCCCGGTGGGCCAGACCCACCAGTTCGCTTATGTCTGAAAAACCGTTTTCCCGCATATAGGTTTCAATGCCCTCCACTATTTCCACGGTGGCCCGGGGGTTGACGAAATTGGCGGTGCCCACCGCCACCGCCGTGGCCCCGGCCAGGATGAATTCCAGGGCATCCCGGGCCGTCATGATACCGCCCATACCCAGGATGGGCAGAGATACCGCCCGGTATACCTGCCAGACCGCCCGCACCGCCACCGGGCGCACCGCAGGACCGCTCAACCCCCCGGTGATGTTGCCCAGCACCGGCCTGCGCCTGTCCACATCAATAACCACCCCCAGCAGCGTGTTGATCATGGAAAGGGCGTCCGCCCCCGCTTCCGCCACCGCCTCGGCCATACCCACCAGGTCGGTCACGTTGGGCGATAATTTCACGATCACGGGCAGCCCGGTAACCGACTTTACCGCCCGGGTCACCTCGACCGCGGTGCGCGGGTCGCTACCAAACTGGATGCCCCCTTTTTTTACGTTGGGACAGGAAATGTTGATCTCCAGCCCCGCCACCCCGGGCACACCGTCCAGCCTGCGGGCCACCAGGGCATAGTCTTCCACGGTATCCCCGGCAATGTTCACGATCACCGGCACACCTAACTCCGCCAGGCGAGGCATTATCTCCCCGGCCACCCGCTCCACGCCCGGATTTTGCAGCCCTATGGCGTTGAGCATCCCGGACGGCGTTTCGACAATGCGCGGCGGCGGGTTGCCCGCCCGGGGTTTAGGAGTGGTACCTTTTACAATGATTGCTCCCAGCCGCTGCAGGTCAACATAAGGCTGGTATTCCAGACCGAATCCGAAGGTCCCCGAGGCGGTGGTCACGGGGTTTTTCATTTTAATCCCGCCCAGGTTTACCGACGTATTCATCACCAGACCACCTCCTCGGCGGCAAATACCGGTCCGTCTACACAGGTCCGGCGGTAGTTTTCCCCGCCGGCGGCTTCCCGCACCCGGCAGGCACAGGCCAGGCAGGCGCCCACGCCGCAGGCCATCCTCTCTTCCACCGAAACTTCACCCGGCACCCCGGCGCTTTCCAGCATACCGCAGACCGCCCGCAACATGGGCACCGGGCCGCAGGCGTAAATAAAACCGGGGTTTGCCTGCAATTCTTCAGACAGTAACTCCGTTACCGGTCCGCCGTGCCCGGCCGACCCGTCGTCCGTGGCCACGCGTACCGCAAAACCCAGCCTTTCCGTTTCTTCCTTGATCAACAGCCGGCCGGCGTTACGAGCGCCCAAAAGCACCTTGACCTGCCGGGCGCAGCCCTCCCGCGCCAGTTCCTGCAGCAAGAAGTACAGCGGCGCAGCGCCAATGCCGCCCCCCACCACAACACAGTTACGACGGGTCTGACCCGTCGTAAAGCCACGGCCCAGCGGCCCCATGACGTCGAGCAAGCCTTTTTTTTGCCGGGCCAGCCAGGCGGTTCCTTTCCCCACCACCTGGAACATAATCTTTACGGTACCGGCCTGCCGGTCCACGGCATGAATACTGATGGGGCGGCGCAGCAGCGGATCGCTGCCCTCCCCACAGCGAACATGTACGAACTGGCCGGGGCCGGCCGCCCGGGCCAGGCCCGGAGCATAAAATTCAATCCTACTCACACCGGGTACCGGTTCTGCGTGCCCGGTTATTTCAGCCTGTACAAGTTGGGACATTTGGCAAGCCCTCCAAAAAATTAATATATTTTTCATTGACATTTAACGTGCTTGCTGTATATTAATAATCAAAGGAAGGTGATGAATTAATGACGGACAGAGAACACGCCATCAGCGCACTGAGCGACATGATCCGGTCCAACAACGAAAAGGCGGAGAAAAACCAGGAACTTAAGGACTGGTTCAACAACCTCAACCGGGACCTGCTGCAAGCGATAGAAACCCTCAGAAAGGGCGCTTAAGGCAGGTCCGTTTTAATTCCCGCCAAATCCCCGGGCCGCCTGCCCGGTTAACATAAACCCCGGACGGATTCTTAAAAGCCGTCCGGGGCTTTTAGTTTAGTCGTCGACAGCCAGCCGCCGCCAGGCCGTATACTGACCACAAGAATTACAGCGGCGCGGCGCCTATGCCGCCCCCCACCACAATACAGTTACGACGGGTCTGACCCGTCGTAACCGGCCACTAATTCAGGTAGTCCTGCAGCGGAATCAGCGTTACGTCGGAGCCTTCCTTGAAATCGCCCAGCACTTCCAGGATGGCCCGGGCGGTGTCCAGGGAGGTCAGGCAGGGCACGGCCAGTTCCACGGTGGCCCGCCGGATGACAAAACCATCCCGCTCAGGTGCTTTCCCCCTGGTGAGCGTATTGATTACCAGGTGTATATCCCCCTTGCGCAACAAATCGTCTATATGCGGCGACCCTTCGCGCACCTTGTTGACCCGGGTTACCGCCACACCGTGTTCTTCCAGGTAACGGGCCGTGCCCGCCGTGGCGAAGATGTTGTATCCCAGGCCGGCAAAGCCTTTGACAATGGGTAACGCTTCTTCCTTGTCCTTGTCCGCCACCGTCACCAGGATGTTGCCCTGGCGCGGGAATACCACCCCGGAGGCCAGAAGCGCCTTGTACAAAGCCACTGGGTAGCTGGCGTCCACCCCCAGCACCTCGCCGGTGGATTTCATTTCCGGCCCCAGCGATATATCCACCTGCAGCAGCTTGGCAAAGCTGAACACCGGCGCCTTGACCCCCACTAATTTGGTTTCCGGGTATAAGCCGCCCCGGTATCCCATATCCGAAAGTTTTTGACCCATGATGATCTTGGTGGCCAGGTTGATCATGGGAATGCCGGTGATCTTGCTCATGTACGGCACCGTGCGGCTGGCCCGCGGGTTGACCTCCAGTACGTAAATCTGACCGTTGTACAGCACGTACTGAATATTGATCATGCCCCGCACATTCAGTTCCAGGGCCAGCCTGGTGGTGTAGTCCACGATCTGCTCCCGCACCGTGCGGTCCAGGTGGTTGGCCGGGTATACGGCGATGCTGTCCCCGGAATGTACGCCGGCCCTTTCCACGTGCTTCATGATGCCGGGAATGAGCACTGTTTCGCCGTCGGCGATGGCGTCCACCTCGATTTCCTCGCCCAGGAAGTACTTATCCACCAGCACGGGATGCTCCGGCGTCACCTTAACGGCGTTTTCCATATAGTTTCTCAAATCTTCGATATTATAAACAATTTCCATGGCCCGCCCGCCCAGCACGTAGGAAGGGCGCACCAGCACCGGGAACCCGATGTTCCGGGATATGGCCTCGGCCTCCGCCACCGAAGTGGCCGTACCCCCCGGCGGCCGGGGAATATCCAGGTCGTTCAGCATGGCGTCGAACCGCTTGCGGTCCTCGGCCCGGTCGATATCATCCATGGAGGTGCCCAGGATTTTGATGCCGGCCCGGTCCAAATGCCCGGCCAGGTTGATGGGAGTCTGCCCGCCGAATTGCACTATCACTCCCTCCGGCTTTTCCTTTTCCAGGATGTTAAGCACGTCTTCCGGCAGCAATGGTTCAAAGTACAGCCGGTCGGCGGTATCAAAGTCGGTGCTGACGGTTTCCGGGTTGTTGTTGATGATTATGGCCTCAATGCCCAACTCCTTCAGCGCCCATGTCGAATGCACCGAGCAGTAGTCAAACTCGATGCCCTGGCCGATGCGGATGGGCCCGCCGCCCAGCACCACCACCTTGCGGTTGCCGGTGGGCTCGGCCTCGTCTTCGCTGTCGTAACATGAATAATAATAGGGAGTTACTGCCTCGAATTCAGCGGCGCAGGTATCCACCATCTTGTAAACCGGCTCAACACCGTGCGCTTTCCGCAGCGTTCGGACTTCTTGCACCGTCACGCCGGCGGCCTGGGCCAGGTAGGCGTCGGCCATGCCCATTTGCTTGGCCTCCCGCAGCAGCCCGGCGGTCAGGGCCGCGCCGCCCTCCCGGCGCAACCTGTCCTCGAGCTGCACCACGTTATATATTTTATGGATAAAGAAGTAATCCATTTTTGTCAGGTTGTGAATGCGTTCAAACAGCATGCCCCGGCGCAGCGCCTCGGCCAGCACAAACAGCCGCTCGTCGTTGGCACGGGCCAGCTTTTGCTCGATTTCCTCGTCCGTAAGCCGTTCCAGGCCCGGATAAATCAAGCCCGGCACCCCGATCTCCAGGGAACGGACAGCTTTTAAAAGCGCGCCCTCCAGGGTGCGGTCGATGGCCATCACCTCGCCGGTGGCCTTCATCTGGGTGCCCAGGGTGCGGTCAGCCGCGGCAAACTTGTCAAAGGGCCAGCGGGGGAACTTGATTACGGTATAATCTATGGACGGTTCAAAACAGGCATAGGTCTTCCCGGTTACCGCGTTTTTAATTTCGTCCAGGTTCAGGCCGATGGCGATCTTGCTGGCTACCTTGGCAATGGGGTAACCGGTGGCCTTGGAAGCCAGGGCCGAAGAGCGGGACACCCGCGGGTTGACCTCGATGACATAATATTGATAACTATTGGGATCCAGGGCGTACTGGATGTTGCAGCCGCCCTCCACGCCCAGGGCGCGGATGATCTTCAGCGCCGCGCTGCGCAGCATCTGGTACTCCCGGTCGCTTAGGGTCTGGGTCGGGGCCACCACGATGCTGTCCCCGGTGTGAATGCCCATGGGGTCAAGGTTTTCCATGCTACAGATGGTGATGCAGTTGTCCGCCCCGTCCCGCATGACTTCAAATTCGATTTCCTTCCACCCCACCACGCTGCGCTCAATGAGCGCCTGGTGAATAATGCTGGCCTTAAGGCCCCGGGTGCAGGTGTCGATAAGCTCGTTCATATTGTAAACCATGCCGCCGCCGGTACCGCCCAGGGTATAGGCGGGGCGCACCACCAGGGGAAAGCCGATTTGCTTGGCAAATTCCACGGCTTCGTCCACCGATGATACGATGGTGCTTTCGGGCACGGGCTCATTGATCCGTTCCATGGTGTCCTTGAATTGCTCGCGGTCCTCGGCCCGTTTGATGGCGTCCAGGGGAGTGCCCAGAAGCTGTACGCCGTATTGCTCCAACACGCCCATCTCGGACAACTGCAGGGCCATGTTCAGGCCGACCTGCCCGCCCAGGGAGGGCAGAAAACCGTCCGGTTTTTCCTTGGCAATGACCCGGGTGACAAATTCCGGGGTGATGGGCTCGATATATATGCGGTCCGCCATGTTGGCGTCGGTCATGATGGTGGCCGGGTTGCTGTTGATCAGCACCACTTCCAGCCCTTCCTCCCGCAGCGCCCGGCAGGCCTGGGTACCCGCGTAATCAAATTCGGCGGCCTGGCCGATGATGATAGGGCCGGAGCCAACCACTAAAACTTTTTGCAAACCTTTTTTAATCGGCAATTTACTGTCCCTCCCCGCGCATCATGTCCATAAATTGGTCAAATATATAGTCGGAATCATGCGGCCCCGGCGACGCCTCGGGGTGGTACTGCACCGCGAACAAAGGCAATTGCTTGTGCCGAATGCCCTCCACCGTGTTGTCGTTCAGGTTGATGTGGGAAACCGCCACGTCCAGTCCCGCCAGGGAACCCGCGTCCACTGCAAATCCGTGGTTTTGCGAGGTAATGTAAACCCGCCCGGAATGCAAATCCTTCACCGGGTGGTTGGCGCCGCGATGCCCGAACTTCATCTTATAGGTTTTGGCGCCCAGGGCCAGGGACAGTACCTGGTGGCCCAGGCAGATGCCGAACAGCGGGTACCTGCCGACCAGCGCCCGTGTTGTCTCAACGGTGCCGGGGACATCCACCGGGTCGCCGGGGCCGTTGGAAAGCAGCACGCCGTCGGGTGCCAGCGCTCCGATCTGCTCCGGAGTGCTGGCGGGCGGAACGACAATCACCGTGCAGCCCCTGTCCAGGAGCCGCCGGACAATATTTTGCTTGGCCCCCAGATCAATCAGCACCACCCGCGGGCCGCTGCCTTCGATGGTGTAAGGTTCCGTAACGGCCACCTCGGCTACCAACTGCTGACCGCTTAAGTGCGGGCTGGTCCTAGCCTTTTCCACCAGTTCGTCAGTATCCACTTCCCCGGCGGCGATTACGCCCCGCATGGTACCGTAACTGCGCAGGTGCCTGGTAAGCGCCCTGGTATCCACTCCGCTGATGCCCGGTATGCCCTCCCGGGCCAGGTAATCGCTGATACGGTAACCGGCGCGCCAGTTGCTGGGATGGTCGCAGGCCTGGCGGACCACGAAACCGCGCACGAAAGATTTTTCGGCCTCGAAGTCTTCCCGGTTAATACCGTAGTTACCAATCAGGGGGTAGGTCATGACAACGATTTGCCCGCAGTAGGAGGGGTCGGTCAGTATTTCCTGGTACCCGGTCATGCCGGTGTTAAAAACGACCTCCCCCCATTGTTCCCCCGTGGCGCCGAAAGACCGGCCCGTAAACAGGGTGCCGTCTTCAAGTGCTAAAACAGCTTTCAATATGATACACCTCCGCAGTTTATTGCATGTATGTCTATTAAAATTTACCTTTCGTACTTTACTTTCCCCGCCACTATCGTCATCACCGGCAGGCCCTTCAACTTGCGCCCGGCAAAGGGGGTGTTACGCCCCTTGCCGGCGAAATGCTGCGGGTCCACCGTTTCTTCCAGTTCCGGGTCGATGACAGTGATGTCCGCCGCGCCGCCTTCGGCCAGGGTGCCCCGGTCGATGCCCAGCAGGCGGGCCGGGTGCAGGGAAAGTTTGGCCACCGCCTGCAGCGGGGTGAGAATGCCGGTGTGCACCAGTTCGGTCCAGACCAGACCCACCGCCGTTTCCAGCCCCACCAGGCCAAAGGGCGCAAGGTCGAATTCCACGTTTTTTTCTTCCACGGTGTGCGGCGCGTGGTCGGTGGCGATGACTTCGACAGTGCCGTCCGCCAGCCCCTCCCGCACCGCCTGCACGTCGGCTTCGCCGCGCAGCGGCGGATTCACCTTGGCGGCGGTGTTATACTCGGCCACCGCCCGGTCGGTTAAAGTGAAGTGGTGCGGCGCGGCCTCCGCCGTCACCGGCAGGCCTTTCTTTTTGGCCTCCCGCACCAGCGCCACGGAGCCGGCGGTGCTGACGTGGGCGATGTGCACCGGACAGCCCGTTTCCGCCGCCAGGATTATATCCCGGGCCACCATCACTTCCTCGGCGGAGGCGGGTATACCCTTCAGACCGAGGATGGTGGAATAATACCCCTCGTGCATCACCCCGCCTGCCGCCAGGTTTTTATCCTCGCAGTGCGATATAATCACCGCGCCCAGCATTTTACAGTATTGCAGGGCCCGGCGCATTACCCCGGCGTCCATCACGGGCCAGCCGTCGTCGGAAAAAGCCACCGCCCCGGCGTCCCGCATGTCCGCCAATTCGGCCATTTCCCCGCCCCGGCTGCCTTTGGTGACGGCCCCCACGGGGTATACATTGACCATATCTGCTTCAGCCGCTCTTTTTTTGATAAATTCTATAATAAAGCGGTTGTCGGCCACCGGATCGGTGTTGGGCATGCAGGCCACCCCGGTGAAACCGCCCCGGACGGCCGCCGCCGCGCCGGTGGCAATGGTTTCCTTGGCCTCGTACCCCGGCTCCCGCAGGTGCACGTGCATGTCCACCAACCCGGGCGCCACTATTTTACCGGATGCATCAATCACCCGCGTCGTTTTGTCCGCCTTGAACGGACCGCTGACCAGCCCGTCCCGTATATATACATCAGCCGTTTCGTCCCTGCCGGAAGCAGGATCGAGCACCCGCCCGCCTCTAATAATCATTTTCATGCCGGTCACCTCCCCCGGTTAACAGGTACAGCAGGGCCATGCGCACCGCCACCCCGTTGGTCACCTGCTCCTCGATCACCGCCGCCGGCCCGTCGGCAATATCCGACGCTATTTCCACGCCGCGGTTCACGGGCCCGGGGTGCATCACCAGCGCGTCTTTGCGCGCCAGGGCCAGGCGTTCCCTGTTCAAGCCGTACAGCCGGGCGTATTCGCGCAGCCCCGGAAACAGTCCCTGCTGCTGCCTTTCCTTTTGGATGCGCAGCATAATGACTACATCCACGTCCACCAGGGCCTCTTCCAGGTTGTAATATACCCGTGCGCCGGTTTCCTCCAGGCCGGGCGGCACCAACGTCGGCGGGCCGCATACCCGTACCTCGGCCCCCATCTTGGTAAAACCCCAGATATCGGACCGGGCCACCCGGCTGTGCAGTATGTCACCCACAATCAGCACCCGCAGGCCCGCTATTTCCCCCCGGCGCTCCCGTACCGTAAACAAGTCCAACAGAGCTTGTGTCGGGTGTTCGTGCGCCCCGTCCCCCGCATTGATCACCGCCGCCTCCACCGTCCCTGCCAGCAGCTGCGCCGCGCCGGCCATGGGGTGGCGCAGAATGACCACGTCGGCACCCAGCGATTGGATGGTGCGGGCGGTGTCGTACAGGCTCTCGCCTTTGGCCACGCTGCTGGAGGAACTGGAAATGTTTATGCTGTCTGCGCTCAGGTGCTTGGCCGCCAGTTCAAAGGAACCACGGGTGCGGGTACTGTTCTCGTAAAAAAGATTAACCACCGTGCGCCCCCGCAGGGTGGGCACTTTTTTTATCGGCCTGGAAATAATCTCTTTCATGGGTACCGCCGTATCCAGCAAGAAATTGATCTCCGCGGCGGTAATGTCTTTCAAACCCAATAAATCTTTGTGTTTAAACAAGATAAGAATACCCCCTCCCAAAAAATAAGACCTCCCCGGGTTTATACCATAAACCCGGCGGAGGCCGGCAGGGCATTTTTCCGGTTTCCCGTTAAAAAAACTCTTTGTAACACCTGTTAAGTATTTATTTTTGCGAGTTTTTATCAGGGACAACCGGGCCGGGGCATAACTTCAAGCATTATCAACCTACCCCGGTTCGCTTTCAGCCTTCCCTTGCCAGCCTCACGGGACCGCTTAAAAGGACACGCTAAACAGATTATGTTTTTTCCATGATTACCACTTCATCCACTCCGTCTGTTTCCTCCAGGTGCACCGCCACCGACTCACGGCGGGAAGTGGGTACGTTTTTGCCCACATAGTCCGCCCTGATGGGCAGTTCCCGGTGCCCCCGGTCAATCAGGGCCGCCAGTTGAATATTGCGGGGCCGGCCCAAGTCGATAACGGCATCCAGGGCAGCCCGAATGGTGCGACCGGTAAAAAGGACATCATCAACCAGAATCACTTTTTTACCTTTGATAGGAAAATTAACTTCCGTTTGCCTGACCACGGGCTGGTGGCTCAGGGTGGACAAATCATCCCGGTACAAGGTGATGTCAAGTATACCCACCGGCACCCGGCTGCCCTCAATGGCCCTGATTTTTTCGGCCAGCCTTCGGGCCAGCGGCACCCCGCGCCGCCTGATGCCGATCAGCACCAGGTCTTCCGTGCCTTTGTTGCGCTCAATGATTTCATGAGCTATGCGGGTCAGGGCGCGCCTGATCCCGTCTTTATCAATTATCCGGGCTTTTTCCTTTAAATTTGGCAAATTGATATCCCCCCGGCTGAAAATGGCATTAAAAAAACCTGCTTTCCGGTAAGCAGGCATAGATAGACATACTTTGAGCCCTTGCTGGCATATCCATGTACCCTTACCGGCCTCACGGGACCGCTTTAAAGGTTGTTGTAAGATTTAATTCATACTACCAGATACCAGGTTTCCAGTCAACCCGTTATTTAAATATGGTAAAATTTTTTATATTTATACAATTTACCCGAATGTTTATTCACTTTCAAAGCTTGTTGATCCCCAGAAATATCAGCGTCACCCCCAGCAAGATGGAGGCCATGCCCAGGGGTGATACCTTGCCGGCCAACCCCACCAGCCCCAGGGTGGTAACGGTGATCAGCACGGCGGGGCCCACCAGGGCCAGCACGGCGTTTATTTTAAAGGCCGTTTCCACCCTGTTGAAATAAAGCATTAATACAGCCGCCGTAAGTTCAACGACGGAGGATAAAAACCGTACTGCCGCCATGGACATGACTATTTTATCAAAGGAAAAAAACAATTTATTCCCTCCCCGCAATTAACTATTTTTTCTTATGCGGGGAGGGGACATAAAATGCATACCGCTTTGGGACAAGAGGCAAAATATCCATGTTCACAGAAAGGACGTGAAATTCTCATGGGGGCGAAAGCCGGAACTGCCGCGCTGGCCGCCATAGCCGGCGTGCCGTTTATCATGGTGCTGGGGAATTCAATGCTTATCCCGGTGCTGCCGCAATTAAAAGCAGCCCTCGACCTCAGCCAGTTAAAGGTCAGCATGATTATTACGGCGTTTTCCATACCCGGCCTGCTCATTCCCCTGGCCGGCTTTTTGTCCGACCGCATCGGTCGCAAAAAGGTAATTATTCCGGGCCTGATTTTATACGGCCTGGGTGGCATAATAGCCGGACTGGCCTCTGTTTTCCTGCAGGAAAAAGCATATACCTGGATTATTGGCGGGCGCATTATCCAGGGCATCGGAGCGGCAGGCACCACCCCCATCGCCATGGCCCTCACCGGCGACCTGTTTGCAGGGCCCAAACGCAGCAAGTCACTGGGGGTGGTGGAGGCCGCCAACGGGCTGGGCAAGGTGCTCAGCCCGGTGCTGGGCGCGGCCCTGGGCCTGATCGCCTGGTACGCCACTTTTTTGTTTTTTCCGGCCGTTATCGTACCCATTGTCCTGGGCATCTGGTTGCTGGTCAAAGAACCGGACGGCAACCGGGCCACCCAGAGCATATCCCGGTACATGCAGGCCATAAAAAAAGTGTTCGCCAGAAAATCGGCCATGCTGCTGACCGTTTTCCTGGCCGGCATGACCGCACTGTTGATACTGTTCGGCATTCTGTTTTTCCTGAGCGACTACCTTGAAAAAAGCGTGGGCATTTATGGCATCTTAAAGGGTGCGGCCCTGGCCGTACCCGTCCTGTTTATGAGCATTACCTCATTTATCACGGGTATGCTCATTAAAAAGAAGGTCAAGTTAATGAAATGGCTGGTGGTAACCGGCCTCGGACTGGTAGCCGTATCGCTGGTGTCGCTGAACCTGTACCAGAATGTTTATTTCTTTTTTGCCGGCATTTCTGTCGCCGGTATCGGCACGGGCCTTCTGCTGCCCTGTTTAAATACCATTATCACCGGTACGGTGGATTCCGAAGAAAGAGGCCTGGTCACTTCAGTGTACGGCAGCGTCCGCTTTTTGGGCGTGGCCGCCGGCCCCCCGCTGTTCGGGTACCTGATGGACATCGGCAACGCCTACATGTACTGGAGCGGTGCCGCCCTGGCCGGTTTGGCGGCTCTGGCCGCCCTGTTCTTTATCCGGGCCGGTGACCTGGTGGGCCAGCAGAGAGACAAGGCAAAGCAGACAGAGCAGACCGGCTACCAGGCCGTTAAAACAGAATTTGTATTCGCCCCGGCCCGCAAACCCTTGCCCGGCCGGAACAAGCCCGGCAAAAGAACCTCCAAATCCCATAATTGAGGAGTCCACCTTATGCATAAACCACATACACATGAAAAAACCCCGGTCATCACAGTGGCGAACGAGGTTTTTAACTTGCACACCGCCGATCATGATGGTTCACCAACGCCGTCGTTGATGATGGCACGGGCTTCGTCCAAGGTATTGGCGGCGAATAATTCTTGGGTGTATGCAGCCGGCTGGGATAAGAAAAGCCCTCCGCCGATGTGGTAGCCGGGGGAGGGTCCGGACTTTGCTTTAGTTCGTTAATTTTTTAACGCACCGGGGGACAGACCCCTTTTAGGAAAATCTGGAAGGGCGCCAAGCCCTTCCGGATTTTCCGAGCGTAGCACTTGCTATTATAAATAAAATGGTGGTAAAATATTGAAGAAGATTTAGTTATTATTAAAGGGATGCGTGGTCACTCTTGAAAGCACAATCTTCTGTATGGCTAGAAATAGCAGCTGATGATATAGATGCTGCAGAGCATTGTTTTAATGGCAAAAATTATCTATGAGCTTTGTTTATGTGCCAACAAGCTGTGGAAAAAGCCATAAAAGCTCTTTATTTTGAAAAGACCGGGGACACTCCTCCAAAAAAACACGACTTAATATCTCTGGCTGGTGCTGCTAATATACTTAATGCATTGGATGATAAAACTCAAGATCTTTTACGCCGCCTTTCAATATACTACATTGAGACAAGATACCCAGATAAGAAAAGAGCTTGAATTAAAATGCACATATGAATATACGGAAGAATTATTGGCAGCAACAAAGGGGGTCATTGAATGGCTAAAAAACAAGTTGAGATAATAATAAAAGAATATATCAATGCCCTAAAAGCAAAAAAAATTCGGGTCGAAAAGGCCATACTTTTTGGTTCTTATGCCTGTGGCCAAGAAAACAAAGATAGTGATATTGATATTGCGATAATTTCACCTGATTTTGGCCAAGATTACTTGGAAGAAGCTGTCATGCTAAAAAAAATTAGTGAATCCATAGATCTAGATATTTCGCCCAGACCCTATTCTACCGAAGAATATAAAAAAGTTAGTCCTGGCCAGTTTTTACATGACGAAATAATTAATAAAGGTAAAAGTGTTGAGGCTTAATTAAAAGCCCCGTCTGTTAAGTTGTGAATTCTTGATTTTATTCTACAATTCCATTTCGATGCGGTCGGCATCGCCGTTATAGGCCACACCCAGGTCGGCCCCCTGCTCCAGCACCACCCGGCGCAGGTCGACCAGGTTGGCGGTTTTAACCGGGTCGGGCTGGTGATGGGGAAAGGCGGGGTCGGGATCACAGTACAGCTGGGTGAAGTCCACCCCAAAGACCCGCATTAATTGTTCCGCAAAGAAGCCCGCGGTACCGTTCCCGCAGTCCACCACCACTTACTCCGGGCATAGGTATACTTTTACTCCTTCTCCTTCGCCACCGCAACCTCGTCAAATGCAGTCGCCAGGTCACGCAAAGTTGCCTCTTCGAAAGCTCTGCCGAAATCATCGTCGAACCTGACAATATCGTCTTCCTCCAAGTACTCGCCAAGCTGCACTTCGATTACTTCCAGCAAAAAAGACTACTTGTATAGTAGTCCCTTCAATTTCTCAACATACGTATATGGCAGCTTAATTTTTCCCATTAGAATTTCACCGGTATTTCCACCGTGGCAATCAGACCCTCCAGTGATAGCCAGGTTAAGACTTTCAGCAACAGCCTTGTCCCGCTGTACATCTTCTTCCGTGCTTGGTATGCCAGACTTCAACACCCTGCAATCCTCTGCCGGCCAGGTACCTGATATCAAAATCATCCATTTTGACGTTCTTTTAAAAAAAACCGGGATGAGCCAGTACAGCTATACCACCGGTTTCCCTTATTAACTTTATTGCTTCCTCAGGACTTATTTCATACCGCTCAACATACGCTTTTCCACCATTTCCTATTATCATATGAGCGAAAATGTTCATACCTATGCCCGCTATATCTATCCTTACAATGATGCGAAGATGAAAGCGTGGGCCGAAACGATCATTGCGAGCATTGAGGCTGGAAAGGTAGATGATGCGTTGGAGGCAATCCCTTCGATCAATGAATCAAAATTACCTACAGGCGTCCCAAATCTGTATACGTACCTTAGCAATAATCGCAACCGCATGAATTACAAAGAACTGGAACAACGGGGATTCAAAGCAGGAAGCGGTGCGATAGAGAGTGGGAATAAAAAAGTCATCCAACAGCGGATGAAACAATCCGGTATGCAGTGGGGAGTGGAAACCGGCCAATTCATCGCCTCTTTACGTGCAAAATATGCGAGCAATCGTTGGAGTGAGATAGAGAAGGTTCTAGCAGCAGTTTACGAATTATCGAAAGTTATTTCCAGTTTTAATGATCGCATGGGTCACATTTTTTAACAAAAACTGTTTATTTCCAGGGCCGAATTAGCTGGTACGGAATAACATTTATGGTACTTATGAAGCAGAAAATGTATTACCCTACTCTATAATTATATTTCAATCTTTAACAGTCCAAATGACCCATGAAAATACCCTAAAATATTGACTTTTTTCATTTATTGGCAGGATTTTTACTCTTCTTGGGCGAAGTATGTATTACCCTACCATATTTCACCCGGGAGGTATGCCCAAGTGGCCTCAATCATTAAAAAGAAAAAGAAGAATCAGTTTTATTATTATATTGTGGAAAGTCAACGGGTTAACGGCAAGCCCCGCATTGTCTGGCAAAAATACCTGGGAAAAGTAGAGGACATTGCGAGGGCTATGAGTAACCCTGAACAGTTAACTCCACCGAAACACGCTAAGGTCTTTGAATTTGGAGCAGTTGCTGCTCTACTAACAGTGGCGGAACAACTGAAAATTGTCGAAACCATTGATAACCACATACCCAAAAGAGAGCAGGGCATTAGCGTCGGTGAATATATGTTAATTGCAGCC
>NZ_FOYM01000004.1 GCF_900115975.1 Desulfoscipio geothermicus DSM 3669
TCAATTAATGGAATGGATACGGCGAAGGCTGCGAATGAAAAAGATGCGGGAATGGAAGAAGTGGAAGCAACTGCACAAAGCACTAAGAAGGCGGGGCTATAAAGGAGATTTTCTCAAAATCTCCATGACGCGATGGCGTAATTCTGCCAGCCCGCTGATAAATATGGCGTTGCCTAACAGTTGGTTCGATGAGCTTGGGCTAATTAACCTAACCTCATACAATGTCGGCATTTTGCATCATTTTCGAGAGAAATGACTGAGGTTTATCAGGAGCCGTATACGAGGCCCGTACGTACGGTTCTGTGAGAGGGATAACGCCGCAGCAAATTACTGCGGCGCTACCCTACTCGATGTTATGATAAAGTTATGGATTTAATGGATTTATTAGAAAAGTCTGAAGAGGGGGTTTTTTGATGGAGCAGCAGGATGCTTCCCTTAAAAAGTATACATTGCTGGTGGCAGCTACGGCGTCATTTTTGACTCCGTTTATGGGCAGCGCCATAAATTTGGCCATTCCATCCATTGGCCGGGAATTTAACAGCACCGCCTTTTTGCTTAGCTGGGTGGCCACCAGCTACATTCTGGCCTCGGCGGCGTTTTTGGTGCCCTTCGGCCGGCTTGCGGACATCGTGGGCAGAAAGAAAATTTTTATCACGGGCGTTGTGTCCTTTTGCGTGTCTTCTCTGCTATGTGGACTGGCCTGGTCTATAGAATCATTGATAGCTTTCAGGGTACTGCAGGGAATAGGGAGCGCCATGATATTCGGCACCGGCATGGCCATATTGACATCGGTGTTCCCGCCCCGGGAGCGGGGCAAGGTGCTGGGGATCAACGTGGCCACGGTGTATATCGGCCTTTCCCTGGGACCCGTGCTCGGGGGCGCATTAAACCATAACCTGGGCTGGGCATCCATTTTTTATTTTACCGCCGCAATTTCCGTGTTTGTAATATTCCTGGCCGTTTTCAAATTAAAAGGGGAATGGGCCGGTGCCAGGGGAGAAAAATTTGATCTCGCCGGAGCGGTTCTTTATGCGGTGGGGTTGGTTTCATTCATGTACGGGATGTCATCCATAGCAGCGTCGCCCCGGGCCAAATACCTGCTAATATTGGGCCTGGCATTGATGATAATGTTTATCCGGCATGAAATCAAAGTCGCCCAGCCCGTTTTAAATATCAGGCTGTTTACCCGCAATGTTACCTTTGCTTTTTCCAACCTGGCTGCGTTGATAAATTACAGCGCTACTTTTGCGGTGGGGTTTTTGCTCTCCCTGCACTTGCAGGTGGTGATGGGCTATGATTCACAAAAAGCAGGTTTAATTCTGCTTTCCCAGCCTGTAATAATGGCCTTGTTATCGCCCTTTGCGGGTCGGCTTTCGGATCGGGTCGAACCGCGGGTGGTTGCTTCCTGGGGAATGACTTTCACTGCCCTGGGGCTGTTTGTTCTTTCATTCATCACGAAGGACACTCCCCTGTGGCTGATTATTATTAATCTGGTGGTACTTGGTACGGGATTTGCGTTGTTCTCATCACCCAACAGCAACGCCGTGATGGGTTCCGTGGAAAAAAGGTTTTACGGGGTGGCTTCGTCCACCCTGGGCACCATGCGTCTGACCGGCCAGGCTATCAGCATGGCCATAGTGACACTTTTACTGGCCATGTATATCGGTAACGTTGAACTGAGCAACGCTTCTACCGACCTGATAAACAAGGGTGCCAAAACAGCGTTTGTCATATTCACTGTGCTATGTGTCGGGGGCATTTTTGCATCCCTGGCCAGGGGCAATGTGAATGCGGATGCCATGCAAACAAAGCACAATCGGTAAACATGATATGCTCTATACGCTTTAAGCAAAGGATATAATAACCTTTATTGATTTTATTTAAGGTTAGCAGAAGAAAAGTCAAAAAGGGGGCTTCTGATAATACAAGAAACTCCTAACAAACAGTACACTTATGAAGAATACTTAAAAATAAATGATGACAACCAGTATGAACTGGTCGAGGGTGAGTTGATTTTGGTTCCAGCGCCAAAAACTGTTCACCAGTTGGTAAAGGCTAATTTAGTTTGGCATATAACATCATTTGTGCGCAGGAAAAATCTCGGAAAACTAATGGACGCACCTACCATGGAGTAAAAGAATATTGGATTGTAGATCCGGATGCTAAAGTAGTGCAGGTATTTACCCCCGGTAAAAAAAATTGGATTTTACATGAAGCATACAGCAGCGATGAGATCTTAGTTTCACCTCTGTTGTCAGGATTACAGATTGATTTAAACGACGTATTTCGAATAAAATAGTTTTGCCGGAACTTAAATTCGGCCCGGTTGACTTTAATCTTTTTTTCTAAAAACGACAGAAAAAGTGGTGCCTCCGGTGCCGGTATCCAGTTTTATGGTGGCGTTGTGCCGTGCGGCAATACTGAAGCAAACCGCCAGGCCGAGTCCGGTGCCTTCTTCCTTGGTGGTAAAAAAGGGGGTGCCGATTTTATCCACAATTTCCGGAGCAATGCCGCAGCCTTGATCTTGTACCGATAAAACCACCTCCGCATCCTCGTTTACAAATGTTCTTATAGTGAGCTTGCCTCCGGGATTCATGGCCTCCAGACCGTTGCGGGCCAGATTTAACAGCAGCTGCCGGATTTCCTTTTCATCCAGCAGCAAGTCAGGCACCGCCTGCAGGTTCAGTTCCGTGATTTTGTTCGAGTTTATGGCATCTGCCGTTATCAGCGGGAGCATGGCTTGCACTATGCCGTTGAGGTTTTGCTTTTTATAATCAACGGGCCTGTTCTTGGCCAGGGAAAGATATTCCTTAATTATTGAATTGGCCCGGTCCAGTTCCTGAATCATCAAATCAAAATATTCTTTATATCCCCGGCATTCCTCTTTGCCGTTCAACAATTGTAAAAAACCGCGTACCGTGGTCATGGGATTTCTTATTTCATGCCCGATGCTGGCGGCCATTTCTCCTACCAGGTTTAGCCGGTCCAGGCCGGCCATTTCCTTTTCTATTTGCTTTCTCTCGGTTATATCCTCGGCAAATTTTAAAATATGGGTAATCCGGCCCTCGGAGTCCCGGAGGGGGGAAAAGTAAGCATTTTCCCAGTAAGATTCCCCGTTTTTTTTTGTGCTGGTTATTTCGCCCTTCCACTCCTGGCCGGTTTTGATTATCTCCGACAACTGCCTTGAAGCCTCGGTCCGGTTTCCATAATAATCTACTATCTCCTTGCCTGCAACATCTTCGGGGGCATGGCCGGTAATCCGGGTGAAACTGTTGTTGACATACTTTATTCTGCCGTCTGTGCCCGCTATAACAACCATGACCGGGCTTTGTTCCACGGCGCAGGACAATACCCGGAGCTGCTCCTCGGCCTTTTCCCGGGAGGCAATTTCTTCTTTCAGAGAGCACAGGCTGCGGTTTAAACGCCTGCGGTGGTCCGCCTCCATGTTGGTCAGGCTGCCCACGAACCACCCCATTACGTACATCATGCCGATAAAAAGCAGATCTGCTTCCACGGTCCGGTAAATGTCCGTGTTGCCAATAATCCAGGTGTTATAAAGAACCAGAATGAAAGTACACAGGGTGGACATGAGTAATCCGCCGGTTTTACCGGTCATGGAAGCGACCACCAGAACGGGCAGCAGCAGAACGGTCTCGACGTTGTCCAGGCTGTTGTTTACGGCCAGCAGAGTGACTACCGTCACCACCAGGGGAAAAGCTAAATAAGCTGCCTTGGTTAAGGACATGGTGTTAATGTCGCCCAAAAATAAACTATTTCTTGTTTGAAAAATAAAAACAACACCCAACGCAACCAGCCCTGCTAAGGCAAAAAAACGCAGGTTGATCACAGGATATATTTGAGACGATGCAAAGAATTTATTGCTTAGGACCAGTGAGGATATCATGATTAGAAGGCAAAGCATATGCGTGGTGATCAAATATTCCTGCAACTCTTTTTCCCTTTGAGGCATATCGCCCGTTACCATGCTTTTCACCTTCTTTATAATCGTCAAAGCGAAGAGGTGGAATAACCACCCCTTAAAACAAAGCAATTATGATAAAATTATCAATTACGTAAGTACTTTTAACTTGTAGATCAATTGTTTCTTTATTTTCTTAATGCTTCAGGTACTTCTGGCTGATAAGAGGAAAAATAGCAGGCGGATGCGGCGGTGACGCTGGCTAAAAACAGCAGCGTCGTAACTGTAAATATAAAAAACCTGGATATAATTTTTTTCATTACATTACACCTCCTTTCTTTTTTTTAAAATTTTATCAACAAAAGACATCAGTTTATGGCCCCAACCGGTGAGCATGAAACTGACCCACAGTAAAGTCAGGGCTATGCAGGACTGAATCATTCCGGCATATTGCCACCGGCTTTCCCGGAGTAACAGTACAATAATGGTTACCAGCACCATAAGGGCAATTGATATTATTTTCAGCTTTCTTCTCCTTAGAGGGGATATGATGGGAGCGGCCGGAGAATCCACCGGGGCCAGCAGTACCACGGTCGTCATTCCCACCCCCAAGGCCCCGACAGACAGCACGTCAGCAAACCCCTGGCCCAAGCGGCTGAAAAATGAACCCAGCAGGGCAAGCAGTGGGAAAACTGCAATGGTGACGGCGGCGCAACGCCAAGGGGAACTGGAATGGGCTCCCCCGGCGCTGTGTCTGAATAATATTGCTGTTATCAGACAGGCTGCGGTACCGGGCAATACACCTAACAATACCCCCAGTAAAAGTGTAAAAACAATATTCATAAGGTTTAATACCAGCACTTCAATAACATATGTAAGGATGGTTTCCTGCTCTGCTGAAAGGCCGGTTTTTCGGCTCAGATAACCGGCCCAGCGTTTGCTGAATGCTAGATAGCTCATATCCTCCACATACCTTCCAGCGGTTTTCTGTATTTTGCAATAACTAGGGCAACTGCAATCATGGTAAGAGCCTGAGGCAACCCTATTAACATCTGTGTATAATCATTCAATAATAACTGGCTGACTTCCGTATTAAAAAGGTTGCCAATTAGTTCATACATGATAACTTCCAGCAGCGCCAGCAAGGCAAAACCGGCGAAAGAAACGATAAAGCTTGAGGAAGGCGGTACCCTGGTGGCTCTGGCGATAAACAATGTGTACAGCAAGATCCCCGTCACGGTGTGTAGTCCGAAGGTGACAGGCAGGCTCCTAACTACGTAGATTACCAAGGTCATAATACCGGCAAAGGGCAGAATCACCTCCCAGCGCAGTTTCACCCTGGCCAAGGCCAGGCAACAGGCGAATAATCCTATAGATTCGGGAATTCCCTGCATAAAAAACAAAAGTGCCTGTAACATCTTCACACCTCATAAAAGCAGCATCAAAGAAGTCAATAAGTGCTGTTCAACGTATTCTCCACATACCTTCCAAGGGAGTTCGAATTTTCGCTATCAACAGAGCTATTGCCACCATCAGCACGCCCTGGGGCAGGCTCAATACTGTCCATAATAAATAATCAGACATAATATTATTAATATCAGTTTTTAATACCATTACTGACAATTCTATCATTAATCGTTCCAACGAAGCCAGAATGGCATAACTGATAAAAGAGGCCATGAAACTTGAGGATGGGGGAACCCTGGTGCCCTTGGTCAAAAACATTACCAGCAGTAGAAAGCCTGCAATGGTATGTAAACCAAAGGTTACCGGCATATGCCTGATTAGATAAATAATCGTTGCAAGCGTGGATGCCGCCGGTATTATTATCGTCCAGCGCAATTTGACCCTCACCAGGGCCAGACTGCAGGCAACAATCCCTGCGGATTCAACCGCACCCGGCAGCAAAAACAATAAAAATTCTGATACTTCAAGAAAATCAAACATAATAAATACAACCAATACAATAAAATCCAACTATATCTATTCATTCAAAAAAATTCATTCGACAGCTTTGCTGAAACTCCTGTCAGAACAACCCATATTTCGATCGCAAATTATGACAATAAACACCAAAATTTAATATTAGAAGTAGAATTAATCTTAAATTGGCAGGTACGCGTAAAGTTCGTTTGTTGCTTGTGCTATCATAAAAATTGAATGGGTTTGAGTATTATTTAAAGAAAAAAATAAGATTCGATTGCAGGATTCATTAAACTTATGTAAAATAATAAGTATATAAGTTAACTTGGAAAATATTGAGGTCACGAAGACCTTTTTTCCGACCCAAATGTTTGGAAAGGAGGTTTTGTGGCTTTTTTTATTGCCGGGAGGTGGTTTTTTGAAATTAGTGCCGATAGGGGTTGTGCACAGTATCTATAAATCCAAGGGAGACGCTCCTTTTCAGGGTCGTGATGCTAGTGAAATAACGGAACTGGAGATTTATCCGGAATTTACTGCAGGGCTAAAAGATATAGAAGATGCAACTCATCTTATTGTTTTGTATTGGCTTGACCGGGCGCGGCGGGACATACTGCAGACCAAAACGCCTCACGGCCCGGATGTACATGGTGTATTTGCCTGCCGCTCACCAAACCGGCCCAATCCAATAGCTTTTTGTGTGGCCGAGTTATTGAGCCGCAAAGGAAATCGTTTGGTGGTGCAAGGTTTGGAGGCTTTGGACGGCAGCCCGGTTGTGGATATAAAGCCTTATTCTTCTCATATCGATAGCGTTCCCGGGGCCCGGATACGCTGGTTTGATAAACAAAAAAATGTAAAATTTGAAAAAGGAGTGGGTTAAATGATCCTGACGCCACGTAAAAGAGAACATATTATGCCTTTGCCGGTGGTATTGATATCGACGTTGAGCGGAGACGGGGTAAAAAATGCGGCACCCTGGTCAAACATCACTCCCATACTGAGACCCTTTAACGATATCGTTCTCGGTTCGTGGGTTAAGCGCGACACCTTGAACATCATTCGCGCTACCAAGGAATTTGTCATTAACGTGCCCACTGTCGACATGGTGGAGGCGGTAATGGTTTGCGCAAAAAATTATCCCCCCGAGGTTGATGAATTTGAACAGGCCGGGCTCCGGGCCCGACCCTCCCGGAATGTCAAACCGCCGGGCATCGAAGGTTGTCTGGCTTGGGCGGAGTGCACTCTGGTGGAGGAAATCAGCAGAAAAAATTATTCACTGGTCATTGGGACAGTGGTTCACCTGGAGGTGGACGAGGGTTTCTTTAATGAGGCCGGAGAAATGGATTACGAACGGGCCAAGCCGCTTTCCGTCATGCTGGGCGACAAGGGCATGTATTTTACCAGGCCGGTATTTGCCGGCCGATATGCGGAGTACTCGGAGATGTTTCTTAGTCAAGAAAACCATACCCCGGTGGAATAAAAACGTTTTCAATCTCATTCGGATTGATTTTTCTGGTAACTGGAGCTAATATGGAACCTCCTCGTAACCTGAGGAAGGCGACCAAAGCGCAATTTATCTGCAATAACCCAGGCGTCCAGATCATTATTTGGCGATGCTTGAGGAATATTATGACCGCTTCCTGCCCTACGACCTTTACGGGGTATGGATGACACAGCTTCAGCAGGATTGAAATGATTAAGACAGATACGCTGGCAAAAAATTACAAGGAGCACGGTGCCCCGTCTGAAGTATTGACCAGGGTTATGCTGCGGGAGGTATACAGGATGGATGTGGAAATCGTGAACAGTGCGGGAGCGATCCACATCGTCCCGATCTGCCGGCATACATGTTAGAATGTGCCAATAAGGTTATCAAGAAAGCGGTTGAAGGAAAAACAGAGTTTATGCTATAATCATTTTACCAAAACAAGATACAACAATTTTCCTTAAAACCACGAAGGTTGAGGTCATTCGCCGGGGGGCGGATCTCTTTTGCGTGGTTTTTTTTGTGTTTTCCGGACAGGGATGGATTCGGTTTCGGACCAAAATCAACGTGAGGTAACGACGATGTCTTTTTTCCTGAGATTGTTCACCCTGCTGCAAGGCTCCCACCACCACATCGCCGGCAAGGTCGGCCTGGGGATCCTGATTACCGCTACCTTTGTGGGCTAGGCCCTGGCCGTGGCCGCCGGCCTCAAAATAGTCTTCTACCGGCAAAGCCTGGACGACCTGGGGCTGCTTCTGCCTGCCATCGGGCTGCTGGTGCTGCTGCGGGGAGTGCTCCACTGGCTGAGCGAGATCTACGGCATGCGGATCGCCTTTCTGGTCAAAAGCAAAATCAGGGAGCGGCTGTTCCAGCACATCTTAAACCTGGGACCGGGCTACCAGGAAAAACGCCGCAGCGGCGACCTGCAGGCATTGCTGACCGACGGGGTGGAATCCCTGGAGCCGTTGCTGACCGGCTACATTCCCCAGCTGCTGGTGGCTTTTTTCGGTTCCGGGCTCATTGCCCTGTACATATTCAGCCTGGACCCGGTGGTGGGGGTCATCGCCCTGGCGGGCATTCTCATCACGGTGGTGTTCCCCCAGCTGATGAGCAGGCGGGTGGGCAAAATAATGCTGGATTACTGGCAGTCCCACGCCCGTTTGAATGCGCATTACATCGACGCCATGCAAGGCATGCCCACCCTGAAAATGTTCAATGCCGGCGGAAGAAAGGGCCGGGAACTGGCCCGGGAGGCCTGGGGGCACTACCGCCATTCCATGCAGGGGTTGGGCATTTCACTGCTGGATTCCGCCGTGGTTAAATGGGCCGCCGCAGCCGGCTCGGCCCTGGCCGCCGGCGTGGGGGCGCTCAGGGTCAGCACCGGCGACATGCCCCTGGCGGAACTGTTTGTAATCCTTTTTCTGTCGGTGGAGTGTTTCCGGCCCTTAAACGACCTGATCATGCTCTGGCACCGCAGTTTTCTGGGCGTCGCCGCGGTCAGGGGCATATTTGCCATCCTGGACACCGCCGTCGACATCCGGGACCGGCCCGGAGAAAACGGCGCGGAAACACAAACCCGCGCCCGGCCGGGGATCGAGTTTGTCAACGTCACCTTCGGCTATGCCGGGGGACAAAGGCCGGCGGTGCAGGACGTCTCCTTCCGGGTGCACCCGGGGGAAACGGTGGCCGTGGTGGGCAAGTCGGGTTCCGGCAAATCCACCCTGGTGAACCTGCTGCTGCGTTTTTTCGATCCCCAGGAGGGGTCGATACTGCTCAACGGGCGGGATATCAGGGACTACTCCCTGCCGCTGCTGCGCAGCCAGATTGCCGTTGTATTCCAGGACACCTACCTGTTTTACGGCACCGTGGCTGAAAATTTAAGCGTAGCCCGTCCCGGGGCCGCCAGGGAAGAATTGGAGCGGGCCGCCCGGCTGGCCCACGCCCATGACTTCATCACGGATCTGCCGAACGGCTACGATACCCAAATCGGGGAACGGGGAGTGCGGCTTTCCGGGGGGCAAAAACAAAGGCTGTCCATTGCCAGGGCCATATTGAAGGACGCCCCGCTGCTGATCCTGGACGAGGCCACCTCCAACGTGGACGGGGCCAGCGAAAAACTGATCCAGGCCTCCCTGGAACAGCTGGTTCAAAACAGGACCACCATCATTATCGCCCACCGGCTGTCCACCATCCGGGGCGCGGACCGCATCATCGTCCTGGACGACCGGCGGGTCAGGGAGACCGGCACCCACGGCGAATTGCTGGCGGCCCGGGGCGTTTACGCGCAGCTGACCGGGCTGCGGCATGGTTAACATGGTTAATGAGAGGGGGAACGGCTTTGAGCGGCATGCTGGCCAGACTTCACCTGGTGGGTTTTGCCAAGCTTTTGGCATACCTGCGGCCTTATTGGAAGGGCATGGCCATTTCCGTAAGCAGCGGCACTTTTCATCACCTGTTTGCCAAAGCCGGGACAAATACAATTTGTCGTGCAAATAATAAGCAGTCTCTCGGCATTCGCCGAGTTAGATTCTGGGATTCGGCTTTTGTTTGAAGAGCCAGTTTTCCACTGTCAGGCCGGGTATCCTTCCAAACTCTTTTTCATTGTTTGTAACTAAGATGCCGCTACGGGAAAGGACCGTTGCGGCTATTATTAAATCATTGGGTCCAATTACGATACCTGTTTTTTCCATTTTTGCCCGAATAACAGAGTATTCAACTGTAGCTTTATCATCAAAGGGTATTATTTCAAAAGGCAAGAGGAATTTCTTCACCTTTTCCAGGTTTTCATTCTTTTTTTTACTTTTTTCAGCTCCATAAAGCAACTCAGCTTTTACCATTGATGAAATTTTTATATCAGCCGGGCTATGTGACATAATTATATTCAATAATTGAGAGTATTGGCCTTTTAAAAAATAAATACAGATATTCGTATCAAGATAATATTTCATAACTCTTCTCGCTTCGAATCATCAAAAAAGCTATTGCGCTTTTCAACAACGAATGAATCGTCATCTACCGAACCGAATAAACTTGCATAGTTTTCCGGCCAGCTATTGGCAAGAGATTCTTTTAATCTTTCTGAAACCCATTTGGAAATTGAGATTTGGTTAATTTTGGCGGCAGTTTCTATCTTGGATAAGGTTTCATCATCAATATAAAGTGATAATTGCGGCATAGTAACCACCTTCTTTCACAATTATATTATATATTATACTTGTGCTTCAATATTTTGTCAAATATGTGTGACAGCCAGCAGTGCTGAAGCATCAAAATAACTTAAGCATTAACTCTTGCAATTTTCCCTGTTAAATTTAGCCACGAAAGCCATTGGTACGAATATTTCTTATGCCCCATACTGGTGAAAGCTCTTTGATGAACAGTACATTTCCGAATTATGGCATGGTGAATAAACCGTCTTTAATCAATATGTTGACGTATCAGAATATAGTGATTGGGTTTCCAACAGATTGCCGGAAGTGTTACAAACTTTAGCGGTAGCGCATACCCGGTAGGTGCCTCTGACAACATAGTAATTTTCTTCTACAACAGCATTTAATAAACAATAAATATGTACAAGAATTATAGTCTGTGCTATAATCCTTTTATCAAAACAGAATCAGTAATATCTCTTAAAACCACGAAGGTTGAGATTATTCGCCGGGGGCGAATCTCTTTTTCGTGGTTTTTTTGTATTTTTCTCGTAATCAGAGACATAATTGGATTCGGTATTTGACCAAAATCTAACGCGAGGTAACGACGATGTTTTTTTTTCCTAAGGTTATTTACCCTGCTGCGGGGCTCTTACCACCACATTGCCGGCAAGGTCGGCTTGGGGATACTGATTACCGCCACCTTTGTGGGCCAGGCCTTGGCTGTAGCCGCCGGTCTCAAAATAGTCTTCTACCAAAAAAGTCTGGACGGCCTGGGGCTGCTTCTGTTAACCATCCATTGTTATCGCCCATAGGCTGTCCACCATCCAGAGCGCGGACCGCATCATCGTCCTGGACGACCGGCGGGTCAGGGAGACCGGCACCCACGGCGAATTGCTGGCGGCCCGGGGCGTTTACGCACAGCTGACCGGGCTGCAGCATGGTTAATGAGAGGGGGAACGGCTTTGAGCGGTATGCTGGCCAGACTTCACCTGGCGGGTTTTGCCAAGCTTTTGGTATACCTGCGGCCTTATTGGAAGGGCATGGCCATTTCCGTAAGCAGCGGCACTTTTCATCACCTGTTTGCCATAGCCGGGACGGCCCTGGCCGCCTACCTGGTGGGGCTGGCGGCCACGGGGGGCGGCCGGGAGCAGATTTGGCCCTTTTTGCCGGTGCTGGCCCTGCTGGTGACATTGCGGGTGATCATGTACTTTACCGACATGTACGTGGCTCACGAAGTGGCCTTCCGGATCCTGGTGGAATTCAGGATCAAGATTTATCAGGCGGTGGAAAGGGTGGCCCCGGCCTACCTCTTGAACATGCGTTCCGGCCAGCTGGCCTCCACCCTGATGGCCGACACCGAAGTGCTGGAGTGGTTTTTCGCCCACACCGCCGGGAGTTTTCTGGTGGCGGTGCTGGTTTCGCTGGTCACCCTGGTCATGCTGGGCCTGGTGCACTGGCTGCTGCCCCTGGCGGTCCTGCCCTGGATGATTGTGCTGTTCAGCGTGCCTTTCTGGCTGCGGACCAGGGCCGACCGGCAGGGCCGGGACACCCGGGATAAACTGGCGGAGATCAACTCCGAAGCGGTGGACGGGGTGCAGGGGCTGCGGGAGATCCTATGCATTGGATATTCAAAAAAGAACGAAAACTACTGGCAAGGCCGTTCAGGCAGCTACAGCAAGCACATCCTGGGGGAAATGAACAGCTTTAAAAAAGACGCCTGGACCGAACTGATCGACGAGCACCGGCCCCCGGGCAAACCGTTAAAAGTGTTGGACATCGGTACCGGCCCGGGATTTTTCGCCCTGCTGCTGTCCGGCATGGGACACCGGGTTACCGCCATCGACTGCACCGACAACATGCTGGCGGAAGCTGAAAATAATGTCCGGGCGGCAGGTTACCAGGTGGAATTTTACAATATGGACTCCCATCAACTGGATTTTGCCGGCGGGACATTCGATCTGATCATCTGTCGGAATCTGACCTGGACATTAAGAGACCCCATCAAGGACGCCCTCGCCAGGTTGGAGCAGGCGGGAATACCTGTGCTGTTCGTTGACTTTTACATGGAGCCCATGACCAATTCCACCAAGAGCATGCTGCTGCTGGGCGAGATTATGGGAGAAAAACAGCGGGCTCAGGAGATCGTCGACTTTTACAATGATCAGGTAGACGTTGTATACTCCCGCCTGGCCGGGATTAACGGCAACAAGCCCGATGTATATATCGAATGCGCATCCAAGGGCCCGGATGATTACGGCATTTCTTATGGAAACGTGGGGTGGGGCTCCATCGTCACCAAGGCCGGCGGTAATAACATTGCCGAACCGCCGCTGGGTGAAAAGAGCGAAGCCCTCAGTCCGGAATACCTGGTGGACAACAGCCCGGACATTATCATCCTCACCGGCAGGCACTGGTCCACACCCGGCTCTTTGAGGCTGGGGTACGTAACTTCGCCAGACGAAGCGAGGAGCAGCATGGAGCCTTTTATCCGGCGTCCGGGCTGGAATACGATAGACGCTGTGAAGAATAACAGAAACGGCTGAACATCCTGGATGTGGGCTGCGGCACGGGTGAGATCAGCCTGGTGCTTGCCGGCATGGGGCACCGGGTGACCGGCATCGATCTATCTCCCAAAATGCTCGACCGGGCGACGGCCAAAGCCAGGACAACGGCGGACAGCCATGACGCTCCGGCCGTCGAGTTCAGAATTGGAGATGCCTAGAATCCTCCCTTCGCCCCGGGTTCATTTGATGCCGTAGTGACCAGGCACGTGCTCTGGACGCTGCCCAACCCCCAGCAGGCGGTCAACAGTTGGGCTGGTGTGCTTAAAGAAAACGGGAAGGCTGTAGTTATCGATTGCCTGTGGAACGACGACGGCAGGCTGGGCACCCGCCTGCGCAGGAAGGTTACGGCTTTACTGATCCGGTTATTGGAAAAGAACGACATATCCAAGGACAGCTATACGGCGGAAATAAACGCGGCGCTGCCCAACGCCAGAGGAGTGCCCCCCCGACCGGACCGCGGATTATCTCAAGAAGGCCGGGTTCAAGGATGTCGAGCTGGTTAAACTGGACGACCTGGTTGAGATCCAGAAAAAACACATGCCGTTCAGGTACCGGGTAAGCTACAAATATGGTTACTACGCGATCCATGGCCGAAGGTAAATTATTTGTCGATCGCAAGCCGACAGGCGCAGGTTTCTTTTCCGAACCCGCGCCCGGCGCATTTTCTGCTGTTTTCCTGACACCGCATATTATTGGCAGGCCGGGTGAATTGTTTTGATAAAATAGGTTTAATTGTCATGACCAATAAAGGGGATGAAAACACGGAGCCGCAATAACCGGAAAAGTACCGCCTAAAATACATAACGTCATCAGGTTACTAAAATTGGCATCTGCCGACCTGACCAGGGAGCAAAAAGAATTCCTGGCAGCGATCCAAAACCCCCGAAAATCGGGGGTGCTTTTTTAGTCCAGACTTGCGTCATTAAGCTCAGGTCAACCTTGGTGGTTTGGCTAATACGTGGGTTGTACGCAAATGTTTTTGCCGGTTTCTTATTCTGATTTCCATCTTCTGACGTTATAATAAACTAAAGTAAAAAAAGGCGGGGGAAGAGCAGATTAACCGCACGGTTGCCGCGCTGCGCGAGTTGGGTGTGAAAAAACTTGGTGTGTCGCATTGTACCGGGCTTCCGGCTGCAATGATGCTGGCCCGGGAGTTCGGTATGGATTTCTTTTTTAATACTGCCGGAAGCATAATTGAGTTTTAAGCGGAAATTGCTGTCGTGGGACCGGAAGCACGGTAAATATCATCAACCGCAAAGAGAATAATAACGTACCAATAAACCCCACACCAAGTTGAGTGGGGTTTATTGGTATAAAAATTTTACAACAAAACCTCCTACCTCAATCTCCTTCTGGCCTCCCGGTTTAGCATGCCATAGCGGCTGGTAATCATATCATCCCATTGTGCTTTAAAACGTATGTAAATCACGGGGTACTTTTTCTTTAAGGCCATTATTCCCTCTACAATAAATTCATCTAATTGCTCCATCTGGCGGATAAAATCTTCACCCAATTGCTTACGGTAAAATGCTGTCATCTCCGGTCCTAAGAAGTCCTCGTAAAACCATTGAAAGGCATAAAGGCTCAATAACGGGATTATATCCTCATCCCGCTGCAAACGAAAAAACGCTTTTTCAAAGCGCGCCATTTCCCTGGTTTGGCGGTATTTTTCAGCATAGCTTTTATCTTTCGGCATGGCACGGCAGGCCAGATCAATAAAAATTTCTGCCTCTTTAAAACGGGCAACTTGATAATAATCATCATGTTCCTCTACGAAAGCCATGGCCATCATTTTTCTATCCTCAATATCGGTAACGGATTTGATTAATTTGCGTACCTTGTTCTGGATAAGGGACCATTTATCCCATTTTTCCGCTTCAATCATTATATTAATCCAGCCTATATACACGTGAATATCGTCGGCTGTCTGGTCTTTCGGTTCCGGCAGCATGTTGGGGATAAGTTGCCAGGCCTCCTCATAACGCTCCAGTTGCATATAAACATTTAGGTAGGCGCTGTTTAAGTTATGGGCCTGGTCCGGGTATTTTTCCCTGGCGGCATCCAAAATTTTAAGCGCTTCTTCGTACCGTTCGGAATCAATCAGCATAGTGGCCTGTAATAATCTAACGGATATAAGGTCTTTCTCCGACGTAAATTTCAAAGCTAGATTAAAATACTCGTAAAATTTTTGCACATTATCTTTTGCTAAGGCTACATTAGCCAATATAATATGAATCTGCGGCATTTCCGGGGCAATTACCAGGGCTTTTTGTAAATTATCCTCTGCTGCGTCATAATCCTCAATCATAAAATAATAAAAGGCTTGATCCATTAACTTTTCAATTTTACTGCCAAATTTGCGCAAAAAGTCGTATTCCTTGCGCTTTACCGGGTCCCGGAGAGTCTCGTAAGCCTGGCGAATTTTCTGAAACTCCTCCGGGTGAGTCTCCGGTGGATACATTTTAACCATTTCAATATATTTCTTTTTAATAGTCAGTTGGGAAGCGTTGGCTCTGGTGTTTAGTATTTTATAGTAATTTTCCACCGGCTGTTTTTTCTTGCGTTTTGTAGTTTTTTTAGAAAAGGGAAAAACCAATTAGCTCAACTCCATTCAAAATCAATAAATAAATCCAGCGCCTCATCAATGGCTGACCGCAGGTTGTTTTCATCGCCGGCTGTGATGGCTTTCTGTAAATTGTGGATAACCTTTTGCAGCTTTTTCCGTCCTTTTACTGTGCCCTTATCTTGTAATTGCCGGGCTTTGTTCAACAAATTCTGCCCTTCGGCCAGCAACTCCTCCCATGTGCTTAATTCTTCCTCCGGTTCATCCCCCAGCCCGTCTTCATCCATCCAGTCAGCCATGTCATCGTCTTCAATGTTCAGGTCGAATGCCTCATCCCAGTCCTCATTTTCATCCATATCCGCCCCTTCAGCGCCGGCTTTTGTGTACAGTTCCTCCAGCCTTGCCACGCTCTCATTAAAGGCCTCCCGGGAGTTCCGGTTCAAATTGTCATGAACACTAACAGACATTTCTTTGCCGTTGGATACGCATCTGGCGGTTACCTCCAGGATGCCGTTGATATCATACTTGTAGGTAACCTCTATGGTCTCCGCTCCGGCCCTGTTGGGAGGGATGCCGTCAAGTAAAAACTCACCCAGCCGGTGATTTTGTTTGACCCACTGATTTTCCCCCTGATAAATTTCAATGGCTGCAGCTGTCTGGCCATCTGTCGCAGTGTAAAAATTTTCCGTCCTGCTGACCGGTATGGTAGTGTTGCGGGGTATTATAACGTGGTAGCCGCCGGGACGCATGGTAGAATATTTCCATTCCTTTAAAACCGCAATACCCATGGAAAATGGGGCCACATCCGTTAAGATGAGTCCTTTTTTAGCCAGTGTGCCGGATTTTATCCCGGCCTGGACTGCCGCTCCCAGGGCCACTGCCTCATCCGGGTGCACGTCGGAACGGGGCTCTTTATTGAAATAATCTCTGATCAGTTCCCTTACCCTGGGTATACGAGTGGACCCTCCCACCAAAAGGATCTGGTGGATATCTTCAGGTTTTAATCCGGCATCAGCCATTACCCTGCGCACGCAATCCATTGTTTCCATGAGATAATGATCAATGAGAGCAATAAATTGTTCTCTGGTAAATTCGGTAAATATGCCAACTGGTTTGCCATCCTTTACAGTCACCAGGGGCAGAGAAATATTCACCCGATCCGTTGTGGAAAGTTTTATTTTTATTTTTTCAGCTTCTTCTTTCAACAAAGCCCTGGCCCTTATATCCAGGCGCGGGTCAATCTGTTGCTCCAGTTTAATTTTATCTGCCAGCCAGTCCACGATGCGCCAGTCAAAATCCTCCCCGCCAAGGTTGTTATTGCCGCTGGTGGCTTTGACCTCCATTATGCCGCTCATCATTTCCACCACGGAAACGTCAAAGGTGCCCCCGCCTAAATCGTAAACCAGAACATGCTGGTCCTCTTTTAAATGATTTAATCCGAAAGCCATCGCTGCCGCAGTTGGTTCATTAATAATTCGTTCCACCACAAAACCGGCCAGTTCCCCGGCCTGTTTGGTGGCCCGGCGCTGTTCATCGGTAAAATAAGCGGGCACGGTGATGACGGCTTCTTTTTCACCTTCGCCGAATTTGGCATCTACATAAGTTTTTAACTCTTTTAATATTAAAGCGGATATTTCCTGGGGCAGCAGTTGCTGACCGGCGATGGGAATTGGGTCCGGGGACCCCATTTTTCTTTTAACGGCAGCCACCGTCCGGTCCGGCATGGCTATTAAAGCCGAGCGGGCATCTTCTCCCACAATGATGTTGTTTGTTAAATCAATCAGCACCACTGATGGAATAATTCTATCCCCGCCGGGGGAAGGAATAATTTCCGGTTTTCCCCGGTTGATATAAGCCACTGCAGAATTGGTGGTGCCCAGGTCAATGCCCACTACCGGTCGGGCGTCATGGTTGTTGGTTTTAGACATAATTATCCTCCTCCTGAACAGTGATAACCTGTGCTTTGCGCAGTATACGCCCCTCCGGGGTGACAAAACCCCGTCTGGTTACCTCCACCACTTGATACGGCAGTAATGCATCTGCATCTGTATCAGTGCACATTTTTAGCGCTTCCGCCCTGGTCACGGTGGCGATGGCTTCAGCCCACCGGGGGTCAAAGCTTTTACCATACAGATCTATCTCCAGAATGCCTGCTTCAGCCAGAGCTTGTACCAGCCGGACGGCCCATTGCTCCAACATTTGCCGCCAGTTATCCCTTGCGTCGTCTTGTAGTTCGTCTTTTAGTACCCGGCGGATATAATCAATATCATCCAGTTGTTTCATAACAGCTTCCGCCAGAGCTGTAATCTGCTTTTCCTTTAATTGCAGCTGGACCGTTTCCTGCAAATATTGCTCTTGCCACTGCTGTACTTTTTTTATACCGGTCATAAGCCTATCCAGTTTGCTTTGAGTTTCCTGGCCCGTTTTGTAGTGCAGGCGGGCCAGTTTTTGTACCTGGGCGGCAGTTTCCGTCAATTGACCGGCATTTTGGACCAATTGCCCGTCAATATGGTAAACTTGCTGCTGACTGCTCTTTAAAAATGCTTCCAAATTATCCAGTCTGCCGGCTATATTTGCTAATTGTTCACTGATAACAGCAGGGGATGGGCGCTCATCCCGCTTCTTTTTTACCTCCCAGAACTTCCAGTTCATTTTTCACTCTCCTTGAAAGGCGGATAAAACTGGTGCCCTAATTCGCCTGAAAATACCTTACTCACTAATATACTTGAAAAATATGATAAAAACCAGCAAAAAAGATGGCCCTACCTTCTTCCTAAAAGCTGGAAAAGTTAAGCCCGGGTATTTTGGGTTATTTTAAAGAATTGACGTATTCCACAAAGCATTAGTGGAAGATGCTGCATGCATTAATGTATCTCAAATGACATGGAAACAGGATTCGGAAGCTACGTTCTTTGGGCGTTCCTGATTGGGCTGTTTTTATGATGGCCAACTCCCGTAGAGGGTGCTGGTTTATGTCCCGTAATATAAATAACGCCCTTGACACCTCCTACTGGAAGGCGCAAGGGCTGAAAAGTTTACGTGCTCGCTATCTGGAACTACGTAACCTTTGGGAACCGCCTAGTGCGGACCCGCATGCTAGGTTGTATGAGAGGTCGGGGGCTGGCCGCCCCCGACCTCTAGATTTTAGGACAATCATTTTAATTCATTTGCTTATTGGGTCTGAATATCACTGTAGTTGCCGTACCCGCCCATCATGCCGGGGCCGTAATTACCGTTATAGCCACCCATCATACCATATCCGTAATTGCCGTTGCCGCCAAAACCGCCCATCATGCCACCCATCATGCCAAAACCATATTGATTATGGAAATCTCTCATGTAATCAAAATGCTCTTTCCAGGCTTTAGCTTGATCGTCACTTATTTGGCCATTTTTCACGGCGTCATTAAGCCATTGTTCATGCCAGTCGAACATTTGATCAAAGAATTGGTTGGAGTACCCGTTGTTGGGGTTAATGGCAGCCATTGCGCTGGGGGCTATCAAGGCAACTACCAGGAGTACCCCTGCAGCTAAGATAAATGCTTTTTTCATGTGTTTTTAACACCCTTTCTTTTAATTTTTTTTCTTTGTGATTATATTTTAACGTTAAAGTTTCACAAAACTGTTACAATCATTTGAAAATATAATGTAAAAACCGCTACTGGGGTTATACGAGTTAACCATTTGGCTAATCATAATTTATGAAAAAATTTCAAGCCGGAAAAACAAGATGCCCGGCTTACAGGAGGTATAAGCTGTGCCCAGTTTAGGTTTCGGTGAATTGGTTTTGATCCTAATAATCGCCCTGGTGATTTTCGGGCCCGGCAAGCTGCCCGGGGTGGGCAGGGCCGTGGGAAGCGCCATGCGGGAGTTTAGAGCCGCCAAGGACGGGATTATGAACGACCATTCGGAAAACTGCAGAGGTTAGTAAAACGGAAGCGGAAAAGGGTCGCGATGGAATTCAAAAGGTAACCGTACAAAATGTTGCCAGCACCACCGAGGAAGCGACGGCCGTCATGGAAAAGATGGCTTCATCCGGCTTCATCCACCGAAACTTTAAACGAAATGCCGAAGAATTGCAAAATATGGCTGTTAAATTTAAGGTGGATGATATTTTACGGGGTGGCCTTAACAAGGGCGCCAAAACAGCGTTTATCATTTTTACCTTTCTTTGTATCGGGGGCATCTTTGCATCCCTGGCCAGGGGTAATGTGAATACGGTACATTTTAAAAGAAAGGCGCACAATAAAGAACTGATTTTAGTGTGCGCCTTTCTTTTTAATAACCTTTAATTTCTTCTTTCCTGGCAATATATTCTTCTGTTGTCAACTCACCTGCCGCATAACGTTTCTTTAATATCTCAAGGGCTGATTCACCGCCACCGGCTTCGTGATAATTATGGCTTAGCTTGTTTTTTCCACCTACCCAACGTACTAATAAAACGATAACCCCAATGATAATAAATAGCCAAATAAGCATAGGCAAGATCATACCGAAGAATCCTAAACCCCCACCATAAAACATATGCATTTATATACCTCCCATAAATTCTGTATTTGAAAATATAATAATTGAAAAGTTTTACGAAAATATCACATGATTATAAATAAATAATAACAATTGCAATTAGAATATAGCAATTTATAAAGTTTGAAATCCCGGTGATAGTTGGCCGGGATTTCAATTTTGGTTTTTTAAAAAGGAGGTGGTTATTGGGGATCCTGTAAGCAATAATAACAGAAAAATGTAACAAAAGACAAAAGAAGAATTAAATATTTTGTTAACTCTGAATTCAGGGTTGGATTTTTGCTACGCTAATGAATGGATTGTAACAAAATTGTTAAAATGGCGTGCAAAATATTATACATTTAAACTTTATAATTAATATAATCTTGCCAGGCAATGGGTGAAACAAATCTTGAAGGTGACAAGGCAGACGCCATCCGGTGGCTGCCTTGAAAATTTTTATTTCAATGCCCCCAAAATATAAAGCTGCCTTCGAATAACTGACCAAAACCGGCAAGACTCCATCCACTGTCACCAATCTAAATAGCATAAAAGGTTGGAGTTGAGATAATTGCATGAAAAAATATGTGAATCATTAATTGAACAGGCCCAATTGGGTGATCACCTGGCGCGGGAGCAAATCATTGAACAAGGTAAGCCATTCATAGCCAAGGTAAGTTCCACTATTTGCAAGAGATATCTATGCTGGGGTAGGGACGAGGAATTAAGTGTTGCTCTGTTGGCTTATAATGAAGCCATAGATGCCTATAATAAAGATAATAAGACGACTTTTACAACTTTTGCGCACAGGGTAATACATCGCCGGCTGGTGGATTACTTCCGAAAAGAAGTAAAGCAGCAACATCTGTCACTGGTACCGATTGACGAAGATAATAATGAATTTAGTAAAGCGGAAAAAGACATTTCCATAATCAAATATCAAGACAGTACGCAACAAGAGGACCTCGTCGCTACTATAGCAACCTTTAATATGATTCTCAAGGATTATGGAATAACTTTTAAAAATTTGGTAAAGTGCTCACCGAAACACCGCGATACAAGAGAAAACCTGATGCGTATAGCATTATATATTGCTGAGAATAACGAGTTGTTTACTCAGTTGAAAAAAACAAAGCGTTTACCTGTTCATGAACTTTGTAAAAAGCTGGGGGTAAGCCGTAAAGTAATTGAAAAGGGGAGAAAATACATAATTGCCCTGACTCTCATTTTAACCGAACCGGAGTTAACAGCACTGAAGAATTTCACAAGTTTTCCTAATACAATTTAAGAAGGTGTCTGCCATGAAAATTTCGGGGGTAGTTATTGAAACTTGTAAAAAAAGAAATATGGTTACTGTTTATACCAGCAATGGCCAGTTCTTGAAGGTACCTGCTCCAAGATTTGATATAAAAACCGGGGAAATAATCGAAGTACCACAAAACGCAACCCGATGTGTTAGAAAAACAATGTTATCTATGCGGGTTATTTCAGCTGCCGCAGCCGTATTTGCTTTGGTTATGTTCTTAAGTATTTACCTTGCATTTTTTACTGTCCCGGTATCGGCTTACGTAGCTCTGGATTTCAATCCCAGTTTGGAACTTAAAATCAACAAGCAAGCAAAAGTAATGGATGTCCGCAGTATTAACGAAGATGCTGATAAGTTATTGAAAGACTTGAACTTAAAGGATGCAAATGTATATAAAGCTGTGGAAAAAATAATGGATAAAGCAATTGCCCTTGGGTATATAAAACTTGATGAAAAAAATCTGGTTATTGCTTCGGTAGTGCCGGTTGGTGAAGAAACTGTTGTTGATAGAGAAAAGTTGGAATCAGTAATTGCAAATAATATACAGCAAAAGGAAATTGACAGTTATATATTGGTAGATACAAGTAATGAAAAAACACGCAATATTGCTGCCGAAAATGGGCTTTCCGTAAATAGGTATAAAGTTATGGAACATTATCATGAGGCCGGCTTAAATATTAGCGCCCAAGAAATTAATAATAAAAATATGATGGATATTATGAAAGATAATAATATATATTTAACTAAAAAACAGGATTATACAACACTGACACATCAAAATGAAATAAACCCAGGAAAAAATGCTGGCATGCAGAACAACAGTGATATGATGGAAACCAGTGGCGCTTTAATGAGCAACAATATGGATAGAGATTCATCCAAATCACAATTTAATTATATACAACGTTCGGGAGATATGAAAAACGATACAATGCATAATGGCAGCGAAAAAAATGAACAAACAATGGAGTCGTCGCGCACCGGTGATACTGATATGAATCATGACCAATATGAGGACATGAAATATCCAAATAAACAAATGAACCATGATATGTCAAGAATAAAATATTAAAAAAAAAGTAAACCCAGGGTCGCATAAACCCTGGGTTTGCAAGATTTTAGACAATCATTTTAATTCATTTGCTTATTGGGTCTGAATATCACTGTAGTTGCCGTACCCGCCCATCATGCCAGGGCCGTAATTACCGTTATAGCCACCCATCATACCATATCCGTAATTGCCGTTGCCGCCAAAACCGCCCATCATGCCACCCATCATGCCACCCATCATGCCAAAACCATATTGATTATGGAAATCTCTCATGTAATCAAAATGCTCTTTCCAGGCTTTGGCTTGATCGTCACTTATTTGGCCATTTTTCACGGCGTCATTAAGCCATTGTTCATGCCAGTCAAACATTTGATCAAAGAATTGGTTGGGGTATCCGTTGTTGGGATTGATGGCAGCCATTGCGCTGGGGGCTATCAAGGCAACTACCAGGAGTACCCCTGCAGCTAAGATAAAGATTTATTGGCATCATGCCAACCGGGGGAGGGAAAACTATTTGTTGTCAAATACCCGCGATGCTGTTCCCCGGAATATCAAGATGTTATAAAACCTAAAACCCGCAACTCCTTTATATGAGGAGAGCGGGTTGCTTTTACAGGCTCCCTGTTAAGGGAGCCATTTACAGTGTTGCAAACTCTAGTTCGATATTATTTGGAAATGTTAAGTATATAATCTAATCCCCGTTGTTTAACTATAACATTCCATCCCTTATTTTCGCACAATCTAGTTACGTTTTCTTTGGCGGCTGGATTATCCACCATAACCTCTATGGAACCGCCTGGTAACTGGTCAATTACTTTTTTCGTGAGTAAAACGGGTTCAGGGCAAAGTAACCCCCTGGCATCAACTGTTCTGCTCAAAATTTACACCCCCGGACATAGAAAATTGTTTGTTGCCTAAATATCCAAGACCCAGAACCAGGATTAAACCAACTACGACAGCCCATTGACCCGCTACAGGTACCCCCTTCGGGCTGGCAGCAAGGCCAAAATTATGGGCAAAAGCCGCACCAGCTATTAAACCTAAAATTGAAATTACACAGTCCGTATTACCTTCACTGGCGGCTATTAACTGCCTTAAAGGGCATCCCCCAAGCAACGTCACTGCAGTACCGGCCAGGGCCATGCCTAGGAAATTCCAAACACCGTCACTGTGGGCTACCGGCTGGCCTGCAAAACCAGGGGTAAACATCCCGGTAATTAAGTTCCCTGCAAAAGCAAAAACAAGCATGGCTACGAAACCAATCAGCAGATGCACATCTTTAAACAGAATAAAGTCCCTAATACCACCAATCATACAAAACCGCGACCGCTGGGCCAAAATTCCCACGGCAATCCCGGCCCCAAGTGACAGAAATACCGGAGCGTGCATCGCCCCAGGTCCCTCCTGGCTTGTATAAAATACTGTTGTGCCGAATAGAACCAATACGGTTATCACAAGGGTTACCAGGGGAAATACCTGGCCGTTTAAGTTGTGCTGCACATTTGCCCTGCCAAGGGAAAAGCCTTGGTTTAAAAAGTAAATTCCTACTGCTATACCAGCTATCAAACCTACAATTCCGACAATCGCATTTAGATCACCACCAGCCAATCTCAACACCGCACGGACGGGGCAGCCCAAAAAGACAAGCATACCGATCATGGCCACAAAAGCCAGGAAAAACCTGATTAAAGGACTGGATCCGCCTACTGATTTATACTCTCTGGTAAGCAAGGCTGCTCCAAAAGCACCAATGACCATACCCAAAATTTCGGGACGTATGTACTGGACGGGTGCCGCTTTGTGAAAACCCAGCCCGCCGCTGATATCGCGTAAAAAACAAGCAATGCAGTAACCCATATTGGGTGGGTTCCCGTATTTAACAAGCAATACTGCCATTACGCCAATAACTCCCCCTGTTACCCCCACCAACAACCTCTTCTTTTGCATATAACCACCTCTCGGAACTTATATGGAGGGGAAAAGTCGGAATCGAACCGGACTTCCACTTGGATCACAAGCAGGCCAAGGGGTTTGCAGCCCGTGGGGGGCACCAACCCCATTTTCCCCGGCTCTATTATTCAATATTATTCCATGGGTATCCTTTATTAACGTTATTTAATTATTTTATTAAGCTTTGCCTTTTGTTTAAACTTTTTTATGAACTTAAGACATAAAATAAATACAATGGTTTGCAAAACATAAAAGCCCGCCCTCCTTTCTAAAAAGGAATCAGCGAGCTTTGGCTATCATATTGGACTATTCTGCTCCCATTGATGAAAGAAGCGGGCTGTTCATTTTATTTTACAGTGGTACTTTCCAAAGATACTATGAAAAAAGAATCCATCGTTTGCAACACTACCCATAAAACATGTAACAAAACAAAAAGGTTGGACGTGCATTTCTGCGTCCAACCTCTAATCCGTTAATTTTTGTGGTTTTGGTGCCGAAGGAGGGAGTCGAACCCTCACGGGAAAACCCGCACGATTTTGAGTCGTGTGCGTCTGCCAGTTCCGCCACTTCGGCATGGTTATTTTTAAATGCAAGTCAATTAAAAGTTTTCTCAAACGACCTGCATATCAGATTTTAACACAGTTAAAACGCCATTGTCAACAGTATCAAAATGGAAAATGTCTGTTATGACATGGCAGCAGCCAAGTGGCAAAACAGGGAGGTTGTCCGTGCAGGAAAGGTGTTGGGTGTTGTCGAAAAATAAGCCAGGGTGAAATATGATTCCTGGCTTTTTTCTTATTATGACGGGAGTGAAATAAAATTGCACCTTCCCGATGAAGAACTGGTGCAACAATCAATCAAAGGTGATCTTGATGCCTTTGATCAACTGGTGCGCCGTTATGAAGGCAAAGTATACGGCCTGGCTTACCGGTTTATGGGTAATCACGCGGATGCCAGCGATCTGGCCCAGGAAACCTTTATCCGCATCTACCAGGCCCTGGCCAGGTTCAGGGGCGACTCTTCGTTTGCCACCTGGCTGTATAGAATCGCCGCCAACGCCTGCCGTGACGAGTTGAGAAAACGCCGGCGGCGGCGCAGCGTTTCCATGGAGGAGATGATGGACGCCTCCCCGGCCAATGTGCCCGTGGCCGGCGATGATTATTCACCCGAAGAGGTCGCCCAGCGTGGTGAAGTGCAGCGCCAGGTGCAGGATTGTTTAAATGAACTTTCCGAAGATCACAGGTTGATTCTTCTGATGCGGGAAATGCAAGGCATGAGTTATGAGGAAATTGCCGGTGTACTGGAATGTTCCCTGGGGACGGTAAAGTCCCGCATTAGCAGGGCCAGAAACGCCTTAAAAGAAAAGATGCGTAAGAAAGGGGAACTTTTGACCCGCGACGGGCGTCTGAACGGAAAAGGGGGGAAGAGAAGTGCAATGCCATGACATCTGTGAACTGTTATCAGCATATATCGACGGCATGCTTGATTCCTCCCAGGCTGCCCGGGTGGAAGAACATATTGCGTCCTGCGCGGTATGCAAAATGGAATATGAAGATTTGAGGACCGCTGTGGACTTGGTCAGGGGGCTGCCGGAGGTTGCCCCGCCACCCGAATTTCATGACCGGCTGCAGCAAAAGTTGCGTTCTTTGCCCGCACCGGCGGATACAAATCTTAAAACCGGGCTGCTATACAAGCTGGCCCGGGGTAAGTGGTGCGGAACGCTGGCTGCGGCGGCGGTGATATTCCTGACTGTCGGGGTGACCGCCCTGTGGTATAACAGCAATAACGGTGCAATCCTCGACCCGGTTTTGCAGAACAATGTGGAGAAGAATAATCAAAATAGTGCCGATACTATCGACAAAGGAAATACGGTTAGCCCGAATGCTTATAAATCAATGGACGGAAAAAAGGTTGCCGACGGGCAGCAGGAGTATGTTGCTAACCCCAGCCTGGAGGAATCCAGCCCCGCCTACAACGCGCCGCCCGGCATGGGGGGGCTGGAAAAATCCGGGGCGTTGGTGGCGCAGTCCGCACCGGGTACGACAGCTCCCGGTGACGGCGAACAGGTGCGCAGTCTGTCCGCTCCGGTGGGCGCAGCGGACCGGGCTACCAAGAACCAATCTCCGGAGAGTAAACACCCGGCCGGAGATGAACCGCAGTTGACTGTCAGCGCGGTACCCCGGGCCGAGCCCGGGGACCCCGGTGCCAAAGACGGCAGGGCAGGCGGCAGTGGTAGGACTATGGAAGACGAAACCATTTTGGCTATGGAATATACTGTGACTGTAAAAGGACTGCCCGAAAACCCGGAACAATTGTTGACGGAAACGGCGGGCAAGTACGGCGGGGTCATTGAGTCCAAACCGGTTGAGCCGGGGCAGTACTGGTCCATGCGCATTCCCGCGGGTCAAGTTGAACTGTTTTTTGATGAAATTGAAAAATATGGAAAAGTGGAAGACAAATGTATCCAATCAAATGATTTAACTGCTGATTTTGGCCGGACTCGGGATAAGTTAAACGAGTTGTTGGCACGGGAAGAAAAATTATTGCAAGAGCGGGGCGTTGCGGAAGATGCCGGCCAAAAATCGGGCGTGGACAAGGAACTGTCTGAGCTGCAGGAGCAAATTACCACCCTCAGGCATGTTCTGGCCGGCATGCAGCAAGCCCCCAATATGGTCACGGTACAAATTATGGTGCAATAGGTCAAGTTTATTATTTGGCAACCAAGCCCAATAACCTGTTAAAGCTATTGCTTCGCTGGTAAATTGCAGTTAAAATAGGAATAGTTGCGGTTTGGACATGCTTATAATGTTTAACCCCGTTAGTTATACTAGGATTAGAAGGGAGGTCGGAAAAGTGCGCGAAAAAGTGCAAGCTGCCCTGGATAAAGTGCGTCCCGCCCTGCAGCGCGACGGCGGTGATGTTGAGTTGGTTGAAGTTACGCCTGACGGCGTAGTAAAAGTAAGATTGAAAGGTGCTTGCGGCGGGTGACCGATGTCCACGTATACCCTGAAAATGGGGATTGAGCGGTCGCTCAAGCAAGCTGTGCCCGAGGTGAAAGAAGTAGTCCAGGCATGAATTGAAGCAACCCCTGCTCCGGCGGGGGTTTTATGGTTATAGAACATGGTTTGGGGGTTTTGCAATGACCGAAAGTTTCCAACTGGCGGTATGCCAGAATAATGTAGTGGAAAAAAAGGCGGAGAATATCCGGCGCGCCGAAGATATGATTCGGGAAGCCGCCGGTATGGGTGCCCGGGTGGTGGTGCTGCCGGAAATGTTCAACTGCCCGTATGAAACCCGGCTGTTCCCTGATTATGCCGAACCTTACCCGGACGGAGAAACGGTGCGAATGCTGTCCCGGGTGGCGGCCGACGCGGGTATTGTGCTGGTGGGCGGATCCATTCCGGAAAAAGATGGGGATATCGTTTACAACACCTGTTTTACTTTCGGTCCAAGAGGAGAACTTTTGGGGCGGCACCGTAAAGTGCACCTTTTTGATGTGGATTTGCCCAACCTGCGGGTCAGGGAATCAAGCACTTTGGGTCCGGGTAACGATGTGGCCGTGATGGACGCCGGGTTTGTCAAGCTGGGGGTGATGATCTGTTTTGACGTGCGGTTTCCCGAGCTGGCCCGGTTGCTGGCCCTGGGCGGCATTGATGTGCTGGTGGTCCCGGCCGCGTTCAACACCATTACCGGTCCTGCGCACTGGGATTTAAATATGCGGGCCCGGGCGGTGGACAACCAGGTTTACGTGGCTGCAGCTTCACCGGCCCGGGATGAAAACGCCGGTTACGTGGTTTATGGTCACTCTATGGTGGTGGACCCCTGGGGCGATACAGTAGCCCGGGCCGGAACCGGCGAAGAAATCATTATCGGGGAGATTGACCCGGAAAGAATTAAGGAGGTGCGCGCCCGCCTGCCTTTGCTGGCTCAGATGCGCACCGACCTGTATGAATTACGAAAGAGTGGCCGGTGACGGGGAATCGGTTAAAAATATCATAAAAATACTTTCTCTGTTTCGGTCCCTTCTTCCTTGGCTGCGCCTTTAAAAAAGTGATCCGGTAAAATAATATCTAACTATATATTTAAGGACAGCCCCCGGTAAAAGGTTGCAGTTTTACCGGGGGTTGTTTGTGACTACGATGATGGGCGAAATGAAAGACTACTTTATGTAGAATGCTGTTCGTTGATGATGCTTGACGCAGCCGGTATAGAGGTGTATAAATACCTTTAGGAGAAATGGAGGTATAAGTATGCTTACATGTGGTATTGTTGGTTTGCCCATGGTTGGTAAAACCACAATTTTTAATTTAGTAACCAATTCGGATTTTGAGACATCCAATTATTTAACGGGTAAGACTGAAATTAATGTATCCATGGCCAATGTTCCAGACACCAGGATTGATTTTCTTGCTAATCTATACAAGCCCAAGAAGACCACCTACGCCCAGATTCAATTCAGCGACGTACCGGGTCTGGTGCGGGGGGCCAGCGAGGGCAAGGGGGTGGGCAACCGTTTTCTGGACGGCATCCGCAACGCAGACCTCCTGGTGCATGTAGTACGGGCCTTCGAGAACAAGGATGTGCCCCACGTAGATGACAGCATCGACCCCATGCGGGACATTGAAACCGTAAACATGGAAATTTTGCTGGCCGACATGGACCTGGTGGAAAAAAGAATTGAGCGTATTAAGGCCGGGAAGAAAATAAAGAAGGAACAGGAAGCAGAAATAGCAGTGCTGCAAAAGTGCCTGGAGGCACTGGAAAACGAGGTAACTGTACATAACATAGACCTTTCGGCAGCGGAAAGGGAGCTGTTGGTCAACTATAGCTTTTTAACGGACAAGCCCATGATAATGGCTGTGAATATTGACGAGGAGCAACTGCGTTCCGGTAGCTACCCTGAAATGGAGCAGGTGCGGGAATTTGCTGCGGAAAAGGGCATTATTTTACTGGAGATATGCGGTCAGATTGAAATGGAAATAAGCCAGCTTCCCGGTGATGACAGAAAGGAGTTTATGGAGGACCTGGGACTCAACGAGTCCGGTATCGACCGGCTGGCCCGGGCTGCTTACGACACCCTTGGCCTGATATCGTTTTTCACTGTGGGTGAGGACGAGGTTAAGGCCTGGACGATACCGGAGGGATTGAATGCCAAAAGTGCTGCCGGCAAGATCCACTCCGACCTGGAGCGGGGGTTTATCCGGGCCGAGGTGGTAGCTTTTAAAGACCTTTATGAACTTGGGAATATGACCAAAGTCAAAGAAAAGGGCCTGGCCCGCCTGGAGGGCAAGGACTACATAGTCAAGGACGGGGATATTATGAATATCCGGTTTAATGTATAGCCCGGCAACGCGCCGGGCTTTGTGCTCATTTAGGAATCTATACCGCGTCCTTTTCAATTTAGGCTTACGGTCCCGGAAAAAAATAAGACTGTGTCGTTTAAGCTTTAAGACCGTAGATACATGCTGTCGGCTATTAAAAAAAGTAAAATTATAAAAAAAAATCGGAGGTGATGGTTGATGTCGCTGTTGGCCAAGCTGTGGAAGGAAGAGAGCGGTCAGGGAATGGCGGAGTATGGTTTAATTTTAGCCCTGGTGGCAGTTTTATGCATTGCCGCATTTACAGGATTGAGCGGTAAAATTTCGAGTAAACTAAATGAAGTTGGCACCCAAATTGAAAATAACGGTAGTTCTACTCCTACTCAATAACTATTGATATGTTATCTTGATTTTTAGGGGACGATGCCCATCGATAGCTTATTAACTTTGTTAAAAAATGTAGTTATCGACGAAACCGGTCAGGGAATAGTGGAATGCGTACTTATACTTTCATTGATTGCCGTTATGTGCATAACTGCCTTACAAAGCCTGGCCCCGAAAATAATTATCTTAGTTGACAAAACAGCCGCTGAATTCCAGTAACATAATATGCTAAATTTTCCAGGTGACCCTACTTAGGACCCAACTTAAGTAGGGTCGCGTTTTCAAAAGGTGGGTGACCCTGATGATAAACCCGGACGTTCCCCTTGTTACTTACATTGATGTTCCGGTGATTATTCTTTTGCTGATTTGTTGTTATACCGACCTGCGTTCTCGGAAAATATACAACCATGTTTTATTACCTGCCGTCGTGACGGCTTTTATGGTCAACTTTCTAAATGGCGGATTGTCCGCCTGCCTGGACAGCTTGCAAGGGCTGCTTTTGGGAATGGCCCTGTTGATCATCCCCTTCGCCGCCGGGGGCATGGGGGCGGGTGACGTCAAACTGCTGGGCGCCATCGGCGCTTTTAAAGGGCCCGAGTTTGTTTTTACCGTCTTTTTGGCCGGAGCCATTGCCGGCGGCATCGTATCCCTTTATTTGCTTGCTCGAAAGGGCAAATTATTGCTGACGTTAAAGAAAATCTACTATCTTTTCCTTAACAAATTGTTACATATTCCATCAAGCATAACTTTCAACAAACTGGAAACGGCGGTGCAGGGTGAGAGTTTCCCCTATGCCCTGGCATTGGGTCTGGGGGCAGCATGGGCATATATTCTGGGGTGATTTATCGTGGCGCTGTTAGCAAAAATGCGCAGGGAGAGCGGGGGACAGGCGCTGGTGGAGTTTGCCCTGGTACTTCCCTTGCTGCTGCTGCTATTGATGGCTGTTTTTGAATTCGGAAACATTTTTCATTCCTACCTGACTATAACCAATGCGGCCCGGGAAGGGGCCAGGCTGGGAGTGGTAAACCCGGATGCCGATATAGAAAATTGCGTCCGAACCGTGTGTTCGGCACTGGATACCGCGCAACTGGAAATAACCGTCGCCCCCCAGGATCCCGTCAACCGGAAACCCGGCTATTACTTGACGGTGGATGTGCGGTATAAAGTTTTTCTTATTACCCCTTTGTTAAGCAATTTCTTGCCGGACCCCCTGGATATCAGCGCCCGGTCAGTGATGAGGATTGAGTGAAGTGGGCAGCCTGGCAATCAACGTGGGTAAAAAATTGATGTTTGACAATAAAGGCACCGTCACCATTATCGTTGCCGCGGCGATGGTGGCGCTGATAGGCTTTTGCTCCCTGGTGGTGGATATAGGCAACCTGTTCCTGACCAGGCAGAGGTTGAACAACGCTTTGGACGCCGCCGTTCTGGCGGGGGTGCAGGAATTGCCGGGTTCCCCCGATGAGGCCCGGGACAAGGCTGCCCGCTGTTTTACAGATAACGGCATGGATATGGCTTCTCTGACCGGAGTTGACATTTCCGGCGACCGGCGCACAATAACGGCCACCGGTCAAGCAGATGTTGAATTTTTCCTGGCCCGGGTGCTGGGCATAACATCTTCCACGGTCAACTGTACCAGCGCTGCCCGAATTGACCTTTTAACCTCGGCGACGGACCTCGTGCCGGTGGGCATTAAAGAACCCCCGCCGGGCCAGACGCTGGAACCAGGACGGGAGTATGATTTAAAGATCTCAGCCCGGGACGCGAGCCATGATGATTGGTACAACTACCTGGGACCAGGCAACTGCGGGCTTTTGGACTTTCCGGGCGGTCCCCGCGGCAAGGGGTCCAGCGAGTGGCGGGAGGACTTTATGGAAGGGTACGACGGCTGGTTGACCATGGGGGACGTGATTGACACCATTCCGGGAAACAGAAGCGGCCCGGTCAAGCAAGTGCTCGATGACAGGCTAAACAAAGCGCAAGATTGCAATTGCTACCCTGATAATTATGACCGTTCCTGCCCACGGGTGGTGCTGGTGCCCGTATATGTGCCGGTAGGGGAACCGGGTGACGACAATAAGGTAAGGAAAGTTGAGATAACTGGTTTTGCCCTGGTCCATTTAAGCAATTATGTCGATAACGGACAGGAGAGTTATATCAAAGCTGTGCTCATTGGCGGATTTGCCGAGGGAGAAAGCGATCCCGGCACGCCCAGCGGAGATTTCGGGTGCTATAACATTAAATTGGTTAAATAACCGGTCACACTTTCAACAAAAAACAACTTTCAACACCCGGCACCTTAAGATGACAAAGGAGAATAACCCATGAAAATGCACAGGATAAATGTTATTTTGCTGCTGGCGGTGGTTTTCGGGGTGGCTGCGGCCTACGGAGTGCTGCAGTATTTGAACGGCGTTCGGGCTGCATATGTGGAAAAAGGCCATTTTATTCAGGTGGCCGTGGCCGGGCAATATATACCGCCCAAAACCCGGGTTGCTCCGCAGATGTTTACCATGCGCGAAATACCTGCCAAGTATGTAAATAAAGACGCTGCGGTGGACCCCGGGGAGATTACGGGCAAGTTGACCAAAACGGCCATATATCCGGATGAACAAATTCTTCGGGGAAAGCTGGCGGGCAAAAATGACACTTCCGAGGGCCTGGCCTTTATTATTCCCGAAGGGAAAAGGGCGGTGACCGTGGCAGTAAATGAGGTATCGGGCGTTGCCGGCCTGGTCAGGCCGGGGGACAGCGTGGATGTATTGGTTACCTTTGAGGTCACTGAAAAAACTCTGACTTCATTAATCCTGCAAGACATTACGGTGCTGGCCGTGGACCGGAATATGAGCGCCGCTGCCGGGCAGGGAAGTCAACAGGAAGCGGCCCGGACGGTAACCCTGTCCGTGACACCGCAGCAGGCCCAGCCCCTGGTGCTGGCCTCGGAGAAAGGCAGTATCAGGCTGATAATGCGCTCGCCCGCTGATGAAAAGATAGTCAATATTCCTTCCACCAATATGAACGGGCTGGTGAGATAACCAAAGAAAAGGGGGGCATCCCGGTGCAGCCGATCAGGCTTTTGATAGTGGATGATGTGGAAAACACCAGGGAAGACATCAAGCGGTTTTTATACTTCGAGGAGGATATGGAAGTGGTCGGGGAAGCGGCTACCGGGGAGGAGGCCGTGGATCTGGCCAACAGTTTAAAACCCGACGTTATATTAATGGATATAAACCTGCCCGGGATGGACGGCATCAGTGCCACGGAAATTATTTCGGTGCAGGTGCCCGAGGCGGCCATTATCATCATTTCCATTCAGGGAGAAAAAGAGTACCTCAAAAAAGCCATGGCCGCCGGTGCCAGGGATTACCTGGTCAAGCCCTTTACCAGCACGGACCTGGCCGATACCGTGCGACGGGCCAATGATTTTTCCCGTAAGCGGCACCTGCGCCTCGTGGGCGAAGGGGAAAAGCCGGCTGCCAGGCGGGGGAAATCTCCGGGCAAAATTATTACTTTTTTCAGCACCAAGGGCGGTGTGGGCAAAACCACGCTGGCCTGTAACCTGGCCATAGCCCTGGCGGCGGAAAAGGGCAAAAGCGTGGTGCTGGTGGACCTCGACCTCCAGGGCGGCGACGTGACGGTAATATTGAATCTGGTTGCTTCGCAAACCATTGCCGACCTGGTGCAGGAGGACCTGGAAAACGATATAGCGGTTACGGATACCTTTCTCGCCGCGCATTTTTCCGGTATCAAGGTGCTCTGCGCCCCCAACAGCCCGGAACAGGCGGAACTGGTGACTCAGGACCATGTTACGGCTATAATCGGTTATCTTAGAACGAAGTATGAGTATGTGATAGTTGATACGGCGCCGTCGTACAGTGAAGTAAACCTGAATATCCTGGAAATAACCGACAAGGTGCTGGTGCCGGTCACCCAGGACCTGCCCACACTCCGGCACGTCCGTTCTGCTATGGAGGTGTTGAACGCCTTGCGTTACACGGAAAAAATAGTTTTATTGCTCAACCAGCTGCGGCCTGACGGCATCAGTGTCAAAGACCTGGAAAAAAACCTGGGATGTTCCATGACCACGGTGATTCCCACCGATGATAAGACGGTGCTGCAGTCTGTAAACAAGGGACAGCCCTTTGTGCTGGCCCAAAAAAAAAGCCGGGTGGCCGGAAGCGTTGTCGAATTGGCTGATCAACTTTGCGCCGTGAAAACACCGGAGAAAGAAAATCCCGCTCAAGGGGCGGCCAGGTTCAACCCCATTAAAAAAATATTCAGCTTGTCGAGGTGATAAACGGTGTCCCTGTTGGAACGTCTGGAAAAAAGCAATCTGGAAAAAACAGCGCCTCCGGTTGGGCCGGCCAAGGATACTTATAAAGAGCTCCGGGCCGATCTGCATAAAAAAGTAATTGCCGAGCTTTCCGGCGTCCAAATGAGCCCCGACGGCGACATGCAAGAGATGGCCCGTAAAATAGAAGCGCTGGTTATGGAGCACCTGGCCGGGTTGAACGGGGGTATGTCCAGACTGGACAAAGAACGGCTGGTGGAGGAAATCACCAATGACGCCATCGGTTACGGACCCATAACCCCGCTGCTGGAGGACCCGGATATCACCGAGGTGATGGTGAACGGGGCCGACACGGTATATATAGAGCGCAACGGCAGCTTGATATTGACGGGCATAAAATTCAGGGATAACGACCACGTACATCACGTTATAGAAAAAATAGTGGCCCCCATAGGGCGGCGCATAGATGAAAGTTCGCCGATGGTGGATGCCAGGCTGCCCGACGGTTCCCGGGTGAACGTGATCATTCCGCCGCTGGCCCTTACCGGTCCTACCATTACTATTCGTAAATTCTACCGGGACCCGTTGCAGGTGGACGACCTGATCAAGCTGGGCACGCTGACGGCGGAAATGGCGGAGTTCCTCGAAGCCTGTGTCAAGGCGCGACTGAATATAGTCGTTTCCGGCGGTACCGGCAGCGGCAAAACCACTACTTTAAACGTGCTGTCTTCCTTTATACCCAGCAATGAAAGGATCGTCACCGTCGAGGATTCAGCGGAACTGCAATTGCGGCAGGACCATGTAATTACCCTGGAAAGCCGGCCGCCCAACGTCGAGGGCAAGGGGGCCGTCACCATTCGCGACCTGGTGCGCAACTGCCTGCGCATGCGCCCCGACCGGATAGTGGTGGGCGAAGTGCGCAGCGGTGAAGCCCTGGACATGCTGCAGGCCATGAACACGGGGCATGACGGTTCTTTGACCACCGGGCATGCCAACTCGCCCCGGGATATAATATCCCGCCTGGAAACCATGGTTTTGATGGCGGGTATGGAGATTCCGGTGCGGGCCATCAGGGAACAAATAGCATCCGCCATTGATTTGATTATTCAACAGAGCAGGATGAAGGACGGCACCCGCAAGATCACGCACATTACCGAGGTGCAGGGCATGGAGGGGGATGTTATCACCTTGCAGGACCTGTTTGTTTTCCGCCAGACCGGGGTTGATGAGAACGGCAAGATTACGGGCCGGTTTGAGGCCACCGGCATTCAGCCACGGTTTATGGATCGCCTGGAGGCTTACGGCATCAAGTTACGCGCTGATCTTTTCGCGGGGGGGTACTGGTAATTGTGGAAACCAAATATATCTCCGGGCTTGTTTTTATTAGCGTGTTGCTGACGGTGCTGGGGCTGTACCGGCCGGCGCTTGCCGACCAGCAGGAGTTTTCCCGCCGGTTGAGCCGGATAATGAAAAAAAAGGAGCCCGGCTCCGGGGAGGATCGGAAAGGCCTCCCCGGTGGTTACAGGGGCATTGTCCGGGGTCTGAACCGGGCGCTGGGTAAACTGGTTGTCACCGCCCGGCTCAAGCAGTGGATGGAAAAGGAACTGACCAAGGCCGACCTGCCCCTGCGGGGGGAAGAATTCCTGGCCTTCTCTTTGGCGGGTATTGGTGCGGCGGTCCTAATCGCTATTCTGGTAACAGGCAGCTTGCTGATGACGTTGCTGGCGTTGATTGTCCTACTGCCCGTTCCCTATCTTTTCATCCAGCGGGCCAGACATAAACGCCTGGCCAGATTAAACGCCCAAATCGGGGATGCCCTGACGATTATAGCCAATTCGCTGCGGTCCGGTTTCAGCTTTTTGCAAGCCATGGAACTGGTCCGGAAGGAAATGCCCGATCCCATTGCCAGGGAATTCGGGCGTACTTTCCAGGAAGTGAACCTGGGCACCCCGACAGAGCAGGCCCTGCTAAACATGGTGGAGCGGGCCGGCAGCGACGATCTGGAGATGGTCATCACGGCGGTATTGATCCAGCGGCAGGTGGGGGGCAACCTGGCGGAGGTGCTGGATAAGATTGCCCATACCATGCGAGAGCGGATTCGTGTCAAGGGGGAAATAAAAACCCTCACCGCCCAGGGGCGCATCTCCGGCGTGGTAGTGGGCCTGTTGCCCGTGGGTCTGGCCTTGTTTTTGTCGGCTATTAATCCGGAATATCTCGCTGTTCTTTTTACCACCCGGCTGGGGCTGGTAATGCTGGGCGTGGCCTTGGTAGCCCAGACCACCGGCTTTTTGATCATCAGGCGGATAGTGGACATCAGGTATTGAACGGGGGGGTAATGATGCTTTACTTGTTGTCGCTGGTTTTCGGAGCTGCTTTTTTTACGTTCCTGCTGGGTTACGTTTTTATCTTCGGTGAACGAATTACGCTGGCCAGGCGGGTTAACCAGGTGGTGGGGGCGCCGCCCGCAACCATTAGGGAGAAGGAATTGAGCGCTCCCTTTGCCGCGCGGGTAATTAAGCCGCTGATGGCGAAAGCGGCCGCGGTGTTGGTCAGGATACTCCCGTCGGAAAAGGAGGCGGCGCTGCGGAATAAGCTGGTCCGCGCCGGTCTTACGGAACGTTTAACTCCGGTGGAAGTGATGGTGTTCAAGTACCTGGGCGCCGGGCTGCTGGGTTTGGCCGCCGTGTTTATTGCCGGTGTAGCCGGCGGATCGCTGGTCAAATCCACCTGTATCATTGTGCTGGCCGTGGCGGTGGGTCTGATGCTGCCGGAATATTACTTGGTGACCAGGGCCAGGCGCCGAAACGCGGAGGTGGAAGCCGCCCTGCCGCAAATCCTGGACCTGCTGACGGTAAGCGTGGAGGCGGGCCTGGGTTTTGACGGCGCTGTTTCCAAGGTAATAGAAAAAACCAGGGGGGTGCTGGCGCTGGAGTTGAAAAAGATGATGCAGGAAGTCCGGGTGGGGAAAACCAGGCGCGAGGCCTTAAAGGACCTGGCCGGCAGGTTTGATGTCAATGATCTGAACAATTTTGTGAGCGCCGTGATACTGGGTGAACAGCTGGGCATCAGCATCGGCAACGTTATGCGGCGACAGGCGGACCAGATCAGACTGCGCAGGCGCCAGCAGGCCGAGGAAAGGGCCATGAAAGCCCCGGTAAAAATGCTCTTCCCGCTGGTGTTCATGATTTTTCCCGCATTGTTTATCATTATTCTGGGTCCCGGGGCCATTCAAATTTACCGGTCGTTTATCCGGTAACGGGCGGAGGTGGCATGTTGGCAGGCAATTTGCTGTTACTGAATAAATCCCGGGACACGGTTATCGGGGACCGGGTGCTGCTGGCCGGGACTTTCGCACAGCGTTTGCGGGGCCTTTGGGGACTGGATCGCGATGATTTTCCGGCCGGGTCGGCACTGGTTATCGCCCCTTGCAAACAGGTACACACCTGGTTCATGCGTTTTCCCATTGATGTATTGTTCGTGGATCAAGACGGTTTGGTTTTAAAGGTCGTACCTTGCCTGCAGCCATACAGAATCAGCCCATACCTGAAAAGGGCCCGGATGGTTATAGAACTGCCTCCGGGCACCATCGGCGAAACCGGCACTGCGGAAAACGATGTATTAAATATTTCTGACCGGAGGTAGAAACATGAAAATACCGGGACGGGGGCAATTTTCCATCACCACTAAAATAGCCGCCGGCTTGAGCCTGTTGATAACTTTTTTAATGTTGATGATGGGGCTGGTGATGTGGGGATACCTGAAAATGACCGTGCAAACCCAGCATTTACAGCAAGTTTTTAAAAACTTCAGCGTGTTCTGGGGAGCTATCACCACGGCTTCCATTATTGCCGGAATATTTTTGGCCATGTTGATCAGTAAACGCATTTTGAATCAGCCCATCAAGGACCTGGTGACGGCCACGGAGAATATCGCCGCCGGGGACGTTTCCGGGAAAGTAAATCTCCGGCACCGGGATGAACTGGGCAACCTGGCCGCGTCCTTCAACATGATGACCGGTTACCTGGCCAATCTTTTTCGTTCCATCACTTCCTATACGAACGAACTGGTCAAGTCTTCCCAGTCTTTAAGTTTGCACTTGAAGTCCACCGCCAGTTCCTCCGGGCGGCTGATCGAATCCATGCATCAGCATACCGGTAAAATGGAAGAGCAAATTGAACTGCTGCAGGGGTGCGCCGATCTGGCCTGCGAGCTTGTGGATCAGGTTGAACAAACCGGGCGGGCCCTGCAGCGGTCCGCCGGTGCGATGGCCGCTGCCGTGGATGCCGGGCGGGAACCCGGCGCATTGCTGGGCGGGGCGCTTGATGACGTGGGGGAAATCGGCCGAACCCTGCGGGAAATGCAAACGGCGGTGAGGGCCGGTAAAGAAACCCTACTGGAAGTGGAGCGGATAGCCGGGTTGTTTGCCGATTACCTTGACCGCAGCCGCACGTTTAATTTCAATATTGCCGTGGAAGTGGCCAAAATGGGCGGGGCCAACATGGCGGACACTTTGGAGGAGTTACAGAAGCTGGCCGATGAGGGTATGGAAAATACCAGGGAGATTATCCATAAAATCAAGCTGGCCGGAGAAGCCGCCAGTAATATGGATGAAGTGTTGGAAAAAAATATTACGGCAGCCCAAAAGGGGCAAAAAAGTATGGAAGAAACCGGTGAGTGCTGGGGGAAGATAAGCAATAGGCTGAACCGGGAAAAAGATGCGGTCGATAAACTGATGACGGCCTGGGCGGAGAACAGGAAGCAGGGGGAGCAGTTGCTGGAGACCCTGGATATTGTAATGAGCGGCCTGAAAAAATCGGCCCAAACCATCGCCGCCACCGGGGAGGCCGGCCATAAGCAGGCGGAACTGCTGGCTGAACTGGAAGCAATCTTGCGCAAAATGTTGCGGGTGTCCAATACTTTAAACAACCTGTGCTTACAATTCAAAATCTAAACTTGGGACTGCATGCCCGGTAATATACTCCTGAAAAGAATGGGTAAAAAGTCCCGGTAAAATACGCAAAACCCCTCCAATTTACGGGCGGGGTTTTTTAAATGTCCACTAGTTTCTCTTTGATCGCCAGCAAAGCGGCCTGGGTGCGGTCGGAAACGTTCAGTTTTTGAAATATATTGGTCAGGTGGTTTTTGACGGTTTTTTCACTGATAAACAGCTTGCCGGCAATTACTTTATTGGAATCGCCGTTGGCCACCAGGCGCAGCACTTCGATTTCCCTGTCGGTCAAACCCCAGGGCCTGTTTTCCGGTGGTTTGGTGGAGAGTTTATTCAACTGGTTAAATATTTTGGCCGTCAAGGACGGAGAAATGAAGGATTTTCCTTCGGCTACCTGTAAAATGGTGTCGATGAGCTGGTCGGGGCTGATATCCTTCAACAAGTAAGCGGCAATGCCGTTTTTAATCATCTCAATAATATATTCGTCCTGGTCATGGATGGTCAGGGCAATAACCTCGGTGGCCGGCAATTCTTGCTTGATGGTCCGGCACACTTCAACGCCCGTTATGTCCGGCAGGTTAATGTCCAGCAAAACAATGTCCGGCTGCCGGGTGCGGCAGATACTGATGGCCTCCTTGCCGTTGGCCGCTTCAGCCAGCACCTTGATGCGTTCTTCCAATCCAAGTGTTTTGCGGATACCTTCTCTGATGAGGGCGTGGTCATCCACTATCAGTACGGTAATTTGCTGCAATTTCCAATGCCCCCCTTGCTATTGCCAGTTTATACCGGTATGGTCAGAGTAATTACCGTTCCCTTCCCCGGTAAACTGTTTATTTTAAATTCTCCCTTTAAGATCTGCACCCGTTCACGCATGTTAATCAGCCCGTAGCATTCGCGGTCCTTGCTCTGTTCGATGGATGCCGGGTCAAAGCCCCGCCCGTCATCCTTGATCCGGATGGTTATTTTATCGCTGAGTTGCTCCATTTTCACCAACACTTGCCCGGCCCGGGCATGCTTATGTACATTATTGAGTGCTTCCTGCACCACCCGGAACAAGGCAATTTCGGTGGCCGGCGGCAGGCGCTCCTGTTTGCCGAAGAATACCAGTTCCGCATTTATTTTATACTGGTTTTTAAAGTCTTCAATATAGCGGTTGAGGGCCGGTACCAGTCCAAGGTCATCCAACACCATGGGCCTTAAATCAAATATGATTTTGCGTACATCCTGCAGGCTCTGGCGTACCAGTTGCTGCAGGTTGGTGAGTTCTTCCTTTACGGCCCCGGGGTTCACGTTCATCAGTTTTAAAATATATTCGGCCCGCATGACGATATTGGCCAATAATTGGGCGGGACCGTCGTGGATTTCCCGGGCCACTCGCTTGCGCTCTTCTTCCTGGGCCTTGATAATGCTGATGCCCAGTTGCTGTATCTTATGCAGTTCCTCTATTTGGGAGGATATACTGGCCATATTTTCGCTCAGGTAATTAAAGACCACTCCCAGGTGGGACATCATGTTTTCCGCTTTACCCAGCATATCCTGCAGCCTTCGCAAGCTGCGTTCCAGGTCGTTCCGCTTGTCGCGCAGCACCTGTTCCTGCCCCCGGAGGATGGCCAGTTCCACCTGCATTTTTTGCGCCCTGTCATAAGCCCGCTTGATGTCGTTTTCCGTGTAACGGTTGAAATTTCTGCTTACTTCCATCAGGTGAAGGCGCGCTTTTTTCTCCCTAATACTGAGTTTATCCACCCGGTCGATCAACTGGGTCACCGATAGTTTAACTTTTTCCAATTCTTCTTTGATGTGGACATACTCACTGCGGGTATTTTCTGTAATATCATATATTTGTTCCTGGGATTTTTTGATGTAAAAAATAATATCATTAATAATTTTGTCAAGCTTTGATGCTTCAAGCAAGAAGTTCCACCTGCCATTGACTGTGTGCTTAAATATTCGCTGTCAGGTACCGGCTATCCTGCAAAGATTGTCTAAAAAAGTTTCCTTTGGAAAAATGTATAATCCCTCGCTGCCTACCCGGCGGCGGGTTGGCTTGTAAAAGTCACCGTGCGCTGCTGGGGATTCCACAGTACCTGCAGGGACGGGAGCGCTTTTTGCCACAGGGACCCCGGGGCGTAGGTCGTGCCGTTCACCATGGTCAGTTCTTTAGCGGTAAATTCTATTGGCCCGACCTTTACCTTACCGGTGACACACGCAATGCTAATGTTTACGCCGGGTTTGCTGACCTGGATGGTAGAAGCGGCGCCATCCCAGGCCAGGGTATACCCCAGGGCGTTAAACACCGTGCGCAGCGGCAGCAGGGGAGTCCCGTCCCCGGCAGGTGCAACCGGTATGGTAGCCGGGATTTTATTCCCATTCACCACTATGGTGACGGACTGGGGCTTGGGCCGGGGCTCGGGAACCCCATGGGAGCGTATTATTTTAACCGGCGTGCCCAGCGGTGTATGATCGTACAGCCAGATGACGTCCCGGTTGTGCATTCTGATGCACCCGGCCGAGGCGTAAGTGCCGATGGAAGCGGGATTATTGGTGCCGTGGATGCCGTAGATGCCTCCGCCGCCGATACTCAAGCCCAGCCAGCGGCAGCCCAGAGGGTTTTGCTGGCTGCCGCCCGGGATATTTTTACGGGCGTAATAAGGGTTCACAACCTTGACCACGATTTTAAAAAGACCCTCCGGGGTATATGAGGGGTCCCTTCCGGTAGCTATGGGGAAGGACTTGACCAGTATGCCGTCTTTCCAGTACTGCAGCCGGTTGGTGGATTTGTCGATGACAATTTGTACGCCGGCAAAAGCCGGCCCGGCCAGGGTCACCGATATCAACACGGTCAGTAATAACACAGCCAACCTCTTGCCCATCGTGTTCCTCCTTATAATGCGATAATTCATATTACGATGGGAGGCCGGTATTGATGACTGCCCGGTTTTCAAATTTACTAATTGTATTTTTTCCCAGCGCCTGATTTACATAAAATCACCCTGGGTGCAAAAAATAACATTGTAAAAATTTGCAGGGGGGTGAAAAAGAAAATGCATATGGGGAGACTTACCGAGATGGAAAAGCTGGCCATTGAGGAGCAACTGCGGGCCGAGGAGCTCTGTGCCAAAAAGGTGCAGTTATACATGAGCGTCAGCCGCGACCCGGCGGTGCAATCCGTCCTGCAGCAATTGGCCGAAAAGGGGCAGCGGCACATCAGCACCTTGAACAGCATGCTGCAGGATGCCGGCTTTTCGCCCACTATGTCGCAGCATTAAACCTTGTATGTTGGTAAGCGCGACAGGACATTAAATGCATACCGGGAGGTGTAAATATGCAGTTCGGAGACAAGGATATCATGACCGACTTGCTCATGGGCACCAAGTATATTTCCGGCAGTTACCATAAGGCGGTTTTGGAATCTGCCAACGATAGGATTCGCAATACGCTGATCCAGCTTAACAATGACGAAATTAACCTGCAGAAACAGATTTTTAATTTAATGCATGACCGCAACTGGTACGAAGTGCGTCCCGCAAATACCGCGGGCTGGCAGGCCAGGCCGGGCATGGGAGCCATGGGAATGCAGCAACAAATGCCTTATTAGATGCTTTTATAGCCTGTGCAATTAAAGCCCGCGTGAACAGGGCTTTAATTTTTTTTGTTTTTAAGCCAGGAAAGTATACTCAAAAAGGGGACTGGCAAAAAAGGGGACTGGCTCCATTTTCGTTTTTTGAAAATGGTGCCTGTCCCCTTTTTTGCCCCGGGCGGGCTAGAAAAGGGCGTTTTCGGCCAGGCTGGTGTTGTTGAAACGGTTGGGGGAAAGAGGCGCCGGGTCCAGGGGCGGTTTTTCCCCCAGGACGAGACAAGCGGTGATCAACCCGATGGCAGGGGCGTGCATGAAGCCGTTGCCGCCGAATCCCCCGGCGCAGTAAAAGCCCTTAATTTGCGTTTCGCCCAGGATGCCCAGGCCGTCCGGGGTCAGGGAGCGAATGCCGGCGTAGACGCGGGTAATCTGGGCTTCTTCCAGGACCGGGATGCGGGCGGTGGCCGCCTCAATAAAATCTGTCAGCCGGGACCGGTCCACCGCGGTTTCCAGCCCGGGGGCGCTGTTCCGGTCGGTGCCGCCCAGGAGCAGGATGCCGTTTTTTTCTGCGTGTATATAAAACCCCGTATCCAAGTCTACAATCAGCGGTATGTCGGGGGGGATGTCCGGCATGGGGGCACAGACATATACCTGCCGGCGGTAAGGGGCTGCGGGAATATCCAGGCCGGCGGACCGGGCCACCAGATGCAGGTGGGGTCCGGTGGCGTTGATGACCACGGGGGCGTGTATTTCTTCCCGGCCGGCCTGCACCCCCTTGACGGCACCGTTTTGTACGATAACGGCACCTGCCTCGGTGCTGTAAAAAACTTCCACGCCCAGCCGGCGGCACTGTTTGAAATAACCTTCCATTACACCGTAGGGGTCGGCATAGGCGTCCAGCGGACAATAACTGCCGCCCAGCAGGTCACCGGTGCGTATAAAGGGGTGCCGGGCGGCAATTTCCTCCGGTGCCGGCAATTCCGCAGGCACAGCCAGCCGTTCCATTTGATTGTGCATTTCCTTTAATATCGCCCAGCGCCGTTCCCGGGAGGTTACAAAAAGGTAGCCCCGGCGGCGAAAGTAGATGGGGTACTGCATTTCTGCTGCAAAACGGATAAAATAAGGGTAACTGATTTGAGTCAACTGAATATTAAACGGGTTGGTAAACTGGTGCCTGATACCCCCGGTGCACTGGGCGGTGGAACCCGCACCGTGGAATTTTTCCTTTTCCAGGATGACAATGCGCAAATTTTTATTTTTGCCGGCCAGGTGATAGGCCGTGCTCAGGCCGATCACCCCGGCGCCGATGACAATAACATCCGCCGTTTCTGTCATGGGTTTTCTCCTCTCTCAAAGCACATGTTATATAATAATATGAAGTTGATGTCAGTTTTTCAACGCAATTGATAAAAGGTTTGCCGGTAAAAATGAAGAATTAATATTTTCGGGTATTTTATATGAGGTCATTGTAATTGACAAGGGGGAAATTTTTTTGTACATATTTTCCTTTGACGGAGAGCAATTGAAATATATGTTGATCGGCGCCGCCAACCAGCTGGCGGAAAACAAGGCGGAAATTGACGCGCTGAATGTGTTTCCGGTGCCCGACGGGGATACCGGCACCAACATGTACCTGACCCTGCTGGCCGGGGTCAAGGAAGCACGGCAGGTGGACAGCGAAAAAATAGGCGAAGTGGTGGACGCTGCCGCCCGTGGTTGTCTCTTGGGGGCGCGGGGAAACTCCGGTGTCATTTTGTCCCAGATATTAAGCGGTTTTGCCGGGGCCCTGCGAGGCAAAGAACGGGCCGGCGCCGCCGATATCGCCCGGGCGTTTCGCAGCGGCGCCCGGGCCGCATACCAGGCCGTGGGCAACCCTGTGGAAGGGACCATCCTGACCGTGTGCCGCAAAACAGCCGATGCGCTGGAAAAAGCAGCCTCCAGAAGCAAGGACCCGGTGCGGGTGCTCCTTCATGCTTACCGGGCGGCCGGACAGGCCCTGGAAGAAACCCCGGACCTGCTGCCGGTGCTGCGGGAAGCCGGCGTGGTGGACGCCGGCGGCAAGGGGCTGGTGGTGGTTTTGGAAGGGATTATCCGGGCCCTGAAAGACGCCGCCGCCCGGCGCGATATAGAATTGTTCGACCTGGCGACCAGCCAGCAAAAGGAGTTTGTCCGTACCCGGCCCATCGACTTTACTGATGAGATCGAATTTACTTACTGTACTGAATTTATAGTTTCAGGCAGGCAGATACCGGTGGATACATTGCGCCAGGAATTGGCCCCATACGGCGATTGCCTGCTGGTGGTGGGCGACGACCGGGCTACCAAGGTGCATATTCATTCCAACCACCCGGGGCTGGTGCTGGAATGCGGATTGAAGTACGGTGCCCTGCAGGCGGTGCGGATAAGCAACATGGAAGAGCAGCACCAGGAGATGCGGGCAAGGCCGGCCCAGGCGGGTGCGGCCAAACCGGTGGGCGTGGTGGCCGTGGGGGCCGGGGAAGGTATTGCCACCATCCTGGAAAGCATGGGGGTGGACGTGGTTGTTGAGGGGGGGCAGACTATGAACCCTTCGGCAGAAGATTTGATGCAAGCTATTAAAAGCTGTAATGCAGAAGCGGTAATAGTTTTACCCAATAATGCCAATATCCTGCTGTCGGCCCGGCAGGCGGCCGCTCTGGCCGGCAAGGAAGTGCATGTGGTGCCGGCGGTAACCATTCCGCAGGCCTTTACTGCGCTGCTGGCCTATAATCCATACGACAGCGTGGGGGAAAATGCCGACCGGATGCAAGCCGTTCTGGGGGATGTCAAGACCGGGGAAGTGACCATGGCGGTGCGGGATACATCGGTGGACGGCATGTCCATCGCCAAAGGAGATTTTATCGGTATGGCTGACGGTCGGCTGTTGGCGTTTGATCACTACCTGGATAACCTGGTCATGGCGCTGGTGCGGAAAATGATTGATGATGATACCGGCCTGGTGGCCCTTTACTACGGAGCGGATACTGCCGGCGGGGAAGCCAGGGAGATTTTGGGCAAACTGGAGGATGAGTTTGCCGGCATAGATTTTGAACTGCATTATGGCGGCCAGCCCTTGTATAATTTTATAATTTCCATCGAATAAGGAAGGTGTTTCGATATGGCCCGGGTGCGTATTGTCACTGACAGTACAGCTGATTTGCCGGCGGACGTGGTGCATAAATATGGTATAACGGTGGTGCCCCTGAAAGTGTTTTTCGGTTCGGAGTGTTTCCTGGACGGGGTGGACCTGAAAACCGGCGAATTTTATCGCCGCCTGGAATCCAGCCGGGAACTGCCCACCACTTCCCAGCCTTCGCCGGCTGAATTCGTTGAGTACTACCGGCCCTTGGTGGAAGAGGGGGCGGACATTATTTCCATACACATTTCCATGCACATGAGCGGTACCGTCCATTCTGCCCAGTTGGCCAAAACTATGTTGAAATACGACCGGTTGGCAGTGATAGATTCCCGTACGGTCAGCGTGGTGCTGGGGATGATCGTGTTGGGGGCGGCCCGCGCTGCGGCCGCCGGTTGTTCCCGGGAAGAGGTCATGGACGTGGTGGATAAAATGATTGCTGACCACCGGGTTTACTTTATGGTGGACACCCTGGAGTACCTGCAGCGCGGGGGGCGTATCGGCAAGGCCCAGGCCTTTTGGGGCACCATTTTAAATGTAAAACCCGTCTGCACCATTCGGAAGGGAATCATCTGTCCTCATGAAAAGGTGCGGGGGCGCAAAAAAGCCGTCAACCGGCTGGTACAGCTTATCGGAGATAGTTTTCGGGACACGGAATCGCTTTTTTGTTTTCTCACGCACGGTAACGACCCGGAAGGACTGCAGGAACTGCAAAAGCTGGTGCAGGCCGGGCTGAACTGCGCGGAAATTATGATCAGCCAGATGGGCGCGGTGGTGGGAACTCACGTCGGTCCGGGTGTGCTGGGCCTGGGGGTCTGCCGGTACAATTACCTGGATAAATAAGCGCCGGTGCGGTAACGCGCCGCCATTTTTATTTTTTACGTGGGGAGAAAGAACAATGACATTAATATTTGTCAGCCTGGGCATAGGCATAATTTGGGGGCATTTGCGCCCGTTATCGGGCCGGGGGGCACGGGCGGCCCATGTAGTAACCCTGGCGGGGCTGTTTATCATGCTGGTATCCATGGGCGCGCAACTGGGCAGTGATGAACGGGTGCTGGCGAACCTGGGGCGGATGGGGCTGCAGGCGGTTGTGCTGTCGGTTTTTAGTGTGCTGGGCAGCGTGCTTATGGTATACCTGGCCCGCAACTTTATTTACCGGGGTTTGGATGCAAAGTTGACCCGCGGGCAAAGGAGGGAAAAGCAATGACTGTATTGGTAATCGGCGCCATTCTGGCGGGCGTAATGCTGGGCTACTGGCTGCTGCCGCCGGACATAACAACCCACCTGGATACTGTTACCACTGTTGCCCTGTGTCTGATGTTGGTGGGAGTGGGCATGGACCTGGGAAGCCAGCGCCAGACCTGGCTGCGCCTGCGGGCCCTGGGCTGGAAGGTGCTGCTGGTGCCCGCCCTGGTGGCCCTGGGCAGCCTGGCCGGCGCGGTGGCCGGGGGGGGGCTGCTGGGATTGCCCGTCAATGAGTCGTCGGCTATCGGCGCGGGATTTGGCTGGTACAGCCTGTCCGGGGTGCTCATTGCCAAGATATACAGCGTGGAAACCGGGGCGCTGGCGTTTTTGACCAATATCAGCCGGGAACTCTTGGCTTTCGTGCTCATTCCGGCGCTGGCGGTGCGATTGGGCCACCTGGTGGCGGTATCTCCCGGCGGGGCCACCACCATGGATACCACCCTGCCTTTGATTGCGCGGTCCACCGACGCGGATACCACGGTGATCGCCGTGGTCAACGGAACCACCTTATCTGCCCTGGTGCCGTTTCTGGTGCCGCTGTTGATACACCTGTAGCGGGCCAGGTAAGGTGGTCCACTTACAACATGGAACAATAACGGTTTATGTGGTATTACTGTTGCAGGAAAAGGATCTACAACTTTTTTTACCCCAACCCAACAAATAGTATCAGGTTTGGGTTTAGATGTAATAGAAGAGTCATTACCAGTAAAACAGTTAGAACCTACAATATAAATGAACTACAAGGCACAGAGGAGCCGGGGAATATTCGATATTTTGTGTGAATGGCTTCTAGCCTTAAAAATAGATTTATCTTTATGTAATAGAGGGGTATTTTTTTGTGTTATTTTTTATCGTTTGGCTAAATAAGAAACTTGGTTTTTGAGGTAAATCCTGAACCTATCAGAACGCATTGCTGTTACCCCCTCTGTTAGAATAGTTTTTAAAACAAATCATCAAGTTTTAACTCGGCCAGTTTTTGAGGGGTAGGTTTTCCGGTTTGTGGGTCCCAGCCCCGGGCGCGGTAGTAGTCGGCCAGGGTTTCCCGCACTTTGGTCCGGTCCAGTTTGCGTCCTTTTTGGGGGCCGGCGCCCACCGGTTCCTCGTAAAACCGGGCGGGGTAGTCGCTATAGGCGGGTTTTTCCCCGTGTTTGATGTTAAACAGCTTTTGCAGGTTCCAGGTCCTTTCCCCGGCCTGGATAGCATCCTCCGGGGTGATGTCGATGCCTGTGAGGGCTGAATACAGCCCGGCGATGAGGGTGGGCCCGACGGTGTGCAGCACCGGGGGCCTGATGCACATGCCCGTGGCGTTGTAAAGTGAAATCAGGTCCTCGGACCACTTGCTCATTTTGGGGATGTCCACGTCCCGGGTGGTGGGATCGAAGATCTCTTTTTTCAGTGCTTCCGGCATGTCCAGGTTGTGGTACATGGCTTCCGGAAAGGCAAATTTCTCCGTGCGGTAGGGCGTTGGGTTGTCATTATAGCGTAAATTTTCCACCGGGTTGCGGGTGCGCAGGTGGTCGCCGCCTCGGATGTTGGTAATGTATCCCAGGGTCCAGGTGGACCAGCGCCCGCGCGGGTCGATTAAAAAGCACTCCAGCCCTTTGACATGGGGGACGTTTTTATCGCTGCCCGTGATGCGGTCTGAGGCCCGGCGGGTGCCCTCGGCCAGCGTATCCCCGATCCCCTGCCGGTGGGCGATGTCGTGCAGCAGTTTAAAGGTTTGCTCTTCGCTGCCCCAGGGCAGGGGATAACCCAGGTCGCCCTCGCTTATTGTTCCCTTCTCGTATAACTCCATGGCCAGGGCCACGGCTGAGGCAGCGGAAACCATGTCCAGGCCCAGGCGCTGGCAAATTTCCGTGATGCGGGCGATGGCCGGCAGGTTGTTGATATCGCAACCGGCTCCGAACCCGATTACCGGTGTTACCTCCATATCCTTGACTTTCAAGCCCTTATACGGGCCGTCTTTGATTTCCACCCAGTGGGCGCAGGCGATGGGACAGGCGATGCAGGCCACCCCGCGGTTGCTGTACCGGGATACCTGTTTGCGGCTTCTGGATTCCACCCAACCGTCAACGATACCGGTTTGAAAGTTGCGACCGGGCAGGATGCCGAATTCCTGGTAGGGCAGGGTTACCAGCATGGTGCCGAAGCGTTCGAAGGGGCCGTAAAATGGGGAAGCGTAAATGGCCTTGCGGGTGGCCGCCACCTTTTCCATGAATTCCCGCCGCCGGGCCACTCGAACATGTCCGGTGCCCCGGACGGCGACGGCTTTCAGATTTTTGGAGCCCATCACCGCCCCCAGGCCGGTGCGGGCCCAGGCATCGAATGGACCGTTTTCGATGCTGGCGAAACGGACCAGGTTTTCGCCTGCGGGGCCGATGGAGGCCACTTGCATATCCCGGTCCCGTAATTCAGCGCGCAGGGCGGCAATGGTTTCCCAGGCATCCCGGCCCCACAGGTGTCCGGCGGGAATGATGCGCACGTTATCGTTGGTAACCAGGATATAAACCGGGTGCGCGGCCCGGCCCCGGATGACGATGCCGTCATAACCGGCGTATTTAAGCTCGCTGCCCCAGTAATTACCGGAGTTGGCGGTGCCGAACAGGCCGGTGGCCGGGGATTTGGCCGACACTTCCGACCGGCTGGCGGTGGGAACATTGGTGCCCACCAGTGCGCCCACGTGGAAAACCAGTATGTTTTCGGGGCCCAGGGGGTCGGCGCCGGCCGGTAGTTCTTCATACAATACTTTGGCGTTAAATCCCACGCCGGAAAGGTATTTTCGATTACTCTCCCCATCCGGCAGGTAAGTTTTAATGCTATGCGTGGAAAGGTCAATGTCAAGGATTTTTCCTGCATATCCGAAGATTGCCGTCATCTGCTGCTTACCTCCCTCTCTTTTTTCCCCGGTACATCCACCAGTTGCAGGGCTCCTGACGGGCAGACCCGGGCGCATTGTTTACACCCGTTACAGGTAGAGGAAAATCGCAGTTCAAACGTTCCGGCAAATTCGTCCCGGCAAATGCGGATATTGGCCCGCCCGGTGTCAAACACACCGTGGTGGGCCAGTGAACAGGTCAGGGCGCAGGTGCTGCAGCCGATGCACTGCCACGGTCTGACTATTATTTCGGTGGCCATAATTTTCACCACGCAAAAAAAGTTTGTGAAATATATTCAATATTTTTTTCCTTTTACCTTTATTCAGTGACTATTTAAATAACATAAAAAGAGAAAAAGTTTCAGGTATTTGCCAGGATTGGTATTGTGGATTATATTATAATAGATTACGATAAAATATAAGTTATAAGGGGTTACGGCGGTAAATAATTATGTACCGTCAAAAAGCAATTATTGAAGGGAGAATATGGTTTGCAATTACCACAACTAAAAATTGGCAATTTGCTTCCCAGGCTGCCTATTATCCAGGGAGGAATGGCTCTGCGGGTGTCCACCGCTTCGCTGGCCGCCGCCGTGGCCAACGCCGGGGGCATCGGGGTGATCGGGGCCACCGGGATGGAGTCGGACGAGCTGCGCGAGGAAATCAGGTTAGCGCGCGGGCAGACTGACGGCATTATCGGGGTGAACATTATGTTTGCCATTCGCAATTTTGCCACCCTGGTGCGGACGGCCCTGGAGGAAAAAATAGACGTCATATTCTCGGGGGCGGGTTTTTCCCGGGATATATTCGGTTGGGGGCGCGAGGCCGGGGTGCCCGTGGTTTCCATAGTTTCCTCGGGCAAGCTGGCCGCCATTGCCGAGAAATACGGCGCCGCCGCAGTGGTGGCCGAAGGTACGGAAGCCGGGGGACATTTGGGCACCAACCGCTCCATTTGTGAAATACTGCCGGAGATCAGAAAGAGAGTGAAAATCCCGGTGATTGCCGCCGGCGGCATCGTCGACGGTTTTGGGGTGGCCCGGATGCTCAAACTGGGCGCCGACGGGGTGCAAATGGCTACCCGTTTTGTATTGAGCAAGGAGTGCGCTGTGGCCGATGCTTTCAAGGAAATGTACCTGCGGGCCAGGCCGGAGGATGTGCTGGTGGTGGAAAGTCCAGTGGGCATGCCCGGGCGGGCTTTGCGCAACAAGTTTGTAGACAAGTTGATGCATGGCACTCAACCCGGACCGGAGCGATGCCGCAACTGCCTCAAAGCATGTTCCAACAAGTATTGTATCATGGATGCCCTGGAGAACTCCCGTACCGGGGAGGTGGACGAGGGGCTGGTTTTTTGCGGGCAAAATGTGTTTAAAATCAAGGAAATCCTGTCCGTTAAAGAAATTTTTCAGCGCATCGTGCGCGAGGTTCAATCGGTGAGTTAAAGCACCCGTTGTTCAAAACAGGTATTGTATAACCAGCAGCACGGTGATCGCGCCGGCCAGGCTGAAAGCGATGTTCCGAGTGAAATAGGCGATTATGCCGGCAGCCAGCACGGTGACCAGGTCGGTCACGTGGGCCTGCGGTGCCAGGCTGTTGCCTTCCACCAGCAGGGGCGGCGTGATCATGCTGGCAAAAATAACGGTGGGCAATAATTTGAGCCATTTGCGCACCGGTTGGGAAAGATTTGTTTTATTTAAAATGTAATAGGGCAATAAACGGGGGATGGCGGTTACGAGGGCCATTCCGCCGATGATCAACCAGATTTTTGCGTCCATTTTTGCACCCCCAGTACGGTTACGGAAGCTATCAAGCTGGCCAGCAGAATGGCAGTGTTGCGGTAGCCGCCCATGGTGAACGCCACGGCAAGGGTACCGGCCAGTACCGCCGCCCAAAATTCCGGATAGCTGGAAACTGAAAGCACCAGGATGGCGGCAAACAACGAATAAAGGGCGGCCTGCATGCCCAAGTCCGCCAGCCCGGGAAGCGCACTGCCCAGCAGCAGACCGGCCAGCGTGGCTATAAACCACTGTACATAGACAGACAGGTTGGCGCCTACTATATACTGGTAAGAGGCCCGTTGTCCCTTGCCCAAGCGCTGGGAAATCAGGGCGAAGCTTTCGTCGGTAATAAGCAGTCCGACGGGCAGGTAACTTGCCAGGCGGCGGCCCGGGATCAGGCCGGCCACGTATGAACTCATCAGGAAATGCCTTAGGTTGATAAAGAAAGTACCTAAAACGATGGTGGTGGCGGAAGCCCCCGCGCCGAGCATAGTGATTGCCAGGAACTGGCTGGCACCGGCAAAAACAATGGTGGACATACCCACGGCGGCCCAGGTCGACAGCCCTGCATCGGCGGACATGGTGCCAAACAACAGGCCCAGCGGAAGCAGCTCAAAGGCAAAGATAAAGGTGGCGACAAAACCCTGAATAAATTCTCTGGTACCGTCTCGCAAAATAATCACCGCTTTGTATTTGGTTAGTTGGAGTTACTTTTTTAGCATACACCTGATGTGTTTTATGTCAAGTATTTCAGGAGGGTTTTTATGACAGAAAAAAACATTTACGCTTACGGAGATAGAAAACCGGTGCTGCACGAAACTGTTTTTATCGCCCCCGGAGCCCGAGTCATTGGCCGGGTGGAGATCGGCGCTGATTCCAGTGTCTGGTATAATGCGGTAATCCGCGGTGATGTTGATGAGGTGAAAATTGGTGCCGGTACCAATATACAGGATGGAGCGGTGCTGCACGAGGACGGAGGCTTCCCGCTGGTCATCGGGGACAACGTAACGGTGGGGCATAATGCCATATTGCATGGCTGCCACGTCGGTAACGGCGCTGTGGTCGGCATGGGGGCCATTATTATGTCCGGAGCCCGGATCGGCGCCAACAGCGTCATCGGAGCCGGGGCGCTGGTGCCCGGGGGCAAAGAGTTTCCACCCAACGTGCTGGTCATGGGGTCCCCGGCCAGGGTAGTGAGGGAATTGTCCCAGGAAGATATAGAGAACTTCGGTAAAATGGCAAAACATTACCGCAAGCGGGCCATATACTGCCGGGGGGAGGACCAAAATCCCGATTTTTAAAGCTGTGGGACAGGTAGTGTCACTTGTTCAGAGGGTTCTAACCGAAGGTAATACTTTCAGGCCCCAAAAAAACTGATTTGTGTTATAATATAAATTGCTGTTTATATTTTGCGCAATTTTGTTCCTGCTGTTTTTGGCGCTGGTTGTCGGCTGCTATTTTTAACTTGCGCAAATTTTTAAAAAATCATATGATAACCCTAAGCATTTGCTTGTATCAGGGTGGCATATTGAAATATTGTTAATATATTAATTAATTGGTTTTTGTTGCTAATAAGATCGTTGCAAAATGAGGTGATAAAATATGAGTAACATCAGCGGTATCATGGATTTGTCCGCCAACAGCAACATATTGAGGTCCGACCCCATGCTGACCGAGATGGAAAAGATGCTTATCCGGGGGGCCGGTTCCATGGTACATTATCCCAAGGGGCACGTAATATTTGCCGCCGGAGATATTTCCGACCGGGTTTACTTGCTGGAGAGCGGGTGGGTGAAGATTTACCGGCTGTCCGCCGACGGTCGGAGGGTTACGGTTGGCAGTATCCGCAATCCCGGTGAATTGATGGGCCTGGCGGAAGCCATACTGGGGGTGGAGCGTACCTGCTTTGCCGGAGCCATTAACAATGTATCCATGGTGGTTATGACCAAAAGCAAATTTGAGGAACTAATGGCCCAGCATCCTTTTTTGGCCATAAAAGTGGCCAAGTTACTGGGTGCCAGGATGCGCGAGGCGGAGGCCATTATCCACGAAATGGTTTGCTGGCAGGCTCCCGGCAGATTAGCTCTGATGCTGATGAAAATGGGCGAGCGGATGGGCGAGCAGACCAAGAACGGCATCAAGATAAACCTGCAGCTGACGCATGAAGAAATAGCCAACATGGTGGGAACATCCCGGCAGACGGTTACTTCGCTGCTGAACACCTTCAAGCAGGAAAAAAGCATTGTTTTTGAAGGACGGACGATTCGCATCGTCAATCCCGATAAACTGGCCAAATGGGTGGTATAAAAGACCGGTAGCTGTTAGCGCCGGTCTTTTGACATTTAAGCGACTGATTATTGTCTGATGTGTGACTGCAATGAAGGACAAAAGATATTTTAATGTATTAAGGTGCTTTATTTAATGTCAAGCGGAGGAAAGTCCATGGATATAAAAAACATAGTTAAACTGGAAGATTGCGAAAGGGAAATGTTGCGTCAGGTGGGATTGACCAGGTATTATAAACGGGGGGAAAACATTTTTTGCCACGGGGACCCGGCGGACCGGGTATACTTGATTGAAAGCGGTTGGGTCAAAATTTTTCGTATTAATGGGAACGGACGGTACGTTACGGTGGGTTCCATACGCCAGCCCGGTGAAATGATGGGGTTGGCGGAAGCGCTGCATGGTGTGGAGCGTACCTGTAACGCCGGTGCCGTTACGGATGTGCAACTGGTAACCATTTACCGGGAAAAGTTTTTCGAATTGCTGGAATGCGAGACGTTGCTGGCCTTGAAGGTGGCCAAACTACTGGCCTTTCGCATGCGGGACGCCGAGATGGCCGTGCATGAAATCGTCACCCGCCAGGTGGCGGGCCGTTTGGCCACGCTTTTGTTGAAATTTGCGGAAAGCTGCGGCCAGCAGGTAGCCGGCGGAATTACCATTGAACCCCGTTTTACCCACGAGGAACTGGCAGCCATGATCGGGGCGTCCCGGCAGACGGTTACGGCGATACTGACTGCCATGCGTGACGAACAATGCGTGGAAATTGAAGGGGGCTCGATAAAAATAACCAACTGGCATGCTCTGCAGCGCTTTATTTCCTGATGTGTAAGGTGTCAGTCGATTGTTCGCGCCGGCGCTGCGAATAAAAAGATACAAATACAACTCATAAAAAGGTGTCGTGCAGGCGACACCTTTTTGTCGTTAAGACGACTTTTTGACTGTCAAGCCGGTGACATCTAGCGTATAAATTATTTGCTATGCTTATTGTAAACATTATTAAAAATGATCATTATTCTAAAATGTTAAGCCTTTCTTGCTTTGATCTGGTCATGGCCGTTATAGCTGACGGTCATGCGATAATAATACGCTTTCCGGCAACTGTTTATAAAAAAAGTCTGATGATTAATTAATTTAACATCGGTTGTCAGGCAGCGTGAAAATTATTCAAAAGGGGGGGATTTGACAAGTAACAGTAGTAATACTATTTATTTTCAAAATAAAAATAACAGGGGGGTTTTTGTTTTGGATCTTATAGCAGGTAATCCAATAATGATTTTGCTTTGGGGAATTATCGTAGGTTATGTGTTTTCCACAGTAGGTGCCGCCGGCGCTATCTTAACCTTTATCGGTCAAACCATTGTGTTTAAGTTTGACAAGGCCATGATCAAGAACCTCATGGGCGCCGGGGTGGCGGAGGCTGAAGCCAAAGCTGCCGCCAAAAACACCTTGAAGGTGCATAATTTGATGGCTGTTATCTTTTCTCCCATTATTGCGGTACCCAGGTACTTTAAGGAGAAAAGGGTGGCCATACCCCTTGCCATGTGCGTAGCTGCCGGTGTAGTCCTGGGCGCAATAATAGGCCCCATGATCCCCATGACCTTAAAACAATATAAGTTCTGGTTCGGGGTTATTACTTTCTTTATTGGCATTAGATTATATTATGAAACCACTGAAACTTATCGTAAAGGTAAACAAAAACTGCAGAACATTTCCAAAAAGTTTGAAGCCAAGGTTAAAGAACTTAAACAGTCCGGCAATTGGAACGAACTGGCTGCTGAAGGTTTTAAAGTCAACAGATTCAATGTTTCCAGCTTAAAGTTCACTTTCTGGGGTGAGGAATTCTCCATTAACCCCATTATGGCAGCAGTGGGTGGTTTCTTTATCGCCATTATCGCTTCCATGTTCGGTCTGGGCGGCGGCTTTATGCTGGTGCCGTACCTGTCCTCCGTATTCGTGTTGCCGATGTTCGTAGTTTCCGGCACTTCTATTACCATTGTGCTTGTTAACTCCGTGGTGGCTATTATCAGCTACCTGCAAAAAGGCGCCCAGCCCGACCTTTTGTTTATGGGTATCATGCTGGTTGGTATCGCCATCGGTTCCTTTGTCGGGCCTGCTACCCAGAAGTATTATAAAGAAAAATATCTCAGGTTGTTCCTGGCAGCCATTCTGCTTTTCTACGGCCTGCGCTATATGGGCGTATGGGCTGCGCTGGGTATTCCTATCTAAGGTAAATTAACTTGGATTTTTTAAAAGCTATCACCGGGGATAATCCCAGTGATAGCTTTTTAATGCATTTGACCTCTATTTAAATTACTTATATACTGTTACAATAGAAATTTTGAAGGGTAGTGGTGGTAATAAATGTAAAAGCTGCCTTTTTTGTCAGCTTGCTTGCTGTTATTGTGACCACACTGGTGGTTATAATATCTGCCCGGCTGTCCCAACAAAAGAGAAAAGACGAAATAATGTCCGAAATAAAAAAATATAACGAGCTTTCCAGGGATGCTTCCGAAGTAGGGGCTAAAAGTATGTACGCCGCATTTCAGAAACAAGGTAATGAAACGCTGATGAATTATTTTATGACCATCTATAAAGAAGCTGTAGTGGAAATTGCTTTACACGTCCTAGCCTTGGGCATTTTACAAAAATATTACCCAGTAACGGTTATTCGCTTTCCAATTCATGTGTGGGGTTTCGGGGACGGTTTGGGCAGCGTGGGTTGGTATGTTATCAGTGCTTTTGCATTTTTCTTTCTGGTTATTAAACGTCTAAGGCCAAAGATTAGATTTTTTAGACCTTACTGGGTATAACCAGCCTTAAAGGCAATTATCAAGTTGTATCAGTTTTAATGCGTTTCGTCATAGGAAAGTCTGGTCACCCGGGTGAAATTACCTTTGCGGATTTCTTCCCGGGTGGCCTTTTTTTCTAAAAAATCGCTCATTCCCGGAGCCACTTGGGGGCGGGTTTTTTTTCTTTCTTTTTTCAAACTGTTCACCTCCAAATTTATTTTATCCCCTTATAGTTTTAATTTTAAGTTATTGCATATATTATTTTTCACCATTGAAAATTAGTTAATACTTAATGGTTACGCCCTTGCTGGGAAAGATTTAAAGTCCTTGGCGAACACAGCAGGTTGAAAATACTAAAACTTTTGTCCATTAACGTGATGGACCGGGACATCTTTGAGCACTAGGGGTAAGCGTTAGCAAATGATTTTGAATTTCTTTCAATACTGCTGACTCCATAATTACCCCTCCATCTAGTAATATCATAAGCAAATTTCAGCTTATTTTAGCATAGGTAAAAATGCAACATCTTCAAGTAGTAGGCGACATTTATTGACGCGTAAGGCTGAATTTTAATAAGAGTTATAAAATTATCTCATTGAAATTAGCGCAAAATTTAATGAACCCATTTATTTTGAATCGCTATGAGATCGCTTTTCCAGTTGATTATTCAAATGGAAAATACTTTTGTTTAACGAAATAGTCAAAGCTCTTTATCAAAATTGTCAGTTATATTACAATAGATTATATGAGTAGGTACTAAGGAGGTGAAATATTTGACTCAGTCCTCAATTGAATCAAATGATTATCCGTTCAATTTAGTCGCTAATAAATTAACTCTCAATGAATCGGATAAAAACATTTTCAATGCATACGGTAACAAGTTTCATTATATCAAGGGGCAATTGCTTTTTGCTGCTGGGGATAAGTCGGATCATATCTATTTCATCGAAAAAGGTTTGTTAAATATTTACCGGCTAACCAACAAAGGACACCAGGTAACAGTGGCCTTTCGCAACGCCGGTGAAGTTGTGGGTCTGGCTGAGGCCCTCTATGGAGGGGAAAGAATATGTTTTGCAGAGGCTATGGAAGATTTAACAGTAATCGCAGTGAGTTATAAAGATTTTAAAAAGATTCTAGCTAATAACCCAATTTTAGCAATAAGCGTGGCTGAGGTTTTAGGATCACGGTTAAGAGAAGCCCACTCCGTGATTCATGAAATGGCCTACTGCCAGGTTCCCGCAAGGATTGCTTCTGTACTGATCAAACTTGGAGAAAAAAGTAACTTATCTTCAAAAGATGGCTTACAAATAAATTTAAAATTAACTCATGAAGAGATAGCTCGAATGGTAGGTACATCCAGGCAAACTGTTACCTCGGTTTTAAATACATTTAAAAAAGAACAGAGTGTGATCTTTAAAGGGAGGGATATATATAAAATATATCCCGAAAAGCTGGCCAGCTGGATAAGCTAATTAAAAGCCCAAAGGGCTTTTTTTTTGTCGAAAAGGTTACATTCAAATGTCGCAAACCCGACATCCTTATGTCCGAGTTGTGACAATGCGGTGTTTATTATTTTGGTATTTTTATTAAAACCACTTATATGAAAAATTAGTTTAACTTATGCTTGGGGGTGGGAATTAGATAGGTATCGGGGGCAGTAAGTAAAGGGAAAAAAGTTGGTTTAGTAGAGTAAAAATAAAAAATATAACTGCAGGTGTTTGTGATTTGTTTTATGAAGGCGCTACCGGCGCCGATCAAATCCTGGGTTGTTCTTTTCGCCGTGATTAAGCAGGTGTCAACATCCCAGGAGTTAACCGCGGAGGGCAGGGCCGCCATGGCCATAATGGCCTGGACGATTGTAATTTGGGTTACCGACACCTTGCCCAAGAGTATTTCCGGGCTGGCCATTCCCATTTTGCTGCTTTGGGGCCGAAGCTTTACCGAAAAAATGGTACTGGCCTGTTTCGGATTAGCCGTGCTGCTCTGGGCTACCGGCAGCATTCACGGGTTTAAAGCACGCATGGCCAAGTGCATGTTACCACATGGTTAATTGAAGTAATTTCGCAAAGGAGGAGAACAAATGGCAATGAAAGCAAAGTTGCCCGAAAGCTTGGACCAAGTGGAAAAAGTTTACTGCGAAACCGATATTCTTATTATTGGTGCGGGAAACGCCGGTTGTTTTGCCGCCATTGAAGCCAAGCGCAAAAATCCCGACTTGAAGGTTACCTTGATGGAAAAAGCTTATATCGACCGCAGCGGCTGCCTGGCGGCAGGGATGGACGCAATCAACACCTATCTAAAAAAAGGTAAAACAATCGAGGATTTTATCAAATGGAGCAGGTCCCAGGCGGGCGGACTCCTTAGAGAGGACCTGGCCATAAAAGTGGCGGAAAACCTCAATGCTCCGGTTGAGGAGTGGGAAGAATGGGGTTTGCCGATCAAGAAAAATGAAGATACCGCAGAGTATGCCAACCGGGGTAAATGGGATATTACCATTCAAGGTGAATCCATGAAACCAATCATTGCTGAAAAAGTAAGGGAATACGGCTGTGAAGTGCTGAACAGGGTAGTGGCAACCAATTACCTGCTCAAGGATGGCAGGGTAGTGGGTGCCATGGGATTTCATGTGAGACAGGGGAAAATGGTTGTCGTAAAGGCCAAGGCCACCATTATAGCCACCGGAGGTGCCGCTGGCATCTATAAACCCTACACCAACGACGGTTCCGACAGTCACCACCAATTATGGTACAGTCCCTTTAATACGGGAGCCGGTTACGCCATGGGTATCAGGGCGGGTGCTGAAATGACCACCTTTGAAATGAGATGGTGTGCCACCAGGACCAAGGACTTTACCGGACCCATTGATACCATTTCGGTAGGCTACGGCACGCCTATGATCAACGGTAAAGGTGAGAAAATCCTGCAAAAGAGATATGCCGAGTGGGGTGGTGAAACCGCTCCGAGGTTTATCAGAGCCAATGCTCCAATGGAAGAGTGGATGGAAGGTAGAGGCCCCTGTTTCATGGACACAACAGGCATGTCCGATGAAGAAATTAAACAAATGAAAAATGATTATCTGAATGAAAGGCCTACTTACGTGCTTTTTCTGGCCGCCAGGGGGCAGGACCTTAAAAAAGAACCCATCGAGATCTACGGCAATGACCCTTATATAGTCGGCGGTCACACAGCCAGCGGCTACTGGCTCAATTCCGAGGATTGGAGCACCACGCTGCCCGGTCTGTTTGCCTGCGGCGACGTGGCAGGGGGCGTTCCAAATAAGTTTGTGGGCGGCTGCGCCGCGGAAGGTTTGCTGGCAGCGCGGGGAGCAGTTGAATATGTGGCCCAGTTGAACGGCGAAATCGAAATTGATGAAGCACAAGTTGAAGCAGAAAAAGCAAGGATTTATGCCCCGGTATTCAGATTAATCGAGGAAGGCGACGGGGTCAAGCCCAAGGAAATGGAAGAAAGAATGCAGCGGTTGATGGATGAGTATGCTGGCGGTGTACACCAGTTTTTCCGCATGAATGAAGAACAACTGCAATATGCGTTAAAGCACATTAAGATACTGCAAGACCAGGTTAAGTACCTGATCGCCAATGACCTGCACGAATTAATGGGTGCCCATGAAGTTATTGACAGGCTCGATGTGGCGGAAGTATTAATTCATCACCTGTTATACAGAAAAGAGACCAGGTGGCCGGGCTGGCAAACCAGGACCGATTATCCTGAAAAGAATGATGAGGCTTTTGATTGCTTCGTAAATTCTACCAGGGACCCGGAAACAGGGGAAGTTAAAATATTTACCCGGGAATACGAACAAATTGTCCCGGGCGACAGAATGAAACCAAACTAAAGAATAATTTACTTATAAGGGGGAATATCTTATGCCACCAAAAGTAGATTTAACCAAATGCGACGGGTGCAAAGCAGAAGAGGAACCCTTGTGCGAGCAGATTTGCCCCGGCAACTTGATGACTTTAAATGATGACGGAAAAGCCATGTGCCGGGAAAGCCGGGATTGCTGGGACTGCATGAGCTGTACCAAAATTTGTCCCCAGGGTGCCATCGAAACCAGGCTGCCTTACCAGTTAGGGTATTATCCGGCAAAATTGATTCCCAAAGTGGGTACGAACAAGATTATTTGGACTTGTGTTGACAAAGACGGAAAGATAGAAAGATTTATAGTAAAAACAAGGAATGATTAGGAGGACCTGAATTGCCTAAAGTGGGAGTAGTTTTATGCCGCTGCAACTCAATTATTGACAGCAAGCTGGACTTTAATCATCTATCTGAAAAGATGGCCAACGAAAAAAATGTTCACTCCGTTATTCAGGTAGATATGGCCTGCAGTCCTCAAGGGAAAAAGGCTATTGAGGAGTTGGCTGCTATAGAAGATGTGGACAGGTTGGTTGTAGCGGCCTGCTCCCCCCTTGCCAAAGGGGCGGTTTTTGAAGGATACGCCCGGGAATTTAACCTGCCGGGACAGCATATTGAAATTGTCAATTTGCGTGAACAATGTGCATGGGTCCATGACGGCGGGGATGCAGTCGAAAAGGCCTTGATTCTTTTAAAAATGGGATTAAAAAGGGTGATTAAGGCCAAGGATGTGGGGCAATGGCAGGTAAACCACGCCTATATCAATAAGATTAAGTGTGACAAATGCAAGCGCTGTATTGAGGAATGTCCCAATAAGGCTATTCAACTGGGGGACGACGGGTACCCGGCAGTTGCCCCGAAAGTGTGCCAGCGCTGTGGTGTTTGTGTCGGTGGATGCCCTCTGGGTGTAATCTCTTTACCCGATTTCCGGTTGGAAGAAATCAGCGCCATGATGGCCCCCGTGGCCAGCGCCAAGTCTCCGGCCATAGTAGGTTTTTTCTGTGATTATACTTACGGCGAGGCTGACTTGATGGGTCAAATAGGGTCAGGTTATTCACCGAACTTATATATTATCAAGGTCCCGTGCACCGGGGCGGTTAATATGATCATGGTTAATGATGCCATTGCGGAAGGTATTGACGGAATCATCGTAGCCGGCTGTGATTCCAGCCAGTGTCAGCTCAGGAAAGGGAATGAATTGGCTCGGTACAGAATAGCCAATGCCCAAAAAGGTCTGGAAGAACAATTTCTGGAGAGAGAAAGACTGAGTTATGTCGCTTTGGGCGAAGGGCTGGTAGAACCCTCTATAATAAACCACCAAAAATGTGCCGGTTGCGGTCTCTGCCGGCAGGTTTGTCCTTACGGAGCAATTAAGATGGTTGAAGACGGCAAATTTGAAGTTAATGGTAAGGCTTGCCGGGGTTGTGGCACCTGTGTAAGTTCTTGCAGGTCCGGGGCAATTGACTTACCGTACTGTACTGACGAAAAGATAATAACGGCTATGAAGATTTTACTGGCGAGCTAGGGGGGGGGAGCATGAAAACAAATATACTTATCTGCGCTAAAAAAGAATGCCTTGGCGACATCATAGATTTTCCACAAATAAAAAAATACTTTGAAAGCAAAAGGCATGAAGTTATTATTCACGAAAATTTTTGCCTCGAAATAAACAACTTAAAATTTATTTCCCCCTTTAATGTTCCTAAGCGTCCAACGGTTTTTGCGGGCTGTTCGCCACTTGTCATGGAGAACAGAATAAAAACGTTGTTTGATGCGCCGGTGGAAATCGCAAATATCAGGGAACAATGTTCATGGGCATGCGAAGAACCTGATATTGCCACTAAACTTTGTAAGGAAATTATTTATTTGGCTGTTAACCAAATCGTTTACACAAAGCGTTACAATCCTCCGGACAATGTTTTAAAGCAAAAATTGGCGGAGTATGAATCAGTAATCAAGGAAATCGGCCCAAATCCGTTTAAATTGTAATTAATCTGTTTCGTCATAAGAAAGTCTGGTCACCCGGGTGAAATTACCTTTGCGGATTTCTTCCCGGGTGGCTTTTTTTTCTGAAAAATCGCTCATTCCCGGGGCTACTCGGGGGCGGGTGGTTTTTTTTCTTTCTTTTTTCAATCTGTTCACCTCCAAATTTATTTTACCCTATTATAGTTTTAAGTTATTGCATATTATTTTCCACCATTGAATTTTAGTTAATATTTAATGGTGGCCTCCTTATTGGGAAAATAACTAATATTGACAATAATAATGAATAAAGATATTATTTAATAAAAAAATCATTATATAAATATTAATGGGGGTTGACAATGAACTTAAATAATTATGTAAAGATATTTAAAGCCCTGGGCGAACCCACCAGGTTGAAAATACTGAAACTTTTGTCCATCAGGCCCATGTACGTCTGCGAACTGGAGTCGGTGCTGCACATGAGCCAGCCGAGAATATCCCAGCATCTGCGGACCATGAAGGAAGCAGGATTGGTTACCGAAAAAAAAGAAGCCCAGCGTACCTTTTACAGCCTGCAAATCGAATACCTTGACGAGTGTTTTAACAATTTAATTGCCTTTTTCCATGCCGACCTGGCCGACCTGCCGCAATTTAAAGAGGAGCATTTGCGGCTGAAGCAGCTGGAAAGCGATGCGGAAGTATCACTTTGTAAAGAAGGGAAAACCCAGGTCTTAAATTTGAAACAGAATGCCTGAACTGCTGCACGTCAGACACGATTTAGTCTAAAATATAAGATGATTTTTATATAATAGAATGTGTTGGGAGGCTTATATATGTCGGATTCAGTAACCGGCAAACTCTCTTTTCCGGACCGGTATTTAACTCTGTGGATCTTCCTGGCGATGGCAGTGGGTGTGGCGGGCGGCTACATTTACCCGCAGATTGCCGGCTTTTGGGGACGCTGCCAGGTGGGCGCCACCAACATCCCCATTGCCATCGGCCTGATCGTCATGATGTACCCGCCCCTGGCCAGGGCGCCCGAGGTGTTATCCATGCTACAGGAAGCGAACGCCGACGTGCTGGTGTGCGGCCATACTCATCTGAAAGGAGGTGTAAAGCGTGATTTCCGTGGATATACCCGGTCGTGGTATGCTGCAGCTTAAATACATCGTGTTGGATTACAACGGCACGATGGCCCAAGACGGCGTCCTGCTGCCCGGCGTCGAGGAAAGGTTGAATCAGCTCAGCGAGAGTCTCGAAGTGCACATCCTAACTGCCGATACCTTCGGCAAGTGCCGGGGTGAGTGCAAGGGCATCAAAGGTACCGTTCAGATTCTGTCCCAGCCAATCGGGGTCGGGGAAAAAGAAGCTTTTGTGGAAAGCCTGGGAGCGGAGAATACTGTGGCGGTGGGCAACGGCGCCAACGATAAGTTGATGCTGGCGAAAGCGGCCCTTGGTATTGTGGTTTTAGGACCGGAAGGAACTTCCGTGCAGGCGCTGCAAAATGCCGATGTAGCGGTAAAGGAAATCAATGAAGGCCTGGATCTACTGCTGCAGCCCAAACGATTGATTGCAACCCTACGTCTGTAGCATCCTTTTTTGTTACTAACCAGCCATAGGAGTTATTAGTTGCGGTTCTGCTCAGAATAAACATAAATCATTGAGATTAAATTTAAAAACAGTAGATGGCCAACCAGGCTAAAAGCAGACCTGTAATAATGGAAAGAATAATGTTGGCAGCGCTCAGGGACAAATTACCCCTTTCGGCCAGCATAAAACTCTCATATATCAAGGTAGAAAAGGTGGTAAAGGACCCCATAAAACCCACGCTTAAAGCTATGCGGGCGCTGCCGTCCATCAGCGTAGATATAAAATGGGGATGGCTCATCAGTAAGCCAAGGGCAAAACTACCCAACATATTAACCACAAAAGTGCTCAGTGGAAAATCCCTTTTCCAAAATTTACCAAGTAATCGTCCAATTAAATAGCGGCCGGTAGCGCCCAAAAAACCACCGGCACCCACTGCAACTAAATCAACCATTTCTTTCTCCCTTTACACTTAAACCAGTCCATCTTTGACCCCAACCGGTGGTTAAGATATATTGCCCCGTGGCATAACCGAACCAGGTAAAAATAAATCCTACCAAAAGTGTCAGCCCCAGGTAAAGCAATGCCAATGGTGCAGAAGTTTGAAAAAGTACGATGCCTTCCACACTGAGCGTAGAAAAAGTGGTAAACGATCCGATAAAGCCGGTGGCAACGGCTAGCACGAAATATGATTGGCCGCTTAATTTATGCAGCACCAGGGTTAGGAATAAGGCAATAAAAAAACAACCCCCTACATTTACGGCAAAAGTCCCCCAGGGAAGCATACCTTTGTCATTTAATAATAAACTTATGGCATAGCGGGCCAGTGCGCCTAAAATTCCACCCACACCAACGCTAAAAAAGCGCAATTGCATCACCTTGTCTTATTTTACTACGGTTACCGGGCAGTGTGCCTGATGAATAACTTTATTGCTAACGCTGCCCAGCAGCATCCCCTTTACATTACCCAGCCCCCGGGTACCCATGACAATAAGATCAAAATCATGTTCCCGGGCATATTCAATGATGCTTTTGGCAATATCTCCCTGCAATATAACCTTTTCCACTATTAATCCTTCGCTTTTAAATAATTCCACAGCACTTTGCAGCAAACGATCTGTATTGATTTGTAACGCATTGTCAAATTCAGCTTCGTTGGCGCCAAGAAATTCTGCCTCATCCTTAGTGAAGGAAGCCACAATAATTATAGTACACCGGGCTTCCGGTATGCTTTTGTGCAAATCAACAGCAAACTTAGCCGCCCGCAGTGCATTTTGTGATCCATCAAACGCTAGAAAAATTTTTTTAATCAAGCACAATTCTCCTTCCAGTGCAGTTACCGCAGGTAAAATATATAAGTTAGATATATATATTAATTATATCATATATAACGCTAATAAAAAAAGGAAGGTATTCATACTTTGCCTTATTTTACAGGCATTGTGCAGCTTTTTAGTTTCGTAATGAAAAAAATTGCTACATTATGATCCGCGCAGTTTTCTATCATAGAATTCATATTTTCGAGCGGCAACTTCGGTCTTACTCATTGCTTTAACAAGATAATACCCGTCCTTTACTTTTTCCACTTTTGAATATGAAATATTGCAATTACTCAAAAAAGGTGTTGGTTACCGGGCTTTATACCGGATTAAGTTTTATGCTGGGCTTTTTTTCAGCTTGGGTTACGTTACGATATATCCGGCTTTAAAAATAAAAAAAACAGGCTTTAATAAGCCGCTGAAATCACGAAAGACAATAAAGCGATTATTAATACACGTTCTTAAGTAAATTTTTGATAAAACGTCGGTGAAACCTTCTAATGCTGCTCTTTTGCCGCAGCCAGGGCGGCACCCAGGGCTCCCACCAGCTGTGGCTCCGGGGGCACCAGAACTTTCGTCCCCAGTTTTTCGGCCAGCAGGGTTACAATACACCGGTTGTTGGCCACCCCGCCGGAGAATACCAGCGGTGGAGTCAAGCCGATTCTTTGCAACATACCCGCGGTTCGTTCCACCACGGCGGAGTGCAATGCCAGGGCGATGTCTTCCCGGGCCGCTCCCCGGTGCATCAGGGACACCGCTTCTGATTCGGCAAATACGGTGCACATGTTGCTGATTTTAATGCCGCCGCTGCCCTGTAGAGCAGCCTCACCGAATTCGTCCATACCACCGTATCCAAGGGCGGCGGCCATCACCTCCAAAAATTTACCCGTTCCGGCGGAGCACCGGTCGTTCATTTGAAAATCGGCAACGACACCCCGCTCGTCAAGCAGGATAACCTTGGTATCCTGTCCGCCGATGTCCAGTACCGTGCGCACCCCGGGGAAAATATGGGCGGCCCCCAGGGCGTGGGCTTTTATTTCAGTAATCACCGCGTCGGCAAAGTGGGATTTGGCCGCGTGCCGGCCGTAACCGGTGGCCACCACCCGCCGGTACTTCTCTGTAAGCATATTTTTGGCCGCGCCCAGCGGTTCGAAACCGGTATCAATGAGCCGGGACAATGCCACCCGGCCTTCGGAAAGCACCACAAAACCGATGGTCCTGGACCCGATATCTATTCCTGCGTACAATGGCTTTAACCCCTTTACCCGAGCATTTCAATAAATGCCTCTATCCTGGTCTTCAATTGCCCGGCGTCTTCCTGGTCGTAACCCGTTTCGATCTTCAACAGCGGTATGTTTTCCTCTTTTAAAACCTTTTCCACCCGGTTGGCTTCCACGGCGTAAGGGTCACAGAAGGACAGGGCGCAGTGGATAACCCCGTCGGCGTTGTATTCCCTGACCAGCTGAACCAGCCGCTCCATACGCCCGGTGTTCGGTGTGAACACTGCGCAGTTGACTCCCAGGTACCGGGCTGCCACGTTTTCCAGCATGGCATCCATGGCCCCGGCATCTTCAGCCACTTCATTCTCAAAATAACGCAGTCCCGTGCACAGTTCCTCAGCCACTATCACCGCGCCGCTGGTTTCGATCAGGTGCGGCACTTTCCAGTTGGGAATGGCCATGGGGGTGCCGGTGACGATCACCCTGGGGGTCCCGGAGGGGAAAACCCCTTCGCCGGTTTGCACTTTTTTATCCAGTTCATCGCAGAGTTCATTAACTTTGCCCGTGAACCTTTCCACATCGTCATACATGGCGATTTGCTCAATAAGGAGACTGTCCAGGCCGCTGATAGGCGCGGGGTCGTTTTTGCGCAGTTCAGCCAGCCGGCGCAGGGCCCGCCGTTTGCCGTTCACTTCCCGGATGGATTTGGCCAGGGTTTCGGTAGTGAGCCTGTTGCCTGTGGTTTCCTCCACCAGACGCGCAAAATCCCTGACTTCCTCCAGCCACAGCTCCCGGTCCCGCCCCCTTTTCATCTGGGGCGTTTCCATAACGTGTACCGGCACGTAGTCGTTTAATATTTCAAAAGCTTTCTTTTTGCCGTCGCAGGTGGTCTCGCCCACCACCATGTCACAGGACTCAAAGTAGGGGCATATTTTGGCCAGCTTGAAGCCCATAAATGACTTGATCAGTGGGCAAATGTTGCGCGGCAGCACCTTTTCGGCCTCGGCAGCGCCGATATCAATGCCGGAACAAAGGCCGATGCAGATGCCGCCGGCGGCGCGGACAATTTCTTCGGGCACAAATACGCAAAATGCGCCGATTACTTTACCGCCGTTTTGCTTATGCTCCTGCAGTTCCTGGATTCTTAATCCGTGGATTTCGTTGACCACAAAATCGAAATATTCCAGGCCTTGCGGCCTGTTCGGCTGGGTCAGGTAGACATCGTGATATGTGGGCGGCAATGCTTGCAGCAACCGGTCATGGGCTTCCATGTTCAACCCCAGGGAGCGCCACATTTCATTATAATTACTCATTCAACTATCTTCCTTTCAAAAGAAAAAAATATCACAGGTGTATTTACACATATACATTATGAATTATATATAAGCGTTTTGCATGATACAAATAAAATATTTTTATTAAAAAGCACGGTAAGCTAAAATCTATTTATTCTTAATGTAGGTTTTTAACTGTACTTGCCCTTCGCTTTAAGAACGAGCCGGGGGTAAACAAAAAGGAGAGGATAGCCCTCTCCTTATTGTTTGACTTCATTTAATTGAATTTTATCTTTTCCGCCGTGGTCAGGATTTGCCGGGCCCGGTTGACGATGGGGTATTCAACCATTTTGCCGTCTACCTGGATGACTCCGGTGCCCTCGGCTTCCGCTTTCTCGAAAGCGGCCACGATCTTTTCCGCCGCCGCCACTTCCTCCGGGGTGGGGCTGAATATTTCCTTCACTGGTTCAATTTGTGCCGGGTGGATGACCAGCTTGCCCTGGAAGCCCATTTTTCTGGCCCGGCGGGCGTCTTCCCGCAGGGCTTCGATGTTTTTAATGAAAGGGCAAACGGTATCCAGCGGCGGCTCGATGTCAGCCAGCCGCGAAGCCGCGATCAACCTGGCCCGGGCGTAAAACAACTCGGAGCCGTCTTCGGTATACGTGGTCCAGGTGTCGGCGGTATAATCATTGCCACCGAAGGCCAATCTTTTGACCCTGGGGCAGGAGGCGGCTATGTCGCCTGAGTTTTCAATGCCCCGGACACTTTCGATAAATGGAATCAACTCCAGGGTGCCCCGGGCAATGCCCCGTTTTTCTTCCAGGAGCCCTATCAGCCAATCCGCGCGGCGCACTTCTTCGGCGGATTCGGCCTTGGCCAGCATGATGCCGCTCAGACCGGGTTGCACCACTGCCTGCAGGTCGTCCAGGATATACCGGGTTTGCACCCCGTTGACCCGTACGTAGGTGGTGGGTAAATCCGGGGAGCCGATTACTTCGCTGATTACCTGCCGGGCGCTGTCCTTCTCGCTGAAAGCCACCGCGTCCTCCATGTCTATGATTACGGCATCGGCGTTCAGGGTATAGGCCTTTTGGATTTTTTTACGGTCGGTGCCGGGCACGAACAACAGGCATCTAAACAAATCCATATTAACACCCCTGCCTTCCTTAATAAAAATGGTTAATAATATTTTCGCCACCCCAAAGGCTATTCCTGTGCAAAGGGACGGTGAAAATATTAGCCGTCTAAAAAGAGGGATTTTACCGGACAAAATCGAATTTTTCGTTGTATTTGTGTAGGAGCGGGTGGGGCCCATGCAGTTGGAAAAAAGACACCAGCTGGTGCTGTTAATTATCGCAGCGTTCATTTTATTCGGCGCCGGTTATAAATATGCTTTGATAAAGGAAATTAATTCAGCAGGGGATAAACCCCTGGTGATGTCAGCCGGCGGTGCGGAAAACGGCCGGGAGGTGTCCCCGGCAGGGGAACAGGGTAAAACCGCCGGCTCCGGGGAAATTGTAGTCCATGTGGTCGGGGCGGTGCAAAAACCCGGCTTGTACCGCTTGTCTCCCGGTTCCCGGGTGGGTGATGCCGTGCATCAGGCGGGCCCGACAAACGACTCGGCGTTGGATTACCTGAACCTGGCCGCCCCGCTGGAGGACGGCCGGCAAATTGTAGTGCCTTCTCTGGAGGATATCAAGAGCCGGCAATCAGCGGCCGCCGCAGTGCCGCAAAAGCCGGCTGGCAGCGTTGGGGCAGTTGCATCGGGATTGCCCGGCGCTGCGCCCGCGTCGCCACCCGCGTATGCCGCGCCAGGCGGCACAGGCTCTGCCGGAAAAATAAATCTAAATACAGCCGGGACAGCCGAACTGGAAAAGCTGCCCGGTATCGGCCCGGCCCTGGCGCAAAGAATTATCGACTATCGCAACCAAAACGGCCCTTTTATGGTTCCGGAGGATATAAAAAATGTTTCCGGTATCGGGGACAAGCGTTTTGAACAAATCAAGGATATGATCTTTATAAATTGAACAGTGCATTGAATAATGACCAAAAAGGGACTGGCTCCGGTAAAAGGGGATAAAAGGGGGACAGGTACCGATTCACAAAACGAATCGGAGCCAGTCCCCTTTTACGGTGCCTGTCCCCTTTTTGTTTTTTTATTTCCCTTAAATTCAGTGACATGCCGTACGTGGAAAACATGTGCAGGGAAAATGTCACCCACAAGACATTATTTTGTCGCAAAAAAGACGTTCCGTATGTCGCTGCCGTGACATGAAAATTGTCGTGTATCTGTTAAGGTTATTATAACAATTAATTATATTAAAAATAACCTGTGCTAATTAAAAAGTATTTATTTAAATAAAGGAGGGGAAAGGCAAGTATGCTGTTAAACGTTGAGGCGCTTGCTAAAAAGGAGAATTTAACTTATTCCGAGATGGCCGATGCTATGGAGTATCTCTACAAGCTGGATTACCATCCCGTGGCCGTTAAATTCTTCTGGGACGAAACCGAATATAACAACTTTAAGGCCGAAAAAGTGCCCGGGCCCAAGATGACCGTCTGCCAGATTGCCCTTGCTTCCCGCATGAATAATTACATCGTTAAAGCAAACGCGGATAATTTAATGTGCGGTAACGCCAAAACCTGTTTTGGCTTTCGGGCGGCCAGCGACGAAGAGGTTGACGGCCATGTAAAGTATACCGCCGACTGGGATTTTGCCAAAGAATGCCTGCTGGCCAAGCCGATGCTGCCCCTGGGCAAACTAAAAGGCTTTATGACGGCTCCGCTGGGCAAGACTCCGGTGGAACCGGACGTTGTTTTTATGGTGGTCAACGCCCTGCAGGCTTATCACATATTGAACGATTACATAGGGGGTAAAAAGGTGCCCACCTTGCAGTTCAACCACACCGTTAATTCAGCGGTATGCGGTGGTATGGCCTGGTGCTATAATGAACAAAAGCCCAATATGAACACCATGTGCGCCGGCAGCTACACTTCCGGTAAAACCGAAAAGGGTGAATTGAACCTGTTTATACCCGGCGGGGATATCGGTGCGCTGGCCGGGCAGTTGGTGCGCCGCACCGCCAAGTACGGCGGACCTTCCATGGTTGGTTCTCCCGGTCAGGAATGGCCCGGCCTTCATGTATGTAAGAAGTGCCCCATGGTTAAATTTAAAGATGCCGAATAAATACTTAATACCGGGGACGGAACAGCAGCATGTTCCGTCCTTTTTGCTGTTTGATTTTAACGCCGGGAGTGCTATTATAATACTTGATTGCTTTAATTAAATAGTTGATGTTACGCAGCTGAAACAAATAAGTACGTGGTGAATTATGGGCCGTCCTTTACTTGCTATGACGTTAGGTTTTATTACGGGAATAGTAATCAACTCCCTGTTTGAAGTGGATTCCGGGGTTGTTCTGCTTTTGGCCCTGGCTGTTTTTTGTGTGGCTGTGGTGGGGTATATATTGACCTGGCGTGAAAACCGCCGGGTTTTTGTTTTGCTGTTTATCCTGCTGGGCTGGGGGACTGCCGCGGTGGACAGTGCCAGGCCGCCGGACGGTCCGGAACGCTTTGCCGGCCACTTTGTGACGTTGGAGGGCAGGGTGGCCGCAGAGCCGCAGGTGGGCAAGGATAATGTCCGGTATCTGATACAGGCGGACATTGTGGCAATCGGTAAACACATTGTGGAAGTTTCCGGTTTGGTGCTGGTTAAAGCGGCGAAAAACGAGAGGGTTTATGGCTACGGTGACCGGCTGCGGTTGCGGGGTTTTCTGTACATTCCCGGGGAACCCGGCAATTTCGGTGCCTTTGATTACCGCTCATACCTGGAGCGGCGGGGAATTTACTGTTTAATGAAAGTTGACGGGCCCCGGGACGTCCGGCTGGTGGGTACCGGCGGCGGTAATGCGCCGGTGCGCCTCGCCCTGCGGGCCAAACAAGCATTGCTTAAGGTGGCGTACGAGACTTTGGACGAAAGACAGGCAGCGGTTATCAGCGGGGTGCTGTTTGGCAGCAGGGAAGGCATCGACCGGGCCACGGAGGACATCTTTGCAAGGAGTGGAGTGGCCCATGTGCTCTGCGTCAGCGGCCTGCATGTGGGCTATGTGCTGGCGGGTACCCTGCTGTTGGCCGGGGCGCTTAGGATGCCGCGCCGGGCGGCACTCTTGCTGGTCCTGCCGGTTTTGCTGTTTTACGCGGTGATGACCGGCATGGGGCCGGCGGTGCAGCGGGCAGGCATTATGGCCGTGCTTGTGCTGCTGGCGGCGCAGCTGGGCCGGGAAAGGGACTGGCCCACGGCCCTGGCCCTGGCGGCCCTGGTTATTTTGGCTATTGATCCGTCTTCCCTTTATGAAACAGGCTTTCAACTGTCTTTCGCCGCCACCTGGGGCATTCTTTACCTGGGTCCCCCGCTGGGGAAATTACTTATTAAACGGTGGGGAATGCCCCGGTGGTTGGGCCTGCCCCTGCAAGTTACGGTGGCCGCCCAGTTGGGTACGCTGCCCCTGCTGATATATTACTTCAACCTGGTGACTCCGGTGGCTCCCCTGGCCAATTTATTATTGGTGCCGCTGGTCGGGGTGATAATGCTGCTGGGCTTTGCGGGCTGTGTGGTGGGGAGTATTTATTTGCCTGCGGCGGAACCGGTCAACTTCGGCACGGGGGTGTTGATAGACTTTTTCCTCTGGCTGGCTGCGCAAATAAGCATGATACCCGGCGGGTCCGCCTATGTGGCAGCGCCGCCCTGGTATGGGGTGATACTGTGGTATGCCGGGTTATATTTGTTTGTGGAAACGGTGCAGGGGCGTCTTGATTTATCCCGGGCCGGCCGGTACGAAAGATTTATCCCGGCGGCGACAGTGCCGCTGCTTGTCTTGGTCATCTGGTGGCCCTGGGGCGGTTCCGGCGATCAGTTGCGGGTGCATTTTATAGACGTGGGCCAGGGCGACAGCATTTTGGTGCAGTTTCCCGGCGGGCGTACTATGCTGGTTGACGCGGGCGGTCGGATGGGGGACCCGGAGGGAGGGCAAGCAGTGGGGGAATCGGTGGTGGTACCTTATCTACACCGGCTGGGCGTCAATAAGCTGGATGTGCTGGCAGTCACGCACCCCCACGGCGATCATGCCGGCGGGGCGCTGCCGGTGGCTGATAAGCTGCATGCCGGAGCGGTGGTGATCACTGCTGCTTCAGGATATGAGGAACTACTGGCCGGTCTGGCTCCTTTGCAAATACCCGTTTACCGGGTCGGGGCCGGTCAGATGTTGCAAATTGACGACCGGGTGGATGTACTGGTGCTGGGGCCTGGCGGAAAGCCGGCGCAGGAGCATGAGGATTTAAACGATGCTTCCCTGGTGCTGCGCCTGGAGTACCGGGATTTTTCCCTGCTGTTGACCGGCGATATCGAAGTGGAAGCCCAGCGGGCGCTGCTGGCCGGCGGTATGGAACTGCAATCGGACGTTCTAAAGGTGCCCCACCATGGCAGTCGTTTTTTTACACCCGGGTTTTTTCAAGCTGTGGCACCGGAATATGCCGTTATTCAGGTGGGCCGTCGCAACCGTTTTGGTCACCCGGCGCAGGAAACGCTGGACGCCCTGGAAAACACCGGCGCAAGTATTTTTCGTACCGACCGTGATGGTGCGGTGCTGATCACTTCCGACGGGAATAAAATAGTGGTAAAAACCGGCAGGTAATTTTACCCAGTTTGATGATTGGTTGGATACTGTGAAAGCATGCCTGGACGGCCGTGAGTGAGGCCGTCCAGGCGCACCCCGGAGGGTTGGGGGCGTATTTAATTGCTCAGGCTGTGGATGGGGGCCGGGATGCGGCCGCCCCGTTTGACAAAATCTGCGGCGGAGAAACGATGCACCGGCATTACCGGCGCGCGGCCCAAAAGGCCGCCGAATTCCACATAGTCGCCCACATGTTTGCCCGGTGCCGGAATAATTCGCACAGCAGTTGTTTTCTGGTTGATCATGCCGATGGCCACTTCATCGGCGATAATGGCGGCTATGGTTTCCGCGCCGGTGTCGCCGGGCACGGCAATCATGTCCAGGCCCACAGAACACACGCAGGTCATCGCTTCCAGTTTATCCAGGTGAAGCGCACCTTCTTCCACTGCGCGAATCATGCCCGCGTCTTCACTGACGGGGATGAAGGCGCCGGAAAGACCGCCCACGTAGGATGAGGCCATGGCCCCGCCTTTTTTGACGGCGTCGTTAAGCAGCGCCAGGGCCGCTGTGGTGCCGTGGGTGCCGCAGCGTTCCAGACCCATGGCCTCCAGTATTTCGGCCACGCTGTCCCCCACCGCCGGGGTGGGCGCCAGGGAAATGTCCACGATACCGAAGGGCACGCCCAGTCTTTCGGCGGCGGTACGCCCCACCAGTTCACCCATGCGGGTGATTTTAAACGCTGTTTTCTTGACGGTTTCGGCCAGGGTGCCGAAGTCGCTTCCCTTGACCTTTTCCACGGCCCGCTTGACCACTCCGGGGCCGCTTACCCCCACGTTGAGCACCGATTCAGGTTCGCCCACGCCGTGAAAGGCACCGGCCATGAAGGGATTGTCCTCGGGTACATTGGCAAATACAACCAGCTTGGCGCACCCCAGGCCGTCCCGGTCGGCGGTTCGGGAGGCCACGTCCTTGATGATCCGACCCATCAGGGCCACCGCATCCATGTTAATGCCCGCCTTGGTGGTGGCCACGTTCACAGAGGCGCACACCCGCTCGGTGCCGGCCAGGGCGGCTGGGATGGATCGCAGCAGTTTTGCGTCACCGCCGGTGATTCCTTTGTGCACCAGGGCGGAAAAGCCGCCGATAAAGTTTACCCCCACCGCATCCGCCGCCCGGTCCAGGGTTTCGGCGAAAATCAGGTAATCATCCGCCTGGCTGCTTTCAGCCACAATGGATATGGGGGTAACCGATATGCGCTTGTTGACGATGGGGATGCCGTATTCCCGGGCAATTTTTTCTCCCACCGGAACGAGGTTGCCGGCCAGCCGGGTGATTTTATCGTAGATTTTGCGGCAGGCGGCCCGGGGGTCGGCGTCGGCGCAATCGCGCAAATTTATGCCCATGGTGATGGTGCGTATATCCAGGTGTTCCTCCTGGACCATGGTGATGGTTTCCATAATTTCCTGTATGGTAAGCAACAGCACAACCCCCTTTATTACAGCCGGTGCATGAATTTGAAGGCGTCTTCGTGCTGGGCGTCGATGCGCACGCCCAGTTCTTCCCCTTTGCTGCTTAAATTGTCTTTAAGCGTGGAAAGGTCAATCTTGCTTTTTTCCATGTCGGCGATCAGTACCATAACCAGAAATTCCTGCATAATGGTCTGGCTGATGTCCAGGATATTGATGTCATTGGCGGCCAGAATGCCGGTGACTCCGGCGATGATGCCGACCCGGTCGGGGCCGATAACGGTGATGATGATGCGTTTGCCCTGCTCTTTTTCTGTGTTCAAGTATTTCATGTATATCTCTCCTAAGTAAAAATTAACGCTTGGTTTGGCATGCTAAAGATGTTGAATAGCGGTGAAAAATAACCGGGTTTGCCCTACTTATGATACCACCCAGTATAAAAAATTACAAAGTTATCGATTTGCCAACAGTTCTTTATTTTATTTTTTATGAAAAAATGGTCCTTGGATCTTGCCGGCGGGGGTTATCGGACCCACGCATATTTATTGGGGTGTCTTTTCCGTCTTTTGCGCAGCCTGCAGGGCGGCCCGGAATACTTCCCGCAACGGCACGCCCCGTTCCAGCGCCCGGGCCCGGCAGTCTTCGTATTCGGGGCTGTACCGAACGGGCGTATTTTTATCGCCCGTATAAGCTACTTTTACCCGCACCGGTCCGTATTCTGTTTGGGCGGTTAAAAAGCTGCGGGCCAGGCAGGCCCTTTTCTCGGTGCGTATCCGCACCCCCAGGGTGGAGGTTTCGGTAAAAATAACTGCCAGCAGGTGATCCACGTCCCGGGGACGGGCCAGAACGGTGAGCAATACGCCGGGGCGGCCTTTTTTCATGATGATTGGCTGTAGGTAAGCGTCCAGCGCCCCCCCGGCCAGTAATTTTTCGATTACATAAGGATGAAATTCCGGGTTCATATCATCAATGGCCGTTTCCAGCACGGTGATCTCTTCCCAGTGGTAATGTGTTGTCATCTTTGTTGCTGTTCACCACCTTTATTGTTCCGCTAAACTTATCCATATAATATTTCGCCTACGATGGCGGATATTCCTTGCCCGTTCCCCGGGCAAATTGCGTTCCGGCATGCAAGTTACGTATCTTTTTAACTGTAAATAAAAATGTTATATTATCTATGAAACGACACGGATATAAAATAGACTGGATAAGGAGTAAATTACAATGCTGTTGTCTGAGTTGCGCGCATTGTTGAAAGAGGTGGAACAGCGGCGGGTAAGCGTGGAAGAGGCCCTGCACAGGCTGAAGACCCTGCCTTACGAGGACCTGGGATTTGCCAAGCTGGACCATCACCGGGGTTTGCGCAAGGGCTTCCCGGAGGTGGTTTTTTGTCAGGGTAAAACGGTGGAACAGGTGGCTGCCGTAGTGGAGAGACTGTGCGCCCACAGCAATAATGTTTTGGCGACCCGGGCCGGGCGGGAGGTTTTTGAGGCAGTCCGGGCGATCTGTGCCGACGCCCGGTATTCCGAACTGGGACGGGTCATTACCATCAGCCGCGGCGAGCCGTTGCCCCGGAAAGGAAACGTGCTGGTGATGAGCGCCGGCACCGCGGACCTGCCTGTGGCCGAGGAAGCCGCAGTCACCGCGGAAGTGATGGGCAATCATGTACGGCGCTGTTATGACGTGGGGGTGGCGGGTATCCACCGTCTGCTGGACCAGCGGGAGCTGATGGAATGGTCCGATGTAATCATTGTGGTGGCCGGCATGGAGGGTGCACTGGCCAGCGTGGTGGGCGGGCTGGCGGACCGGCCCGTTGTCGCCGTGCCCACCAGTGTGGGGTACGGGGCCAGCTTCAACGGGCTGGCCGCTTTGCTTAGTATGTTGAACAGTTGCGCGTCCGGAGTGGGTGTGGTGAATATAGACAATGGCTTTGGGGCGGCGGCGCTGGCGGATGCCGTAACCCGGGTCAAGTGGGAGGCGGCGAAATGAGAATAGCGTTTTTTGATTGTTTTTCAGGTGTCAGCGGTGACATGTGCCTCGGGGCCCTGGTGGGAGCGGGGGTTGATATCGACAGGCTGCGGCAGGAATTGGCCGGGCTTCCTGTGGAAGGGTATGCGCTGCGCCGTGAACAGGTAATACAGTCGGGTATTACCGCCGAAAACATTACCGTGGCACTGGCCGAATTCGAGCAGCCGGCCCGTCACCTGCCGGAAATTGAGCAGCTTATCGACGCCGCCGGCCTGCCGGAAAGGGTTAAGGATAAAAGCAAACAGGTTTTTCAAACCCTGGCCCGGGCGGAGGCTCGAGTCCATGGCACCAGCCCGGATAAAATTCACTTTCACGAGGTGGGGGCGGTGGATGCCATAATCGATGTGGTGGGTACGGTGCTGGGGCTGCACCTGCTGGGTGTGGATAAAGTATATATTTCGCCCCTGCCCCTGGGGTCGGGGTTCATCCACTGCCGGCACGGCGTGATACCTTCGCCCGCCCCGGCCACCCTGGAGATATTGGCCGGGGCAAGTCTACCGGTATACGACGCCGGTGTGCGCATGGAAACGGTTACGCCCACGGGCGCGGCCCTGATGGCTGTGCTGGCCCGGGGGCGGGTGGGATTACCCTCCATGACCGTGGAACGGGTCGGTTACGGAGCCGGCAAACGGCAATATGACCGGCCCAACCTGTTGCGAGTGATTATTGGGGAACCGGCTACGGAAAACTACCGCCCGGTTGACCTCCATGCCGTGCAAACGCATCACCGGCATGGGGCTGAATGCGTAAACGGGGGAAACAATAAATGAACAGTGATAAACTGGCCCGGCTCCAACAGATCTTGCGGGAAATGGGCAGCGTACTGATAGCCTTGTCGGGAGGCGTGGACAGTTCCTTGTTGGCGCGGGTGGCCGTGGAGACGCTGGGTGAAAAGGTGCTGGCCGTTACCCTGGTTTCGGAATTGAACCCGCCGGGGGAGGTTGAGGATGCCCGCAAGGTGGCCGTCCTGTCCGGGATCCGGCACCGGGTGGAAAAAGTGGACCCGCTGTCGGTGCGGGAGGTGGCCCAGAATGATGAGCAGCGTTGTTACCATTGCAAGAAATATATAATGTCTGTTTTACTGGACCTGGCCCGCCGGGAAAACCTCGCCGTGGTGGTCGACGGTACCAATGCAGGGGATATGCACGACTATCGCCCCGGGATGCGGGCCCTGCGGGAACTGGGTATCCGCAGTCCCCTGCTGGAAGCGGGCATTGACAAAACTGACGTGCGGGCGCTTTCCCGGCATCTGGGCCTCTTTACGGCGGACAAGCCCCCGGCGGCCTGTCTGGCCTCCCGGATTCCTTACGGCACGCCGGTTACGTCGGAAAAACTGCGCCGCATCGGCGCCGCGGAACAATGGCTGCGAGAGCGCGGTTACAGGCAGGTGCGGGTGCGGTATCACGGTGATCTGGCCCGCATTGAAGTGCCACCCGCCGATATTGTGCGCCTGGCGGGAGAATATGCGCAAGTGGCGCGCGCACTGCGGGAAATGGGGTTTGGATATGTAACGCTGGACCTATGCGGTTATCGCACGGGAAGTCTGAATGAATTATTGGAAAAAAGGTATGCCTGCCAAAAGGGTGATTAAGTTAAGTCCAAATTTTGGATCTGCCTATAATTTAGACGCCCTCCTTTTAGGCCTTTAGCGAGGCCTTATTTTTATTATTTATTAGCGATTACTTTCGGCCATATTGTCGCAAACGCGATATGCTTTTAAATCATCCGGTGCGCACTACACTTAAAAAAGTATTTAGAAATATAATATAAGTTCATAAACTTCCCAATCTTTTCTCACAGTTTGTTCACAATTGGTGGGTAGAATATAGTTAGCACAGGGAAAATAACTAAAATTTCTGTGCAATCAGATGGGAAAGGAGGTGTAATAGTGAACAAGAAAATAGTGCTTTTGACCGTTACACTACTTTTGGTATTCGGTATTGTCCAGGTGGCTGCGGCGGCCGGAATGGGCTGGGGTGGTAACGGCCCGCGTATGCTTAATAGCGATGACTGGGTCAGCCCGGTGCCTTAAATCTCACTGACCAGCAAATCGCTAAAATGCAGGAAATCAGGCAAAAAACCTACGCGCAAACCCGCGACCTGCGCATTAAGTTGATGGACAGCATGCAAGAGCTGAAGCAGCTACAGCTGCAGAAAAACCCGGACAAAGCCAAAATAGACGCCAAGATCAAGGAGATTAACGATCTGCGCGGCAAACTGTATGGCATCGCCCAGCAAAGCCGGGAGCAGTGCCAGTCTTTACTCACCCAGGAGCAGTTGGCCCAGATGGCCCAAAACAGGGGCAAATGGGGCCGCGGCTTTCGGGGAGGCTTTGGGGCCGGCAGCACCCAGTAAATGATTTGTTTTGGTAACTGAAAAGGGAGGGACGGATTTTATGCGCCCTCCCCTTTTAACAACGCCCATGAAGCTCAGTTCACGCCAGTAATATAAAAGTGCTACGGTTTTGCATTATCGTAAAAAGGACGGGGGTAAGGGAGGTGTAAAAATGCAGGAATATGCCGGTAATATACTGGTTGTGGAAGATGAAGAACCGGTAAGGGAGCTGTTGCGGCTATACCTGGAAAAGGAAGGTTACCAAGTGGAAATAGCCGTGGATGGGGAAGAAGCCCTGCAAAAAGTGCCCAGCCGCCACCCGGACCTGATCCTTTTGGATATCATGCTGCCTAAAAAGGACGGCTGGGCAGTGTGCCGGGAAATCAGAAAACAACTTTCCATACCCATTATTATGCTGACCGCCCGGGGAGAGGAGCTGGACCGGGTGCTGGGCCTGGAAATGGGGGCGGACGATTACATAACCAAGCCCTTTTCCCCCCGGGAAATGGTGGCCCGGGTCAAAGCCGTGTTAAGGCGGGTGCACCAGGCGGAGGAAAAAAAAGACGCTGAGGTGATCACTTTACCAGGCCTAATCATAGATAACGCCGCCAAACAGGTGGAAATGAACGGGCAGGTTTTCTCCATGCCCCCCAAGGAGTTTGAGCTTTTGTGGTTTTTGGCCGCTAACCCGGACCGGGTTTTTACGCGGGAACAGCTGCTGCAGCAGGTTTGGGATTATGACTACCTGGGTGACCCTCGCACCGTGGACACGCATATCAAACGTTTGCGCGAAAAACTCAGCGCCCATACGGGTAAGCGCTACATAAAAACGGTCTGGGGCCAGGGCTATAAATTTGAGGCAGGCAATTAAATGTTCAAAAGTTTATTTAGCAAGCTAATGTCCACCTACATCGCCATTATTTTAATCACCCTGCTGGTGCTGGGCCTGGCCATGTCCTACCTGTTGGGTGACTACTATTACTCTACTAAAGAGGCAGAGCTATTAAATAAAGGCCGGGAAGTGTCGCGCATTATGGCTGAAAACACCGGACAGAACCGGCCTGCCGCCGATGTAGTGGACATTTTAAACCGTTTTGGGGATAATCACATGTCCTTAATCAACAGGGATAAGCTTTTACTGATGGCCCACAGCGAATTTTCCGGCACTTCGCGGCGTTTCTGGCTGGAACCGGTCGACGCCCAAAAGCTTCTGGATGGCCAAACCGTTTCCAGGCGGGGGTATCTCCCCCGTTTTGAACAACTGGTTATTTTTGCCGCCGTGCCTATGCTGGTAAATAACGAGGTGCAGGGAGCGCTGCTTCTGTCGGCCCCGATGGCCGATATCACCGATACCGTTGGGGCTGTGCGCCGGTTGATGTTCTTGGCCGCCCTGCCGGCCCTGTTGCTGGCGGCCCTGCTGGGTTTATTATTATCCCGTTCGGTGGCCCGGCCGCTGCGCCGGCTCAGTGAAGCCACCGTACAAATAGCGGACGGTGATTATAAACAGCGGGTGGAACTTAAGTCCGGTGATGAAATCGGCCACCTGGCGCAAAATTTCAACCGTATGGCTTTATCTCTGGAAGAGACCGTGGGCGCATTGGCCCTGGAAAAGGAGAAAATAGAAAACATTCTGGCCCACATGGCCGAAGGGGTGGTAGCTGTAGACGGCGCCAACCGGGTGATTTTACTTAACAATCGGGCGGCCCGCACCTTCGGGTTGGGGGAATCCGCAGACTTTTTAGCGCAAGCCTACGGGGAACCCGTCCCGGATAAACAGTTGCATGAATTGTTTGCCAAGGTTCTAGCATCCGGGGAGCCGTGCAGCAGGGAATATACACCTGATGGCGGGCGGACTTATACCCTGGCCCATATTTCTCTGCTAACTGACCAGACAGGCTACAGCTTCGGTGCCGTGGGCGTGTTGCAGGATATTACCGAATTAAGGAAACTGGATCAACTGCGCCGGGACTTCGTGGCCAACGTATCCCACGAATTGCGTACTCCCCTCACTTCGGTCCAGGGTTACGTGGAAGCCATGCTGGATCGCGCCATCCCTGGCGAGGACCAAGACAAGTACCTGACCATTATCCACCGGGAAACGCTGCGCCTAAAAAAATTAATCTATGACCTGTTGGATTTATCGCGGATTGAATCGCGTAAGGAAAGATGGGATATGAACGAAATAGACGTACCGGAACTTGTGGACCAGGTATTGGTAAAACTGCGACCGCTTATAAAAAAGCAGCAGGTAACTGTTGACAGGTATTTTCCGGACCAGTTGCCGCCAATGCTGGGCAACGAAGACCGCATTGAACAGGTGCTGGTGAACCTGCTGGACAACGCCGTAAAATTTTCATGCCCCGGCGGGAAGGTTACGGTGCGGGCGCAGGCGCAGGATGATAACATCACGGTCAGTATCGCCGACCAGGGGCCGGGCATCCCGCCCGAAGACCTGGAACATATTTGGGAGCGCTTTCACCGGGTGGAGAAATCCCGTTCCCGGGCTTTGGGGGGTACGGGGCTGGGGCTGGCCATCGCCCGGCAAATTGTGGAGGCCCACGGCGGTAAAGTAAGCGTGCAGAGCGAAGCGGGCCAGGGGTCCACCTTTAGTTTTACTATGAAAACTGTACCGGCTGAAATATAAGGTTAAAGGATCATGGTAATTTTTTCAGCCAGTGGGGGGGGTAATATGCACCACTCGATTACGGGTTTTAACCTGGGAAATTGGTTGTGGCCCATCATGATTATCGGTATCGTTGGTTTGGTTTACCTGGTGGCCAAATGTGGTAAGCAAGATCTTTCCACCCTTGACGAGGAGGAAATAGCGGCTGAACAATGCCCCAACCTGTACGCGGAGCTGATTCAGCTTAGGGAAGAAGTGCAGCGGCTAAAGGGTAAATCGCCATAGAAGCCACAGGTAACAGGAAATAAAATGCACCGGGTAGCCTTTGGTAAGCAAAAAAGATGGCCACACTAGACAGACGGGTTGCTATTGTGAAATTTTGCAAAATAACAAGTCCACTACAGAAAAAATACTAGAGAAGGTGATGATAAGTTTGCGCCTTAAAAAAGTCATATTCTTGCTCATTAGCCTGCTTGTTTTTGTACTGCTTCAGGGCTGTAATTCAGGAAGCAATGATACCGCCAATGCCCCCGCGCAAAGCTCCGGCCAGTCCTCCCAAAATGTAACCCGGTGGGGTGGTCCGGAAAGGCCGGCGGATTTATGGGGCCAGGTCAAGACCATTCGGGGCAACAAACTGACTGTTTTTAAAGTGGAAAACAACATTGCTCAAACGGAGGAAGAAAGGGAAGCGCTGCGGGGTCAAATGCAGTCTTTAAGCCCTGAGGAAAGGGCCCAGGCCCGGGCGGAGCGGATTAAGGTGAGTGACGAAACGGTGGACATTATCATCCCGGTGGGCGTGCCGGTGATCGCCACCGGTAATTTTGGCGGGGAAGCCGCGGAAGTGGACATTTCCCAAATTAAACAGGGCGACATAGTTAAATTCTGGCTGGAAGAGGAACCTTCTGGCGAGGGGGAGTCAATGGCTGAATTTGTGCAAATTAATCAAGGCGGCTATGGTCAGTAGCTTTATGGGGGCTAATTTATGATTGTGATGCGAGATATCGTCAAAATATATAAAAACGGCCTGCTGGAATTAAAGGCCCTGGATCAGGTCAGCTTAACGGTGTCCAAAGGGGAATTTGTCGCCATCACAGGCACCTCCGGATCGGGTAAATCCACTCTGATGCACATCATGGGCTGTCTCGACCGGCCCAATGCCGGGGAATATTTCCTGGACGGGGAAGATGTACTGGCCTGCCCCGAACAAAAGCTGGCCGCCGTGCGCAACTGCAAAATAGGATTTGTGTTTCAAAAGTTTAATTTACTGCCCAAGCTGGACGCCCAGACCAACGTGGAAATCCCGCTAATTTACCGGGGCGAGGATAGGAGCGTTTCCCGGGAGCGGGCCGCCCGGCTCCTGGAAATGGTGGGCCTGGGCGACCGGCTGCGCCACCGGCCCAACGAACTGTCCGGAGGCCAGCAGCAGCGGGTGGCCATCGCCCGGGCGCTAATCGGCGATCCCCCTTTGATTTTAGCCGACGAACCCACGGGGAACCTGGACTCCCGCTCGGGGGCGGAAATCATGGAACTGTTTAAACAACTGAACAACCAGGGGCGTACCTTGGTTTTAATCACCCATGACCAGGACATTGCCCGGCAGGCCAACCGGATTATTTACCTGCAGGACGGCCGGGTGATACCGGCCTCCGGGGGTACTGCAGCGAAAAGAGAGGTGAGTTGACTTGAGTCTACCGGAAAAGCTGACTGGCTTAAAAAATAAAAAAACATTTCTAATCATAGCAGCGGCTTTGTGTCTTTCCATTGCCCTTGGCCTGTATTCTTTTGCGGTCGGCCGCGGTGGGGAAGCGGTGGCCGAAGAAATAAAGGAAGTAACGGTAAAAAAGGGGGAGCTGAAAATTGACCTGGCCGCGGACGGTAAAGCCGAACTGGACACGGTGGGGCTGAATTTTCAAATTAATGGAGTAATTAAGGAAATCTCCGTCCAACCGGGTGATCAAGTTAAGGCCGGGGATATCATTGCCCGGCTGGACGCGGAAAAATACCAGCTGGAGTTGGAAGCCGCCCGGGCGGGTTACGAAGCGGCCCGGGCCAAGCTGGCTAAAGCCAAAGATGATTATAACAATAAACTGATCGCGGCCAAGGAAAAAATGGACAACGCCATGCTGGTCTACCAGCCCATGAGCGAAGTGCCCGACATTTTCCCGGCGCAGGAAGTGGCTTTAAAAAAACTGGCCGCGGACAGCGCCCGGGAGGCCTATGAAGCGGCCAAGCGGGCCACTTCAGATATCCAAATGGAAGAAGCCGCTGTGGCCCAGGCCCTGGTTAACCTGAAAAAGGCGGAAAAGAACCTGGAGGATACTGTGTTAAGAGCCCCGGTGAACGGTACAGTGCTCTACATTGCCAATAAGGTGGGGGAAACCGTGTCCGGCGGAGGGGATAATGCGGACAAACAATTTGCCGTGGTGTCCACCGGCGATGCCGTGACGGTTATTTCCCAGGTCCTGGAGCTGGATATTGCCGAGGTGACACTGGGCCAGGCGGCGGAGGTGGAGTTTGAAGCCCTGCCGGGTGAGACATTTTCTGGTAAAGTTGGCGGTATTGAAGCATTGCCTGTTTCAGACCCTAGCGGCATTGTCGCGTATGAGGTCAGTATACTGCTTGATCAGCCCGACGCCCGGATTAAAAACGGCATGACGGGGGCCGTGTCCTTGATCATTGAACAAAAGAAAGATGTATTAATTATTCCCAACGCAGCGGTGAAAAGGGTGGACGGCGCGGCAGTGGTGGAAATGTATAACGAGGCCGGTGAAATTGTGACCCGAAAGGTTAAGACGGGCTTTACCGATGGCAGTAACGTGGAAGTGATTGACGGCTTGCAGCAGGGAGATAAAGTGGTCATCCGGACCAGGCCCGCCGGCCAGGGGGGTAAGGTGTGAAATACAGTGAACTGATTAAAATGGTCTTTGTAAACATCTACGCCAATAAATTCCGGGCCTTTCTCACCGCCCTGGGCATTATTGTGGGCGCGGCTACCATTTTGCTGGTGGTGGCCGTGGGCAAGGGCGGCGAGGCCTCGGTGGCGGAGCAGTTTGCCAAACTTAACGCCGGCACCATTTATGTCATGTCCGCCCGGGGGAGCGATATGTACAGAAAGCCCTTAACCACCACCGATGTGGAGGCCATCAAAGAAAAAGCGCCCTCGGTGGAAATGGTCACCATAGCTATTAATGGCAAGGTTGAAGCTAGTTATAACGACATCACTTTTCAGGGCGATGCGATCGGCGCCTTTCCCGAATACCAGGCCCTGAGCAACCTGAAACTGCAAGCGGGCGCGTTCATCAGCGATGAAGACAATGAGCAAAGAAACCGGGTGGCCGTGCTGGGGGCGGAACTGGCCGAAGAGTTGTTCGGCGGTGATGCGGCGGCCGCCGTGGGCAGTACCGTCAAAATCGACCGGCGCAACTTCCAGGTTATCGGGGTGCTGGAGCGGCTGGGGGACGCCACGGGCGGCGTCAATACCGATGAAAGTGCTATTGTGCCGTACGTGGTGGCGGAAAAATATATCCTAGGCGCCAACGTGTACCCCCGCATGATCGCCCTGGCCAGGGATTTGGAAAGCGTGCCCTCGGCCATGCGGGAAATTGCCGGGGTGCTCCGGGAAACGCACCGTATCCGCGGGCAGGATGACTTTATGATCAGGGATGCCGGCAGCCGCCTGGCCGCGGCCCAGGATACGGCCCGCACCATGTCCGTACTGCTGGTCATCGTAGCCACTATAGTGCTGATCGTGGGCGGCATCGGCATCATGAACGTCATGTTTGTCTCAGTCAAGGAGCGCACCAGGGAGATCGGCATCTTAAAGGCCATCGGGGCCAGGAAAACCGATATCCTGCTCCAGTTTTTGCTGGAGGCGGTAATCATCAGCCTGGCCGGAGGGGTGATTGGGGTGGCCCTGGGCGCGCTGGTGGTCCCCCTGATGCAGTATTTTGATTTGCAGGCTATGCCGACTCCGCTGGGTGGAATTTTGGGGCTGGTTTTCTCCGTGTTCACGGGCACTTTTTTCGGCTATTACCCGGCCCTGAAAGCCGCGGGCTTAAGCCCGCTGGAGGCATTGAGTCACGAATAACGCGAATAAAGGTGCCTGTCTGGCACTCCTTAATTTCGACAAAAAACGGATATTAAAAATTATTGTCGGTGCCAGGCATCAATAATCTACATGGGAGGCGGGGTTAGTTGTTAAAAAAATTGCTGCTTGCGATTTTAATTGTCAGCTTTACGTTCAGTGGGCTGCAGCCTGCGTTGGCCAGGGAACCCGCGCGGCCCGAGCTTACCCTGAACGAGGCCATAGAAAAGGCGATTAAGCACAGCGAAGTGGTCAAAAAAGCTGATTTGGAAATAGATCGCACCGAAGCGCTTAGGGATGAGGCGTCTGATCAGCTGGATTTTATCCCCACCGTCGGAGATGTGGTCTATTATGATCCGCAGTTTGAAATTGCCTGGGCCTCCTTGCTGCAGGCGGACCTGACCTGGCGCATGTCTAAAAAAAGTTACGACGCCCGGCTGGACGGCATCGCCCTGGATACCTACCAGCTGTACTGGAATGTTTTAAAGGCCCGGGAAAGTGTAGAAGTAAAAGAAATTGTTCTTGAGCAAGCCCGCCTGGAACTGCAGCAATCCCGGGCGGCCTACCAGCATGGAATTGTGGCCAAGTTCGGCCAAGGTAACTCAGCCGGAACAACCATGATGGCGCTGGATCAGGCCGAGGCGGCGATGGATAAAGCGGAAAGCGACCTGGCGGCGGCGCAAAATGAACTGGATCACGCTTACACGGAATTTAACCAGTTGGTGGGGCTGTGGCCCGAGGACCGGCCGGTGTTGGTGGACGAACTGGAATTTCACCCGCTGGAGGTAACCAACCTGGACACCGAGGTTAACCGCGCTCTGGAGAACAGCCCGTCCGTGTGGCTGGCCGAGCAGGGGGTGCAGCTTCAGGAATATATTAACGACCTGGCGTGGGCCAAGGGGCAGTATACCCCCTACGATGCCCGGGAGGCGGAATTGGAGCAGGCCGAACTGGACGCCCAAAGCGCCAAAGATGCCACCCGCCTCCTGGTGCGAGACCTGTACTATACCCTGAAAAACCTGGAGGAATCTTATAAGTCTGCGGAAAAGGGAGTGACCAGGGCCGAGGAGGAACTAAAAACCAAAGAGTTGATGTACCAGGCCGGGGTTGCCGGCAAACTTGATGTGGCAGCCGCAGAGGTTGCCTTGGCCGAGGCGGAGCAACTGCTGAAAGAACTAGCCGCCCAGCACGCCTACACCAAGCTGCTATTCCAGAAGCCCTGGGCGCCCGCCTACAGCACGCTGGGCGGTACGAGCGGGTCTTCAGGTAAGTAATATCGTAAGTATATTTAAATAATTAAGGGAACATCGTGGAGTGGAGATGGGTATTTTACGAGATAATAAATTACTTTTGATAACCCTGTTATTGTAATTGTCGGGATATTATTCTTAGCCTATCAAAACGCTGATCTATTTAACCCCGGAACCGAAGATAAAGATACCTTCGGAGATGCAGTTGAAAAACCTTCTAATTTAAAAACACCGGAACCACCACCCCAAACACCTTCGGAAAAACAGGATTCCCCCAAAAGCCTAGAGCCGGTTCTGTATCAGGTGGCAGCCGGGGATACCTTGAGCGGCATAGCGGAGCGTTACGGTATTGATGTGGAAACCATCCTGGGGGCCAATGACCTGCCCAACCCCCACCGGCTGGACGTGGGCCAGGAACTGGTCATTCTGCCGGTAAAGGGTTTGCTGCACCGGGTTGTACCGGGGGAAACCCTTGCGGCAATAGCGCTGCGCTACCGGGTTGAAGTTGAAAGCATTCTGGAAGCAAATAGTAACCTTGACCCCCTTGGTCTGCAGCCCGGGCAGAAGATAATCATCCCCGGAGCCAGGCCGGTAAGAACGATGAGATCAACGGCCAATGTACCGGCAACTTCCCGCAGCGGCACGGCCAGGAAATTCACTTTACCGGTCCAGGGCCGCCTTACCGCCGGGTATGGGCAGCGCACCCATCCCATTACCGGCAGCCGGGACTTTCACGAGGGCTGGGATTTGGCCGCGCCGGAAGGAACGCCGATCAGGGCGGCCGCGGCCGGCCGGGTGACCTTCGCCGGCTGGGACGGCGGTTACGGGCTGGCGGTTAGGATCGACCACGGCAATGGCGTTACTACTCTATACGCTCACGCCTCTTCCATCCTGGTGTCCGTGGGAGAACAGGTTTCCCCGGGAACGGTGATCGCCAGGGTGGGCAATACAGGGCTATCCACCGGGCCACATGTGCATTTGGAAGTCCGGGTCGATGGCCGTCCGGTGGACCCGGGGCAATATTTTTAATGCTGGGTTTTTACCTGAGCATGATTTCAGACCTGCGTTAAAGTGAGGCAATTTTATGGACCGGGCCATTAGCTTGCAGTTAAAAGGAAGGTTCGCGCGTGTTCCGGATTTTCCTGGTTGAAGATGAGATAAATTTAAATCAAATATTAACTTGCTATTTAAAAAAAGAAGGCTGGGAAGTACGGTCCTTTACCAATGGGCAATCTGCGCTGCAAGCCATTGAAAAGCACCCGCACCTCTGGATTTTAGATATTATACTTCCTGATATTGACGGCTACCAGCTGCTGTGCAGTATCAAAGAGGCGTCCCCGGACATTCCCGTTATTTTTATGTCCGCCCGGGATGCCGATTTGGATCGCATCATGGGCCTGGAGATGGGAAGTGATGACTACCTGGCAAAACCATTTTTACCCCGGGAACTTGTTACTTGCACACACCGTCTCCTGGAACGGGTTTACAAATCAACTGAGGCAAAAAAACCATTTATTAATCCGGATTGTCCCTATATTCCAGATGAAGATAAGCGTATAGCCCATAAAGAAGGTTAATATGAAAAATTTAACTGATTTCAGGCGCAAACTGCTTTTTATTGCCCTGACTGCCTTTGTGGCGGGGGTGATGTTTGCCGGGGGATGCCTTTTGGTGAACGACTTGAGCCCGGGCAACAGGCGCCTCGGATTTGGGATTGATCACCGCCAGCGCCACCGGACTCCCACCAGGTACAGGAACTGAAACCGTGGCCAACACGGTGGAGAAAGTCGGGTCGGCGGTGGTAAAAATTGATACCGTAAGCACCAGCGGAGGGGTGGACCCTTTTTTTAACGACCCTTTCTTTAGGCAATTTTTTGGCGGCCCCTACGGGTACAGGACCCAGCCGCGGGAACAACAAGGCCTGGGTTCCGGCTTTATTATTTCTGAAGATGGATATATTTTAACCAACGAACACGTCATTGACGGGGCGACCAAAATAACCGTGACCATAGAAGGAATGGACAGCCCGCTGCCGGCGAAGGTGGTGGGGTCGGATTACAATTTGGATTTGGCGGTGCTCAAAGTGGATGCCGGGCGAACCCTGCCGTATCTTAAATTGGGGGATTCATCCAAGGTAGAGGTGGGCAACTGGGTAATCGCCATCGGCAACCCGTTCGGGCTGGACCATACCGTAACCGTCGGCGTAATCAGCGCCAAGGGACGCCCGGTGCAGGTAGAAAACCGCAGCTACAAGAACCTGCTGCAAACCGACGCCTCGAATCGGCCAAAAGGTGGACATTGTTCTCTATCGCGGCAATCAGCAGCGATCCTTATCCATAACAGTAACGGAACAACCAAATTAGGCCGGGTAAAACTGCCTTTGGGATTTCTTCCATTGGTAGTTTGCAGTTTAAACCGATTTAGTGTAAAAGGCAAAAAACAAATGCCAAGCTACTTTGCGTTAACTGGCATTTGTTTTTTTTATTCATAAATTGTTCATGTGTAAAAAATTCTTTTGGAGGAACTTGCCTGAAATAATTCATAAAAATGTCAACATTTATTCACAGTTTGCTCAAATTTAAGGGATAAAATCAGGAAAAGAAGAACCATAAACTGCACTATTAACAGGGAGGGGTAATAATGCCTGGGAAAAATACGGCCATGCTCATTGAAGACGATGAGTTGCTGCAGGCAGTGATTAGCGTCGGCCTGGAAGCGGAAGGGTTTTATGTGATCATGGCCTCGAATGCCGAAGAGGCGGAAAAATTTTTATTAGAAATAAAACCGGATCTGATTGTATTAGATCGAGCATTGAGTGATATAAACAGCATTCGAGAGCATTGCCGTAAAATATTTAAACGCTGGGAAATACCAATCATAGCCATTGGTGGTGCTGAAAATGTGAACCTGGAAAAGCCTCTCGATGATAAGATAGCTAAAACATATGATTTTAACGGTGACAAAAGCGGCCTGGACGATTTAATGAATAGAGTCCGATTTGCAATCTAATTTTTAACAAGCGTGGTATAACCGGGTTGGCTCTATGGGTAAGGATCAAGAACAGTGCCGATTAAAAAAGCCGAGTGGTGGTACCTTCCGCTCACTGACTCGGCCTTATAATTGTATGAGCCTACTTTAGCTCCGGGCGGCTGCATAACTCGGCCCTTCGGGCCTCAAACAGATTCGCCGCTTATCCTCCGCCTCGTTCGCTCTTTTAAGGAGAGGGGACACACCTCTTCGAGGAATGTCCCCAATTTATGGCTTCGTATGTTCGCTCCAGGTACCACCACTCGGCTTTGACTGCAATTAAGTATACTTTAACAATAAAAAAGTCCGTTTCAGAGTGGCTACCCCGGAACGGACTTCTTGGCGTCATAACGGCGGGGGCATGTTTATCTTGTGCTCCCGTAATTTTTGTCAAGCTTTAGCTAATGGTACTATATAACAAATAGAATCCTAATCCTACCAGCGCCAGGCCGCTTATCTTTTGTATCACCTCGCTAACCCGGGCGAATTTGGATGCGTTTTTAAGTACCGAGGTGAAGGTGCCCGCCGCCAGTAAAGGGATGCTGCGCCCAATGGCATATACAAACAGGAGGATAAAACCGTTAAATACATTACCCTTGGTGGCGGCATAAGCCAGTACCGTGGCTGTGACCGGAGTGGTGCAGGGAGAGGCAATTATGGCAAAGGGAATACCCAGCAGGAATGCCCCTAACACTCCGCTGCTCCGCTTAATGCCGGGCAGATTTACAGAATAACTTGGTAGCGTAAACAAGCCAAGCATGTTGGCGCCCATCAGTACCGCCACAAAAGCAGCTATGTACCAGACAACACTGCTGCCTAAAAACATCTTACCGGCCAGGGAAACAAAGGCACCGGCAGCGGCCAGGGTAAGGGAAAGCCCCAACACAAAAGATAAAGATAATATAAACCCTTTTAACCGGGAGCGGTTGTCGTGTCCTCCCACATAGGCCACCACCATTACCACTGTGGGCAAAGTGCAGGGGCTCAATCCACTAACCAATCCGGCGGCCAAAACGGCCAGCAGTGAAAAACCCAATGAGCCGGCTAATAGTGCATCCACTGATGGCATGTACTTAATTCACCACCTGTTCTATAGCCTGGCTTACTTCTTCTTGATTCAATTCTCCAATCCAGCTTTTAATCACCTTGCGGTTGTTATCCAACAATACTACGGCGGGAACGGAATTGACATTTAATTCTTCAGCAACTTCCATTAATTTATCGTGTTCCAGTTGATCATATATGGCAATATCAATCCAGGCAAAACTAACTTTTTCCCCGTATTTCTTTTCAATCTCCTGGGTAGTTGCCCGGTGTTCGTCGAAAAATTTCTTGGTATCCGGGCAGCAATCCGCATCATACGTTAGTATCACTGCTACGGGTTTCCCTGTGGCGAAACTGTTATCCAGCAGTTGAGTCAGGGTGACTGCACCGGTATCCGCTGCAACGCCAGGAGTTGGTGTATCTTGCCCTGGAACTTCTTGGGCCGTAACAGCTGACTGCTCTGAATCAACATCGACCCGGTCTTCTTAATTTGTCCACAGCGGTTTGGTTCCTATGACTATGAAGGCTAATATAATCAATCCGAATATAATTGTTTTTGCATTGGGCTTGTGCATTTTGACCTCCTATCTTCGTTAACACTGTGTATATGATTAAAGGTTATTTCGCATCTGTCTCAAGATAGATTAGTACGATGGTAATTATCAGTGTATTTGTATGGCTAAAACTACAAGCCTGGTAATGGCGGTAATCTTACGCTCCTTATTCGCCGGTACCATGATCAATATACCCTCTTGCATATCTTGTTTTTCTCCCTCCATTTCCAGCAGGCCCTTTCCTTCCACAGTGTAAAATATTAGATCAGAGGCCATTATACAGGGTGGAACTGATTGGCCCGGTTCAAAACAGATTAACAGTCCTTTGGTTTTGGGTAGATCAAACAAAACCTTTTTTACCTGCTCCCGGCCTGAGAATTCAATTAAATTTTTTATATTCAAAACTGACATTCTAGACACCTCATTTCCTTGAAATAGGTATGCTTTTCTAACCTAATCGTTAGCTATCTCCCGCGACTAAATCATATCCAGCACGCACCCAATCAATTTTTCCACCGGCCAGGTTATATACATTTCGATACTCAGTCCCCAATAATAATTTTGCAACCATGTAGCTTTTGTTGCCCGTTTCACAGGTTAGCACAATGGTATCGGATTTATTTATTCCCAGTGAATCCAGGTATTGTTCCGGCTGCGTCCGCATCAACCGTAAATCTCCAAGCAATGAACCTTCAATATGCCCCTCCTGATATTCACCCGGGGTGCTAATGTCAATAATGACCAGATTTGTTGATGAAGCGATCATTTCATTTAAGTCACGGGCGCTGATTTCCTTAACCCCGGTGCTATCTTTTGGGGTAACAGCTTGATCGGAACTACTTTGTTGGGAAGAGGATAGGTCGGTATTCTCTTGTTGTTCAGATGAAATGGGTGTTTGCATCTGGTTGTTCTCAATGACATTGTTTGATTTTATACTACCGGCGGTTGGTTCCGAATTAATTGGTTCTTCGTCAACACCGTTAGTATGTGGTAGGTTTTCTTCCGCGTAGGCATTATTTATTTCCTCTTGCTGTTCAGGCGACACGGAAACAACCGGTGTTTGATCATGATTGCTTTCATTGCTTGGCAAGCAACCCACTGAGCTTATTGACAAAATTAATATGAGGAAAAGTACGGCACATAGATTTTTAAGCGCAGTCATAAAAAGTGACTCCTTTCAGGACTTGTTTTTACCGGTAAGTGCTGCCAACGGGGTCAGTTTAACCCGGTCAAAGTAAAGTAGAAAAAGGGCTCCTGCCAGCATGGCTAAATCTTCAAAGATAGCCAAAAAGCCCACCGTTCTTTCCACCCCGCTAAAACAACCGCAATCAACGTCCAGGCCGCGAACGGCGCTGATTATTAAAATGATTATAAACATAGTTAGCAACCCGGCTATGGCCAGCGAACCTCCTTTGGTGTTAAACCCCAGCAGCAAACAAATTCCGGCCAGGGTTTCAATCCAGGGAATGGCTACCGCCACCGGGCCGATCAGTTCATCAGGCAAGAGTTTATAATTGTACATAGAGGCGGCAAAATCCAAAGGAGCAATGATTTTGCCAAGGCCTGCATAGAGAAACAACCCGCCCATGATCAGCCTGACCGCCAATTGAAAATAATCATTATGTAAAAGTTTCATCAGCTTATATCACCTCCATTAGGATTAGACACTGGGTAACCCGCGTCCAACCAGCCGGGATAACCCTCACCCAACACGTACACATTGGTATAGCCGCGTTCCACCAGTTCTTTGGCCATTTCCACCCCCACATCGCATTCCCCGCCGCTGCAATAGGTTACAATAACGGCGTTATGGTCGGGTATGGCTTCTTCCAGCACCACTTCCCCTTTCACTACCGACATCAGGGATATGCCAATAGAGCCGGTGATAGTCCCTGCCGCATGTTCTTCAGGGCTTCTGGCGTCTAGAAAAATAGCCTGCCGTTCATCAAACAGTTTCTTGGCGGAAATTAGGTCGATAAACCTTATATCGGTGCTTAATTGCTCCGCCTTTGCTTTGAGATCAGCAAGCTGCTTTTGTTGAATTTCGGCCAGTAGTTCACCGCCAAGTGATTTTACTACCAATGGATAGTTAAATGTCCAGCCCAGTAAACATGCCAGCACGACTAAAAATAAGCACTGTTTTAGGGCCGTACCGGCTAGATTTTTCTTCGGCGTCATCTCCCTGCCATCCCCTTGGTTATTTCCAGTATTCATTTCAATTAGTACCCCCCTTCCAGTTCCTGCATATTATTATAGCTACTATTTGGGGCTATTTTGTGAAAAAAGTTTGAACATCCTGTGAACAGGTAAAGTTCCGGATTTATTCACAGTTCATTCACAGAACAGTAAAAAATACCTTATATAATAAAAAGCGTAAGAGCCCGGCGGGATAGCCCACAGAACAGTTTTTTAAGTTAAGGAGGGAATTGATACAAGTGAAAAAGAAGATGATAGTTTTAACTGTAACGCTGGTGCTGGTCCTCGGCATCGCCCAGGTGGCCTCGGCTGCCGGCATGGGCTGGGGCGGCGGCCCGCGGATGCTGGACAGTGACAACTGGGTCAGCCCGGTGGAGGCCTTGAACCTGACCGACCAGCAAATTGAAACAATGCAGCAGTTACAAAAGAGTTCTTATGAGCAAACCGGGGACCTGCGGGACAAGTTGCGCGACTTAATGTTTGACCTGCGGCAGTACCAGCTGCAAAAGGACCCCGACCAGGCCCAGATCGACGCCAAGATTAAACAAATTAATGATCTGAGAAGCCAGTTGTACAATATCAAGGCGCAAAACAGAGAGCAGATGCAGTCCCAGCTGACCACTGAGCAGTTGGCGGAGATGGCTAAAATGAGGGGTTTCGGTAAACACGGGGCCCGTGGATTTGGCGGTTTTAGTGGAACCAATTAAATAATTCCGGCAAAACAATAGCAACCGGCCGGGCGGGAGGGGAAATCATTCCCCTCTTTTTGCTTCTATTTTAAAAAAGTATATGCTGGCTATATTTAGCCAGTCTAAACATTAAAATATTGAAAAGCGCGCTTTAATGTAATTGATCTAAGCGCGCTTTCTTTAACAGGTCAAGGTTTTTAGTACAAAGTATAACTAATAATATTTATTAGCGGTTTCTCTGATTTAAGAGGCGTTTGCGAAGGCGGTTGCAGTTTTCCCAAAGCCGTTTAAAAAACGCGCACGATGCCGCGCCGGTGGAAAAAGACGGCGGCTTGTAAAAAAACGGCGATAAAAAACAACAAGGCCGCAAAGTTAAGATAACCTCCCCACAGGGAACCATGCCCCAGGGCCAGGCGCATCAGGTCGCTGGTATAACTCAGCGGAGACAGCATGGCCAGCTTTTGCCCCCAAACTGGCATTTGGTTAATCGGGATAAAAACTCCGCTGATAAACAGCAATGGAATTCGCACCAGGTTGGACAGCATCATCACCATTGAGGGCTCATCGGTGGGCAGGGCTGCCATTAACGCGCCCAGTGCAGCAAAGCAAAATGCGGATAAGATAAGGCCGGCGGCGTAAAGAAGGGGATATTCGATATGCGCCCCCAGGATCAAGATGCCCAGCAGTAACGGCACCAGGGATATCACAAGGCCGTAGATAAATCCGGCCAGGATATCGCCCAAAACCAGTTGCAAGATGGACAGGGGCGCAGACAACAGTCGTTCGTAAGTTTTGGCCTTGCGTTCCCACGGGGCGATCATGGGACCTACCGAAGAGGCGGTAAACAAAATGGTCATGGCTATCAGCCCCGGGGCCAGGGACTGGCGGGGTACATCGCGCCCCACTGCGAAGGCAAGGAACATAAATACGGGAAACAGCACGCCGAAAATTAAAACCGGTGGTTTCAAATAGTAAATCATAGCGTTTTTTTTGGCCACCGCCAGGGAACGCCGCAGGCCGGTGGTCGCAGATTGGCTAACAGCTTGCATTGTGAGCACCTCTTTTTTCTTGCCCCCCGGTCAGCCTTAAAAAAACATCCTCCAGGCTGGGGCCGAGGGTGTTGATGGACAGGATTTCCAGGTTATGCCGGCGGGCTAAATCCACCACCGATAAAATGGCTCTGGCCGGCTGATTTGTATAAAGCCTGAATTTATCGCCCGTCTTCTTAACCTCGTTAACCGCTTCCACGGAATACAATATATCCATTGATTGTAAAGGCGAGCTAAACGCTACTTCCAGCGATTGCAGGCTCTGCAGGGTAAGTTTTAAATTTTGCGGCCGGTCAATGGCCACGACCCGGCCCCGGTTGATGATAGCCACCCGGTCACAGAGCTGGTTGGCTTCCTCGATGTTGTGGGTGGTTAAAAAGATCGTCTGGCCCCGGGCGTTGAACTCCCGCAACAAATTACGAATCAGGTGTGTACTCTGTACATCCAGCCCGGAGGTCGGTTCGTCCAGGAACAGAGTTTGCGGGTCGTTCATCATGGCCATGCAGATTAAGAGCCGCTGCTTCATGCCCTTGGAAAAACCTTTGGCTTTAAGGTCTTTCTTCTCCAGCAAATTAAATTGCTCCAGAAGCCGGGCAGCCCGGCTTATCCGGGTCTTTTTACCAATCCCATACAGTTCGCCCATGAACATCAGGTTGTTCCAGGCCGACAAATCCACGTAAACATTGGCCATTTCCGGGACGATGCCCATCAGCTGCTTGGCCGGGTTGGGGCAGCGCAGCAGGTCATAGCCGAAAATTTGGATGTCCCCGGCGTCCGGGGCGATGACCCCGGTGAGCATGCGCTGGGTGGTGCTTTTACCGGCCCCATTGGGCCCCAAAAAACCGAAAATCTCCCCCGGAGCCACGGAAAAAGAAACATCATCCACCGCCAGGACGGATCCATACCTTTTCACCAGATTTTGTGCCTGAATAGCTTGCAAAAGTATCCCCACCTTGTTAACCGTAAATTTCAATTAACATTACCGGTTTACACATGTTCCGCCGGGGGCACCTCGGCTTGCGGTTGCCCGGCCAGCAATTTTTCCAGCAGGTAACCCGTTATAATTATGGCGGGCAGGGTCAGAACCAGGCGGAGCAGGGCGAAGGACAGGCCCATAAACTTAATCTCCATCATTAACATAGGTATTTTGATGGTGGCCCAGGTGCCCAGGAAAATGACCGCGTTGGCCATCCGGCAGCCTTTTTTGAGCAAAGCGTAAGCCACCGGAAACCCGGCGTACAGGGGGCCGGCCGCCGCCGTGGCCACCAGGATGGAGATGATGATACCTTTAATTCCAGACTCGGGACCCACGTGTTTTTCCACGATTTTACGCGGCACCCAAACATCCAGCAGGCCCACCAGCACAAAAATGGGCGGGATAAATAAAAGCATCTCTATCAGGTAATCCGCCGCGCTGGTAATGGCCGACACACCCCGGTCCGGGTAGTAATACCACAGAAAGCCGTCTGCAATAACCACGAGTAGAAATAACAGGTACTTTTTATACTTTAATTGGGGACATTCCTTGTTCAGAGGTGTGTCCCCTTTCATCTTATACTGATTTTTCATTATAAAATCGCCCCCATGATGATGCCAATGGCCAGCGCAGTCACCAGGCCGGCCGCGTTACGCCAAATGGTAAACCGCTTGCCGAAAAGCTCTATTTCCATCGGCGCTGTGACCACGCCTACCATCAGCACGGTGGTTAAAAAACAGGCCACCGCCGTCACGCTGGCCCCCGCGGCAATTAATGAGGCGCCCAGGGGAAAACCGATAAACGCCGGGATTAAAGTAATGGAGCCGATTAAAGAAATGACCAGGATGCCCAGCGGGCTGTCGTTGCCGAAAAAGCCGGCGATAACCTCCCGGGGCACCAGGGCCAGCATCAGGCCGATGAGGCCGATAATCCCCAGCATGCTGGGCAACAGGTTAAAAAATTGTTTTTTGGCGATCTGCAGGGCTTTGCCGGTTTTTTCCCGGTCCTTACGCCAGGAAACAATTAGAGCCACCGCCGCGAGGATAAAAAGCGCAGCATTGAACATATCGTTAACCTCATTTCATTATAATGGCGTTAAATATCATAATGTCGTGGTTGAGTCCTTTTGCCACCGGGGCAAGAAGGAATTTTTGGTAACTCATTAGAATAATGTTCATTAAATATTGCTCATTGTCGCATAGATTTAACAACACGGGGGAACATGCATGATAGAATTTCTGGGTTGGCTCGGTTTTACCTTGCTAGTAAGCACCTTGATGCCTTTTTTATTGCGCCGTTTAAAGTTTTGGCGAAAAGGGTTGACTTTTTGGGTTCGCTATCACCACCACCTGGCTCTGGCATGCCTGGCTGTATTAACCCTGCATGGCCTTGAGGCCTTAAATGGAAGGCGAGGGTGGGGATGGGGAGCCCGGGTGCATTATCAGAATGAGATTATTAGCGGGATACTTGCCTGGTTGGTACTATTGGTCGTAAGTGTGTTAGCATTGTCTGCGTTTCGGCAAATACCCTTTAAACGTAACCATTGTTGGTTGGTGGGGTTGCTGGTTCTATTAGTGCTGTACCACGTTTAGCGTTCGGTAACCTCATTTCGTTATAAATGGCGTTTTATCCTGGGTTTAGATTTCCTTATATTCTGTCCTACTTTATTTCTATCGCATATTACTAAAAGGTTAATTGGTTAACCGGAAAAAGGAGAGGTTTAAGCCTCTCCTTTAAGCTCCTTGATCTTTTCTTCCACTGCCTTGGCTTCCAACTTTAAATCCTGCAGGTATTTTTCCAGCTTGACTGCTTGTTCCTCTTTACCGAAAAACTGGCGCTTAAACCCGTCGGAGCTGCAGCAGCAGCCTTCATGCCGGACCGGTTGATGATGTGAGCCACCGTGGCACCGGTTCATGTGCTGGTGTGGGCCTTGGTGACAGGTGTTAATTTGCTGCGGGCCTCCATGACAACGGTTGAAATGATGCTTATTTCCATGACACATGTTCCAACTCTCCTTTCAAAATAATTTACTTTTACAGCAAAGTGCATATAGCCATATTTATGGCAAACGCAAGGTATCATATTTTTAAAAGCGCGCGCTAGGGGTTTATTCAGGGCTCGCCTTTCTTATTCGTTGGTTCCTGGAACTGGCTTTGATACTGCTCCAAAAACTTTTCCAGCCGCTGCTTGTTAAAATTGATGGTGACCGCCCAGGCATGAAGAATTTCCTCCCCTTCGGCGGTGATTTCATACAATCTTTTGGCCGGGCCGCCTTGCTCCGTTTCCCACCGCGAACGCACCAGCCTTTCGTCCTCCATTTTGCGCAGATGGCGGTAGGTTGTCCCGGGGTCAATTTCACTGCTGGCGAAACCAAACTCCTCCAGTTGCTGCATCAGTTCATAACCGTGAGTGGACTGGCGGTGCAGCAGTAATAGCAGGCAGGGCTGCATAAACCGCCCCATTTGCATACCCGCGCAGCGGCAGCTGCCTTTGTGATGGCTACCGTGATCCTGGCACAAAATCAAAACCCCCATATATGGATATTGCCTATATAGAATATTATCATAGGTTCATTAAGCTGGCAATAATTAAAACCAGATGGCTGGTAATTAAATATTGTAAAACTACAGAAAAAATGCTATTATATTTGCAACAACGTTAAGTGCATGATGCACATAGGTTTAAGTAAGCCTGAAATGACCGTAAAATTCTTTACATTTGGAGGGATGACAATGGAAAGGATGATCATCCAGCTTAATCAAAAATGTCCTGCTGCTAGTTTGCCCAACATCAAGGATATCCTTCGCTGTAAACCGGGACTACGTTTAAGCAGTTTTGATGTAACAGCCAGGCGGGTTATGATTTCATTTAATCCTACCTGTATTGATGCGGATACGATAATGGAAGCCTTACTGCAAAAGGGCTATGATATTGACTATTTCTGCAACGTCGCTTGAACGGGGAGGTAAAAATGGCCGCGGGAAAAACTGAAAATGGCGCTGGTGTTTCTCTGGACAGAATGATCCAGCCCATGCTTCTTTTGCTTATTTTAAAAAAACCGACCCACGGTTATGAACTTATCCAAAGTTTTAATGCTTTGCACGAAGGTGAAATAGTGGAGCCGGGCACTATTTACCGGAACCTACGGCGCATGGAAAAGGAAGGGTTTGTCTTATCCAGCTGGGAGGCTGCCGAGTCCGGGCCGGCCCGGAGAAAGTATGCCATCACCGGAGAAGGGATTAAAGCCTTGCAAGAAGCTATGCTGAAACTGAAGCAACAAAAGAGACAAATTGAAGATTTCTTGACGGAATATGATATTCTAGCGACAAGGGGGAGCATTAATGAAAACTGACCCAAACGCGCTGAAAATCCTGCATGCCGGCGCGCTCAGAAAGCCCATCAAAGAGTGCATCCATATCCTTTGGGAAAAATACCCGAATTTAAAAGTGGAGCTTGATTACGCTGGCTCACGGGCTTGCGCCAAAGCCGTGGCGGAAGGCAAAATTGTGGATGTAATTGCCCTGGCGGATTACCAGGTGTTTAACGATCTTTTAATCCCCCGGTTTGTGGACACCTCCTTTGTTTTTGCCACCGACCAAATGGTGCTGGCCTTTGATGAATTTTCCACGGATAGGAACAAAATTAACGAGCAAAACTGGATGGATGTGCTGCTGGGCAATCCCACCATTAAATACGCGCGTTCCGATCACCCTTGCGGTTACCGCACTTTGATACTCTGGCAGCTGGCGGAACAATATTACCACAGGCCCGGTTTGTACCAGGCGCTGGAAAACGGCTGGAGCAACTTATACCCCAAATCCCTCGACCTGGCCATGGCCTTGATGGAAGGCAAAATTGACTACGGTTTTGAGTACTTGTCCGTGGCCAAGCAAATGAATTTGCCATATATCCAGTTCCCGCCCGAGATAAATCTGAGCGACCCCCGCTTTGCGGATCATTACGCCCGGGCCAAGGTAACCATTGAGGGTAATTACCCCGGCCTGGAAACTGTAATCGTAGGCGCTCCCATTGAATTCGCCGTGGCCATACCCAAAAATTCCAATCAAAAGGAACTGGCGCAGGAATTTATTGAAATCCTTACGGGACCCCGGGGAGAGGAGATATTGGAAGAGAACGGGCTAATTCCCTGTTAGGGAAGTGATTTTTAGATGGTTTACTATAATGTAAAGGAAAAAAAACTGGATAAACGGATAGAAACATATGAAAAACAAATATCCTGGAACCTAATATTGATCTTTCTGGTTAGCTCGGTGTTGATCTACCAGCTTATATTTAACTGCATTTTTGCGCCCCAAATATATAACCTGGCATTGGGGGATATACCTGCAATATGAGGAAACCAAAAAAGGCACAAACCCGGGCGCAAGCAGCCAGGAGCCTAAAGTTATTATATGGCGGGAAAAAAAGGGAGACGTAACCAGGTCTGTAAACGATGTACCTACTATATGCGGTGTTCAGCTGCCGCAATTCTGTTTTATCGCTATTATTGCGGCTTTAGGTCTGGGAATGTATAACATCAGGGCATTGCTTTTAAAGGAATTCGTCCTTAAGTTAAAAGACGACCTGCTCAACCAGGGCGACGGGAGGGGTTAAGAATGACCGCCGTGAACTGCGCCTTTATGCCGAGGGATATATTCAGTATTGTCCAAGTGCAAGATATCGCCACCCAAGAACAAGAACGGGCGGTTTTAATTTTTGGTGGGAGTGAGGGTAAGGTGTCAGTATTGTGCGGACAAAGCTGCAGCGATACCTGGGCCATTATACCGCCCGTCAACAAGATCATCGAGTGGGTCAGTGAAACCAAGACTTATTTCCGGGAAGCCATAGTGGTACATAACCACCCGCATCTACCCTGGCATGGAGAAATTATCCCTTCCGATGATGATATAGCCGCCACCGAATTTTTAAAATGGCAGCTGGCCTTACTGGGTATCACACTGCATGACCATATAATTATTTCCGGAAATAAAAAACGATCTTTATTGGAAATGAACCTGTACCATAACGGTCCGCTAAAAACCAGCGGTTTTGAGATCAAGCGTTTCCTTTATTGCTTTTTGGTGCAGGTGTCACTTGTACTGGAACATCACCCGGTCGTAGATACCATAATAAACCTCTTGGAAAAAAATTTGGATATGATTAGAAACTATTATGAAAAACCTTGGTATTTACGGGTCTTTACGCCAAAACCTGATGACGGTGGATTTAAGTCCGAACTGGCCGGGCTTAAAACTTCGGATAATTTGCTTAGCCGGCTTGTGGATGCTTTAATTCAGCTCGAAGGTGACCGAAACTTTAAAATTCAACCGGAAAAGGTTATTCCTTATGGAATAGAGCTGTGGAAAAGAATAATTAAATAGGAGTATAACCGGTCACTGATCATTAAACAAGCGGGCCCACAGGGGTGTGGCGTTGCTTGCAACGCTAGTATATACAAGGCTGTTTTTACATTATTTAAAGAGGAGTGGATATAATTGTTTTTTCCTGTTTCCGGTGTGGAGATTAACCCGTTAATTCCTCCGCTGGTGGCGTTTATTGTCTCGTCAATTACCGCCTCCGCCGGAGTGTCCGGCGCATTTTTACTGCTGCCTTTTCAGGTTAGCGTGCTGCACTATACCAGCCCTTCGGTCAGCCCGACCAACTTGATTTATAATATCGTGGCCATTCCGGGCGGCCTTTATAGGTTTATTAGAGAGGGGCGCATGGCTTGGCCGCTGACCTGGGTGGTGTCTATCGGTACTTTGCCGGGGGTTTTCTTAGGTTCATGGGTGAGGATAGAGTATTTGCCCGACCCCCGTTCGTTTAAATTATTTATGGGCGGCGTATTACTGTATCTCGGGTTAAAAATTGTTACCGAATTTACCAGCGGCTCAAAAAAACAAAAGGCGCAAAATAAAGCGCTGGAGCAAAAGTTTAAAGAACGGGTGGCTAAGATTAAGGCGGAGAGCAACAAAAAAATAGCCGCCGGGTTGCCGACAGACGCTGTTGTAAAAACCAAAAGCTTTTCTTTGACCAGGATAGAATATGAATTCTGGGGTGAAACTTATTCTTTCAGCACCATAACCATTTTTACGCTGGCGCTGGCGGTGGGATTGATCGGCGGCATTTACGGTATCGGCGGCGGCGCTATCATCGCTCCCTTTTGCGTTTCCATCCTTGGTCTGCCCGTTTACACCGTGGCCGGGGCGGCCCTGGCCGGGACGTTCCTTACCTCCATAGCGGGAGTCATATTTTATTCCATTCTAGCGATGACCGCCGTGGGCGCGTCCACCAACGTGGCCCCCGACTGGGCGCTGGGCGCGCTGTTCGGAGTTGGCGGCCTGCTGGGGACATACTGCGGCGCGTATATTCAAAAGTATCTCAAGGAGAACATTGTAAAAGCCATTATGGCAGCATTGATTCTTTTCCTGGCGTTGCGCTATGTTATACAGTTTTTTCTTTAATTGATAGTGGCTATGGTCAAGATTCAAATTTTTTAAAGAGAGTAATTTTAACGTGGCTAAATAGCTTTAAAGATCAGGGTTACGATCAGGGTTACATTTTTTTTACTTTCCTACTTATAATGGTATTTAAATGCTTAAAAAGCATATATGGCAATATCTTATTAATGAAAATTATACTAAACCCCCAATGCTTCCATGATCCCCTGCAGTGGCTCCAGCAGGTCTTCTTTTCCCGGTTCCCAAATCGGCGGGCAGTCCTTTAATTGTTTTTCTCCCATAACCAACTTGGCGGCAAAGGCCAGGCAGGTGGGCTCGCCGCACAACCGGCAGCCGGACTTTTTAGGCAGCCAGCCGTATATCTCCAAAGGGGTGGGTTTGGCCCTTCTTTCGTACATGGGCTTAATTTTGTCCTTGTTGGCGTAAGTGTCATTAATCAAGTTTTTTACCCAGTCGGTCAGCTCGTAAGCATCTGTGCTACTGAGCGCTTTAGCCACGGCCAGTTCTAGGGGGTAAAGGGTAAGCAGCCTCTGTTCTACTTGCCGGAAGAAGAAGTGATCCGTATTTACGGCCTGCGCTGGGATATTGAAGTTTATTTTAAGGTTTGTAAGTCTTTTTTACGACTGGCCAAAGAATTTCAATCGCGTAGTTATGATGCCATGTTTGCACATATAACAATTGTAACCATACGTTATATAATGTTAGCCGTTGAAAACCGGGAGCAAGTCGATAACCGGGCTTACGGGGGTATCTTTTATCAATTTTGAAGTGGCCGATATGGATTTTTCGCAAGCTTTGCTTTATTTGTTGGATTTATTTAAACAAACTCTTCGGGAAAATCTGTTTTTGTCTGATGCCATGATTGACCAAATCTTAACACGCTTTTTAGAAAAATTACCCAGTTTTATTAAACTGCGTTTATGTTTTCAAGCAGCATAAATCTGCTTTTTTGTCAAGTGCGAAATTTGAGATAATTAATTAATTCATCCCAGAAATCTTTACCCGTTTTCCAGGCAAAGTCTTCCGCCCCCATCATACACCTGCGATGGTAATTGCCCGGGGAAGGCCCGGCCAGCACCTGCAGGTGCGGGTGGACCAGGGTACCGCCGGAGTAGGGCATATAGTTCCAATTGGCGGTCATGTAAGCCGCTCCTGCGGCGTCTTTGGCGGCACACTTTTGCAAAAATAAGACGGCGGCCTCCAAAGAATCATTTACCAAATCAAAACTAATTTCCTCCAGGGGAACGTAATGATCGGGAACCATGACCACCACCGCGGAATAGCGGTCATAAGGGGAAAGGTTTGGCACCACCGTAGCCCTGCCCACCCCAATCCGCCCTTCCTCAATAAGATCTTTGGGAAATTGCGGGGTCATTTGGAACAGGTTTTCCCCGCAAAACGGGCAGGGGGTTTGCAGTGAGCGCTTCACTGCTTTGGACCAATCCACAATGGGAAGCTGAAATTTTTTAAAACCGACAACTCTGCTCACATCACCGGTCAACGGGTCGAAACGTTTTTCCACTATCATTTTCTTGGGCGTAAAATTCGACCCGGGGTCAAGTAAAACTACTTCTTCCCGCACAATGTTTAACTGCAGGCTCATATATAACACCTGCCCTCCAAAAATTATAAAATTTGTAATTCCCCAACTACTTAACCACTAATACAGGACAGTGCGACTGTTGGATAACCCTTCGGCTAACGCTGCCCAGCAGCATACCTTTAAAGTCGCCGCGCCCCCTGGTGCCGACAACAATTAAGTCGCAATTATTATTACAGCCATCCGCAACCTTATCAACTACAGGCGTAGGGTTGCAATCAAACGTTTGGGCTGCAGCAGCAGCTCCAGTCCTTCATTAATATCTTTTACCGCCACATCAGCATTTTGCAGCGCCTGCACGGAAGTTCCCTCCGGCCCTAAAACCACAATGCCCAGGGCCGCTTTTGCCAGCATCAGCCTGTCGTTGGCGCCGTTGCCCACCGCCACTGTATGCTCTGCCCCCAGGCGTTCCACAAAGGCTTCTTTTTCATCGCCCCCGATCGGCTGGGCCAGGATCTGAACGGTGCCTTTGATGCCTTTGCATTCACTCCGGCACTTGCCGAAGGTGTCGGCAGTAAGGATGTGTACTTCGAGACTCTCGCTGAGCTGATTTAACCTTTCTTCGACGCCGGGCAGCAGTATGCCGTCTTTGGCCATCGTGCCGTTATAATCCAGCACGATGTATTTTAGCTGCAGCATGCCGCGGCCGGGTATATCCACGGAAATCACGCTTTACACCTCCTTTCGATGGGAATTATTTGCGCGCTGGCGCCTTCACCCAACTTGATTAAGTTTTGCAAGTTAACCACGGGAGGTTCTTTAAAATGCTTAAGACTACTTCCTGCTCCACGGTTAAACCAGCTTGATTGCCGTCTTTATTGCCCTCCGTCAAGCCAAACAAATAATCCAGGCTGACGTTGAAATAACTGGCAATTTTTAAAGACAGCAGGTAACCGGGGGGCCTGCGCCCTGATTCGCAGCCGGCCAGCACGGATTTACGACAGTCCAGTATTTCCGCCAATTGCTCCTGGGTCAGGCCGGATAGTTTACGCAAGCTGTGCAGCCGCTCTGCAAATACAGGCAGGTTTTCCGCAATTTGCTTCATTTCTGCCCGGGCCATCAATTCCGCCAGCGGCTGTTCCAGCGCCCTGGCCAGTTTCCTGACCATGCGCGGGGTAGGTTTTCTGCTGCCCTGCTCCAGCCTGCATAAAGTGCTGGGATCTATCCCCGCTAAACGGGCCAGTTCCTTTTGGGTCAAGTTTTTTTTATTGCGGAGCTGTTTCAGGTAATTGCCGAATGTTTGCATAAAATCACCTTTCACATGACGCGCTCCAGTTAAGCTAACCAATTACATTACCCGGCTTGTGCGGTAAACAAAAAAGCTCCTACCAAACCCGTTAAAGGTGGTAGGAGCTATTAGCTTTGCAGCGTTAAGCGAGCTCCATCGCTGTAATATGTAACTTATAACAAATGTAATTGCCCGGAAAGAAACAGTCAATTGTCATATTCTGCAAAAAATAATGATTATAACCATCCCATGCCTTTGTGCTCGCTTATCCTGGACTATTCTCTAATTTATAATGTTTAATTTGTCATTTAACAATTGTTATTTACAATTGCCGCCTTGTTTCATTCCCCGTACAGACATGGTTTAAATGTTTGCCATTGGGGCATAGCGCGGTAACCTAAAACTTCTCTAATATAACTGCACTTAATATAACATGCACCTGTAAGCAAAGTGGATACCCGGGGTCTTAATTTGTTTTATGCTTGACAAGTATGTGCAATTGTTTAATAATGTTTGTAACTATTGTTAGTAAGGAATGGGGACACACCTTCCGTGGTTGTCCAAGATGCGCAAATTTGTAGGGGCGGACGACTCTGTCCGCCCGGTCCGGGCGCGCCTTCCTTGGTGCTCAAGATGCACAAATTGTATAAATAACGGGGAAGGAATGTCCCTAACTTATGGAGGTGAAATCTGTGGAATGGTTGATTTTAATCTATAAAATACCGGCTGAGCCTTCCCGGTACCGGGCGTCGGTTTGGAGAAAAATTAAGGAGATCGGGGCGGTTTACCTGCAAAATTCAGTTTGCATCCTGCCGTTTAACAAAAAAACCGAGCGGGTCTTTCGCAAGATTAAAAATGAAATTGAAAATTACGGCGGTGAGGGGTATTTGATCAAGGCTGATTTTATCGGCCCGGAAAACAAAATCATTAATTTGTTTAACGACACCAGGGACGAAGAATATGCCGAGATAATTGAGAAGTGCCACGATTTTTTCTATGAACTGGATGCTGAGGCAAAAGCAGCGCATTTTACCTATGCCGAGCTGGAAGAAAATGAAGAGGATTTGAAAAAGCTGTACAACTGGTTTGAAAAGGTGCGGGAGCGGGATTATTTCACTTCATTCCTGCAGGAAAAAACCTACCAACTGCTGGCATCATGCCGGGCTTGCCTGGATAATTTTGGCGACCAGGTGTTCGCCCGGGAAGATATGGACAACATTGATTAGTCTTTGCGGAGCCGGCCAAATTGCAGCAAATAATAATGACAAATGGTGGGGACCATGATGTCAGAAAGGTGGTTTGGTATTAAATGTTTAACATAATTATCCTCGGGCTGACCAGTTTATTAACCGATATTGGCTCCGAAATGGTCTACCCCTTAATTCCGCTGTTTTTAGTGCAGCAGCTGGGGGCCACCCCGGCTGTTGTCGGATTAATCGAGGGGATAGCCGAGAGCCTGGCTTCCCTGCTTAAAGTTTTTTCCGGTCGGGTATCCGATAAACTGCAGCGCCGCAAGCCGCTGGCCATAGCAGGTTACGCTTCTTCCGCGTTATCGAAAATTCTCATCATTGCGGCGGTCTCCTGGGCCTGGGTGCTGGCGGGACGCATCGGGGACCGTTTTGGCAAAGGGATCAGGACCGCTCCCCGGGATGCCATTATTGCCGATTCCACCGACCCGCGTCAAAAGGGCAAATCCTTCGGACTGCACCGGATGCTGGACACCGCCGGAGCAGTAATCGGGGTTGCCCTGGCTTATTACTTGTTTACATCATATCAGGGGGATTACCGTCATGTATTCATCTGGTCATTGGTTCCGGCTTTCCTCGGTGTGCTGATTTTGGCGCTGGTGCGCGAGGCCAAAGAAAAAACGCCTAAAAGTTCGATTAAGGACGTGCCGCTGAATTGGCAATCTTTAAACCCGCGCTTAAAAGGTTTTTTAATTGTCGTTTTTCTTTTCGCCCTGGGCAATTCATCCAACCAGTTTCTGCTGCTGCGGTCCTCGGACCTGGGGATGCACCCGGCACAGGTTATTTTACTGTACCTGGTATTTAACGTCAGCTACGCCCTTGTTTCCTTCCCGGCGGGCGTGTTATCGGATAAAATCGGCCGGCGGCAGTTATTGATTACCGGCTATTTAATTTATAGCGCCGTTTATTTTGGTTTTGCCCGGGTGCACGATGCCGGCCATCTATGGCTATTATTCATTATTTACGGGCTGTATCACGGGGTAACGGAAGGCGTGGAAAAAGCTCTTGTGGCCGATGTGGCGCCACAACAACACAGGGCCACCATGCTGGGATTGCATGCCACTTTGGTGGGCATCGGATTGCTGCCGGCATCCCTTTTGGCCGGTTTGATCTGGCATTACTTTGGCGCTGCCTATACATTTTATTTCGGGAGTGTTATGGGCCTGCTGGCGGCGCTGGGCCTGGCGGTGGTGCTAAAAATGGAGGACACCAAACAAGCCGGTTAATGTATTTGGCGAAAATAAATATAACTAACAGAGAGCTAGCAAAGCTACATCGTTTAGCCCGTGTTATTGCGAGGAGTTAAGCGACGCGGCAATCTATACTTCATAGGAAAGGGGACACACCTCCTCTTTAGGGTTTGCAGATTTGGGGTCGGAGGAATGTCCCCAAATACTGCCGCGCTACGCCTATAATGACAAAAGCGGGGCGAGGAAGATATATACCACCGAAAGAGGTTTAAACATGACAGAACAAGATATTCAAGCGGAAGCAATTGGCACATGGATGAATAAAAATGAACTGGAAAAAGCACTGGCCATAGGTATTTACGGGCCTCCGGAACTCAAACACGATGAAAAAGTTCATTACCTGGGAGAATTTAAGGAGCGGGTTATCAGGCTGCTGACCAGGAAGCAGGTGGCGGAACCGGCCATTTACCCGGAAATAATTGAGGCCCTAAAGGACAAAAGGGCTGCCAGATTGGTCATCAATGGCGACATTGCTGATTGCTTTATTGAAAAATACGAGGAATTGGCCCGGAAATTGGGAAAGCCTTACACGGTGGTGCATGACCCGGAATTAAAAGGGGAAGCCGGTTTAGCCGTGGTCAGCAACGATGCCGTAGACGTAGAAGAATTTAATGTGCCGGATAGAGAAATAAGGTTAAGTAAACTGGGGCTTTCCAAAGCTTTAATTAATGCTGCGGGAAAAAAAGTTTGCTCGCATTGCTTAGAAAAAATTATTCGTGCCGACCCCGGCGAAGTTATCAATTATCATAAGCTTACTATGTCAGATCGTTTTTGGGGGGAGCATTGCCGGGCCTGTGCAAGTAAACCATAAGCCGTAACAGTTTTTAAAGGCAAGCTTTTAGAGTAATTTAATATCAAATGAATTTCTTGACTATCTAAACCAAAGTGATATAAAATTACCCCAAAAATAACCAGGCGATGGGGCCCGCCGTAGAACCGCCGGTCAGGCTAATAGCTCCTACCAACTTGTGGTGGGAGCTGTTTTTTTTTATGCAATGCACAGGCAATAATATTTTTTTAAAGGCCCCAAACATAAAACCAATTTACTAAGGAGGAATCAGATGGGAAAGGAGGTGTAATAGTGAACAAGAAAATAGTGCTTTTGACCGTTACACTACTTTTGGTATTCGGTATTGTCCAGGTGGCTGCGGCGGCCGGAATGGGCTGGGGTGGTAACGGCCCGCGTATGCTTAATAGCGATGACTGGGTCAGCCCGGTGGATGCCATAAATCTCACTGACCAGCAAATCGCTAAAATGCAGGAAATCAGGCAAAAAACCTACGCGCAAACCCGCGACCTGCGCATTAAGCTAATGGACAGCATGCAGGAGCTGAGGCAGCTACAGCTACAGAAAAACCCGGACAAAGCCAAAATAGACGCCAAGATCAAGGAGATTAACGATCTGCGCGGCAAGCTGTACGGCATCGCCCAGCAAAGCCGGGAGCAGTGCCGGTCTTTACTTACCCAGGAGCAGTTGGCCCAGATGGCCCAAAACAGGGGCAAATGGGGCCGCGGCTTTCGGGGAGGCTTTGGGGCCGGCAGCACCCAGTAAATGATTTGTTTTGGTAACTGAAAAGGGAGGGACGGATTTTATGCGCCCTCCCCTTTTAACAACGCCCATGAAGCTCAGTTTACGCCAGTAATATTGGATGGGGAAGAAGCCCTGCAAAAAGTGCCCATTCGCCACCCGGACCTGATCCTTTTGGACATCATGCTGCCCAAAAAGGACGGCTGGGCAGTGTGCCGGGAAATCAGAAAACAGCTTTCCATACCCATAATTATGCTCACCGCCCGGGGAGAGGAACTGGACCGGGTGCTGGGCCTGGAAATGGGGGCGGACGATTACATAACCAAGCCCTTTTCCCCCCGGGAAATGGTGGCCCGGGTTAAAGCCGTATTAAGGCGGATGCACCACGCGGAGGGAAAAAAAGACGCTGAGGTTATCACATTACCCGGTTTGATCCTAAATAACGCCGCCAAACAGGTGGAAATGAACGGGCAGGTTGTCTCCATGCCCCCCAAGGAGTTTGAGCTGTTGTGGTTTTTGGCCGGTAACCCGGACCGGGTTTTTTCGCGGGAACAGCTGTTGCAGCAGGTTTGGGAATATGACTACCTGGGTGACCCCCGCACCGTGGATACGCATATCAAACGTTTGCGCGAAAAACTCAGCGCCCATATGGGTAAACGCTATATCAAAACGGCCTGGGGCCAGGGCTATAAATTTGAGGCAGGTAATTAAATGTCGGCCCAGGATACGGCTCGCACCATGTCCGTACTACTGGTCATTGTAGCCACCATAGTGCTGATCGTGGGCGGCATCGGCATCATGAACGTTATGTTTGTCTCGGTCAAGGAACGTACCAGGGAGATCGGCATTTTAAAGGCCATCGGGGCCAGGAAAACGGATATTTTGCTTCAGTTTTTGCTGGAGGCGTTAAGCCACGAATAAAGGTGCCTGGCACTCCTTAATTTCAATAAAAATAGATATTAAACATTGTTTTTTATCTTTCGGGTAAAGCCGGGTGTTGGTAAAGAGACCGCATTCGGTAAAGTTTTTTTGTTGGTTTGTGATCATAAGCCCGTCATTCCATTCATGGAGGAGTAACCGGCATTCATCACCCACTTTAAAAGTGGTGTCTTCTACCGAGAGCTGATAAAAAGAATAGCCGGCAGTATCTTGCAAATTACCGCAAAATGCTGCCGGCTATAAGTTTAGAGTGTTTTTGACTAAATCACAGCGTCGGTTCCACCAGGCCAAAGCAGCGCTTGTAAATCCACTCGTAACCCTTAACATTAATATCCCTGGGGTTGCCCACCGTCTGCGGGTCGTTGAAAGCTTCCCTGGCCAGTCGCGGTATCATGTCCTCCGGCACTCCCTGCTCCGCCAGGGTGGGGATGCCCAGATCATCCACCAGTTGGTATACGGCCAGTACGGCCTCTTTGGCCGCTTCTTCCACGGACAGCCCGAAGGTGTTTACCCCCATGGCTTGGGCGATGCGGGCAAATTTCTCCGGCTCGCCCATCCAGTTGTATTCCATGACGGGCCCCAGCATGGTGGCCACGCACGGGCCGTGGGCCACGGGGATGATGCCGCCCAGGGTCTGGGACATGGCATGGGCGGCGCCCGCCGATTCGCTGCCATAAGACAAACCGGCCAGCATGGCTGCCTGGGCCATGGCATAACGGGCTTCTATGTCCTGACCGTTGGCGCAGGCCCGCCGCAGGTATTTGGCGCAGTACTCAATGGCCAGCAGCGCCACCGCATCGGTGATGGGCTGGGCATAGTGGCAGGTATAGCACTCAATGGCGTGGCAAAGCGCATCCATGCCCGTTCCGGCGGTAATGTGGGGCGGCATGGATATGTGCAACTCCGGATCGATGACCGCCAGGTGGGCGGCAATCAGCGGTCCGCCGGTGTTGAACTTAAACTGCCGCGCCGGGTCGGTAATGACCGCCCACTGGGTGACTTCGCTGCCCGTGCCCGCGGTGGTGGGGACGGTGGTCAGCGGCGGAATTCTCTTGCTTAAAGGCTTTTTACCCTCCGCACATTCGTATTCCAGGACGGGTTTACCATGTGCCACTTCCACGCCGATGGCCTTGGCCGTGTCCATGGAACTGCCGCCGCCCACGGCAATCAGGCCGTTGCAGTTGTTTTCCAGGTATTTTTTAGTGCCGGCGGCCACCACATCCAGCGGCGGGTTGGCCACCACGCTGTCGTAAAGTACATATTCCACGCCGGCCTGCTTGAGGCTGTCCATGACCGGTTCTATTAAGCCGGCCTCGCAAACACCCTTATCCGTTACCAGGAGTGCTTTATCGACCCCCAGGTTTTTTACCTCATCGCCAAGGTGCTTGATAACTCCTATGCCGTGTTTAACTACTGTCGGCATCTCGAAACTTTTTAATCTGGCCATGCGCTCAAAACGCATATTCAAGTGTATCTCCCCCTTGTATTAATGTTAAGATGGTTTATAATGTTTAATACTTTTTAAATGTTAGCATGTAAAAAATAACTGTTCAACTCAGAAATTTAGGCAAAATTTATAAATACCTCGTAATTTCGGTGCTATATAGGCATTTACATTATTTTTTTTATAAGATATGATTAAAATATCTTAAACAAAGGTAGTAGGTACATTTCCTAAGTGAAAGGTTTGATGATATGTATAACGATAAAAAAAGAAATCGGGGTGATTATTTGGTCCCGGGTCGTTTGGAAGAAAAAATAATTCAGGCCAAGGATAAAGTGATCAACGCCATGGCTGAAACCATGGACCTATACGGCGTCACGGCTTCCATCGGGCGGCTTTACGGCACGCTTTATTTTCAGCAGTACCCGATGACGCTGGATGAAATGAAAGATGAACTGGGCATGAGCAAACCCAGTATGAGTCTGGCGGTTCGCTCCCTGCTGGATATGAAAGTGGTGCAAAAAGTCTGGCAAAAGGGGACCCGCAAGGATTTATACGTGGCGGAAAAGGATTTTTTTAAATTTTTTCAGGTCTTTTTTTCCACCAAGTGGCGCCGGGAAATTGAGGTTAATTTACACGCTATAGATGAAGCTCTGACAGAATTAGATACATTACTGGAAAACCCCGATTTATCACCCGAAAAAAAGAAGGAAGCAGAAGCATTCAAACAGCAAATAGAGAATTCAAAAGTGTACTATAACTGGCTGGATGACCTAGTAAAAAGTCTGGAAAGCGGGCGCCTTTTTGAACTTATTCCGCCGAAAAAAGTAGATTGACGTATTAAGCCCCTCACATCAGCGTGGATAGGGGCTTAAAAATTTACAATACGTTTAATAGATATTAAACGTATAAGACAGTAATCATAAGTTATATCAATTAATCTATGATATAGTTAGTTTTATTAATAGATATTAGACTTTGACTTTGCGGACAACTTCGTGGTTTTATTAAGTTGGTAGTTAGCTTGTAGCATTTTGCGTTAAGAGGGGGGATATGGCGTAGCAAAGACTTTCGTCAGGGGTATTAGTCAAAATCTGAAATTCTGTGCTATGCAAATACTAATCTTGTTGGTAGGTATCATTTAAGAGGGGGAATTAGAAATGAGCATTTTTAGAAAGAAAAACAAAACCCTGTGGCTGGTAATTTCATTGTTTGTGGCGGTGGCCTTGCTGACTGCCGGTTGCGGCGGGGGTGAAAAACAGGCGGCCGAAAAGAAAAAAGAGACCATCATTTTTGCCGATGCCGGGTGGGATAGCATTCGCTTGCATAACGAAATAGCCGGCATAATATTGAGAGAGGGTTACGGCTATAAAACGGACGTGATTCCGGGCGGTGAGCCGTCGTCCTTGACCGGCGTCAGTACCGGCGACATTGACGTGTACATGGAAGTTTGGAGCGGCAATGTTATCGACAAGTACAATAAACTGGTTGAGAACGGAGACATTATTGAAGTGGGGCTGAACTTCGACGATAACAAGCAGGGTCTTTATGTACCGACATACGTTATTAAAGGTGACCCCGCCAGGGGTATTGAGCCCATGGCGCCGGATTTGAAGTCTATCCACGACCTTCCCAAATACTGGGAGTTGTTTAAAGACCCGGAAGACCCCGGCAAGGGAAGAATATACGGCTCTATACCGGGTTGGACGGCGGACACCGTTTTGCAGGCCAAGTACAAGAACTATGGCCTGGACAAGAACTTCAATTACTTCCAGCCCGGTTCCGACACCGCTCTGGCCACCTCTTTGACCAAGGCCATCGAAGAAGGCAAACCCTGGGTCGGTTATTACTGGGAGCCGACCTGGATATCCGGTAAGTATGATTTAACCCTGTTGGAAGATGCGCCCTACAGCGACGAGCTGTGGAAAGATGGCTATCGTTGTGAATACCCGTCCCAAAGGCTCACTATAATTGTCCAGAAAAAACTACCCGAGCAGGCGCCTGAAGTGGTGGAATTTTTAAAACACTACCATACCAGCAGCGAACTGGTTAGTGAAGCGCTGGCTTACATGCAGGATAATCAAGCAACTACTCAGGAAACAGCGAAATGGTTTTTAAAGGAACATAAAGACCTGTGGACCGAGTGGGTACCTGCGGATGTGGCGGAAAAGGTAAATGCAGCAATCAAATAATTGGAATTTCTTTGGGTTGACAAGGTTGGCCGGTATGTTTTCCGGCCAACCTGACTTATACCGTGGGAGACAAGAGGAAACAGTAAAAGGGGGTTAATGGCTGCGGGGCAACTGAGCCTGCAGCTACCGTACATGAATAATTTCCCTGAGTTTTTAACCTTTAATTTGGGAGTGTATGTAGAGAAATTTGTCAAGTGGCTGGATATAAACTTTGGAGATTTTTTTGAAGCTGTCAGCAATGCTATTTTATGGCTGATGATCCACATTGAAGACTTGTTGCTGTGGCTGCCCTGGTGGCTGGTTGTTATCGTTGTTCTAATAATGGGCTGGCGTTTTTCATCAGTTATTGCCGGCATTGTATTTTCGCTGATGCTGGTTCTGGTAGGGACTTTTGGTTACTGGGATTATATGATGTACACCCTGGCCATAGTACTGGCATCCGTTATAATCTCCCTGATATTCGGCATCCCAATAGGCATTTTGATGGCTTACAGTTCTTATGTTCAGGCATTAATGCGGCCTGTGCTCGATTTTATGCAAACCATGCCCAGTTTTGTTTACCTGATTCCCGCCATGTTGCTGTTCGGGTTGGGTAAAGTGCCGGCGGTTTTCGCCACCACCGTTTACGCCATCCCTCCTGTAATCAGGCTGACGGACCTGGGGATTCGCCAGGTTTCCAAGGAAATGGTCGAGGCCGCGATTTCATTTGGTTCCGGTTCGTGGGATGTATTGACCAAGGTCCAGCTGCCCCAGGCTTTGCCGGCGATAATGGCCGGAATTAACCAGACAACCATGATGGCCCTGTCCATGGTGGTTATTGCTTCCATGATCGGCGCCAAGGGATTGGGTATGGAAGTTTTGATAGCCATTAACCGAATAGAAATCGGGCGCGGATTTGAAGCAGGATTGGGGATAGTTATCATTGCCATTATTATGGACAGGATATCTCAGGGTATTGCCAATCGTTTTAAAATTCCCGGTTAAAAGCTAAAAAATGAAAGTGGGAGTTTGATAATGCCGGTTAAAGTAGAGGTAAAAAATTTAACCAAAATTTTTGGGCGTAATCCCAAAGCGATACTGGAAAAAGTAAAACAGGGGATGTCAAAAGAGAAGATACTGGAAGATACCGGGCATACCGTGGGTATCAGGAACGCTTCCTTTCAGGTTGAAGAAGGGGAAGTGTTTGTCATTATGGGCCTGTCCGGCAGCGGTAAGTCAACCCTGATACGCTGCCTGAATTTACTCAACAAACCCACTGCCGGAGAAATATATGTTGACGGGGACAATATTTTGGAATACGACAAAAAGCAGCTTAAAAAATTCAGGCAGGAAAAGGTGGCCATGGTATTTCAGCATTTTGGCCTGCTCAGCCATCGAACAGTCATCGGCAATGTTGAATACGGCCTGGAAGTTAAAAAAATACCCAAAAATGAGCGCTGTGAAATCGCCAAAAAGGCCATTGCCAATGCCGGACTGGCCGGCTGGGAGAATAAAATGCCCAATGAATTGAGCGGCGGTATGCAACAGCGCGTGGGGTTGGCCCGGGCCCTGGCCAATGACCCGGACATCCTTTTAATGGATGAACCTTTCAGCGCCCTGGACCCGCTGATCCGGCGCGATATGCAGTATGAATTGATGGAACTGCAGTCCAGGTTGAAAAAAACCATCATATTTATTACCCACGATATTAATGAAGCTTTTAAAATCGGTGACCGGGTGGCGGTAATGAAAGATGGTGTAATCGAACAGATCGGTACGCCGGAGGAACTTCTGGCTTCCCCCGAAAGTGAGTACATCGAGAATTTTGTTAAGGACATTGACCGGTCCAAGGTTCTGCAGGCCAAACATGTCATGTTTAAACCCACCGTTCTGGTTTCCATCAAGGAAGGGCTGAAAGCAGCCATGATGGAGATGAAGTCAAACGGCATTTCCAGTGTATTTGTCGTTGATTCGGAAAAAAGGCTGCAGGGCATTGTTACCATAGATGATACCATTAAAGCGATCAAGGAGAATAAAACGCTGCGGGAGATATTAAAACATGATTATTACACCACCGACTGCGAAGCATTCCTGCAGGACCTGATCCCCAAAGCCACGGATACCAAGTACCCTCTGGCCGTAATAGATGAAGATGGCAAACTGTTGGGCCTGATATCCCGCGTCTCCGTGTTGTCAGCTTTGGTATAAAGATATAATGTAAACAATATGTTCGTTGGGATGGGGGTTATATTTTGCGAACAGTAATACACTGTAATTTTGACCTGTGTACCGGTTGTTCTATTTGCCAGATGGCGTGTGCACAGATTAAAACCGGGGGCACGAATCCCCGCCTGGCTTTATTGAGGCTGGAAAAACAGGGCCTGATTTGCCGGCCCGTCCTTTGTGCCCAGTGCCGGAACGCCTTCTGCATGCAGGTTTGTCCCAGTGAGGCTATCTGCCGGGAAGACGATGGCCGGGTGGTTATTCGGGAGGAAAAATGTACCGGGTGCGGGTTGTGCGTTGAAGCATGTCAGGTAGACATGGTGTTTTTTGACAGCGATAATAAATCGGCACGCAAATGCGACCTGTGCGGCGGAGACCCGGCTTGTGTCAAATACTGCCCCACCGGCGCCCTGGAAAAAATTAAGCTGGGAGGGGATGCAGATGCCTAGCGGCTACATGAATAAATTCCTGTTTGTTAACCTTACCACCGGTGAAGTCAAGCCAATGGAAGTGCCGGAATGGCTGCGCGATAATTTCATCGGGGGCAAGGGATTCGGCATGAAATTGCTGTATGACCTGGTGCCGCAATATTGCGACCCTTTGGGTCCGGAGAATGTATTGATGTTTATGACCGGGCCGCTGACCGGTACCCTGGCGCCGTCCATGCGGGCCTGCGTGGTTACCAAATCTCCCCTCACCGGCACGCTGCTGGACTCATATTTTGGCGGGTCATTCGGCCATGAGATAAAGTATGCCGGGTACGACGGCATTATTATCACCGGCAGGGCCAGTGAGCCCGTTTATTTGTGGATATATAACGACAGCGTGGAAATTCGCCCGGCGAAGGGTTGCTGGGGCATGGGCACCCTGGAGGCCAACCGCGCTATTAAAGAAGAACTGCGGGATCCTTCGATTAAAATAGCCGGCATCGGGCCCGCCGGTGAAAACCTGGTGCGGTTTGCCTTAATTTCTTGCGAATACAACCGCCAGGCCGGACGGGGCGGCGCCGGAGCGGTAATGGGGGCCAAAAACCTGAAGGCCGTTGCGTTAAAAGGCACCCGGCCGGTTTACGTGCATGATCAAGATGCCTTTTTAAAGGCAGTGGAACAGGGCTACCGGGATCTAAAGGCCAGCCCGGATATCCAGGCGCTGGTGGATACCGGAACCGCTTCAGCGGTGCCCTTTGCCAATGAAGTGGGGGTACTGCCCAGGCGTAATTATTTTGACGGTACCTTTGCAGGAGCCAACAGTATCAGTGACTTCGGGCAAAGCAAGCACCTGTGGTTGAGAAGCGACGCCTGTTTGGGCTGCCCGGTGCGCTGCAGCAAGGTCGGGTATATCCGGACCGGCCGCTATAAAGGTACGGTTTCCGATATTGTAGAGTACGAATCCGCGGCCATGCTGGGCTCCAACCTGGAGATCGACGATATTAAAGCGGTAACTTATCTCACCCACCTGTGTGATGAGCTGGGACTGGACAGTATGTCCGCCGGGGGAGTGCTGGGTTTTGCCATGGAGGCCGCGGATAAAGGGATATTGCCGCAAAAGGAAGTGGCGGGGCAGCCTGTGCGGTTCGGCAACCCCCTGGCAGCGGAAAAGATGCTTGAGGCCGTTGCCTATCGCCGGGGAGACCTGGGGAATTTACTGGCGGACGGGGTGCAGCGGGCGGCAGCCAAACTGGGACCTGCGGCGGAGGAGTTTGCCGTGCATATCAAGGGTTTGGAAACGCCGGCCTGGGGTCCCCGGGGGGCGACGGGTATTGCCCTGGCCCTGATGACCGCCGACCGGGGCGGCTGTCACCAGCGCGGTATGCCTTTGGGCGAAGACCTGGGCGGCGCTCTCTGGAACGGCCGGCCGGTAGACCGGTTGGCCCTGTCCGGCAAGGCGGAAATCGTCATTCATTACCAGAACTACCTGGCGGCCCTGGATACACTGGTCAAGTGCGATTTCGGCGCCTTCGGTATACAGCCGCAAACTTACCTGGAGCTGTACCGGACGTGTACGGGGCGCGATCTTGATGGTGAGGACGGTCTGCAACTGCTGGGGGCCAGGATATGGAACCTGGGACGGCAGTTTAACCTGCGTGAGGGTCTGGACCCCGGGTTGGATACGCTGCCCAAGCGTTTCTTTGCACCTTTGCCCAGCGGACCATGCAAGGGCCACCGGTTTACTGCGGAAGATGTGCAGGTAATGTTGCGCGAGTATTACCTGCTGCGCGGCTGGAATGCCGACGGCCGCCCCGGGCAGGAAGTATTGCAAGAACTTGGTCTTGATAATGTAAAAACAACCAACATTTAGTTGGAAGCTCCCGCTTTAAGCGGGAGTTTTTTTAGCGTTACTTTCATGCTTATCAGTATAATGCAAATATAAAGGTGCAAATGGACAGGCTTTAGGACCTGTGCTATAATTACCACAGTCATACAAGCAACTTGTTGGTTTTTATAAGTTGCTCGCAATTTAGAATTTTGAATTGAGTGAGGTGTTTACGGGATGTTCTGATTACAATGAAAAAAACAACTAATAGCTATAGGGGGTATAATTATGTTGCGAAATAAGCTGCCATTGCTTGTGCTTATAACCGCTTTATTTTTTACGCTTGCCGGAGTTGCCGGGTGCTCTTCCGGGGAAGCAGACAATGCAGGGGAAAGCAACAGTGCCAAGGAGACCATTGTATTTGCCGATTACAACTGGCAAAGTGCCCTGTTTAACAACCGCGTGGCGCAGTTCATCATTGAAAACGGTTATGGCTATAAAACCGACAGCATGCCGGGTGAAACTATTCCTCTGATGCAGGGTATGAGTACGGGCGACATTGATGTCTCTATGGAGATATGGGTGCAAAATGCCCAGGAGGCTTACGATAAATGGATGGGAGAAGGGAAATACATAGATCTGGGAACAAACTTTGATGACAACGTGCAGGGCTTGTTTGTTCCCACCTATATTATCAAGGGGGACCCCGAGAGGGGTATAGAACCTATGGCGCCCGACCTCAAGTCCATTGAAGACCTCCCCAGGTACTGGGAATTATTCAAGGATCCTGAAGATCCCACCAAGGGGCGGTTTTACGGTGGCGTTCCCGGGTGGGAAGCGGACAAAATCCTGACCGAGAAATTTGCAACTTACGGCCTGGATAAACATTATAAAATATTCCGCCCCGGTTCGGGCACTGCGCTGGCTACCTCCCTGGTGAAAGCCTATGAGGAGGGCAAACCCTGGTTTGGTTACTACTGGGCTCCAACATGGGTTTTCGGGGCCCTGGACCTTACCCAAATTGAAGAACCCGCATACAGCGAAAAGTTGTGGAAAGACGGTTACGGGTGTGCGTTCCCCTCAGTGGATGTTAATATTGTAGTGTATAAGGATATGCCGGAAAAAGCTCCCGAGGTCGTTGAATTTTTAAAGAACTACAGTTTAAAAAGTGCACTGATCAGTGAAGCGCTGGCCTATATGCGGGAGAACAAGGTGGACGCGGATGAGGCGGCGATCTGGTTCTTGCGGGAGAAGACCGATATTTGGACCAAGTGGGTCCCGGATGACGTAGCTGAAAAAGTTAAGCAAAAACTATAAAAAGTGTTTGATTTTATAACATTGACAAATCAGTTTGTTCAATGTAACCTGAGATTGTAGCAAGTTTTATATTATACGGTAAACTTATTAACAGGTCAACCGGTAAATTAAAAAAGGGGGATTGTCTGTGGCCAAATTTTTAAGGGTTGATATGTCGGCTAAACAGGCCAAGTTTGAAGAAGTTTCGGACAAGTACCTGACCCTGGGGGGGCGTGCTCTCACTTCCCAGCTGGTGGCTGATGAAGTGCCCGCTGTCTGTGACCCGTTGGGACCGTTTAATAAACTGGTGATTGCCCCCGGGTTGCTTTCGGGAACCAACGCTCCTTCCTCGGGACGCCTTTCGGTGGGCGGCAAAAGCCCGCTGACCGGCGGCATCAAGGAAGCCAACGCCGGCGGTATCACATCGCAAAAACTGGCCAACCTGGACATTAAGGCCGTTATTATTGAAGGCAAGCCTGCGGATAAAGGGTTTTTCCTGTTGAAAATCACTCCGGACGGAGTGGAAATGCTGTCCGCCGACGATCTGGCCGGCAAGGGCACCTATGAAGTAACCGCCATTTGCCGGGAACGTTACGGTGACAAAGTGGCCGTTATTACCATCGGCCCGGCCGGAGAAATGCTCATGCCTTCCGCCGGCGTTAGCAACAATGACAGCGACGGCAACAGCAGCCGCTACGCCGGTCGCGGTGGATTGGGCGCGGTAATGGGCTCCAAGGGCCTGAAAGCCATTGTTGTGGACTGCCCCAAAACATTCGACGCCCCGGTCAAAGACCCCGAGCGTTTCAAGGCAGCCGCCAAGAAATTCGCGAAGATATTGCTGGACCACCCGGTATGCGGCCAGGGCCTGCCCTCTTACGGCACCAATGTGTTGATGAATATTATCAACGAAGCCGGAACTCTACCGACACGGAATTTTAAATTCGGTCGTTTTGACAAGGCCGGAGAAGTAAGCGGCGAAAAACTGGCCGAAGTGGCCACCGCCCGCGGCGGCAAGGCCACCCACGCCTGTCACCCCGGTTGCGTAATGCGCTGCTCCAATGTGTACCCCATGCCGGACGGCAAGGTTTGCGCCCCCATTGAGTATGAAACCGCCTGGTGCTTCGGGCCCAACCTGGAAATCAGCGACCTGGACGTCGTGGCCAAGTTGAACTACATCTGCAACGACGTAGGCTTGGACACCATCGAAGCGGGCTGCACCCTGGGCGTATTGATGGAAGCCGGTGTCATCCCATTCGGTGACGGGCAGGCCGCCATCGCCGCGCTTGAAGAAGTGGCCAAGGGTACGCCGCTGGGCCGCATTATCGGCAGCGGCGCCACCAATGCAGGTAAGGTATACGGTGTAACCAGGGTGCCCGCCGTCAAGGGCCAGGGCATTCCGGCCTACGACCCGCGTTCCTGCAAAGGCAACGGCGTCACCTACGCCACCACCCCCATGGGCGCAGACCACACCGCCGGTTACGCCGTAACGGCCAACATCTTGAAAGTAGGCGGGTTTGTCGATCCCACCAACAAGGACGGCCAGGTGGAACTGTCCCGCAACCTGCAGGTAGCCACCGCGGCTATTGACGCTACCGGCCTGTGCCTGTTCGTGGCCTTCGCGGTGCTGGATAACCCCGAGGGTCTGCCCACCATCGTGGAAATGCTGAACGCCCAGTACGGCACCGAGCTAACCGTGGACGACGTGGCAGCTCTGGGGCAAAACATTCTCAAGGTGGAACGCCGGTTCAACCTGGATGCCGGCTTTACCAAGGCCGACGATCGGCTGCCCGAGTTTTTCTCAACAGAGGAATTGCCGCCGCATAATACCAAATTTGATATTTCGGACAATGACCTGGACGAGGTATTTAACTTCTAGTATAATATGCTGAGCAGGGTTGTGGGAGGAAGCCCTCCTGCAACCCTGTCTTTTCAAATACAGAGGAAAACGCGGGGGTGAATCAATTGCGGATCGAAGTGCGGGTATTCAGCGGTCTGGAAAAATTTTTACCCAACAAGAGCTTTGGCGAGCCGTTGCCGGTTGAACTGCCGGAGGGCGGGACAATCAGAGACTTGTTGCTCAAGATAGGCATTCCTAAAGACCATGTGTTTACCATTCTGGTGGACGGCAAGCACCGATCCTTTGATTATACTGTCAGGGACGGTGAAAGAATATCTTTATTCCCGCCGGTGGGAGGCGGTTAAATGGTTACCGGCGACACCTTCAGCCCCGGCTACAAAATTTGGCTGGAGAAAAACGGAGGTGTGCAGGGGGACGGTTTTTTCCAACTGCTTGAATATATAAATCAAACCGGCAGTATATCGGGAGCCGCCTCAGCCATGGGGATGTCCTACCGGGCCGCCTGGGGTAAGATCAAGGCGGCGGAAAAAAAGTGGGGCATGGATTTGGTGACCACCAGGGTGGGCGGCGAAACGGGCGGTGGTGCCAGGTTGACACCCGAGGCCGGCAAGTTGCTACGGCGGTATTACCGTTTTCGTGAAACGGTGGAACGGGAAATAAGCAATATTTTCATACGAATTTTCAACGACTAATTTTTTTGCAGGCGTTATGTTCAATTAAGCATACTGAGATGAGGTTTTTAGGCTGTGGAGCAAATCTGGGAAGGTTTGACTAAAGCATTATATATGTTGATTTCCGGTGACCCGGAAGTACTGCGAATTACGCTTTTTACCATGCGCGTTTCCGGCACGGCCACCTTGATCAGTGTATTAATCGGGGTGCCTGTGGGGCTTTTCCTGGCTTTTCGGGTTTTTCCGGGGCGCAACCTGGCGGTCAGCCTGGTGAATCTGGGCATGGGATTGCCCCCGGTGGTGGTCGGCCTTTTTGTCAGCCTGATGCTTTGGCGTTCCGGACCCCTGGGTTTTTTAGGGCTGCAGTACACGCCGGCGGCCATCATCATTGCCCAGGGCATTATTGCTTCACCCATTGTGACGGGCTTCAGCATGGCGGCCATTGGGCAGCTGAATCCTAAAATCAGGTTGCAGATTTTGGCTCTGGGGGCGTCCCGGTGGCAGTTGATTTGGTTGCTGCTTAAAGAAGCCCGGCTGGGCCTGCTGGCCGCGGTGATCGCGGGTTTTGGCGGGGTGATTTCCGAGGTGGGCGCCGCCATGATGGTGGGGGGCAATATATCGGGCTATACCCGGACGTTGACTACGGCCACCGTATTGGAAGTGAACAAAGGTAATTTTGATATCGGCATTGCCCTGAGCGTGATTTTGCTGCTGCTGGCGTACCTGATCACTTTCAGCCTCACTTTTTTGCAGCAGAAGGGTCGGTATTCTTAGTGGTTGGTTGTTGGTCGCTGGGTTGTGATTAGCGCTCATACCATATTATGTACATTTCCGGCAAAACATTGTAGTCACGTTATTTTGAGCAAGATTATTTTTTAATCAATCATACAAAAGAAGGTGTTATAATGCAGGACAGATTCCAGCGGCAAATTCAGTACTTGCGTATATCGGTTACCGACCGGTGCAACCTGCGCTGTGTTTATTGCATGCCTGCTGAAGGTGTCAGGAGCATACCGCACAACGAAATACTGACCATGGAGGAAATAGCCGCCATCGTGGAAGCCGGGGTGCAGGTGGGCATTAAAAAAGTGCGCCTTACCGGTGGGGAACCGCTGGTGCGCCGCGGGATTCTGGACCTGGTTAAAAATTTAAGCCGGATTCCGGAAATTGATGACATAGCTATCACCACCAACGGCATTTTGCTGGCGGAAATGGCCGCCGACCTCAAGGCCGCGGGGGTGAACCGCGTCAATATCAGCCTGGATACCTTGCGGGCCGGGCGGTTTAAGCGGATTACCAGGGGAGGGTGCCTGGACACGGTGCGGCGGGGTATAAACGCCGCATTGGAAACGGGCCTTAATCCGGTGAAAATAAATACCGTGGCCATTCGGGGCTTCAACGATGACGAATTGCTGAGCCTGGCCAGGTTGACCCTGGACCACCCGCTGCACATCCGGTTTATAGAACTCATGCCCATCGGTACCGCCGACGGCTGGGACAGGGCCAGGTTCATATCTTCCGCGGAGGTCAGGGAATTGATTACCGGGGCCCTGGGTACGCTGGAAGATGTAAAAAATGTTCGGGGCAACGGCCCGGCTCGCTACAGCCGTCTCCCGGGGGGCCGGGGCACCATCGGGTTTATTTCGGCAGTGAGCAACCACTTCTGCACCCGGTGCAACAGGCTGCGCCTGACAGCTACCGGGCAGTTGCGCCCGTGCCTGTTCAACCACCGGGAAATGGACCTGAAAGAACCCTTGCGGGCCGGCGCTGGTCGGGAAGAACTGGTGCGGGTGTTCCATGAGGCAATTTTAAGTAAACCGAACGGTCATGATTTGGCGGTCAACTGGCAGGAAGATGACCGGATCATGTCGCAAATCGGAGGGTAATCAGCAATGCATGATAATGGCTATAAAGGTTTAAATCATTTCGATAACAAGGGTAATGCCAGGATGGTGGATATCAGCGTTAAGGATGACACCACGCGCGAAGCGGTGGCCCGGGGCGAGGTTATAATGCAGCCGGCCACGCTGGAATTGATCGCCCGGGGCCGGGTGGCCAAGGGTGATGTGCTGGGCGTGGCCCGGGTGGCCGGCATTATGGCGGCCAAGGAAACGGGGCGACTCATCCCCATGGCCCATCCCATTACCATTACCGGGGTTAACGTGGATTTTCGCCTGCGGCAACCCGATCGGGTGGAAATCCAGGCACGGGTGCGCACCACCGGTAAAACCGGGGTGGAAATGGAGGCGCTGACGGCGGTTTCCGTCGCCGGCCTGACCATCTATGACATGTGCAAAGCCGTTGACCGGGAAATGGTGCTGGGCCGGGTCAGACTGGTTCACAAATCCGGCGGTAAAAGCGGCACATTTGAAAGAAAGGACGAGGATTCATGGGATATGTAGTGGCTGTTTGCACCAGCCCCAAAAAGGGCATGCGTAAAAAAAACATCGGTACGGGCCGGCTGGTGGTTGACCACGGCCTGGAGGGCGACGCGCACGCCGGTCCGTGGCACAGGCAGGTCAGCCTGCTGGCCCTGGAAAGCGTACAGAAAATGCGGGACGCCGGTCTGGATGTTAACCCCGGCGATTTTGCCGAAAATATCACTACCGTGGGCCTGGACCTGGTTTCTTTGCCCATCGGCACTAAAATCGCCATCGGCCCCGATGCTCTGGGCGAAGTGACCCAGATCGGCAAGGAGTGCCACACCCGCTGTGCGATTTACCACCAGGCCGGCGATTGTGTCATGCCCAAGGAAGGCATTTTTGTCAAAGTATTGCGGGACGGCACTGTGAAGGTGGGCGACGAGGTGCGGGTGCTGGATGAATAATCGCTCGGTCCCGGTAATTTCCGTGGTGGGCTGGGCCAATACCGGCAAGACCACATTTCTGGAAAAGTTGGTGGCTGAGCTCAGGGCCAGGGGCCGGCGGGTGGGTGTAATCAAGCATCACCGGGGGCCCTTTGAGATGGACCGGCCCGGCAAGGATACGTGGCGTCTGGCCCGGGCCGGGGCCGCCTGCACGGCCATTGCCGGCCCGGGGAAAGTGGGGTTGGTGCTGGAATTTGACGGCGATCCGGCAGTAGAAGAAGTGGCCATCCTGATGCCCGGCATGGACCTCATAATCACCGAGGGTTATAAGCAAGCGGCTTTCCCCCAGTTGGAAGTGCGCCGGACCGGGTGCGGTGAGGGTAGGCCCGCGTCCCGTCCCGGGCAGCTTGCGGCCGTGGTGGGGGAGCGCTCATTATGTACGGAAGACGTACCATGCTTTGACCCGGAGGACGCTGTGGCGGTGGCAGATTTTATTGAAGAAAATTTTTTAACATTTTGCTCAAAGCGCCCCAATGACAGGGGATGAATTGTATAATTTCCGGTTTATAGTGATTTGCGTGGAGATTTTTAAAGCAGAAGAACAAACCGGCATAAAAATGGATTCTATTTATTAGGGGTAGGGGATTATCTATGAGTAAACTCTCCAGTGAGCAACTGGAACGCTACAAGAGGAATATTTTGCTGGACGGGGTCGGCTCCCGGGGACAGGAAAAATTATTGCAGGCCCGGGTCCTGGTGGTGGGTGCCGGCGGGCTGGGGTCCCCGGCAGCCTTTTACCTGGCTGCGGCCGGCGTCGGTCATATCGGTCTGGTGGACGGCGACCGGGTTGACCTGTCCAACCTGCAAAGGCAGATTCTGCATGCCACTCCCGACCTGGGGCGGCACAAGATTGATTCCGCCCGGGACAAACTGACCGCCTTAAACCCCGATATCCGGGTCACGGGCTACGAACAGCGGCTAAACGAAGACAATTTCCGCGAAATAATAGCCGGGTATGATTTGGTAGTGGACGGCACCGATAACTTTGGGACCCGTTTTCTCATCAACCGGGCCTGCGTTGAACAGCGTAAACCCTATATTTTCGGGGGAGTGCTGGGGTATACCGGCCAGGCTTTGACCATTCTACCGGGACAGGGACCGTGCCTGGCCTGCATTTTTAAAGATGTTCCGCCGGAGGATGCCCCTTCCTGCGACCGCCTGGGAGTTCTGGGGGCGGTGCCGGGTATTATCGGTTCATTGGAGGCCACCGAGGCGGTCAAGGTCATTCTTGGTACCGGTGAGCCTCTGTTGGGACGCCTGTTGACCTACGATGCCCTGTCCATGCGCTTTTATACCGTGGAAATTAACCGTGACCCGCAATGTGCCGTTTGCGGGGCTGTACAATAAAGAAAAATACGAATAATTTAAGTATGCAAAAAGAATTACGACGGCGGTGGGGTTAGATTTATGAAATACTTTCTTGATTTTTTGGCTCAACTCAAAGGGGGGGATATTGCCCCTGTTTATCTTTTTTACGGCCCCGAAAACTATTTGCGGGACCAGGCCATCCGGCGGTTGCGGGAAGCCATATTGCCACCGGGCGGGGAAGAACTCAATTACGAGGTGCTGGACGGCACCGTGGTTACGGGCCGGGATATTGCCGCCGCGGCCGGTTCCACTCCCTTTGTCAAGGGGCGGCGCCTGGTAGTGGTGCGCAATACGGGGCTGTTTCAAGCCTCGGGTAAAAAGAAGGAATCAGATGTGAATGAAGAGCATTTTAAACAAGAGGAACCAAAAAACACAGATGTCAAACAGATTCTTGAGTACTTGTCTGCTCCCTGTGCCGGAACTTGTTTGGTTTTTGCCACCGCCCAAAGTGTGGATAAACGGAAAAAAATCTACAAGGAAACGGCCCGGGTGGGCCGGGCTATAGAATTTGCCGGCTTGAAGCCCACTGATTTGGTGAAATGGCTGGCCAAGCTGGCCAGGGAGGCGGGTTGTTCCATCTCCCGGGAAGCTGCCCAGGAACTGATGGCCCGCTGCGGGCGGGATATGTACACCCTCTATAACGAAATGAATAAATTGACCTGCTATGTGGGGCCTGGGAAAACAATTGACCCGGAGACGGTGCGGGAACTGGTGACCGGTCAATTGGAAGAAAATATATTTGAGGTAGTGGACGCCATTGGTGCCAAAAACGTTATGCGGGCGCTGGCCGGCATTCGCAACCTGCTGTTGCAAAAGCATCAGGCCCAGCAGATAACCGGCATGGTGGCCAGGCAATTCAGACTGATATTACAGGTCAAGGAACTGGCCGGGGCCGGCCATACCCGGGAGGACATTCTCTCTGCCTTAAAGCTACACCCTTTCGTCCATAAAAAAATTTCCGCACAAAAAGATAACTTTCAAACAAGGCAACTGGTGTGGGCCATCAATAACCTGACCGAACTGGATTACCGGGTCAAAACAGGCCAGGCCGCTTTTTTCACCGCCATGGAAACTTTTATATTAAAAATTTGCGCTGAAAAATAATTAACCACCCATGTGCACAACTGGGTGGTTTAATCTTAGCTGGCCATATTTTTGTTAAAAAACTTGGTCAGGCGGGATTTTTTACGGGCTGCCGTGTTTTTATGCAATACGCCCTTGGTAACGGCTTTATCTATGGTAACAAGCGCCCGGCGTAACTTCATTTGTGCCTCTTCCCTGTTTTCACCGGCCATTGCTTCTTGGAAGCGGCGGATGGCGGTGCGCACGGTAGACTTGATACGCCTGTTGCGCTCGGTCCGTTTCTTGGTAATGCGAACCCGTTTGGCAGCAGATTTAATATTAGGCATCTTTCTCACCTCCCAACAGGGACAATTTTACCATGCGCTATTAAAAAAAGCAAGTTCCGCCTGTATACGGGCGGGATTTTTGGGTTAATTATAAATATAGATTACAAAAAAGGAGGTGAACCTTTAGATGACTCAATGGATCGGCCTGATCATCCGTTTTGTTGTTTCAGCACTTGTTTTAATTGTTGTTAGCTGGCTGGCTCCCGGCTTTGTGGTGCGCGGGGGCTTTACAGGCGCTTTGATTGCGGCGGCTGTAATCGCCGTTCTCGGTTACGCGGCCGAAGCGCTGCTGGGCGACAGGATTTCCCCCCAGAACCGCGGGATTGTGGGATTCATTACTGCCGCCGTGGTAATTTACCTGGCCCAGTTTATTATTCCCACTATGCTCAGCGTCAGTCTGGCCGGGGCTTTGATTTCCGCCTTCGTGATCGGATTAATCGACGCCGTAGTACCAACAGTGCTGCGCTAACAAAAACAAAAAAGGGGACAGGCTACTTTTTCGCTTTTTGAAAAAGTTGCCTGTCCCCTTTTTTATTTTTTCTGCGCGCTGCTTGTAATAATCGCCTCCGCCGGGGCATAGGATTAGACAACATGTCCCATCAAAAAGGGGAAGGTGGCTATGCACCCCGCTTACTATTACCACTACCGCATGCACAGGCTCCGCAAAAAAATGCGCCCCGTCGCATCGCTCATTATAATATTCATGCTGTTTTTCATCATCATCAACGGCTTGGTGGTATGCATGCCGTCGCTGGCCAAAGGCGCGCGCGGGATGTTGAACATCATGCTGGCATGGAGCGATCGCGACCCCCGGGGAATTTTACGGGTGGGGGTGCCGATTTTGGCCTGGGCGGGGCGGCAGGAAGACATCCCGCAGGTGGTGTCGCCCGGGGACTTAATGGCGCCCTTGATACGCGTGATCAGCGCGGGCCGGCAGCGCCCGGTGCTCATGTTGGAATCGCAAATGCCGCTTTTGGCGGCGGTAAATGCCTCCGAAACCAAATCCGCCCCCGTTATGGCGCCGCCTGTTGAACCGCTGCCTGATAAAGAAATGCAGGCAGTTGCGCCACCCCTTTCCAAAGAAAGCCTGGTGGCCATTTATAACACCCATACCGGTGAAACATATGCGCTTACGGACGGAATGGAGCGGTTCAACGGCAAGCGGGGTGGCGTGGTGAAGGCCGCCGAGGCCCTGGAGGACGAACTGGAAGAAAAGTACGGCATTCAGGTGGCTCGTTCCGACGCAATTAACGATACCAATTACAGCGCCTCATACGCGCGTTCCCAGGATACATTGCGGCAATTGTTGGAGGACAACCCGTCGGTGCAGGTGGTGCTGGACATCCACCGCGATGCGGGCAAATCCCGGGAAAACAGTCTGGTGACGGTGGATGGGCAGCAGGTGGCGCCGGTGTTGATTATCGTCGGCTCAGATGCCCGGGCGCCTTTCCCCACCTGGCGGCAAAACTACGACTTTGCCCGGGAACTGGCGGAGGAAATTGAAAAACAGCACCCGGGACTATGCCTGGGGGTCCGTATCAAGGAGGGCCGCTACAACCAATTCTTGCACCCGCGGGCCGTGCTGCTGGAGGTGGGCAGCGTGAGCAACTCCACCGAGGAGGCGGTACACTCTGCCCGGATGCTGGCCGGTCCCGTGGCGGAAATGGTTAAACGCTATATGGACGGTGAAGTATAGAAAAACGTTGTTTGGTGAAGATAATAATAAAAACCAAGTGGTGACTTTTGTGGGGATTCCAGGCAAACCCATGCTTGTCAGCCTGGGTATCTTTATCGGGCTGATATTTTTTGGGGTCAACATGTCGTTAATGAATTTTAATCGGGTGGTGGCTCCCGAACACCCGCTATGTCTCGTTGACTGGCAGGCAGGGGAGGGAATGGTGGAAATATTGTTGCTGGGCGAGTCACTGCGCCTGCCGCTGGATGACGACCTGCCCCGGGAAGCCAGGGAGCGGGCCTGCTATCTGTTACGCCAGGGGCGGATTGAGGCGGCAGAGTGGTTGGACCTGCTGCGCCAAAAAGCGCGCGAAATGAGAATAAAAAGGGGACAGGTACCGTAAAAGGGGGACTGGCTCCGATTCGTTTTGTGAATCGGTGCCTGTCCCCCTTTTACCGGAGCCAGTCCCCTTTTTATTCTTGTTGGGAAGGTAAAACGCAACGGAATCTACGTTGCTAAAAGTTGCCATATGCCTGTTTCTTTGGAAGCGCAAGATTCGGCGGGTCCTTTTCATGTCACCCGGACAGATGCTATAATATTATGAATTGACCTGAATAGAGGGAGAGGAATTAGCGGTGGAAAGAAGACAGGAACGTATCCGCAACTTTTGTATCATTGCCCATATCGATCACGGCAAATCCACCCTGGCGGACAGGCTATTGGAATATACCGGCGCTTTGACCCAGCGGGAAATGGCCGAACAGGTGCTGGACCAGATGGATTTGGAACGGGAGCGGGGCATTACCATAAAACTGCAGGCCGTACGCTTGAACTACCGGGCCAGGGACGGCCGTGATTATGCATTGAACCTGATTGATACCCCGGGACACGTTGATTTTACTTACGAAGTGTCCCGCAGCCTGGCTTCCTGCGAAGGCGCGCTGCTGGTGGTGGATGCCGCCCAGGGCATCGAGGCCCAGACCCTGGCCAACGTATATATGGCCATTGATCATGACCTGGAAATTATTCCGGTAATTAATAAAATTGATTTGCCCGCGGCGGACCCGGAGCGGGTGAGGAAAGAGATAGAGGACGTTATCGGGCTGGATGCCTCGGACGCCGTGCCGGCTTCCGCCAAAAACGGCACCGGCGTTGAGGAAATTCTGGAACAAATCGTGGCCAAAATTCCCCCGCCCAAGGGCGATGACGAAGCTCCCCTGCAGGCGTTGATTTTTGACTCGCATTACGATTCCTATAAGGGTGTGATTGCCTATATCCGGGTTGTGGAGGGGAGTATCAAAAAGGGCATGCAGATAAAAATGATGGCTACCGGTAAGGAATTTGAAGTCAGCGAGGTGGGCGTTTTTCGGCCCGCACCCGTGGTTATTGACGAACTGCGGGCCGGAGAGGTGGGCTTTTTGTCCGCCAGCATCAAGAATGTCAAGGACACCCGGGTGGGGGATACCGTCACGGACGCTCGCCGCCCCGCCGCCGCGCCCCTGCCGGGCTACCGCCAGGTCAAGCCCATGGTGTACTGTGGTCTTTACCCGGTGGAATCGGCGGAATACGAGGACCTGCGGGACGCGTTGGACAAATTGAAGCTGAACGATGCCGCCCTGGTTTACGAGCCCGAGACTTCGGAAGCCCTGGGCTTCGGTTTCCGCTGCGGTTTCCTGGGATTGCTGCACATGGAAATTGTCCAGGAACGGCTGGAGCGGGAATACGGGCTAAGCCTGATTACCACCGCGCCCAGCGTGGTTTACCGGGCTATCACCACGGCCGGCGAGGTGCTGGAAATCGACAACCCCAGCAAAATGCCTCCTGCCGGTAAAATAGCAGCCATGGAGGAACCCTTCGTGGCGGCCACGGTCATGGTGCCCCAGGAATTTGTGGGTGCGGTAATGGAGATTTGCCAGGATCGCCGGGGAGTCTACAAGGATATGGTGTACATGAGCCAGAACAGGGTAATGCTCAAATATGACCTTCCCCTGAGTGAAATCATATTCGACTTCTTTGATCAGCTTAAATCCCGCACCCGGGGTTATGCCTCGCTGGATTACGAGGTTGCCGGGTACCGCGAGTCCAAGCTGCTGAAAATGGATATTATGGTGGGTGGTGAACCCCTGGACGCTTTGAGCTTTATTGTGCACCGGGATAAAGCTTACCAGCGTGGCCGGGCCCTGGTGGAAAAATTGCGGGGGCTGATACCCCGCCACCTGTTTGAAATACCCATCCAGGCCGCCATCGGCAACAAGGTTATTGCCCGGGAGACCGTGCGCGCCCGACGCAAGGACGTGCTGGCCAAATGCTACGGCGGGGACATCACCCGTAAGCGTAAGTTGTTGGAAAAACAAAAGGAAGGCAAACGGCGCATGAAGCAGGTGGGCAATGTGGAGATTCCCCAGGAAGCCTTCATGGCCGTGCTGAGCATAGACGAGGAATAGGGAATAGGGGGTCAGACCCTTCCTACCTTCCTAACTTCCTAACTGCGATAAATCTACAGTAACGGAAAGATCGGTGATTAGAAATGAGTTGTTACTTGCGTTATTTGAAAGGCGTTATGGAAAAAGCGGGCGTCACTCCAACCAACAAGGAAGAACGGTGCCTGGTGGACCGGGCGGTGCGGGAAATTGTGGGCAATTATGGAAGCCAAATACCCTGAAGTTTGGAAAGAAGTGAAGACCCTCCTGCAAGAGCCCGGTGGCGAGGTTGAATTGGTATCCCGCCTGCGGCGGATAATTAAAGAATAGACGACTTGTTGTCCAAAACGGAACTATTTTTGAAATAACTTCGAAAGGCCTGACCTCATATGTATGAGCAACTTCCAAAAGCACTCTATATCCACGTTCCCTTTTGTGTGCGCAAGTGCCTGTACTGTGATTTCACTTCCTACCCCTACAGGGAACGGGATGCTCGCAGATATCTGTCCGGCCTGCGTCGGGAAATAGAATTACGGAGCGGTAAGGCTGGTAAACGGTGGGCGCTGTCCACCGTTTTTATCGGTGGAGGTACGCCCACCTGTTTATCAACGGAGATGCTTTTGGAAATAATAAATTTAATAAATCAGTATTTTATATTATTGCCGGGCGTTGAATTTACCATTGAAGCCAACCCCGGCACGGTAAGCCTGGACAAGCTGGCCGCCCTGCGCCGGGCGGGGGTCAACCGGCTCAGCCTGGGCGCCCAAGCCTGCTCTTCAAGCACGCTGCGTACCCTGGGACGCATTCACTCGCACGGGCAGACCGTGTCGGCTGTGCGGTGGGCCCGGGAAGCGGGTTTTGCCAACATTAACGTTGACCTCATCTTTGAAGTGCCGGGCCAGACCGGCCAGGAATGGAGACAATGCCTGGAACAGGTAGTTGATCTGAAGCCGGAGCACGTTTCCGCCTACGCGTTACAGATCGAAACGGGCACCCCGCTGGCGGCGCAGGTGGAAAACGGGCAATTGGCTCTCTGTGAAGAGGATACCTGTCTGGATATGTATCATGATGCAATAGACATATTAAACAGTGCCGGCCTGCGCCAGTATGAAATTTCCAATTTTGCCCTCTCCGGCAGGGAATGCCGCCACAACCTGGTATACTGGCATAACGGGGCGTACCTGGGGCTGGGTCCGGCTGCGCATTCCCGAATAAAAGACCGGCGCACGGCCAACGAGGCCGGTTTGGACAAGTACGCTGCCGTGTTGACCCGCGGCATGCTTCCGGTGGCCTGCTCGGAGCGGATCACCCCGGAAATTGATATTTTCGAGACGGTATTTTTGGGGTTGCGCCTGACTGCCGGGCTGGACCTGGAGCGATTTCGCAAGCGGTTTGGCCGCCCCCTGGAGGATGTTTATCCCGGCGTGGTGCGGCGAATGACTGAAAAGGCTTTGCTGGAGATAAAGGGAAATCACCTGCGTTTAACGGGTCGGGGCCAGGCGGTGGCCAACGCGGTGATGGCCGAATTTGTTCCGGGGGATCATATTGACAAATGACACCATCGGTGCTATGTTTTTAATAGGTGTTAGCACTCAATATGGGAGAGTGCTAACAGGGAGGTGTTCAACTATGACTCTCGATGCCAGGAAGAAGAATGTATTGCTGGCCATTATTCAGGATTACATCGCTACGGCGGAGCCGGTGGGTTCCCGCACTATTGCCAGAAAATACAAACTTGGTGTGAGTCCCGCGACCATCCGCAACGAAATGGCTGACCTGGAGGAGATGGGTTACATTGAACAACCGCATACTTCGGCGGGTCGGGTTCCGTCCAACAGGGGTTACAGGTATTATGTGGACCACCTGATGCAGCGGGAAGAACTCAGCGTGGAAGAAGAACAGCTGTTGCTCAGCGGTTACCTGACCAAAATGCAGGAAGTGGCTCAGGTGCTCCGGCGCACCGGTCAGTTGCTGTCCCACATTACCAGTTACACCGGGGTGATTTTAACTACTTGTTACGGTCAAGGTAAGTTCAAGCATATACAACTCATTCATATGAGCGCGGGCCAGGCCATGGTAGTGGTGGTTACCGATACCGGGGCTGTGCACCACCGGATTATCGAAATACCGGAAAGTATCTGCCCTGCCGACCTGGAAACCATTTCTGCGGTATTGAACCAGAAAATGCACGGTAAAAGTATTGAAAACATACGGTTGACACTAATCAAGGAGATTTATTTTGAGCTGGCCAAACAAAAACATGTTATAGATTTGGCTATGGATGTTATACGGGATAGTTTATCAGTGGAAACAGGGGAAAAGATATACCTGGGCGGCATTTTCAATATTTTAAACCAGCCCGAGTTCAACAACATTGAAAAGGTGAAAACTTTGCTCAGCCTGCTGGAACATGAGAATGAAATTGCCAATATTATGACCGATGTTTTTCGCAATGAAGGGGTTACCGTGCGTATTGGCGAGGAGATGGTGGATGACCGGATGAAGGAATACAGCATGGTAATGGGCAGTTATCATATGGAAGGCAAACCTGTGGGGGCTATCGGTCTGCTGGGGCCTACCAGGATGGACTATGCCAGGGCATTTGCCGTGGTGGAATACATGACCAGGAATCTTTCCCTGGTTATGGAAAGGTTGTTGCGCTGGCGGGGCAAGTAATATGACCTTGTAGTGCATATTTATTTTTTTTGCTTATGAAGACTACGGCGCATTTTAAAAATGGTGGCCAAGGGGTGATCGTAGCATGTCAAAACACGAAGAAAACGCAAACCAACAGCAGCCGGTGGTCGAAGAGGCGGCCGGCCAAACGGAAAACGCGGAAGTAGAGGAAAATAACCGGGCACAACCGCAGGAGCACAACCCGCCGGTCGGGAGTGCAGGGGACGCTTCCGTCGATAAGGATACCTCCGGGGGTCCAGACAACCCCGGGGAAGATGAGTCTGTTTCCGGGGCGCTCGGCCATACGGATGTGGAGCAACTGCAAAAAGAACTGGCAGAATACAAGACAAAGACAGAAGAGTACTTTAACCGGCTGGTGCGCCTGCAGGCCGACTTTGACAACTATCGCAAGCGGGTGCAAAAGGAAAAGGAAGATTTCTTCAAATATGCTTCGGCTTCGCTTTGTGAGGCCCTGCTACCGGTGCTGGACAACTTCCAGCTGGCTCTGGCCGCCAGGGAGGAAGACCCGGCCAAGGTGGTGGAGGGAGTGGAAATGATTTACCGTCAACTGCAGGATGTGCTGCAAAAAGAGGGGCTTACACCGGTGGCGGCGGTGGGGGAGCAATTTGACCCTGTAAAGCACGAGGCGGTAATGCAGGAAGCCACTGAGGAACATCCCGAAAACACTGTTATAGAAGAATTGCGCCGGGGATACTACCTGAAAGACAGGGTGATTCGCCCGGCCATGGTTAAGGTAGCTAAAGCCAAGGACTGATTGTCGGGCCGGAAAATAAATAATAACACGGTTTTAAACAGGAGGCGAAGAATAAATGGCTAAGGTATTGGGCATTGACTTGGGTACAACAAACTCTTGCATGGCTGTTATGGAAGGCGGCGAGGCGGTGGTCATTCCCAACGCGGAAGGCGGCCGTACTACACCGTCCGTTGTGGGATTCTCCAAGACCGGGGAGCGGCTGGTGGGCCAGGTGGCCAAAAACCAGGCTGTCAGCAACCCCGATCGTACGGTAAGATCCATTAAAAGGCATATGGGGTCGGATTACAAGACCAATATAGATGGGAAGGAATATACCCCCCAGGAAATATCGGCCATGATCCTGCAAAAATTAAAAACCGATGCTGAAAGCTACCTGGGTGAAAAAATAACCCAGGCGGTGATTACAGTACCCGCCTACTTTACGGACGCGCAGCGCCAGGCTACCAAAGATGCCGGGAAAATCGCCGGTTTGGAAGTATTGCGTATCATCAACGAGCCCACCGCGGCTTCCCTGGCTTACGGCCTGGATAAGGGCGATGACCAGACCATTCTGGTATACGACCTGGGCGGCGGCACTTTTGACGTTTCCATTTTGGAACTCGGCGACGGCGTGTTTGAAGTGAAGGCTACCAGCGGTAACAACCGTTTGGGTGGTGACGACTTCGACCAGCGTATCGTGGATTACCTGGTAAATGAATTCAAAAAGGATACTGGCATCGATCTGAAAAATGACCGAATGGCTTTGCAGCGCATCAGGGATGCGGCGGAAAAGGCCAAGGTAGAATTGAGCGGTGTAATGACCGCCAATATCAACCTGCCGTTTATCACCGCCGATGCCAGCGGACCCAAACACCTGGACATCAACCTGACCCGGGCCAAGTTTAATGAACTTACAGCCGACCTGGTGGAAAAAACCATGGGACCGACCAGGCAGGCCATGGCGGACGCGGGCCTGGAGCCCAAGGACATTGACAAGATATTGCTGGTGGGCGGCTCCACCCGGATTCCGGCTGTGCAGGAGGCCATCAAGGAATACTTCCAGAAGGAGCCCCACAAGGGGATCAATCCGGACGAATGCGTGGCCATCGGGGCGGCCATCCAGGCCGGAGTGCTGGCCGGCGAGGTCAAGGACGTGCTGCTTCTGGATGTCACACCGCTTTCCCTGGGCATTGAAACGCTGGGCGGCGTCTTTACCAAGTTGATCGATCGCAATACCACGATCCCCACGTCCAAGAGCCAGATTTTTTCCACTGCCGCCGACGGGCAGACCACGGTGGACATTCACGTGTTACAGGGTGAACGGCCCATGGCGGCCGATAACAAGACCCTGGGTCGCTTCCAGCTGACCGGTATTCCACCGGCACCCCGGGGCGTGCCGCAAATCGAAGTAACTTTCGATATTGACGTCAACGGTATTGTCAACGTTTCGGCCAAGGACAAGGGAACGGGCAAGAGCCAGAGCATTACCATTACCGGCGGTTCCGGCCTGAGCGACCAGGAAATCGAGAAGATGGTTAAAGAGGCCGAGCAGCATGCCGAAGAAGATAAAAAGCGTAAGGAACTGGTGGAACTGCGTAACCAGGCGGACAGCATGATTTACCAGGCCGAGAAGACCATCAAGGATCTGGGTGACAAGGCCGACAAGGATAAGGTGGACCAGGTCAACAAGGCCATCGAACAGCTTAAGGAAGCGGTCAAAGGCGATGATATCGAACGGATCAAGGGTGCCATCGAGGAACTGACCAAGCCCCTGTACGAACTGTCCGCGGTTCTTTACCAGCAGCAGGCACAGGAAGGACAGGCCGGCGAAGCCGGACAGGGTTGCGGTGCCGGCGGCTGCGGCGCGGGAGCCGGCGAAAACAAGGAAAATGTGGTAGACGCCGATTACGAGGTCGACGACGATAAGAAAAAAGAGTAAGTAAGTTATTTAAAGTCAGGTAACAGGATTTTGGCAAAGTGCGTAGAATAAAAGAGATCATTTGGTTGTCAAAATATGTTCAGCGCGGGAGGGCGAGTTTTTGCGCCCTCCCGGCGGTGTTTGAGGTAAAAGGTGGTGGAATGCCGTGGCAAAGCGGGATTATTACGAGGTGCTCGGGGTATCCCGGGACGCTTCGCCGGAAGAAATAAAAAAGGCTTACCGCAAGCTGGCCCGTAAATATCACCCCGATGCCAACAAGGACGACAAGGATGCCGCAGAAAAATTCAAGGAAATAACCGAAGCTTATGATGTATTGAGCAACGAGGAAAAAAGAGCATCTTACGACCGTTTCGGCCACGCGGCGACGGACGGCCAGTTTAACGGCTTCGGTGGCGGGTTTGGCGGCGGGTTTGGCGACATGGGCGGCCTGGGTGATATATTTGACATGTTTTTTGGCGGCGGCGGCCGCCGGCGCCAGGGGCCCGAGCCGGGCGCCGACCTGCGGGTGGATATGGAACTTACCTTTGAGGAAGCGGCTTTTGGCCTGGAAAAAGAGATTAAAATTCCCCGTACCGAAGAATGTGGCACTTGCGGCGGAAGCGGGGCCGCACCGGGCACCGCCAAGAAAAATTGTGAAGTCTGCCAGGGAACGGGGCAGGTGCAGTATGCTGCGAGTACTCCCTTTGGCCGTGTTGTCCAGAGCCGCACCTGTGACCGCTGTCGCGGTACCGGGGTGATTATCGAAAAACCATGCCCCACCTGCCGGGGTGCCGGGAAGGTGCGACGTCACAGAACCATTAAGGTGAAAATTCCCGCCGGGGTGGATACAGGTTCCCGGTTGCGCCTGGCCGGCGAGGGAGAAGCCGGGCAGCGCGGCGGGCCGCCGGGTGACTTGTACGTTTATATCCATGTCAGCCCGCACCCGGTATTCAAGCGAGAAGGTAACAATGTCATAATTGAGGCACCGGTGAATTATGCCCAGGCCGCCCTGGGAGATGAGATCACTGTGCCGACTCTGGACGGTCAGGCCAAATTGCGGGTGCCCGAGGGAACCCAAACCGGAACCATTCTGCGCATGCGGAACAAGGGCATTCCCGATGTGCGGGGATACGGTCGCGGGGACCAGCATGTATATATCAAAGTAATTACTCCAACTAGGCTAACCGAAAAACAAAAGGATCTGCTGAGGGAATTCGCCCGCATTGAGGGCCAGAAGCCGCAGTCCGGCGAAAAAGGTTTTTTTGAAAAAGTGCGTAATGCCTTCATGGGTTAAGGGAAAAACTGGGGGTTGTTTTTTGAATAGATGGCTTGAGATTGCTGTAACCACTGCTCAGGAGCAGGTGGATGCGGTGGCCGATGTGTTTAACGAAATGGGTTCGGGCGGGGTTGTGATTGAGGACCCCGCTTTAATTTTAGATTTCGTGCAAAAGGGGAACGCGGAAACGGTGGCGCCTTCACTTAAAGAGTCTGCAGGCGAGGAATTAATTGTCAAGGGGTATTTTTTCTGCGACTGCTCGCTGTCGGACCGCCTGGAAGAATTGTCCCGCCGTCTTGCCGATCTGGCTAAATTCTGGAGAACCAGGGAGATTAAAGATGAGGATTGGGCCAACACCTGGCGGGTATATTATAAACCGGTGCAGGTGAGCAAACGCCTGACTGTAAAGCCGGCGTGGGAAAAATACGCAGCCCGGCCGGGGGAAATTGTTATCGAACTGGATCCGGGCATGGCTTTTGGCTGCGGCACTCATGCCACAACCGCCATGTGCCTGGCATTGCTGGAGGACCTGGTGCAGGGTGGCGAGGTGGTATACGACGTGGGCACGGGGTCGGGCATTCTGTCCGTGGCGGCGGCCCTTTTGGGCGCGCGGCAGGTAACCGCTGTGGACATTGAAGAACCGGCGGTGCGAGCAGCCCGGGAAAACGCCAAGCGAAACGGCGTGGCGGATAAAGTTACGGTGGTGCGGGGCAACCTTTTGGATAATCTTGTTGACAGCCGGGCCGACCTGGTGGTGGCCAATATTATCGCCGACGTGATCATACTTTTGGCGCCTGACGCCGCGAGAGTGCTTAAACCGGGCGGTCACCTTATCGCCTCGGGGATCATTCGCGAGCGGGCCGGCGAAGTGCGGCGGGCGCTGCGTGGTGCGGGTCTCGAGCCTGAACGGGAAGTAACGGAGGGCGAGTGGGTGGCCCTGGTGTATCGGAAGGTATAGGTAAAGGTAGTGATGTAAATTGCCCAGGTTTTTTGTGGCACCGGAGCAGGTGCGGGGCGACAACATAATCGTTACGGGGCCGGAAGCGCGTCATATAACCAGGGTATTGCGGCTGGGTGCCGGGGACATAATTACATTACTGGACGGTCGCGGGAACCTGTACGAATGCCGGATCCACCAAAAAGAGGGCAACTCCGTTATTTGCCGGGTACTGCGCCGGGAACAGGCCGGCGGTGAACCGCCCCTGCGCGTGGTGCTGGTGCAGGGCATAGCCAAGGGCGAGCGCATGGATGTTGTAATCCAAAAAGGCACCGAACTGGGCGCGGCGGCCTTTTGGCCGGTGCATTGCCGGCGCAGCGTGGTGCGGCTGGACGCCGGAAAAGGGGCTGCCCGTCGGGAACGCTGGCAGCGCATCGCCGCCGAGGCGTCCAAGCAATGTCGCCGGGCGCGGGTGCCCGAAGTGCTGGAACCGCTTGATTTTGCAACTGCGCTGGACCTGCTGCCGCCCAGAGCCCTGGTTCTGGTCCCCTGGGAAGAGGCGGCGGGCCGCACACTGAAAGAAGAAATGCATTCCGGGTCCAGGCCGGATGAGGTATACGTAATAATCGGTCCTGAAGGCGGGCTTGAACGAACGGAAGTGGAAGCAGCTTGCCGGCGCGGGGGCGTGCCCGTTACCCTGGGCCCGCGCATCCTGCGTACGGAAACCGCCGGGCCGGCCGCTATCACCATGATTTTGTATCACTGGGGCGACTTGGGGGGGTAACATATAATGGCGGATAAAAAAGTGGCCCTGACCACCCTGGGCTGCAAGGTCAACCAGTATGAGTCGGAAGCCCTGGAAGAATTGTTTAGACGCCGGGGTTATACAGTGGTTGACTTTGACGAGCCGGCCGATGTTTATATAATAAACACTTGCACCGTGACCCACCTGGGCGACCGTAAGTCCAGGCAATTGATCCGGCGGGCCGGCAGAACCAACCCCGGTGCCCTGGTGGTGGTCACGGGTTGCTATGCCCAAACGGCACCGGACGAAGTGCTGGAAGTGGAAGGCGTGGATGTGGTGGTGGGCTCGGGGAACCGGGCCAATATTGTGGATTTGGTTGAAAAAGCCGTCAAGGGCTGCAAGGTGAATGCGGTCCTGGACATAACACAATGCCGGGAGTTCGAGGAACTGCCGGGGGAGGCCCGCCAGGGCAGGGTACGGGCCTTTTTAAAAATTCAGGAGGGTTGTGAGAACTTTTGCTCTTACTGCATTATTCCCTACGCCCGGGGGCCGTTGCGCAGTCGCCCGCCGGAGAGTGTACTGGCCGGGGTGCGGGACCTGGTGGAACGGGGTTTTCGGGAAATAGTGCTCACAGGGATTCATACGGGTGCCTATGGCCGTGAGCGGGATGACGGCACCAACCTGGTGCGCCTGCTGGAGAAGCTGGCCCGGGTGCCGGGTCTGGCCAGGCTGCGGCTGAGCTCCGTGGAACCAAATGATATCACCCCGGAATTGTTGGAATTGATGGCTTCCGGTGCGCCTTTTTGCCGCCACCTGCATATTCCCCTGCAAAGCGGAGACGACTCCATATTAAAAAAAATGAAAAGGCGGTATAACACCGACTTTTACCGCAAGCTGCTGGAACAAGTGCGGGAGAAAATTCCCAATGCGGGGGTTACAACCGATATTATGGTTGGCTTTCCCGGGGAGCGGGAAGAACACTTCCGCAACACTTGCGCCTTTGCCGGGGAAATGCGCTTTTCCGGCCTGCATGTTTTCAAGTATTCCCCTCGCCGCGGCACTCCGGCCGCGAAATATCCCGAGCAGGTGGCACCCGGGGTAAAAGACGAACGCAGCCGGGAGTTGATTGCCATCGGCCGGGAATTGGCGCGCTCTTTTGCTTCCCGTTATCTTGATAAAACTGTTGAAGTCCTGGTGGAACAGGCCGTGGCGAGCGAAAAAGGAAACCTGTACGAAGGATTGACTGACAATTATGTTAGGGTTTTTTTCCCGGGGCGGCCCGAATGGCGCGGCAAACTGGTAGATATTACAATTACCGGATTGAGTGACGCCGGTCTGGAAGGAATAATAATTTAAAAATAATGAAGGATTTGGCGAGTGGATGTTGAAGTAAGATAACAGGCCTGAATTGCTGTTTTTTTCTATGTTTTAAGGGAGGAGGTGGACAATGTGCAGGAATGTATTTTCTGTAAAATTATTAACAGGGAGATTCCGGCTGATATAGTTTACGAGGATGACCATATTCTGGCTTTTAAAGATATCCAACCGGCCGCTCCGATCCACCTTCTGTTCATACCCAAAAAACATATTCCCACTTTTTTTGACTTGGAGCCTGAGGACAGCCATATTATAGGTGATTTACAGAGGGCGGCGGCTACCGTGGCCAGGGAGATGGGGCTGAAGGAACGGGGGTTCAGGCTTGTTTCCAATTGTATGAAGGACGCCGGCCAGCTGGTGTTTCACATGCATTACCACTTTTTAGCCGGAAGGCCTTTACAGTGGCCGCCCGGGTAATTGACTGCCCGGTGGGGGGTGTTGTATAATAATCTAGTGTGCTATTTTATCATTGGAGGTTGTTTTTCGGTTTGATGTGGCAAGGCTTTACGGCACAGCGGAGGGGAGGGAAGAACAGTGGCAGAAGTTAGGGTAGGTAAAAGCGAAACTCTGGACAGTGCCCTCCGGCGCTTCAAGCGCACCTGCCAGAAGGCGGGGGTTCTCGCTGAGGCCAGAAAACACGAACATTATGAAAAGCCCAGCGTAAAACGGAAGAAAAAATCCGAAGCCGCCCGGAAACGCAAGTCTAAATTCTCCAGGTTCAATTAAAATATCAATACTGTTTTTGACCGTGTAAAAATTTCTCATGCCCGGTGCATCATGCGCCGGGCTTTAAAATATTTACGTATATTTGTACAGCATCCTGTAACAAAAAGTTGCTTTCTGCTACATAATAATTGGGAGGTGATTCTTGCGATGTCGCCCGATCTGGTTCCGTGGCTGGCCGCCCTGGCTTTCTTGCTGGGTATTTTTGCACTGGTGCTGGAAGTTTTTCTGCTGCCGGGTTTCGGTATTGCCGGTATGGCGGGTATCATATTCCTGGGCTGGGGGGTATTGCTGTTAAGCGTTGATATAACCAGTGCTTTCAAGGCCCTGGTGGTGGCCCTGATACTCAGTATAGTGCTGTTTGTGTTGGGAATAAAGCTACTGGCCGGAATAAACTTCTGGCAGCGTTTCACCCTCGGGGTAAGGCAGTATAAAGAAGCCGGTTATACCACCCCCGGGGAAGAAGCGGGACGGTTTATCGGTTTGGAAGGAGTCGCTGTTACCCCATTGCGTCCTGCCGGAACTGCCGAAGTCGACGGGCAGCGGCTGGACGTGGTCAGCGAGGGGGGATTTGTTATGGCCCGGGCTAAAGTAAAGGTCATCAAGGTAGAGGGCAGCCGCATCGTGGTGCGCCCTTTGTAGAATGATGCGGGGACTGTAAATCCCGCCATATAAAGGCTTGGTCTTTTTAAAACCGTAAGAAATATTAACATGTAAGTAAAAGTTAAGGCCGGTGCGGACGTGTTTAAACAATTGACATTGCGAACAAAAAACCGGCCAAAACCGGGGAGGTATACTTGTGACGCCTTTTGTTTCTTTGCTAATACTGGTAGTGTTAATTTTTATCGGTTTAGCGGTTATTCTCAGCTTTATTCCGGTTGGACTGTGGATTTCCGCCCTGGCGGCCGGAGTTCGGGTGGGTATTGTCACCCTCATCGGTATGCGCCTGCGCCGGGTACCCCCGGCCCGGATCGTTAACCCGCTGATCAAAGCGGATAAAGCCGGTCTGGACATATCGGTGAACCAGTTGGAAGCCCATTATTTGGCCGGCGGCAACGTGGACCGGGTGGTGGACGCCCTGATTGCTTCGGAACGCGCCAATATCAACCTGCCGTTCGAGCGGGCGGCGGCCATTGACCTGGCGGGACGGGATGTGTTGGAAGCCGTGCAGATGAGTGTTAACCCCAAGGTGATCCAAACGCCCTGGGTGTCGGCGGTGGCCAAGGACGGTATCGAGGTGAAAGTGGTGGCCCGGGTGACGGTGCGGGCCAATATCGACCGCCTGGTGGGCGGTGCCGGCGAGGAAACCATCCTGGCTCGGGTGGGCGAGGGGGTAGTATCCACCGTGGGTTCTATGGAACATCATAAGGAAGTACTGGAAAACCCCGATTCAATCTCCCGCACTGTTCTGGATAAGGGGCTGGATGCGGGTACCGCTTTTGAAATTCTGTCCATAGACATTGCCGATGTGGACGTGGGACGTAATATCGGAGCCGCGCTGCAAACCGATCAGGCAGAGGCGGATAAACAGATTGCCCAGGCCAAGGCGGAGGAGCGGCGGGCCATGGCGGTGGCCAGGGAACAAGAAATGAAGGCTGCCGTGCAGGAAATGCGGGCCAAGGTGGTGGAAGCCGAGGCCTTGGTACCCCAGGCCATGGCAGACGCGCTGCGTCAGGGTAAAATAGGCGTTATGGATTATTACAATATGCAGAATTTACTGGCCGATACGGATATGCGGAAAAATATAGCCAAAATGGGAGAGGATGAAGAAGAAAGCCGGGAGCTGCGGAAAGAATAAGTTTTTTAGGGAATGAGGCGTGCCCATGACCAAAACTATTATTCTAATGATTATTATTTATCTTGTTTTGACAAAAATTATGAATCGTGATGGCCGGGACCGCTCGCCCCGGACGACAATTCCCGGCTCGAACCGAACGGGGCGGGACCCTTCGCCGGCCGGCCCCCGGGGGGTGCCGGAGCGGGGTACGGACGACGCTCCGCTGGCGGGGCCATGGAACAGGATGCCGGGTCCTGAAGCGGATGTCCCGTTGCCTGGCCCCTGGAATAAGTTCCCCGCACCGGAAGAAGCCGACATGCCGCTGCCCGGCCCGTGGGACAGGGGACCCGTGGATGCGGGCCGGGATACAGATAGAGGAAGGGTTGACCGGGACCGGGAGCCTGAACCGATGCCGGAAAAAAGACAGCCCTGTGAAAATACAGGACTTGGAACCGGCCGGCGAGACCCGGATGAGGTCAAGCCCTTCGAGGAAGGACCGCGAAGGCTTCCCGACAGGGCTGCCGTTTCAAAACTTGATAAAAAAACGGGGGACGCAAAAGGCGCCGTTTCCGAGTCGGCCTGCAGGGAAAGAAAACGCTGTCGTTCGAGGAACCCGCTGGCTGCCGTGCTGAATGACCGGTCTGCATTGGCGGGGAGCATGGTGCTGGGCGAGGTGATTGGCAGCCGCGGCGGCCGGAGAAGAAAGTAAACAGGCAAAAAAGGGGACAGGCATCGTAAAAGGGGACAGGCACCATTTTCAAAAAACGAAAATGGAGCCAGTCCCCTTTTACGGTGCCTATCCTGAAAAGGCATATTGGGTGCGGGCGGGTTGTTCCCCGCAAGTGATGTATCGGAGCGTCGGTAACGGGACTTGGTGAAGCTGAGG
>NZ_FOYM01000016.1 GCF_900115975.1 Desulfoscipio geothermicus DSM 3669
TCCTGAAAAGGCATATTGGGTGCGGGCGGGTTGTTCCCCGCAAGTGATGTATCGGAGCGTCGGTAACGGGACTTGGTGAAGCTGAGGCTGCCGAATTGGCGGGACGAATCGCGCAACAAACCACTGGCATAGCTTGAAAAGAGAAAGCTATTGTTAATAGATGACCCAGTATAACTACCCGTTCTGCGCATTATGCAGGACCGCCAAATTCGGCCCGAAGCGAACCTTAGTCCCGTCGACGCGGAGATTTTGAACGCAGCGGGGAACAACCCGACCTGCACGCTTTTCATCCTCTGTTGGTGCCGCGATAGCGGCATGAAAGTCTGTCCCCTTTTTGTCTGTCCCCTTTTCAGCTCAGCCTCCTTTTCAGCCCAATAAAAAAGGGGACAGGCACCGGTTCAAAAAACGAATCGGAGCCAGTCCCCTTTTTTATTCAGTCCCCAACGCGCTTTTCCAGTTGTAATTTCACGAACAATTCCACCAGTTTGGGGTCGAACTGGGTACCGGCGCAACGTTGTAATTCGGCTATCGCTTCCTCTCTGCTTAGGGCCTTTCGGTAAGGGCGGTCATTGGTCATGGCGTCGTAGGCGTCGGTTATGGCCAATATGCGACAGGCCACCGGGATTTCCTTTCCTGAAAACCCCAGGGGATAGCCGTGGCCGTTCCACCATTCGTGATGGGCCAGGATGAGGTCGGCGATATGTACCAGATCGGGCGCCGCCCGGGCAATCCGGTAGCCAATTTCACAGTGACTTTTTATTTCCACGCGTTCACTATCAGTTAAGGGTTCAGATTTAAACAACACCTTATCTGACAAGCCCACCTTGCCGATGTCGTGAAATTGAGCCAGCAAAACAAGTTCGGCCAGTTCCCGGTTTGGCAGGCCAAGGGCCCGGCCCATGCCGGTTACAGTTTCCTGGAGACGGGTAATATGCCCCTGTTTGATAAAATCCCTGTCTTCCAGGGCGCTCATCAAAGCGCGGAAAATTGTGCTTTTAGAGCCGTTGCTGGTAAGCACTTTTTCCCGGTACATGTTATTGTCGGCCCGTTTAAACAAATTGCTCATTTCCGACCCGGTTTTTGCCGTAGACCAGCCCAGGGAGATGTGCAGGGGCAACTCGGGATTTTGCCGGTTATGCCGGTCGATGGATTCCTGGATGCGGCGGCAGGTGTTTTCCGCCCCGGCTTCATCTGTTTCCGGTAAAACTACCACAAATTCGTCGCCGCCCATCCGGGCCACCACGTCGGAGGCGCGCAGTGCTTCCTTGATGGCCCTGGCCGCGGCTTTGAGCAGCTGGTCGCCTTTTTTATGGCCCAGCGTATCGTTGATCAGTTTCAGACCGTCCAAATCGCCGCAGATCAGCGAAACGGGAAACCGGCGTCCCTTTTCCAGCCGCCGCATTTCCTCTTCAAAGTAGGTGCGGTTGTACAGCCCGGTGAGGGTGTCGTGCAAGCTCAGGTAACGCAGGCGGTCTTCGACCTGCTTGCGTTCGGTAATGTCCCGGGCGGTACCGCGAAAACCGCAAATGTTACCACGCTGATCCCGGATGGGGGAAACTGAAACCTCCATATCCCTTTTTTGCCCGTCCGGGCGGGTAATGGCCCAACAAAAACCACGTTCCGGAATGCCGCTGGTGAAAACTTTGTTGTAGGCGGCAAAGGCCTTGCGGGCGTTTTCTTGATCCACCAGTTCCCGGTAATTGCGGCCGATGAGTTCGTTTTTATCGTACCCGAAAACGCGGTAAGCCGAATCGTTTACGTAGGTGAAGTTACCCCGGAGGTCCACCTCGTAAAAAACATCTTCGATGTTCTCCAGCAGCAGGCGGTATTTTTCTTCAGATTCCCGCAGTTTCAATTCCACTTGTTTGCGCTCGGTTATGTCGATCATGGAGCCGATACTTTGCTTGGTGCCGGGTATCATGGCGATGGTGTAAAAAATGTGCCTGATCTGCCCCCGGGAATCAATGAGCCTGAATTCGTATTGATTTGGCACTTTGCCCCCGTTGGCCCTTCTTTCCGTGTGATACCGCAGCATGCGCTCTTTATCTTCGGGATGCACAAATTCACCCCACGTTCTTTTGCCGACGATTTCGTCGCGTGTATAACCGGTGATGCGCTCCGTTTCCCGGTTAGCCATGGCAATGGTCCGGTCTTCGTTTATCACCAGCATGGCGGTGCCAGTATGTTCAAACATGGCCCGGTAAATGGCCTCGGATTGCGACAGGTATTTTTCCAGTATTTTGCGCAGGCTTAACTCTTCTTTCAGCTTTTGTTCGGTTGAGATGTATAAATTCTCGTATTCCCGCAGGCGGGTGATGTCCTGCATTATTATGACGCTGCCCGTCACTTGCCCGTTTTCCGTCAGCGGTGAAGCGGATACCCGGACATGGCGGATTTCTTCGCCAAATATGCGGATGGTTTTTTCCACCCGGCAGGAGTGTACAGCGCCGTTAAGTTTTCGCGCAGGACAATTTACCACACAAGCATCTATTGTACTGTCGAAAATCTCATAACATTTCTTGCCGGATAATTTTTCAATCGACCACCCGGTAAAATCAATGAAAGCCTTGTTTGCGTAGAGCAGGTTATCCCGGAGGTCCCTGACATAAACTGCCTCGCCGATACTGTCAAGTATGGTAAAACGCAACTGGTTCATTTAAGGCAGCCTCCTTATTTAACAACTTACATATTGGACACCGCATGGGGAAATTCCTGCCAGTTGCAGACAGTATATAAATATATTATTCAGTAATACTCGGCATTCCAGTGCATATTTAAGCGTCGGATAAAATTTGAAAAAGTTAGCAATAATATATTACCAGTAGTAATTTGTATCATAAAAAAGCTGATTGTTTTCAGGTAGGTTTTATTAAGGAGGCATCCTTTGTGGAATTTTCCAGTGGTGTAGCAAGTTTTATCATTTTTATCCAGGTATTTTTTGCGGTGATTATCGGTTTATATTTTTGGAATTTGCTTAAAACTCAGCAGGGTAACAAATCGGCGGTGGAAAGGGAATCCCGCAAGGAGATGGAAAAATTACAGCGCTTGCGCCAGATTTCCCTTTCAGAGCCGCTGGCGGAAAGGACCAGGCCGGGAAAATTTGAAGACATTATCGGCCAGAAGGAAGGGTTGAAATCGCTCCGGGCCGCGCTGTGCGGCCCCAACCCGCAGCACGTCATTATTTACGGACCGCCCGGGGTGGGTAAAACCGCTGCGGCGCGGTTAGTGCTGGAGGAGGCGAAAAAGAACCCCGATTCGCCGTTCAAGGAAAACGCCCGGTTTGTCGAGGTGGACGCCACCACCGCCCGTTTTGACGAACGGGGCATTGCCGACCCGCTGATCGGTTCGGTGCATGACCCCATTTACCAGGGGGCCGGGCCCATGGGCATGGCGGGCATTCCCCAGCCCAAGCCGGGAGCGGTGACCAAGGCCCACGGCGGCATGCTGTTCATTGACGAAATCGGAGAATTGCATCCCATTCAGATGAATAAATTGCTCAAGGTGATGGAAGACCGCAAGGTGCTCTTGGAGAGCGCCTATTACAGCTCCGAAGACACCAATATTCCGGGGCATATTCATGATATTTTCCAGAACGGGCTGCCGGCTGATTTTCGTATGGTGGGGGCGACCACCCGGAACGCTGAAGAAATTCCCCCTGCCATTCGGTCGCGCTGCCTGGAGATTTTTTTCCGGCAGTTGATGCCGGAAGAAATTGGACAAATTGCGGCCAACGCGGCGCAGAAAATAAATTATCCCATAGAACCGGGGGCTCTGGAAATTATCAAAAAGTACGCCACCAACGGGCGGGAGGCGGTTAACATTGTCCAACTGGCGGCGGGGGTGGCCATCACCGAAGGCCGCGGGGAAATCGGCACCGCCGACGTGGAGTGGGTGGTCAACAGCGGTCAGTACGTGCCCCGCCCGGAAAAGAAAGTGCCGGCCAAGCCCCAGGTGGGACTGGTCAACGGGTTGGCGGTATACGGCCCCAATATGGGAGCGCTTTTGGAAATAGAAGCGGGTGCCATACCGGCGCCCCGGGGACTGGGCAAGCTGGTGGTCACCGGGGTGGTGGACGAAGAAGAACTGGGCGGCCGGGGCAAAACCATCCGGCGCAAGAGTATGGCGCGGGGATCGGTGGAAAACGTGTTGACCGTGCTCCGGCGGACCATGGATGTGGACCCCCGGGACTATGACCTGCACGTGAACTTCCCGGGCGGCGCGCCGGTGGACGGGCCCTCCGCCGGGGTGGCCATAGCCACCGCCGTTTATTCCGCCATTACCGGCATACCGGTGGACAACACCGTGGCCATGACCGGCGAGGTATCCATCCGGGGTCTGGTCATGCCCGTGGGCGGGGTGGTGGCCAAGGTGGAGGCCGCCAAACACGCCGGGGCCAAAAAAGTATACATCCCGGCCGACAATAACCAGGAGATGTTCCGGGGCATCCCGGATCTGCAGGTGATCCCGTCGGAAACTCTGGACGAAGTTATCCGGGGAGCGCTGCTGGCGGGAACGGAAAAGAAACTGGTGCTGGCCGGCCCACAAAGGGAACCGGTGGGTGCCGGCGCCTTCGTACCCGCCACCGGCGCGCCGGTGACGGGGGAGTATTAAAGTTTTTTCATGGTACCTATAACTGCCAAGGCAAAAGAAAGCAAACAGGCCAAAAATAGCAGCTTTTCGCTATTATTTGCCTTATCTCCGGCTCGTACCGGCTTTACCGGCATTATGGCAGTTATTGCTATGGCGATGCCCCTTATGGTATGTTACAATAAACTGTACATCTGCCCATGCATAGTTTGTAATAAATATAATCAAAAATTCAACCAAGGAGGTGCTCCATGAGTTCGATAGAAAAAAGGGTGTTACCTCTTTTACCTTTAAGGGGTATACTGGTTTTTCCCTTCATGGTCATTCACCTGGATGTGGGTAGGGAAAAATCAGTTCAAGCCATAGAAGAAGCCATGATCAAGGACAGGGTTATCTTCCTGGCTACCCAGAAAGAAGCCCAGACGGACGACCCCGGCGAGGACGACATTTACAACGTTGGTACCGTGGCCGAGGTCAAGCAGCTGCTCAAGCTGCCCGGCGGCACCATCCGGGTGCTTGTGGAAGGTATTGCCAGGGCTAAAATTAATCAATACATTGATCATGAGCCTTACTTTAGCGTGGAGGTAGACCAGTACTCGGAGGAATACGAAAAGAATTCCCAGGTGGAAGCGCTGATGCGCAACCTGATTTCACAGTTTGAACAGTATGTCAAGCTGAGCAAAAAAATTCCGCCCGAAACCGTGGTTACCGTTGTCAACATTGAGGAGCCGGGCCGCCTGGCCGACATTGTGGCATCGCACCTGGCTCTGCGCATCGAGGATAAACAGTCTATTCTGGAAGCCGTGGACATTGCCAAGCGGCTGGAAAAACTTTGTGGTATTGTATCAAGGGAACTGGAAATTGTGGAACTGGAACGTAAAATAAACGTTCGGGTCCGCAAGCAGATGGAAAAGACGCAGAAAGAATATTACCTGCGGGAACAAATCAAGGCCATTCAAAAGGAACTGGGCGAAAAGGACGACCGCATGGCGGAAGGCGAGGAGTTGAGGGATAAAATCGCCAAAGCCAAGCTGCCCAGGGAGGTGGAAGAAAAGGCCCTGAAGGAACTGGACCGGCTGGAAAAAATGCCGCCCATGGCTGCCGAGGCGGCCGTTGTGCGCAACTACCTGGACTGGCTTTTGGCCCTACCCTGGGCGAAGGGCACCCGGGACCGGCTGGACATCAACATGGCGGAAACAATTTTGAACGAAGATCATTACGGTTTGGAAATAGTCAAGGAACGTATCCTGGAGTACTTGGCCATCCGCAAGCTGGCCAAAAAAATGAAAGGACCCATCCTGTGCTTTGTGGGACCGCCCGGGGTGGGTAAAACTTCGCTGGGTCGTTCCATCGCCCGGGCTCTGGAGCGCAAATTTGTGCGCATCTCCCTCGGGGGCGTGCGGGATGAAGCTGAAATCCGGGGACACCGCCGCACCTACGTGGGTGCCATGCCGGGCCGGATTATTCAGGGCATGAAGACCGCGGGTTCCAAAAACCCGGTGTTCCTGCTGGATGAAATCGACAAAATGAGCATGGACTTTCGGGGCGACCCGTCATCGGCGCTGTTGGAAGTGCTGGACCCCGAGCAGAACAACAGCTTCAGCGACCATTACATTGAAGCGCCGTATGATCTGAGCAACGTAATGTTCATTACCACGGCCAACATTCAGCACAACATCCCCCGGCCGCTGCTGGACCGGATGGAAATTATCAATATTTCGGGTTACACCGAGGAAGAAAAGGTTCAGATCGCTTTGCGTCACCTGCTGCCCAAGCAGGTCAAGGAGCATGGGTTAAATAATAATATGGTGCATATTTCCGAAAACACAATCCGGCGGGTGATTCGGGAATATACCCGGGAAAGCGGCGTCAGGAACCTGGAACGCAACATTGCTTCGCTGTGCCGAAAAGCGGCCAAGCAAATCGTGGCCGGCAAGGCCAAGAAGGTCAAGGTGACCGTGCAGAACCTGGAACAGTTCCTGGGCAAGCCCAAGTATCGTTTCGGTATCGCGGAAAAGGAAGACCAGGTGGGCGTGGCCACCGGACTGGCCTGGACCGAAGTGGGCGGCGATACGCTGGCCATCGAGGTCACCACCTACAAGGGTAACGGCAAGCTAACCCTGACCGGCAAGCTGGGGGATGTGATGAAAGAATCCGCCCAGGCCAGCTACAGCTACGTGCGCAGCAGGGCCGCGGAACTGGGTATCAAACACGATGTTTTTGAGAAATACGACATTCATGTGCATGTTCCCGAGGGCGCCATACCCAAGGACGGCCCTTCCGCCGGTATTACCATGGCGGTGGCTCTGGCATCGGCGCTGACCAACCGCCGGGTGCGGCACGACGTCGCCATGACCGGCGAAATCACTTTGCGGGGACGGGTGCTGCCCATCGGCGGGGTCAAGGAAAAGGTGCTGGCCGCGCACCGGGCCGGCGTCAAGACCGTCATTCTGCCCATGGATAACCGGAAGGATATCGAAGAAATCCCCAACAATGTGCAAAAGCAATTGGAACTGGTCCTGGTGGACCATATGGACGAAGTGTTGAAGGTTGCCCTGCGGGAAGCCAAATTCTCGCCCGAGACCGCGCAAGTCGAGCCGCCGCCCGCGGTGGCGTACAGCAACGTGGTGGAGGTCGAGGGAGGCTCGGAACTGCCCAATGAAAATAACCTCAGCTGAATTCGTAACCAGTGCTGCCGGGCTTGACAAATGCCCGGCCACAAGCCGCCCCGAGGTAGCCCTGGCCGGGCGTTCCAATGTCGGCAAGTCCAGCTTGCTCAATATCCTGGTCAACCGCAAACGGCTGGCCCGGACCAGCAACACGCCCGGGCGCACTCAGTTGATTAATTTTTTCGCTATCAACGACAGTTTTCACCTGGTGGACCTGCCTGGTTACGGCTTTGCCAAGGTGCCGGCGCATGTCAAGGCCCGGTGGGGCAAAATGGTGGAAGGGTACCTGGCCGGGCGGGAACAACTATGCGGTGTTATCCTGCTGGTGGATGTGCGTCATAAACCCACGGCGGACGATCGGCAGATGTACGACTGGTTGAAACATTACCAAATCCCCACCGCCGTGGTGGCCACCAAGGCCGACAAGCTCGGCCGGGGACGGGCTATGCAGAATTTGCAGGTGGTGCGCAAAGCGCTACCCCTGGCGGGCGCGGACCCGCTGTTACTGTTCTCCGCCGTTACCCGCCAGGGGAGGGACGAAGTGTGGAGTATCATCGAGGAATGGATAAAATAAAAAAAAGGGGACAGGCAAAAAAGGGGACAGGCTCTTTTTTCGTTTTTTGAAAAAAGTGCCTGTCCCCTTTTTTGCCCCCTTTTACCGGAGCCTGTCCCCTTTTTTTTGTCCGCTTATTCTGTTAATGAAAATCGACATTGATGGTCCTGTGCTGCCCGTGGGTTTCCTTGGGCATTCTAACCTCCAGGACTCCGTTTCGGTAAGATGCTTTGACCCCCTCGGAACGCACCCGGGCGGGCAGAGCTATGCTGCGCTGGATCCGACCGTAAAACCTTTCCGAGCGATGGAAACGATTTTCTTCCTTGATTTCGTTGGTCCGGTTGATGATGCCCGAGATGGACAGCACGTTGTCGTGTATATCGAGATGAATATCCTCTTTTTTCTCAATACCGGGGATTTCACAGAGGGCGATTACCTCATTATCGGTTTCGTAAACATCGACCCGGGGCCCGATATCCACGTCGCGCCGGAAATCGTAAAACGGTGATAAAAAGCGGTCCATTTCCCGGCGTATGATGTCCATGCTCCTAAATGGGTCATAGGGTACCAGAGCCATATAAATCACCTCCATGTTTTTTTCTGTAATATTATTTACCCGAAGAACGTAAAAAATGCGCGCGGCACCACGGTGGGCGTATGCGGAAGCGCAACAATTCAACACCCGGCTCCACGGGCATTTTTGTTGTTAATATTCTTTTTATCTGTGCAGTGGAGGAATTTTTACCTTAACGTCGAAAAATTAAAAAATTTACCAAAAGATATATTGCCTGAGGAGGAGGAATTATTTTTGAACAGTTTAAGGCTTAAGCTGGTGATCATTATATCTGTGGCCACCATTGCGCTAATGGGTGCAGTATCTTATATCAATTACAAAACAGCATCAAATATGCTTATGGACACATTACAAGGTTCAGCCGCCGGCAGTGCCGAATACAACGCAAAGATTGTAAACGAATGGCTGAAAGGCATAGTTAAAGACATTAATACCATTTCCAAAACAAAATCCATACGCAGTATGGACCCGGAAGAATTCTTGCCTGTTTTAAAGGGCATTGAAAAAGATAACGAAGACTATGAATACCTTTATGTGGCGGATAAAAACGGTGACGGCATAGGCACAAATGACAAGCCTGTTAACGTGGCGGACCGGGGTTACTTTGGCAAGGTATTGCAGGGACAGACCGTCATATCCGATCCCATAATCAGCAAAGCTACCGGCAACCGGGTAATCGCCGTTATTACACCGGTATATCAAGACAGTGACGATAAACCGGATGGCCTGGTGGGCGTGACCTTTACGATCAAATACCTGCAAGAATTGATCAAAGAAATGAAAATAAACGGGTATGGCTACGGATTTATTCAAAATAAAGATATGATCACAATTGCCCACCCAGAGGAGGAATTTGTAGGCAACAAAAAGATAGTCGACGTTGCCGGTGAAAGATTAAAATCTATCTTGCAAAGGATGAGCAATGGCGAAAAGGGTTACGATGAATATACCTTCGAAGGCACCCAAAAATTAATGGCCTTTGCCCCGGTGGAGATTAGCGGCTGGTCTGTAGCCCAAACGGCCAATATGGCCGATGTGATGTCGCCTCTGGGAAAGATCCGGGAAACCAGAATGATGGTATCTGTCGTTTCCGTAGTGGTTATGCTGTTAATTGCTTTACTGATCGCCAACTTCATAGCCAAGCCTTTATTGAAACTGAGTCAAACCGCCGAGGCCGTCGCCGGTGGAGATTTAACCCAAAGGGTTGACATTGGCCTGAACAGCAAGGATGAAATCGGCAGGCTGGTCGGTGCATTTGCTAAGATGATTGAAAATTTAAAGGCCATGATAGCAGATATACGAAAGAACTCCGAGCAGCTGACATCCCACAGCCAGGAACTGGCCTCCGCCAGTGAAGAGGTAAGCGCCACGGTGGAAGAGGTGGCCAGCACCACCAACGAAGTGGCGGCCACATCGGCCCAGGGTGCGGAAAACGCGGAAGAAGCGACCAGGGAATCCGAACAGATGTGGCAGGTGGCCCAAGAGGGCAGCCGGGCCGTCCGGGATACCATCGCCAAAATCAATGCCATTGCCTCGGCTTCCCAAAATGTATCCGGGGCGGTTCAAAAACTGGGCGAGCAGTCCAACCAAATCGGGGAAATTATTAGCACCATCACCAACATTGCGGACCAGACCAACCTGCTGGCCCTGAACGCCGCCATAGAAGCTGCCCGGGCCGGGGAACAAGGTCGCGGGTTTGCCGTGGTGGCGGAAGAAGTGCGCAAGCTGGCCGAGCAGTCGGCCGGCGCGGCCAGCGAAATTACTGATTTGATCAAAGAAATACAGGCCGGTGTGGACGAGGCCATAGCGGCCATGGAGCACGGGACTGCGGAAGTCAATGAGGGGGTGCAGGTGGCCGGCAGCGCCGGTTCCGCATTGGATCAAATCGTACAAGCCGTTGAAAAGAACACGGCGCTGATACAGGACGTTGCCGCCGGTTCAAAACAGGCCAGCGAAGGCACCCAGCAACTTACTGCAGCCGGCGAACAGATAGCCTCCACCGTGCAGCAGGTTTCCGGCGCCGCACAGAAACTGGCCAATATCGCCGAAGAATTGCAAAACACTGTGATAAAGTTCAAGGTTGATGAGGTTTGAGGCCATTTGACAAACAGTTTTAAGGGACTGGCTTCGGTAAAAGGGGACAGGCACCGATTCAACAAAACGAATCGGAGCCAGTCCCCTTTTACAGTGCCTATCCCCTATTTGTTTTTTTACGCTAATGGATCAGTCAAATATTTTCCTAAACCAGCTTTTTTCCCGTTCTTCTTTGGGGATATACTTTATGATTTGCGCTGCCCGGCGGGCAAAGGAATTATCGACGGCGTAGCCGTACGTTACAGGCACCGCCAACTGGCCGGCAACCTCCATGGTTTGCTCGATTTTGTTAAAGGTGGCGTTGTCGACCCAGGGGCCGGGCTGCCACATATTTATTTTGGAATACTTTTCAAGAAGTTGATTGCTGATTTTTTTGTCCAGGTTATGGAAGTGGTTTTTCACCGCCCTGGCGCCCAGTTCGGGTTCTTCCCGCATCCATAGCTGGGCTTTGTAGATGGCGTTGACGAATCCCTGCACCGCCCCGGGATGCCGGTCGATTGTTTCCGGCCAGGCGGCGCAAAGTACCGAGGGGAAAACCCTGGTTTCCTCGCCCAGACATGCGGATATATATCCCGTGCCGTTTTGCTCGGCCTTAACTGCTTCCGGTCCGGCAAGCTGGATGTATGAGCCGCTGCCCGATTTGAAAGCGCTGAGACGTAAATCCCGGGGTATACGGATATACAGGTTCACGTCGAGCATGGGTGCCATGTTTTCCGCACGTAATTTTTGGTCCAATGCCAGGCCGGGCCCGGTTTCGGGCGGGTAGGCAATAATATTTTTGCCGTTTAGTTTTTCCCAGCTGAAAACCTCCTTTTTCCTGCCCAGAAGGAATGTGCCGTCCCGGCTGGCGATGGTAGTTATTATCAGGGGTGAACCCGGGTTAATGGACTTGCGGTACAGGCATTCCACCGGGTCGGTCAATATCAAGTCTGTTATGCGGTCGGTATAGGGATTGTTGCCCGTATTGCCGGAGCGGGCAACCAGTTTTACATTAATGCCTTGTTCTTTAAAGTAACCTTCCTGCAGGGCCACGTATAGTGGAAGGTGTAAGATGGATTTTTCCCCTTCCCATATCGTTAGGGTTATCGTTTCTTTTTTATCCCTGTCTTTGCTGTTCAGCATAAAAACAAATCCGCCGACCAGGGACATTATTACCAGCAGCAACAGCGCCAGAAACGGTTTTGTTTTAAACAACACATCACCCCCGGGGAAAGTACTTTATCTTTTTATAGTTATTTTTATTTATTTGATTTAATGACTGATAAATTATTGCATAAACTTGTCACTGTCGTCATACAATAGTTAGAAATATAATTTGCGGGGGTAGGTTTTATGTTCAGGGGGATAACGCTGGTTAGCTGGTCCCACAGGGATGGGCAGGCCGGTTTGTTCAAAATGGGCGCTCTGTGGGGCGGGGTGCTCTGGGCTCTCACCAGCACATTATTTGTTTGTGCCGCGCTGATGCTCTGGGTGTTTATGACCGGTGGACAGGTTTACCATTTTAGCGGTATAGTAACGGCGGGTATATTGCTGGGGACCTTTACAGGGGGGGCGGTCAGCGGTAAAATTGCCGGTCGTATGGGGTGGCTGCACGGTGCAGCGGTGGGCCTGCTTTATTGCCTGGCCATAGTTTTGTTTCTTGCAGTTTGGAGCACAGGTTTTCCTACTTTACCGGTATTGGTAGCCCGCTTCTTTATGGTATTGGTCCTGGCTGCTGCCGGCGGTATTATCGGTGTCAACTTGCCGGCGTTTAAAAGCGGGCGAGGAAATTACAAACCCGGGCTAAGGTAAATATGTATAAAGCCCTTATGGATCTGAACACCGGCGCCGCCCTCATTTGCTGCCCTGCCTGCGGAGGCTCGCTTTGTCCACGAGGCGGTGGAGATTGACGAGAGCATTACTGAAAAAGAAATTATGAAGATGATAGACCCCTCGTATTCGCTTGTCTGCAAGGGGCTAAAAAAGTCTGAGCGGGAAAAGCTTGAGCAGATGGAATAACTTAGACATAATGGAACGATAAGCCCATCCAATAGCGATACGTAGGTGAATTATTTTAGGGAGAGAATTCTGCCATTGCCACCTGCAAGCAACAGCCTGCCATCAACAAAGTTATATTGCTGGCAAAAAAAGCCCCGCATTTTTATCAAAATTGTGATATAATAATGACATAAAATTAATCACGAGGTGTATGATATGCCAGTAATTCGTCCCGTTTCCGATTTACGGAACAAGACCCCTGAGATTGAGGAAATCTGCATCAAAGAGAAAAAGCCGGTTTTTATCACCAAAAACGGTAACGGTCATTTAGTCATCATGAGTCAGGAGCTTTTTGAGGAACAGCAAGCCCTATTAGACCTTTATGACAAACTGTACGAGGCCGAAGAACAAAGCCGCGCAGGAAAACGCCTCCCGTTCCGTGAGGTTATGGCAGACCTAAGGACCCGCATCCATGCCAAAGCATCTAATTAGTATCACCGAGGCGGCAGAGCAGGATCTGGCCGAAATTGTTGATTATATCTCAAACGACAACCCCGCTGCCGCGCTTAAACTGGCAGAAAATATCGAACAGAGCATTTTACAGCTTGAGGACTTCCCGCTGATCGGCGCAATACCGAAAAATCGAAGATTAACCCGGCAAGGATATCGTATTTTGATAGTCGATAGTTACTTGGTGTTTTACGTCTCCGATTTTACTTTTTTCATCATTGTTCAGCCTTTCAAGTTCAACCTTTCAACACCCGGCACCATGTTGACAAGCGGTAGTAAAAAAATTAATATATATGGTAGTTTAAAACAGGCTTTGAAAGGGAGGGCGTCCCGCCAAAAAGCGACCCAAGAGAGGGAATACCCGTGGCTGTAAGGTATCCCGGTCGCTGCGGTCGCTGTCGCCCCGGAGCCGCCGGGTCGAAAGGTCGAGCGCTGATTAGGCCCGCGCCGGGTTCAGCCCGCTATAGCTGACAAGAGCCGCGCGCAAGCCTGCGCATTTCTTCGCCTGCGCCGGAATTAAGGTGGTACCGCGAAGCCCTTTCGTCCTTAAATGAAAGGGCTTTTATATTTGGGGTCAGACTTTAACTTGTTATAACTAAACACTTTGTCTTAATAAATAAAAAATACGGTTAGTTTAAATAAGTTTAAGTTTGACCCCGCTATGAGGAGGAAGAAGATGGCTGATCAGTTCGATATGCCCAAAACCTACGATCCCCATAAAGTGGAGGACAAGTGGTACAAGCACTGGGAAGAAAACAAGTACTTTCGTTCCACGGTGGACCCGGAAAAGGAACCGTTCTGCATTGTCATGCCGCCGCCCAACGTGACCGGGCAGCTGCACATGGGTCACGCCCTGGACAACACCATGCAGGACATCCTCACCCGCTGGCGGCGCATGCAAGGTTACAATGCCCTGTGGTTGCCCGGCACCGACCACGCCGGGATAGCCACCCAGGCCAAGGTGGAAGAACAACTGCACAAAGAGGGCACCGGCAAGTACGATTTGGGCCGGGAAAAATTTCTGGAACGGGTCTGGGCCTGGAAGGAGCAGTACGGTGGGCGTATCACCACCCAGTTGCGCCGTTTGGGTGCTTCCTGCGACTGGGACCGGGAACGCTTTACCATGGATGAGGGTTGTTCCGACGCCGTGCTGGAGGTGTTCACCCGCCTGTATGAACGGGGCCTGATATACCGGGATTACTATATTACCAACTGGTGCCCCCATTGCCAGACCACCATCAGCGACATTGAGGTGGAGCACCTGGACAAGCCCGGCCAACTTTATTACATCAAGTATCCGGTCAAAGACAACCCGGAGGAATATATCCCCGTGGCCACCACCCGGCCGGAAACCATGCTGGGAGACACGGCGGTGGCGGTACACCCCGAAGATGAGCGCTATCGCCACTTGGTGGGCAAAACCGTGATTTTGCCCCTGGTGGAACGGGAAATCCCGGTGATCGCCGATGAATACGTGGAACCTGAATTCGGCACCGGCGCGGTGAAAATCACCCCGGCTCACGACCCCAACGATTTCGAGGTGGGCCGCCGGCACGACCTGCCTTCGGTGCAGGTCATAGACAAGGAAGCCCGGATGACCGACGAGGCCGGTCCAAAGTACCGGGGGCTGGACCGCTGGGAGTGCCGCAAGCGTATTGTCAAGGATTTGCAGTCCCGCGGGTTGTTGTTTAAAACTGAAGACCTGTCCCACGCCGTGGGCCACTGTTACCGCTGTGCTTCGGTCATCGAGCCCATGCTTTCCAAGCAATGGTTTGTGCGCATGAAGCCGCTGGCCGAGCCTGCCATTGCCGCAGCCCGGGACGGTCGCATAAAGTTTATCCCCGAAAGATTCACCAAGATATATTTGAACTGGATGGAGAATATTCGGGACTGGTGCATCAGCCGCCAGCTCTGGTGGGGGCACCGCATTCCGGTGTATTACTGCCGGGATTGCGATGAAATGATCGTCAGCAAAACGCCCCCGGAAAAATGCCAGTGCGGCTCTACGAACCTGGAACAGGACCCGGACGTGCTGGATACCTGGTTCAGTTCGGCGCTGTGGCCCTTTTCCACCCTGGGTTGGCCGAAAAAAACCGTGGACCTGGCTTACTATTATCCAACTTCGGTGCTGGTGACGGGGCGGGACATTATCTTCTTCTGGGTGGCCCGGATGATTTTCAGCGGGCTGGCCTTCATGGACGAGGTGCCGTTCCGGGAGGTGTTCATCCACGGTTTGGTGCTGGATGCCCTGGGACGCAAGATGAGCAAGTCGCTGGGCAACGGGGTGGACCCCATAGACGTTATAGAAAGCCACGGAGCGGACAGTCTGCGGTTCATGCTGGTAACGGGCAACACCCCGGGTAATGACTTGCGTTTCCATTTCGAGCGCCTGGACGGGGCGCGCAACTTCGCCAACAAGATATGGAACGCCTCCCGCTTTGCCCTGATGAACCTGCAGGATTACGCGCCCGAAAAGTCGCCGGCGCGGGAGCAGTATACCCTGTCCGACCGCTGGATAATCAGCCGCTACCAGCGGGCGGTGCGGGATTGCACCGAATTCCTGGAAAAATATGAACTGGGCGAAGCTGCCCGGGTGTTGTATGAATTTATTTGGAACGAACTGTGTGACTGGTACATTGAGCTGGTCAAGCCGCGCCTGTACGGCAAAACCAGCGCCGCCGACCGGGAGGCGGCCCAGCACGTGCTGGCCGGTGTGCTGCGGGGGGCACTGGAACTTTTGCACCCCTTTATGCCCTTTATCACCGAAGAAATCTGGCAGCGCCTGCCGCACCGCGGGCGGACTGTTATGCGCGCCTCCTGGCCCCGGTATAACGCCGATCTGGCGGACCGGGAAGCCGAGGAGCAGATGGAGATGCTTATGGAAGTCATTCGGGGCATCAGGCAGATCCGCAGTGAAATGAACGTGCCGCCGGGCAAGCAGGCCGAAGCGCTGATCGTGACCGGCGCGCCCCAAATACGCGAGGTATTGAACAGCAACCTGTCCTACGTGGAAAGCCTGGCCAACTGCCGGGCCGAGGTACTGGCCCAACTGGCGGACAAGCCCGAACAGGCGGCCACCGCCGTGGCCCGGGACGTCCAGGTGTATGTGCCCTTGCGGGGACTGATCGACGTGGACCGGGAACTGGCCCGGCTGAACAAAGAACTGCAGGCGTTGGAAAAAGACTTGGCCCGGGTGCAGGGCAAATTGAACAACCCGAACTTCCTGAACAAGGCGCCCGCCGAGGTGGTGGAGAAGGAACGCGGCAAAGAGGCGGAGCTTTCTTCCAAGGCGGGGGCCATAAAAGAACGCCTGGCCATGTTCGGGGAGTAAATAAGTGAGGCTCATGTTTACGAAAAAAATCCCCGCGCAGGGGATTTTTTTCCACATGTATAACGGCCGTTCAATCTTTACGCATGTTGTGGCAGGTTTTATCCTTCAGGCATTTGCTGCATGAGCCGGAGCAGCCGCCCGGGGTGACGGCGGGCTTGCAGCAGCGCGGGCAGCGTATATCGGCCGCCGGGGTAAAACGGTAACCGCACCGGGAACAGGTTACATAGGCTGCTTGCTTTTCCAAACTAAACACCTCCTTGATGGAGGGCGCTGAACTTGTCTGTTGAATAAAAGCTTAGATCGCCGATTGTCGACGCACCTTTCACCAACCTATCTTTCAACACCCGGCACCGGAGTTTTTCGGTTTCTTGGCAAAGCGGCAGGTTAGCAATACTGCCAGGGCCAGCGTGACAAAGGCGGCGATGATCAGGGGGATGCCCCGTGCGGCGTTGCCGTTGCCGAAGATGCCGGACAGTTGCGCCACCAGGCCGCCGATGGTAAAGGCGATCACCCAGGTGCCGGCCCACATCAGGGCGGCTTCCTTGCGGCCCCGCTCTTTAAAGATGACCAGGATGGAAGCGATGCAGGGCACAAACAGGGTGATGGTGATCAGCGATATCACGGTGGCCATGGGGGTCAGGGCCATGTCGGTCAGGCCGGCGGCCCCGAAGTCGCGGCGCACAATGCCCATGATAAAGGCCGTGGCGGTTTCCGGCGGCAGATTCAGCCAGCCGACGGTCACCGGGGCCAGTAAATTCTGCAGCATGGTCAAAATGCCCGTTACCTGGAATATACTGATGATCAGCGCCCCCAGGGCAAACAAGGGGGTGGCCTCCTTCAGGAACATGTAGGACTTGGTGGCGGTTTTCCGCAGCACATTGTCCATCCGGGGCAGACGCAGCGGCGGCAGGTCGATCAACAATTCCGCAGATTTGCCCGGCAGCAGGGTGTTTAAAACAGTGCCTACGATGACGAGCACGGTCAGGATGACCAGGGCGTACAGAACGGCATACTGCGGGCCGACGCCGGCCAGCAGCCCGGCGATCACTCCCAGCTGGGCCGAGCAGGGGATGGCCAGTCCCAGCAGGAAGATGGTGATTCTCCTTTCCCGCTCGGAACTCAACAGCCGGGTGGTGATGCTGGCCATGGTGACGCAGCCGAACCCTAAAATCATCGGGATTACGGCCCGCCCGTTCAGGCCGATGCCGGTGAGCAACCTGTCCACCAGCGTGGCGATGCGCGGCAGGTAACCGGAGTCTTCAAATAATGACAGGAAAAAGTAAAATCCCACCACCAGCGGCATCAACAGGCCGAGCACATAGGTGACCGTCATGGTCAGCACGCCGAATTCACCGATTAAAATGGTGCCCGGGGTGCTGTTTTCCGCAATAAACTGCCCCACAAAACCCCGCACTGCCGGCTCATACTTGCCGATCATGATGGTTTCCTCGGTAACGCCGACCACCGCCCCGGCGATAAATACCCCGATTACCTGGTACATGGCCCATAATGCCAGGGCCAGCATGGGGATGCCGGTGGCGGGCTTGATCATCCAGCGGCCCAAAATGCTGCTTATGTTGGCCCCCCTGCTGGTTTCTTTGACTACGTGACCGGTAATGTCATTTACCCGCTCCCGGCGGCTTAAGTAAATCTCTTCCCGTTCTCCGCCGGGCTCCAGGCCGTGGCGACCGGCCACCACCGGGTCGCCCTCCAGTACCAGCAGCGCTTCTGCCTGACTGCCCACCCGGTCCACCAGGCGGGTGAGTTTTTGCTGCAGCCCGGCGTCAATGTTGCCAGGCCGGGCTGCAGCCAGCGCCTTCTTAACCCGGTCAAGCCCCTGCTTACGCACCGCTACGGTCGGGATAACCGGTACTCCCAGCAGGTCGCTCAGTAGATCCACATCTATTTCAATACCCTGTTTCTGTGCCTCGTCCACCATGTTTAAAGCCACCACCACCGGGACCCCGGTGTCAATGATTTGCTGGGTCAAAAACAGGTCCCTTTCCAGATGCACGGCGTTGACAATGTTGATTACCGTATCGGCGGACAGGATAATATCCCGGGCGATGCGTTCTTCGTCGTTAAACGATGAAATTCCGTAAACTCCCGGGGTGTCGATGATGACATCGCTGCCGAACCGCCCGTGGGATATTTCCAGGGTGGTCCCCGGGTAGTTGGAGACGTCTACATATAAGCCGGTAAAGTGATTGAAGAAAACCGATTTTCCGGCATTGGGGTTACCGGCCAGCACGATCTTTCGGGCGCCTGCCGGAATATCCATTTTCAGGCCTGTGTTATGGCAATGGGCCATTTGATATTCACCGCCTTATAAGAATAATGGTAAATGGTAAGGTTAATTGAGCGCTACGCTGATTCTGTTGGCCAGGCCCCGGCCGATGGCAATTTCCTGCTTGTTTTTGCGCAGTACAATGGGGCCGGCGGGCACTACTTCTTCGCAGAGCACTATCGCTCCCTCGGCGATGCCGAAGCGGATGGCCTGGGCCCGGATCATCTCGTCCGGAATGGATAAAATTTTAATATGCTGTCCTTTTTTAACCCGATCCAGGGTCATGGTAAAGCACCTCCAATATGTAGTTGGCAGTTCGAAAATGATAATCTTTATCACTAACTAATTAAAATGAAAACCGTTAGCTGATAACGATTTTCACTTTCATTATAGACATTGTATTTATGCGTGTCAATATTTTTTGGGAATAGTTTTTTGTGCTGGTTTTCTGATACTATCAACTAATATATTACAAGGGATTTTTGCAAATGACATCGAATTAAACTGTTGGTTCACAACTGGACACAAAACTGGACACAAAAATATCACCGGCTGTTTTCGGATTAAAGTGCCGGAAGGCGCACATAATGGGGACTGATTTAGTGCGCGCCTTTGGTGTTGTTTTCGTTGCCGAAGTGCCAGATGTCAGCTACTTGTTTCAAGCTTAGCGCGCTTCTGGTCAGTTCCTGGGCCACGGCGGCTGTTTCCTGGGAACTGGCTGCCGCCTGCTGAGCCACAGCGGCGATGGCCTGGGCACCGCCCAGCATTTCATCGGTGGATTCGGCTTGTTCCCTGGCGACCCGGGAGATATTATCCACCAGAATACCGGTTTCATCCAGGGTTTTATTTATTTCGTGGAAAATTTCCTCGGCTTCCCGCGAACAGGAAAGGCCGGTTTGCACCGCTTGCACGGTATCGGCCACGGCGGAAGAAATTTCGTTGACTATCTGGGCCACCTCCTTGGTGGCCTTTTCCGAGCTTTCCGCCAGGTTGCGCACTTCTTCGGCCACAACGGCGAAGCCGCGCCCTTGTTCCCCGGCCCGGGCAGCTTCAATGGCGGCGTTGAGCGCAAGCAGGTTGGTTTGGGAAGCGATGTCCTGGATCACTTCCAAAAATTTAACGATGTTGGTGGCACTCCGGCTCAAGTGTGCAAATTTCTGTTCCAGCAGGGTCATTTCGTGCAATACCTTTTGCACGGCGGCGCTGCCCCGGCCGGTGGTGGCGGCGGCGTTGCGGGCGGCTTTTTCGGCTTCGGCGGCCTGGCGCGCACAATCCCCGGCCTGTCCGGCCAGTTTTTCAATGGAGCTTAACAATTTGGTGACCTGCTCGGCCTGGTCCTGGCTGCCCGTGCTGACCTGTTCGGTGCCGGCGGTAATTTGTTCGGCGGCCCGGTCAAGGGTGACGCTGGTATCCTTGACCAAGGCGAACCATTTGTGCACCCCTTTTAAAATTCTACGGATATTATTGATTAAAAGGTTAAACTCTCCCCAGCCGTAATTTTTTTGTTCAATGTGGCCGGTCAAATCCCCCCGGATGGCTTTTTCGGTATTGGCCAGAATGTGCTGCAGGTCTTGATGTAACCGGCTGAACAGGTAATAACTTAAAGCCGCTGCCATTAACAGCCCCATCAGGCCCCCGCCAACCAGGCCGGTTGCGGTTTTGCCGGTGAACCACCACCCACCGCAGGCGGCGCCCAGGGTGAGCATGCTGAAAAGCGCGGTAACCATGGTCATCTGTGCCCGAAGTGTTTGCATGTTTTTTTTTCCTCCCGATTCAGATTGTTAATAATAAAATTAGACAGAAAATTTGGAATAACCTGCCGGTAAATCTTTTTTTCTTGCTAGAAAGCCGATAGTATAGGAGAATAAAAAAGGACGTCGAAATAAATCTTATTACTTGCCCCGAAAGAGGTGACAATCATTGCATTACCAGGAGGCCATGGAATACCTGCAGAATTTAACCAAGTTCGGCATGAATTTCGGGTTGGGGCGGATTACCGAATTGCTGCGGCGGATCGGCAACCCGCACCGGCAGATCAAGACGATACATATCGGCGGGACCAACGGCAAAGGTTCCACCACGGCGATGGTGGCCGGCGTTCTGCATAGCGCGGGATATCGGGTTGGCACCTTCACCTCTCCGCACCTGCACTCGTACACCGAGCGTTACCGGATCAACGGCCGGGAAATTGAGCCGGACCGGGTGGCCGGGCTGATTGCGCGCCTGCGTCCCCACCTGGAGGCCATGGTGCAAGAAGGATTTGAACATCCCACGGAATTTGAAGTGAGCACGGCCATGGCGTTTTGCTATTTCCTGGAGGAAAAGGTGGACTATCTGGTGCTGGAAGTGGGGTTGGGCGGCTCCATTGACTCCACCAACGTGGTCGACCCCATAATTTCCGTAATAACCAACGTGGCCATGGATCACATGGATTACCTTGGTAACACCCTGGTGGAAATCGCCCGGGTTAAAGCGGGGATAATCAAGCCGGGCGTGCCGGTAGTTACCGCGGCCGCCAAGCCCGAGGTGTTGGAAATAATCAAGGAAACCTGCCGGGAAAAAGGGTGCCCGCTGGTTCAGTTGGGCCGGGATGTTCGCTGGGCCTGCGGCGAACACTCGCTGCGCGGGCAATTTTTCGATTATTGCGGCCTGGACCGGAATCTGTCGCAGTTATGGATTCCCTTGATCGGTCGGCACCAGGTCAGCAATGCCGCCACCGCCTTGGCGACGCTGGAGGTTCTGTCCGGTCGGGGAGTGCATTTGCCGGAAAGGGCTTTGCGGGAAGGATTGCGAAATACGGTGTGGCCCGCGCGGCTGGAACTGATCGGCGACAGCCCGCCTGTATTAATAGACGGGGCGCATAATTACGACGGGGCCCGCAGCCTGCGGCAGGCACTGGATGAATATTTTCCGGAGTATAACGTCATCATGGTGTTGGGTATGCTGGGCGACAAGGAGCGGGCCCGGGTGGTGGCCGAACTGGCGCCCCGTTCCCGGCATGTGGTGATAACCAGGCCCAACAGCCCCCGGGCGGGGGACTGGCAGCAGATGGCCGGAGAAGCGCGCCGCTACGTTGCCCGTGTGGATACCGTTGAAAATATCGAAAAAGCGGTGCTGGCCGGCATGCAACTGGCCCGGGAAGGCGACCTGGTGTGTGTCACGGGCTCCCTGTATATGGTGGCCGAAGCCCGGGAAGTGGTGCTACGGGCCAACAACCGGCCGGTTTAGCCCCGGATTGGCATTGGTTCCTATGCAATGATGTGCGTAAAAATGCGTATAATAAACATAATGTCTACCACCTGCGGAAAATTTGTTGACGCGACGAACTTTTTGCGTTAGACTTGAACGGAAAAAAGTACCATCCTTGTTTAACGCCAAGTTATCCAACGCTGGAGTGAGCAAAATTTGCGAGATATAGCCATTTTAATCATCAGCTTGGGGATTATCCTGATCAGCGCCGGGTTTTTTACCAACGGCGTGGAGTGGTTGGGTAAAAAAATGAACCTCTCCGAAGGGGCTGTGGGCAGCGTGCTGGCTGCCGTGGGCACTGCATTGCCTGAAACCATCATTCCCCTTATCGCCATATTTTTCGGAGCCGGTGAAGCGGGCCATGAGATAGGTATCGGAGCCATTCTGGGTGCTCCTTTCATGCTGGGCACCCTGGCGCTTTTCCTGAGCGGGGGGGCGGTGCTGATGTTCCGCAGCCGGCGCGCGGACAACTACCCCCGCATTGAGCCCGACCCCCACGTATTAAAAAGGGATTTGGGATTTTTTTTGCTGGTGTACACCATAGCCATATCCGCCTCCTTTATGAACCAGGCGTTGAAAGTGGCTGTCATTATCGGGCTGATCGGAGCCTACATATATTACGTTTATAAGACTTTTACCGAAGGGGCCGGATTCAACGAAGAATGTGAAATGGACCCGCTGCTCTTGTGTCGCCGTCATGAGGATCCGCCGTTGTTTATGGTTATATCCCAGGTATTGCTGGCCTTTGTCGGTATAGTTGCGGGCGCCAAATATTTTGTCGGGGGGATTGAACACCTGTCCTCCAGCCTGGGCGCTTCACCCCTGGTTATTGCGCTGCTTATAGCACCGATCGCCACAGAAATGCCGGAAAAGTTCAACAGCGTAATCTGGTTGTCACAGCGCAAGGACACCCTGGCCCTGGGCAATATTACCGGAGCCATGGTTTTCCAAAGTTCCGTGATTCCGGCCGTGGGTATAGCGCTTACCCCGTGGCAGCTCAATTCGGTGGCTCTTTTAAGCGCTGCGCTGGCCATCTTGTCTGCGCTGGTGGTCTATATTTTGGTGCGCGTGCGCGGTTACCTGGACAGCCGGGTGATTGTTTGCACCGGCGGGTTGTTTTACGGGGGCTATGTTTACGCCATTGCCCGGGGGTTGGTTTAATGTACGGGGAACAACCGGCCCCGATTTACTTGGAGGATTTTTCAAGATGATTTTTGGAGGTGCTTGTTTTAATGAAGCCCGCGGAAAAAATTGCTGCGCTGGGGATCAAGTTGCCGCCGGTGCCGCGCCCGGTGGCGGCTTATGCGCCGGGTGTGCTGGTGGACGGCCTGGTTTATGTTTCCGGGCAACTGCCCTTTGAAGAAGGGAAGCTGCGTTATGCCGGCAAGGTGGGCGGTGATCTGACGGCGGAAGAGGGGTATGCCGCCGCCCGTATCTGCGCGGTGAACTGTCTGACCGTGGCTGCCGACCTGGCCGGAGGTATCGACCGTATTGAGCGGGTAGTCAAGGCAACCGGTTATGTTAACAGCGCCCCCGGTTTTACCGGGCAGCCGGCGGTGATCAACGGGGCATCGGAACTTTTAAAAGAAATTTTCGGCTCCCGGGGCGTGCATGCCCGGGCTGCGGTGGGGGTCGGCGAACTGCCCCTGAACGCGGCGGTGGAAGTGGAAATGATTATAAAAGTTTTAACAGATTAAAATTTTTGCAAAACAGCCATTGGACAAGAAGATATGATACAATTATTATGTGTGTTATTAGCCGAGCAGGTACTTACAAGAGTCGGGGTGGTTAAATGAGCAGAGTTCATCGGGGGGGCAAGAGCCCCTGGGTGCTTTTGTTGTTGTTGCTGGCCGGCGGGCTGGCCGGCAGCGCGCTTTCCGGCACCCTGGCGCAGAGTTTTCCGTTTCTGGCAGCTACCGGCAAAATCGGCCTGCAGCCGGCAACGCTGAATTTACACTTTATGCAGTTGACCTTCGGGGCAACCGTGGACATGGGACCGGTAACCGCCCTGGGGCTGGTATTGGGTTACCTGATTTATCGTAAGATTTAACTTAATTAATCACCAGGTCCACGGTATCTGCGCAATGCTAGGAGGAATGTTCTTGCCCACCATATACCTGGCCTCGTCGTCACCCAGGCGGCGGGATTTGCTGAACCAGATTAACTTGCCTCATATTGTAATCGCCACGGATGTTGACGAAAGCCTACCCGGGGAGATGCCGCCCGCCGAACAGGTAATGGAACTTTCCCGGCGCAAAGCCAGGGCTGCGGCCAGGCAACTGGCGGTCGGGGTAATCATTGCCGCCGATACCGTTGTGGTGCTGAATAATGAAGTGCTGGGCAAACCGGAAAACGAGGCGGATGCGCTGGCCATACTGGAGCGGTTGCAGGGGGCGACCCACGAGGTGTATACCGGCCTGACGGTGCTGGAACTGCCGGGTGAACGGGTGTTGACTGATTTTGAACGCACAACGGTAAAAATGCGCGAAGCAGACCGTGCGGAATTGATGCGTTATGTGCAAAGCGGCGAGCCGCTGGACAAGGCCGGGGCGTACGGTATACAGGGATTGGCGTCTGTATTTGTCGAGGGTATTCGCGGTTGTTACTTTAACGTGGTAGGACTTCCAATTACCAGATTGGTCTTAATGTTGAAAAAAATGGATATTGACGTTTCCGCGTACTGGAGGTAATATTATTGGGTTCTCCGGGTTATCGCGTTGCTATAAAGGACATGCCCGCCCGGTTGCGTCCCCGGGAAAGGTTGCTTGCCCAAGGGCCGGAATTTTTATCGGATATAGAGCTTTTGGCCATCATGCTGCGCACGGGGTCGGCCGAGGCCAGTGCGGTGGAACTGGCTACGGCGCTGCTTGGTCATTTCGGCGGCCTAAAACAGTTGCTGGGCGCTTCGACGGAAGAACTGGGCGCCTTTAAGGGCATCGGTCCGGCCAAGGTGGCCCAGATCAGGGCCGCCCTGGAACTGGGGCGCCGGGTGGCCATGGCCAGGGCCTGGGACATGCCTTCCATCAGGTCGCCGGAAAACGCCGCCGCCCTGGTAATGGAGGAAATGCGCCATCTGGATCGGGAACATTTCTGGGCGCTGCTTTTAAATACCAAGAACCAGGTGCTGGCCAGGGAAACAATTTCCATTGGCACGTTAAATTCGTCCGCCATTCACCCGCGGGAATTGTTCAAGGCGGCCATCAGGCGCAGCGCCGCCGGCGTCATCCTGGTGCACAATCACCCCAGCGGTGACCCCACGCCCAGCCGGCAGGACATTGAGGCGACCAAGCGTTTGATCGAAGCGGGTAATATTATCGGCATTGAAGTCTTAGATCACCTGGTTATCGGAGATAATAAGTTTATTAGTTTCAAGGCCGAGGGCCTTTTGTGAAACAATCGCACAGAGAGGGGCCTTTAGTATGCGATTAGGGATTTTTTCCAAAGATATGGGCATTGACCTGGGTACGGCAAACTCCCTGGTTTATGTAAAGGGCAAGGGGATTGTGCTGCGGGAGCCGTCCGTGGTGGCTATCCAGCGGGACAACAGTCAGGTGCTGGCGGTGGGCGAGGAGGCCAAGCAGATGATCGGCCGCACCCCCGGCAACATCATAGCCATTCGACCGATGAAGGACGGCGTCATTGCCGACTTCGACGTCACCCAGAGCATGATAAAATATTTCATAAGCAAGGCGCTGCGGGGCCGGGCATTTTTAATCAGGCCCCGGGTGGTGGTGTCCGTGCCCTCCGGCGTAACCGCCGTGGAGGAACGGGCGGTCCGAGAGGCGGCGCTGCAGGCCGGCGCCCGCGAGGCTTACCTGATTGAGGAGCCCATGGCGGCTTCCATCGGGGCCGGTTTGCCGGTGCACGAGCCCACGGGCAACATGATTGTGGACATCGGCGGCGGCACCACGGAGGTGGCCGTTATATCCCTGGGCGGTATCGTAACCAGCCGCTCCATTCGCATTGCCGGCGATGAGATGGACGACGCCATTATTCAACATGTCAAGAAAACCTACAACCTGATGATCGGCGAGCGCACCGCCGAGGAAATCAAAATAGAAATCGGCACCGCTTACCCGACCGACGGTATGGAAACTTACGAAGTGCGCGGGCGGGACCTGGTAAGCGGCCTGCCCAAGACCATTGAGATCACTTCGGAGGAAATATACAAGGCCCTTTCCGAACCCGTTTCCAGCATCCTGGAAGCCATCAAGAACACCCTGGAATTGACCCCGCCGGAACTGGCGGCGGATATCATGGACCGGGGCATCGTAATGGCCGGCGGGGGCTCGCTGCTGCGCGGTCTGGACCGGCTGGTCAGCGAACAAACGGGCATGCCGGTACACCTGGCGGACGAGCCGCTGCTGGCTGTGGCTTACGGCACCGGGCGCGTGCTGGAAAATATAGATATTTTGCGCAAAGTAATTATTCAGCCCAAAAAATTGGCATAAAAATTAAGGTGTGCATGCCGTGTGTCCCGTATGTCAGGTGGTAAGAGATTAATTTTTCTGGCTGTTTTATTGATTGTTATTTTGGTGGGCCTGCATTATTCCGCGGGTAACGTGGACCGGTTGACGCCCCTGGAATCCGCCTTGCGGGAAACGCTGGCCCCGGTGCAGCGGTTGGCGATGGTTGCCGGGCGGGAGGTCAGCGGCTTTGTGTCTGCACCGGCCAGGTTGATTAAAGTCTCCCGGCGTAACCAAGCGCTGGAGGAACGTGTTGAAGAGCTGGAGGGGAAGCTGGCGCAGTACGGGGAGATCAAGGAAGAAAATGCGCGTCTGAAAGAGCTGCTGGCTTTCAAGACCAACCTGGCCTCGCAACTGACCACCGAGGCGGCGGCGGTGATCGGCCGTACCCCCGGCAACTGGTTTGGCAGTATCATTATTAACAAAGGTGCCAAAGACGGCATTCGTCGCGATATGACAGTTATCACGCCCGCCGGGCTGGTTGGCCGGGTGATGAGGGTTTCCGACAGCACCGCCGAAGTGTTGCTCATCACTGACCCGCGCAGCGGGGTGGGCGGCCTGGTGCAAGAAACGCGCGCTCCCGGGATTGTTGAAGGCGTAGCCGGCGGACGGGGAGTTTTGCAAATGGTGCATATACCCAACGACCTGGCGCCTGACAAAGGGCACGGAATCATAACATCCGGGTTCGGCAGTGTTTTTCCCAAGGGGATTCCGGTGGGCACCGTTACTGAAGTGCGCCGGGAAAGATCGGGCCTTTTTAAGATGGCGCTGGTTAAATCAGCCGTGGATTTTAACCGTTTGGAGGAGGTACTGGTAATTACGTCGGTTAATCCGGGCGGGAGCGACAATTCCCGGGGGGGTTAAATATTGCGTTCACTGTATTTTTTGCTGCTGGTGCTGGGAGCGCTGATCCTGCAGGTTACGGCTTTGCATTTCATTGTGGTGCTCGGCGTTAAACCGGACCTGGTTTTAATTCTGGTTATTTTAAACGGCTTCCTCCGGGGTACCCGGGAGGGGGCTTTTTTGGGTTTTGTAGGGGGTATTTTGCAAGATCTGGTGAGCGGCGGGTATTTTGGCATGCATGCTCTAACGAATATGTTTGCGGGGTATCTGGCCGGCCTGGGCGAAGGCCGTCTTTACCGGGACAACCGGGTTATCGCCGCCGGGCTCAGCGGTTTTTGCACCCTGGGGGCGCAACTGGTTTATTATTTGTTGCTGGAGCTGGTTGGCGTGCAGGTGCCCGTGTTGACGGCGTTGGTCAGTATTATCATTCCGCTGGGCGTATACAATGCGCTGGTGGCACTGGTCATCTACGGGTGGTATTATCGCTCTCACCAGCGCGGCATGTTGCGGGGCAGGGAAATTTAAATTGAAAGGGCGGCAGAATGAAACGAAAACTGGTTGAATATAAAATGAAATTCGTGCTGGGCGCGGTAATGCTGGTGCTGTTGGTGCTGCTGGCCAAAATATCCTACCTGCAGCTGGTGCAGACCGAAGAATACCGTACCATGGCCCGGAACAACTATATCCGTATTGTGCCGGTTTTTGCCCCGCGGGGGGAAATATTTGACCGGGACGGGGAAAAAATTGTCACTAACCGGCCTATTTACACCGTATCCATCAACGATTTGAACTTACAGGGCACCGCTTACCACCTCTACCTGGACCGTACCGGAGCCGACGCCGTGCGTATGGCCGATACTCTGGCCTGGATACTGGCCGGCGATGAGGAAGCGGTATTATATTTCGAGCAAATAAGTGACCAGGAGTTGGTGATTGGTGATAATTTCACCGAGGCTGAAGCCTATACGGTTAAAAAGAAATTTATCGAGGAAACTATCAAGGACCGCATAAGCGGCAACAAAGTCAAACTGGAAACAGGCAAACCCCTGGAAATAGCTGTGGCTTATCATCCAGAAACGGTCAAAACTTTGCGCCGGCAGGACCTGGCCTCCTTTGGCGTGAGGATGGAAAAGGAAACGGATGAACTGAGCAAGCTGGTGGCTATGCTGTTTGATGCGGGCGTATTTGAAGATGAAACCCCTTACGAGGTGGAATCACGGGTGCGGCAAAACATCCGGGACAAGAAATGGTACAGGCCCTATGAGCCGGTGCTGGTGGCGGAAGATATTCCGCCCCAGATGGTGGTGGCATTGCGTGAAAAGCAAATGGACCTGCCCGGAGTGGTGGTTGATATCAAGCCTACCCGGGCCTATCCCCACAAAGAACTGCTCAGCCACGTACTGGGTTACGTGCAGAACATCAATGCCGAGCAGTACCGGGAGCATAAAGATGAAGGTTATTTAATGAACGACCTGTTCGGGCAAAACGGCCTGGAAAAGGTTTATGAAAAATACCTGCGCGGCGAGCACGGCGCCCGGCAGGTGGAGGTGGACGCCAGCAGCCGCCCGGTGCGCGATTTGGGCATGAAGCAGCCGGTGCCCGGCAACGATCTGGTGCTGACTGTTGACCTGGAATTGCAAAAGGCGGCGGAACAGGCGCTGGCGGACGGGGTAAAACGGGCCCAGCAGGCGGGTTACGTTTATTCCAAGGGCGGTGCGGCGGTGGTGATGGATGTGAACACCGGGGCTGTCCTGGCCATGGCCAGTTACCCGGGGTTTGAGCCGCAGCTTTTTGAAGGGGGGCTGTCCGAAACTCAATACCGGGAGCTGCAGGAATCAAAGGCGCTGATGAACCGCGCCATCACCGGCTTATATCCCCCGGGGTCAACATTTAAGATGGTGACGGCGGCGGCCATACTGGAAAATAAGGTCGTGGATCCCGAATATAAAATGCCCGACCCGGGTTATTTCATGTTAGGCAAAGGGCGTTTCCGGGACTGGAAGCCCGGCGGGCACGGTTCGGTTGACCTACGTGAGGCCCTGGAAGTTTCGTGTGACACATATTTTTACAAATTCGGGCTGCAGGTCGGGGTAAATGCCATTGCCCATTACGCCCGGGAATTCGGGCTTGGGGAAAAAACCGGCATTAATTTGCCCGGGGAAATGGGCGGCGCGGTACCTACCCCGCAATACAAATATGATAAGGAAAAGTCTTTCCTGGTTTGGACGCATAAAGATTTTGCCCGGGTTCGCGAACTGAATGAAGCAATTGATAATGCTGATACCGAAGAGCAAAAGCAGCAATTAAGGCGCTTGCGGGATAAAGAACTGGAAAAACAGCTGAAGAAATTCGAGTGGAATTTGAACTGGCATGCCTACGATACGGTGAACATGTCCACCGGACAGGGTTACAATATGTACACGCCGCTGCAGTTGGCTGCATACGTAACGGCCATAGCCAACGGGGGTATCCTGTATCGCCCTTACCTGGTGGATAAGATTGTTTCCCCGGACGGCAAGGTGGTTAAAGAATTCGCGCCCAAAGTCAGGCAAAAGGTGGATATTAAACCGGATAACCTGCAGATTATCCGGGAAGGGATGCACATGGTGACCTTACCGCCGGCCGGCACCGCGGCTGCGGTTTTTGCCGGGGCCAAGTATACGGCGGCGGCTAAAACGGGTACAGCGGAAAACGAAAAGGGAGAAGGTAACGCCCACGCCCTGTTTGTGTCCTTCGCGCCCTATGAAAAACCCGAAGTGGCAGTGGCTGTGGTGTTGGAGTACGGCCATTCCGGCAGCGGTTACGCCGGACCCATTGCCCGGCAGATCCTGGACGCTTACTTTGCCGGGCAGGAACCGGTCGAACCCGGTGACGCGACGGCACAGAAACCGGGTGACGCCACGACCGGCGTGGAAACGCCGGACCGGGCGGAAACTGAACAGGCTGACAATCCGGTAGATTGGGCGGCTATACCGTCTTTAAACTGGCCGGGCTGGGAGCCGGAACCCGGTCCCGAAACGACCGGCCCGGCATCCCGGCCGGCGATGCCGGGAGCCGGGGAACACGCGCAGCCGGCCTCGCCGGCACAAACCACAGTACGGCCCGAAGTGCCGGCCGGGCAGTCACGGCGGGTGGTTGTTCCTGCTGAGCGGCAACCTGCCCCTGCAACTGCTCCCGCGCCCGAGGCGGTACCCGGCCTACCGGTGCAGCAGTCTGAGCCGCAGCAAGCCCACCCGGCCCCGTCGATACCGGACCGGGTGCCGGAGCAGAACCTGCCGCCGCAAACGCCCGCACCGCTGCAGGGCGCGCAGGAACAACCGGCCCCGCCGCCGGCCGGGCCGGAAGAACAGGCGGAAAACCGGCAAAATATTGATGAGTAAGGTTTTGAAACACCAGCTTGCATGTATCAAAAATATTTGATACAATGACAACATGTTGGATGCTGTAAGAATTGCCAAAGCGCTGAGTGATCCGGTAAGGTACCAAATTCTACTGATGCTGGCTCGAAGCCAAAAAGAATGTTGTCCGGTTCCGGGAGCCCGGGACCAAAGGCCGGGATTGTGCAACTGTGAGATCATGGCTGAGTTGGGCCTTATCCAATCCCGCGTGTCATATCATATGAAAGAGCTGGCGGAGGCGGGCTTGGTTACCGAAGAGCCCAGGGGCAAATGGAAGATGTACTATATCAATCAAAAAACTTTAACTGGTTTCACCCAGCTGTTGAAGTCAGATTTTAATCTTAAATAATTTTTTTTATAATTACAAATCAAAAAAAATTGATATGAACGGAGGTAGAAAATGAAAGAAAATATTCGGGAAGTAGTCAGGCAAAAATACGCCCGGGCCATTACCGGGAAAAGCAGTTGCTGCGGGGGGAACAGCTGCTGCGGGGGCGGCTCGGAGCAGGTTGACATGATTACGGGTGACCTGTACAGTGCCGGTGAAATTGACGGCCTGCCCCGGGATATGGTGGCGACTTCCTTTGGCTGCGGCAACCCCACGGCACTGGCTGAGCTGCGTCCCGGTGAAGTAGTGCTGGATTTGGGCAGCGGGGCGGGGTTGGACGTGCTGCTGTCGGCCCGCCGGGTCGGCCCTGGCGGCAAGGCTTACGGGCTGGACATGACCGGAGAAATGCTGGAACGGGCCAGAGCCAACCAGAAGCGGGCCGGAATCAACAATGTGGAATTTCTGCAGGGACATATCGAGTCCATACCCCTGCCTGGCGAGAGCGTGGATGTGATTATTTCCAATTGCGTCATAAACCTGTCCGCCGATAAAGACCGGGTTTTGAGGGAAGCGTACCGGGTATTGAAACCGGGCGGCAGGTTTGCAGTATCAGATATTGTACTTACAAGGGAACTGCCTCTTAAAGTGCGGCAGGATTTGCTGGCCTGGGCCGGGTGTGTCGCGGGTGCTTTGCGGGAAGAGGAATACCGTGACAAGCTTGCTAGTGCCGGTTTCAAAGAAGTAGATGTGCAGGTGACCAGAGTTTATGATTTTAACAGCCCCGGGGCGGAGAATATTTTACCCGGTTTATCCGAGCCCGAGCTCCGCGAATTGAACGGTGCTGTTGTCAGTGCCTTCATACGCGCCCGAAAGCCGGTTATGAACCCGTCAACATGACGGGTTCATAACCGGGTACTCCCCCCGGCGGCACCTTATGCTAAAAAGTTATTTCTGACAATCACAGCTGATATTGCCGGCAATAATTTCTTGCCAGTCTCCGATTACATCATGGGTCCAGCAGTCGTCTGCGCCTGCCGCTTCCCGCATAACCAGGGCCAGGATGTAAGCAAGTTCCTGTACTGTTGCTCCGGCTTCCAGCGCGCCTTTAAAATGCTTGAGCACGCAAGGTTTGGACCTGGCTTTAATGGAAAGGGCAAAGCAGATAAATTGATATGTTTTTTCATCGATCATTCTTTTCTCTTGATATAAGGAGTCTATTTCGTCAAGTTTTTCGGCAAACTCCGGGAAGAATTCCGCCAGCATACGCATGGTTACAAAACCTCCTTAATATGCGGTTATTTTCGTTCCTGCTCGATGTATTTTTGCACTTCGCTTTTGCTTAAAACCTTGCCGGTTGATTTGATCTTGCCGTTGATTATCAAACCCGGCGTCAGCATGATCCCGTGGGCGGCAATTTCTTTGATGCCGGTTATTTTTTTGACCTCGGCGACAATGCCTGTTTCAGCTAAAACTTCCCGCACGGTTTTTTCCAGGGTATGGCACTTAGGGCATCCGGGTCCCAATACTTTGATTTCCACAAGTATACACCTTCCTTCTCGGTTTACTTAATCAATTAACTTACTATTGAGCCGAAAATGAATCCCGACAGAGTGGACATGACAACTACCAGTGAAATATATATTAATGTTTTTTGGGTACCCATGATGGTTTTAATTGTAATCATGCTGGGCAGGCTGAGCGCCGGCCCGGCCAACAGCAATGCAAGCGCCGGTCCCTTGCCCATGCCGCTGCCGATTAATCCTTGCAAAATGGGCACTTCAGTCAAGGTGGCAAAGTACATGAATGCTCCAAGGACGGAGGCTATCAGGTTGGCACTTAAAGAATTGCCGCCCACCAAACCGGATACATATGAACTGGGTATTATACCGGCGTCCAAGCCGGGTCTGCCCATTAAAAATCCTGCCGCCAGAACCCCGGCCAGCAATAAAGGAAAGATTTGCTTTACGAAACTCCAGGTGGAATCCGTCCACATGACAAGCTCTTCTTTATTAAACCACAGCTTGACGATAACACCCAGTATAACCAGGAATAAAGCTGCAATATACCAGTGTACTTCGTAAACCGCGTTAAAAAATCCTACCGGCTGAGATGGTTTGCCCCAGGCTGCGAAGATTAAAAATAATATCATGGTTCCAAAAAAGATTGCGTACTGCGGGAGCGTTCGGCTGTTTTCGTCGGCATCAGGCAAATCCAGGGCGGTTTTTTCTTTCTCTTTTTCTTCCTTTAAAAATAGAAAATGCATGATCAAGCCGATGATTATGGAGAAAAAAACTGCTCCCACAGCCCGGGCCGCACCCAGGTCGGGGCCCAGTATCCTGGCTGTTAGAATAATGGCCAAAATATTTATGGCCGGTCCTGAATACAGAAACGCCGTTGCGGGGCCGATGCCGGCGCCGCGAGTATAAATGCCCGCGAACAGCGGCAGGACAGTACAGGAACAGACGGCCAGGACGCTGCCTGACACCGAGGCCACGCCGTAGGATAATATTTTGTTCGCGCCTGTACCGAAATATTTCAAAACAGATGCCTGTGATATAAATACTGCTATGGCTCCGGCAATGAAAAATGCCGGTATAAGACAGGCCAGCACGTGCTGCTGCGCGTAATCCTGGAGCATGAAGAACGCTTCAAGAATGGCCGACTGCACTCTTTGATTGCCGAGGGGCAGATAAAAGGCGGTTAAAAAAACCGCCACTATGATGGCCAGTTTTTTTCTTTCACTCACAACTATCAGCTTCTTTCTCAGAAGGTATAAACCGGGTGTTGCTTTTCGACCGGCTTTGTTGCCGCGTACCGTCTGCAAGTGCTTTTAAAATTTCTAAGTTATTTTTAATTTAAACACCTCCTTATATAAACATATTTAAATTTGCTTATATAATAAGACTGTATGTTTCTGTCTGTCAATAGAAAATTTAAAATTGCTGGCGTAAATTCCACACGGAAAAAAGCTCTTTGTTTTTAGTTTTTTAGCAGGATTTGGTTATTGGTCGTAGAAATAATAAAACGTAATGGCATCTGCAAATTAATCATATGATTGAACTTTGTCTCGCAGGGAGGAGTAGAGCGTGGCTCCGGATTGGACTGGCGGTAATCTGGTGCATTTCCCCGGCAAGGGGGAAGCTGGCGATATGATGGACGATAATACTATTCTGGTGCAGCGCACCGTGCGTTCCGGCCAGTCGATAAGGTTTGACGGCAACGTGGTTGTTTTGGGAGATGTTAATCCCGGCGGGGAGGTGGTGGCGACCGGCAATGTGGTGGTGATGGGCAATTTGCGCGGCGTGGTGCACGCCGGCGCCGGCGGAAATGAAAAGGCGGCGGTATATGCTTTTCGCATGCAGCCCACCCAGTTGCGTATCGCCAATCATATAACCCGCGCTCCGGACGGGGAGGAGCCCGGTTCGCCCGTTCCCGAAATTGCCAGAATAAAAGATGGGATGGTGATTATCGAGGCCTTTATACCAGGTCCGGAACGTCAGTAATGACTTTAACGCCAATGTAAAAGCATAATAAGGGAGGAAATAAATCTTATGGGAGAAGTGATTGTTGTTACTTCCGGCAAGGGAGGGGTGGGTAAAACCACCACCACCGCCAACCTGGGCGCCGGTTTGGCCTCGTTGGGAAGTCGGGTGTGCTTGATTGACGCTGACATCGGCCTGCGCAACCTGGATGTGGTCATGGGCCTGGAAAACCGCATCGTTTATGATTTGGTGGATGTCACCAGCGGTAACTGCCATTTCCGGAAAGCTCTGATCAAGGATAAGCGCTTTGAAAACCTGTTTTTGTTGCCGGCCGCCCAGACCAAGGACAAGACCGCGGTCAGTCCCGAGCAGATGAAAACTCTCTGTGAGGAAATAAAGGACGAGTTTGATTATGTAATCGTTGATTGCCCGGCCGGTATTGAGCAGGGGTTCCGCAATGCCATAGCCGGGGCGAACCAGGCGGTGGTGGTTACCACCCCGGAAGTGTCGGCGGTGCGGGACGCGGACCGGATCATCGGCCTCTTGGAAAAGGAAGACCTGCGGGAGCCCAAATTGGTAATTAACCGGATGCGTTTTCAAATGGTTAAACACGGGGACATGATGAGTATTGACGATATTATTGAGATTCTGGCCGTGGACCTGTTGGGAGTGGTGCCTGAAGACGAGCTGGTGGTGGTGAGTACCAACCGGGGCGAAATGGTGGTAATGAACAACGCTTCGCGTTCCGGGCAGGCTTATCGTAATATTGTGCGCAGGATTAAGGGTGAAGAGGTGCCCATGATGGATCTTGAGGAAAACAGCGGTCTTTTTAACAGGTTACGCCGGATGATCGGCCTGAAGTAAAAAAAGAAGGGAGGAGGCGCTGTGCTGGATTTTATCAACCGCATTTTCGGCCGGGAAAACCATTCCAGCAGGAACGTGGCCAAGGAAAGATTGCGCCTGGTGCTGGTGCATGATCGCGCCGGTGTTTCACCGGAACTGCTGCAGGCTTTGAAGGCCGAATTGATTCAAGTTATTTCCAATTACATGGAAATTGATGAGCAAGCCCTGGAAGTTTCGCTGGACAGCAGTGAAAACCAGGTGGCGCTGGTGGCCAACATACCGGTAAAGAGGATGAAAAGAAGGTTTCAAACCGAAAGCGCGTAATGGTTGAAAACATGCTCATAAGGATAAGTCCGGTAAATTATGTTACCGGCTTTTTTTGTTTTGACGCCTGTTATATAATTGAATACGTGGCGCGTATTTTACTTAAATCAATTAACCGCAAGGCAAGGCGGTGGTTTTTTTGGGAACCAGACGACTTTTCAAAAACCTTGATTTTACCTTGATCGGGGTTACCGGGGTAATCATCATGTTCGGCCTGGTAATCATCGGCAGTGCCAGCACCGACTACGGGTGGTGGATGCGTCTCGGGCTGGATATTGACAAGCTGCAGGAGGCCAATATTCTGCAGCGTTTGCTGTGGATGAAAAAAGAATATGTTTTCAAACAGGCTGTCTGGGCCTTGCTTGGTGCCGGAGTTGCCGCAGCGGTTGTTTATATCCCCTACGAAGATTGGCGTAAATACACCAGGCACTTGTATGTTATAAACCTACTCATGCTCGGGGCGGTGCTGGTGTTGGGACATACGGCCATGGGGGCGCAGCGCTGGATTAACATCGGGCCGTTTGTATTTCAACCGTCGGAGTTCGCCAAGTTGATTATCATTATCACCCTGGCCGATTTTCTGGCCAAAAGGGAAGGAAGACTCCGCAATTTCAAGGAATTGTTGCCCACCTTCATTTTTGTGGGGGTGCCCTTGATATTTATTTTGATGCAGCCCGACCTGGGCACTTCCCTGGTATTTATAGCCATTTTGTTCGGCATGCTGTTTACCGCCAGTTCCAAGCCCTGGCTGGTTTCCGGTCTTTTTGGCGCGGGAGTGGCCGGGGCGGTCGGCCTGGTCTGGGCGCACCTCAAATTCGGCACCTGGATTCCCCTGCACGATTACCAGTTGAAAAGACTTACCATATTTCTGGACCCCTGGTCGGATATCCAGGGGGCCGGCTACCACGTTATTCAGTCTCAAATAGCCATTGGTTCCAGCGGTTTATGGGGCAAGGGGCTGATGCGCGGGACCCAGAGCTTTCTGGAATTTTTGCCTATCAGGCATACGGACTTTATTTTCTCCGTACTGGCTGAAGAGACAGGCTTTCTGGGTGCCACCCTGATGTTGGTTTTATTTGGTATATTTTTATACCGGGGCGTGCGGATTGCCATAGAATCCAAGGATACATTCGGCACGCTGCTGGCGGTGGGGGTGGTGAGCATGTTTACCTTCCACATACTGGTCAATGTGGGTATGACCATTGCCATCATGCCCATAACCGGCCTGCCGTTACCCCTGTTCAGTTACGGGGGCAGCAGCATGATCACCAACATGGCCGCCATAGGCGTACTGCTCAATATTTACCTGCGCAGGCAAAAGATAATTTTTTAGAATAAAAAGGGGACAGGCTACTTTTTCGTTTTTTGAAAAAGTTGCCTGTCCCCTTTTTATTCTCTTTTTCGTTTTTTGAAAAAGTTGCCCAGGTACCGTAAAAGGGGACAGACTTTCATGTCGCTGTTGCGACACCATCAGAGGGTGAAAAGCGTGCAGGTCGGGTTGTTCCCCGCTGCGCTTGCAAATCTCCGCGTCGACGGGACTAAGGTTCGCTTCGGGCCGAATTTGGCGGTCCTGCATATTGCGCAGAACGGGTAGTTATACTGAGTCATTTATTAACAATAGCTTTCTCTTTTCAAACTATGCCAGTGGTTTCTGCGCGATTCGTCCCGCCAATTCGGCAGCCTCAGCTTCACCAAGTCCCGTTACCGACGCTCCGATACATCACTTGCGGGGAACAACCCGCCCCGCACCCAATATACCTTTTACAGCCTGTCCCCTTTTTTTTGCATGTATCAGCGGCGTATCTTTTACAAATTATAACTTTGATGATAATTTAAGATTTTATGGAGGCCTATATGGGTAAAGAAAATACCGTGCGCCAGGTAGCGAAAAAAGAATACAACTGGTACGGATCCGTCGGGGTGCCGGTGGGGGTGTATAATGTCAATGTACTGGCTCGGGTGGAGAGCATTCGCCCGCAGCTTTTGGAAAATTCGGTGTTGCGGGTGGGTGTGTTGGTGCGCCTGTTTGTTATATTGCCGAAAAACGGTGTGGAACCGGACCATGACCTGGCCTGCAAGAAAATTACCAAGGACATAGATACTACCTTTTTTGTGCAGCTACGGCGTGTGCAGGATTTTGAGAACATAGTTTCCATTCATCACCGGATCAGCGTGGATAAAGTGAGTGTCCGCATGGGGCGCGTATCCGTGGTGGGGACCCTCGGGTTGGATGTGACATACCTGGGCTATGTAATCCTGGAAGGTATGGTAAGTGAATTCCCAAGGAATACCCCGGTGCGGGGGGCCGCCGTGCATGTAAAGGAATTGGACGGCGGGGAGGTGCTGCATTCCACGACCACGGATAAAAACGGTCAGTATGTTTTTAATGAAATCGATCCGGGCACCTACCGGGTGATCGTGGAAGCCGAGGGTTACGAAGGAGGTGAGGATGTGGCGGTAGTGATGCTGCATGATGAGGTTAATTTTATTCTGCACCGGACATAAGCTTGTCATATTTGTCCACCCCCTGAAATATATATAGCATAGCGACATGAAAGCCGATGAAAGCCGCGTGGGATTTGTGCATGAAGACAAGCATAGCCCGCGCGCTTTTATATCATAACATTACTATAATTCCGGTGCGGTCAAGTAATTTGGCGATTGCGCACCGGATGCAGCAGCCAAAATGCTTTTTTGGGGGGGAAGTATCTTGAAATGGGGCAGGTTACCACGCGGGGAAAAACGGAACAAATACGGAGCTGATGAATGGGCAAGCTATTATGAATCCGTCACCGGGCGGCGGCCGGGATATTCGCCGGCCAGGCGCAAAAGCAGGCGGAGCGGTGTTTTCCGCATCACTGCCGTACTGGTTATACTGACGGTGTTGATGGTGGCGCGCCAGTACCCGCACCCCGTGGGGGACCAGGTACGCGATAATCTGCGCCACATGTTGACCGCGGAATGGGATTTTGGGCCGCTGATTAATAAATCGGTGCTCCTGGCCGCCCAATTAGTTAACTGGGACAATCCCGTTATGCCGCCTTCTCCCGGCGTGGATGGCGACACGAAGCCCGTTGCAGGGTCGGACTTGACGAAAGCGGAGCTTTATGTGCCTGTTTCGGGCAAGGTGGTTGAAGAATTCGGCTGGGTACAATCTTCTGTGGATGGCATGGAGAGATATCATGCCGGAATTGATATCAGCGCCCCGCCGGGGGCGAGCGTGGCCGCTGCCATGGACGGTCAGGTGGAAAGAATCTCCCGGGATAAAGAGCTGGGACAGTATATTTTAATCAATCACGGCGAGGGAACCTATACTTTGTACGGTGGAGTTGACGACGTCGCTGTGGTGGAGGGACAGACGGTCCGGGCGGGCCAGGAGATTGCCGTAGTGGGCGAGGGGGAAGTGCCCGGCGGCGGCCTGCATTTTGAGCTGCGTGAAAACGGCAAACTGGTGGACCCGCTGACGCGCCTGCAGGTGAAAGGGAATTGACGGGGGTGCGGGAATGCGTTTGGGACGTTTAATGGGGGTTGAGCTTTATTTAAACCCCTTCTTTATGGCCTTGCTGGCCCTGTTTTTCGTAGCCGGGGTTCTGGGCCGGGGGCTCGTGGCCTTCGGCGTGGTGCTGGTGCATGAAATGGCCCACGCGCTGGCGGCCCGGCGACTGGGGGTTACATTGGACGACGTGGAGCTTTTGCCCTTCGGTGGGGTGGCCCGGGCGGGCGCCGAACTGGCGGTGGACCCGGTGCGGGAAATATACATTGCCGTGGCCGGGCCGGCCAGTAACCTGATCATGCTCGGCATGGGAGTGGCGGCAAAAAATTACGGGCTCTGGCATACTGACCTGGGTCCGTTTTTTTTGCAATGTAATTTGCTGGTGGCGGCGTTCAACTTGTTGCCCGCGCTGCCCCTGGACGGCGGGCGGATATACCGGGCCTGTCTGTCCGGCCGGGTGGGGATCAGGCTGGCCACGTACCGGGCGGCCCGGCTGGGGCAGTTTTGGGCCGTGATAATTGCCGTTGCCGGTGCGCTGGGCATGTGGGCCGGCTACTGCGGGCTGGACATTCCGGTGACGGCGCTTTTTCTTTTTTACGCGGCCACCCGGGAGCAAAAGACGGCCCCGTACCTGTTCATGCAGCTTGTCATGCGCAAGCAGGAAGAAATGGCCCGGGAAGGGGTGCTGCCAGCCAACTGGTTGGCGGCCATGGAATACGTGCCCCTGGGGCAGTTGGTGCGCCCCTTTGTGCCCCGCCGTTTTCACCTGGTGACGGTGCTGGACCGCCAGGGACGGTTCCGGGGCACGGTAACGGAAACGATCGTTATTGATGCCCTTTTACACCGGGGCGCGGATGTTCCGGTGGGCGAACTGCTGGAAGGGTGAGATTGCAGAATACAGAATTCAGAATTTAGAATTTAGAATGAAAAACATAATAAATCCTATCTCCTGAATTCTGAATTCTGACTTCTGTATTCTTATACAAATGTGTCTTTTGTCGGAAATCGGGTAAAATAAAAGTAGATAATCCGGTAATCGCTTGATTTTTTTAATAAATAATGTTATTTATCTTGGGAAGGTATTTTAAAGGCAATTTTTGGAGGAAAGTATAAATGGACAAACAGCTGGAAAAAATATTGCGCCGGGTGCAAAAGCCGGGCCGCTATGCCGGAGGAGAATGGAATGCCGTGCGCAAGGACTGGAGCAGCACTTACATAAAAATGGCCTTCGCCTTTCCCGATGTCTATGAGGTGGGCATGAGTCACCTGGGCATGCAGATTTTATACGGTGCGGTGAACGAGCGCGAGGATGCCCTGCTGGAAAGGGTGTTTGCTCCCTGGCCGGACATGGAGGAGCAGATGCGCAAAACGGGCCTGCCGCTGTTCAGCCTGGAATCCCGCAAACCGGTGCGGGATTTTGACATTATAGGATTTACCCTGCAATATGAACTGAGCTTTACCAATATACTGAATATGCTGGACCTGGCCGGTATTCCCCTGCGCACGGAGGACCGCGCCGGGGACGATTTCCCCCTGGTGGTGGCCGGGGGACCCTGCGCCTTCAATCCCGAGCCGCTGGCCGAGTTTATTGATGCCTTTGTGCTCGGCGAGGGGGAGGAAATCGTCAATGAATTGCTGGACGCCTACCTGGAATCGCGCCGGCGGGGCGAGGGGTGGCGGGAAATGCTGCTGCGGCTGGCGCGAATCGACGGAATTTACGTGCCTTCATTCTATGAAGTGGAGTATAATGAAGACGGAGGGATAAAGTCGGTGACTCCAACGGTCGGCGGGGTGCCGGCCCTGGTGAAAAAAAGGGTGGTTGCCGATATTGAAAACGTATATTTCCCCACCCGTCCGGTGGTGCCGGCCATTGAGTCGGTGCATGACCGGGCCATGCTGGAGGTGCAGCGGGGCTGCACCCGCGGCTGCCGGTTTTGCCAGGCCGGCGTGATATACCGGCCGGTGCGCGAAAAGGAACCGGAAACGCTGTTGCGCCATGCCCGGGAAATAATCGGCGCCACCGGCTATGGCGAAATATCGCTTACCTCGCTGAGCACTTCGGATTACTCCCGGGTGCGCCCGCTGGTCAGCGATCTGACCCGTAAGCACGGGGACACAGGAGTAAATGTATCACTGCCCTCCCTGCGGGTGGACGCCTTTTCGGTGGACCTGGCCAAGGAAGTGCAGAAAGTGCGTCGCTCCAGCCTGACTTTCGCACCCGAAGCGGGCACCCAACGCCTGCGGGATGTAATCAACAAGGGAGTTACCGAAGAAAACCTGATGGAGGCGGTTACGGCGGCTTTTTCCGGCGGCTGGCAGGCCATTAAACTGTACTTCATGATCGGGCTGCCCACGGAAACCGACGCTGACCTGGCCGGAATTGTAGAACTGGCCCGCCGGGTGCTGCAGCGGGGTCGCGAACTGGTTACAGCCAGGGGGCGGCTGAAAGTCACCGTCAGCGTATCATCGTTTGTGCCCAAGTCCCATACTCCTTTCCAGTGGGAGCCCCAGGATACCATGGAAGAGCTCAGGCGCAAGCAGGCGTTCCTGCGCGAGCGGCTGCGGGGCAAGGGGCTGGTGTTCAATTGGCACGATCCCGAAACCAGTTTTATTGAGGCGGTGCTCTCCCGGGGCGACCGGCGCCTGGCCGGTGCCATTGAGGCCGCTTGGCGCAAGGGTTCCCGTTTTGACGGCTGGTCCGAATTTTTTGACCTCAATAAGTGGCTGGCCGCTTTTGATGAGACGGGAATTGAACCGGGGCGGTACGCACACCGCCGTTATAATTACGAAGATATTTTACCCTGGGACCATATCGGCGCCGGGGTCAGTAAAAAATACCTGGTCAAAGAACATCGCCGGGCCATGGACGGGCAAACCACCCATGATTGCCGAGGCGGGCGATGCCCGGGGTGCGGGCTGTGCCCCACCCTGGCAGTCAAGCCGTACATGGCGGGAGGTGAAACCGTTGCCCCGGTACAGGATAATCTATAGCAAAAGGGGACCGGCCCGCTACATTTCACACCTGGACCTGGTGCGCGCGCTGGAGCGGTCCATGCGCCGGGCCGGATTGCCTATCGCCTTTTCCGAGGGTTTTAATCCCCACCCCCGTATGAGTTTTGCCGCCCCTCTGCCCGTTGGCATTGAAGGATTGGCGGAAGTGATGGACGTAGAAATGACCGCACCGGTGCCGCGCCGGGACCTGGCGGACCGGCTGAATGCAGCGCTGCCGCCGGGGCTGGCGGTCAAGGAAGTGCTTGAAGTGGCGGATAATGCCCCGGCGCCCATGGCCGTGCTGGATAAGGCCGCTTACATAGTGCACCTGGATGCTGACGACCTGCCCGCCCCGCTGTTCGAGTGCACAGTGGAGGAATTTCTGGCCCTGGACAAGGTGGAAGTGAGCCGCAGGGGTAAGAACGGCCGGGAAAAAACGCGCGACATCCGGCCCGGGATTATAAAGATGGAGGTGCAGTCCAGGGTTTGCGGTTTGACTATGCGCCTGGAACTGAAAACCGGCAGCGCCATGAACGTGCGCCCGGAAGAGGCCATGACAGCCCTTTTCCGGCACGCCGGCATACCGGTGGACCCGGTTGAACTGGAAATCACCCGGATGAAACTGTTTGCCGGGGACAGCGGGCTGGATTAGTTTTTCATATATAGATTGTGGGGAAAAGAAATGTTTAAAGAGATACTGATTAATGTTGGTGAAGAAGAGACCAGGGTAGCCGTACTGGAAAACAAGATACTGGTGGAAATGTATATTGAGCGTTCGCCCAACCAGCGCCTGGTCGGGAACATATACAAAGGTCGGGTGGAAAACGTGCTGCCCGGTATGCAGGCGGCCTTTGTGGATATCGGACTGGAAAAAAACGCATTCCTATACGTGGAGGACGCTATCCCCGCCCGTGCCCCCGATGCCGGGCAGGGCCAAGGCAACTCGGCCCTGGGTACCAATATATGCGATATACTGAAACACGGCCAGGAAGTAATTGTCCAGATTATTAAAGAGCCCATAGGCACCAAGGGGGCCCGGGTGACCACCCATATTACACTGCCCGGCCGCTACCTGGTGCTGATGCCCACCGCGGAATACATCGGCATTTCCCGGCGCATCGAGGACGAGCGGGAAAGGGACCGCCTGCGGGAAATGGCTGCCCGGATTAAACCCCCGGGCATGGGCGTTATTGTGCGCACCGTGGCCGAAGGGGTCGATGAAGACGAACTGTGCCTGGATGTCAACCTGCTCACCAACCTTTGGCAAAAGATCATTAACCGCTCCAACCACGGTCCGGTCCCCAACTTGCTGCACCGCGATTTGGAACTGGTCCAGCGTATTTTGCGCGACATTTTTACCGAAGATGTGGACCGGCTGATCATTGATTCCCGGTACGAATACGAAAAGATCCTGGATTTACTGGATATTGTCGGGCCGCGCCTGAAAGTCAAAGTTTTCCTGGAAGAGCGCAATCAGCTGTTTGAAGATAACAATGTGGACGTTGAGCTGGAAAAGGCCCTGAAGCGCAAAGTCTGGCTTAAATGCGGCGGTTATATCGTCATCGATCAGGCCGAGGCGCTAACCGCCATAGATGTCAATACCGGCAAGTACGTGGGCACCACCAATCTTGAGGATACGGTGTTGAAAACCAACCTGGACGCGGCGGTGGAAATCGCGCGCCAGCTGCGCCTGCGTAACATCGGCGGCATCATCATTGTTGATTTTATTGACATGAGCCGGGAAGAGCACCGCCGGCAGGTACTGGAAGTGCTGGAGGAGGAAATTCGCAAGGACAAGACCAAAACCAATATTCTGGGTATTACCCAGCTGGGTTTGGTAGAAATGACCAGGAAAAAGGTACGCCCCAGCCTGGCCGAGGTGCTGCAGAAGGTCTGCCCGTACTGCGACGGGCGGGGCAAGGTGCTTTCCGAGGAAACCGTGGGGATCAGCATCAAGCAGCAAATTTACCAGATGGCCAGGCAGACCGCGGCTGAAACCATTTTGGTGGAGGCCAACCCGCTGGTGGCCGCCCGGCTCATCGGCAGCGGGGGGGCCAACCTGCGGGAACTGGAGGCCCGTACCGGTAAAAACGTGTACATCAGGGGCTGCGCGGAACATCATATAGAATCGGTTGCCATGCGCCCGATATACGACCAGGCCGATATCCAGGCGCAAACTTTACCTGTTAAACCGGGGCAGGTGCTGGAAGTTAAGGTCGAAGAACCGCATGTCAACAACTTCAACGACGGGATTGCCCGGGTCAACGGATTTATCCTGGATATCGAAGGAGCGGGCGCCCTGGTGGGGGAAATTATACCCGTGGAAGTCAGCAAGGTGTTCCGCACCTACGCCAAGGCCAAAATGATTAGAACTTAGGGTAGCCGGCTTAACAAACGCTGCAGGGGACCGGCGAAACCGTAAAGCAGCCTTGACAATATTAGTCTTTATGATAAAATACTTGTGTTGTTAATCTTGTTATAAGTACCGCACGGAACGGGTCGCTAAAAGGTAAAACCTTACCCGGCTCCGGCGAGTCCTGTATTAAGGGGGGAACTAACTATGTACGCAATTATGGAAACCGGCGGCAAACAATACAAGGTCAGCGAAGGGGATACCCTGTATATTGAAAAACTGCCGGCTGACGCGGGTGAAACCTATGAAGTAAACAAGGTGCTGGCCGTGGAAAAGGACGGTCAACTGCAGATGGGCACTCCCTTGCTGGAGGGCGCCAAGGTGATTCTCAAAGTGGAAAAGCACGGCAAGGGCAAGAAGATTATTGTCTTCAAGTACAAGCCCAAGAAGAATTACCGGCGTAAAAAAGGCCACCGCCAACCTTTTACCAGGGTTGTGGTGGAAAAAATACAGGCCTGATTTCGGAGGTGAAATAAATTGGCACATAAGAAAGGTGTAGGCAGTTCGCGTAACGGTCGTGATTCCAATCCCAAGATGCTTGGTGTCAAGCGGGGCGACGGTCAGTTTGTCACCGCCGGCAGCATCCTGGTTCGCCAGCGGGGCACACGGATACACCCGGGCAACAATGTCGGCCGCGGGGGCGACGATACCCTGTTTGCCAAGGTGGACGGCATTGTAACTTTTCAGACCAAGGGCAAGGATAAAAAAGTGGTCAGCGTCCGGGAAGTTGAGGAAGCCGCTGTGTCATAACAATAAGTATAAAGTTGGAAGCAGCCCAATACGGGCTGCTTTGTGTTTTAAGGAAAGAACGCAAAAAGGGGCCCCCTTTTACGGGGCCCCTTTTTACGGAGCCTAATAAGCAAAAAGGGGACAGGCACTTTTTTCAAAATACGAAAAAAGAGCCAGTCCCCTTTTTGCCGGTCCCCTTTTTATTCTTCGCCATAATTTAGTGCAAAAATTTAATAATACTGGTATAATGCTTACTATATGCCAATTCTAACGTGATTACATACATGCAAAAGGGGAGAGTTCCCGGTGGATATGGCTAGAATGCTGGAATTATTGTCCTTGCAGCGGCATGATTTTCTCAACCACCTGCAGGTAATATCCGGCCTGCTGCAGTTAAACAAGGAAGACCGGGCGAGGGAATATATACGCGAAGTCACCCGTGATATTGTCCGCCTGAGCAGGGTGGTGCACTTAAAAGTGCCGGAGGTGGCGGCAGCCTTTTTAATCGCCCATCACCGGTTTGCGGACCATGATATAGAGGTGCATTACGATGTGCAGGCCGACCTGGCCGGATGCGCAGTGCCCGGCAAAGAACTGGGCCCGGTGCTGGAGGATGTACTGCAGAACATTGTGGAATACCTGGCTCCGGTGGAAAATACCGAGCGCGACCTGTTTATCAAGATAAACAGGTCGGGCCGGGATTACGAGTGCATATTCAGTTTTAATACCATGTCCGGCGGGCGTTGCTATAATGGCCGGGAAACGATTCAGCGGGTGGAAGAAAGGCTCGCGCCTTACTGGGGTAAACTGGACGGCAATGTGGGCGATCGAAAGTGTCATATAGTAATGTTTCTGCCCGCCGGGGAGTAGAAAAAACGTGGGTTTTTCCGATCAATGCCTGAACAGGCGCTTTAATGAGCATAATATGGGTAATAATTTATCAAAAATTCAGGTGAGTGAGCATGTTTTACGACAGGGCGAGGATTTATGTCAAGGGCGGCGACGGCGGCAATGGTTGCGCCGCCTTCCGGCGTGAAAAATACGTGGCCGAGGGCGGTCCCTGGGGCGGCGACGGCGGCAAGGGCGGCGATGTCATCTTTATGGGTGACGGGGGCCTGCGCACCCTGGTGGACTTTCGCTACCAGCGTCATTACAAGGCCGGGCGGGGCCGGCACGGGCGCGGTAAAAACATGCACGGTCGTACCGGGGAGGACCTGGTGGTCCGGGTCCCCCTGGGCACCGTGATCCGGGCGGAGGACAGCGGTCGGTTGCTGGGCGATATCACCCGGGACGGCCAGAGATTGGTGGTGGCCCGCGGTGGGCGCGGCGGCAGGGGCAACGCCCGGTTTGCCGGCCCGCATAACAAAGCGCCCACCATGGCGGAAAAGGGCGAGCCCGGTGAAGAACTCTGGCTCATGCTGGAACTGAAGTTACTGGCCGATGTGGGCCTGATCGGTTACCCCAATGCCGGCAAATCCACGTTGATTTCCCGTGTTTCGGCGGCCCGGCCCAAAATTGCCGATTATCCCTTCACCACCCTGACGCCAAATTTGGGCGTGGTCAGCCTGGGCGAGGGAAAAAGTTTTGTCATGGCCGACATTCCGGGTTTGATCGAGGGGGCCCACGGCGGGGCGGGCCTGGGGCATGATTTTTTGCGCCACGTCGAACGCACCAGGCTTTTGGTGCATGTTTTGGATACGGCGGGTACCGAGGGGCGTGATCCGTTGGCTGATTTTCAGGTGATCAACCGGGAACTGGCTCTGTATAATGAAGCGCTGGCCGGCCGGCCGCAGATAGTGGTACCCAATAAAATGGATTTGCCGGAAAGCGAGGACAACCTGGCCAGAATAAAGGACGCGCTGGCCGGCAAGTATGAAATATTTCCCATTTCCGCGGTCACTGGAGCGGGGACGGCGGAATTGATCGGGCGCATTTACGATCTTTTGCAGGAAATACCGGCGGAGCCGCTGCACGCGGAAGAACCGGCGGAAGTGGTGCATCATGCCGGCCCCAGGTTTGAAATTTACCGGGAGGACGGCATGCTGGTGGTTACCGGCCGGGAAATAGAGAAACACGTGGCTATGACCGACCTGGACAACGAGGAAGCGGTAGAGCGCCTGCAGCGTATCATGCACCTGATGGGGCTGGAACAGGCCCTGCGCGACCAAGGAGCCAGGAATGGCGACCTGGTGCGGATCAGAGATTTTACTTTTGAATTTGTGGATTAAAGCGGAGTGGATTATGAGTAAAAGAGACTTCAGCCGGATGCAAAGGCTGGTGGTGAAGGTGGGTTCCAGCTCGCTGACCTATGCCACCGGCAAACTTAATATAGAACAAATCGAACGCCTGGTGCGCCAGCTGGTCGACCTGCACAACCGGGGGATGGACGTGCTGCTGGTCACTTCCGGGGCCGTCGGCGCCGGCATGGGTAAACTGGGTTTTACCGCCCGCCCCCGCACCATCCCCGAAAAACAGGCGGCGGCCGCCGTGGGGCAGGGCATATTGCTGCATATGTATGAAAAAATATTTGCGGAATACGGTATAGTGGTGGGGCAGGTGCTGCTGACCCGGGAGGACTTCGCCGACCGGCGGCGCTTTTTAAACGCCCGTCACACCCTGCAGGCGATGCTGGGCCTGCATGTTATACCGGTTATCAATGAAAATGACACCGTGGCCGTGGATGAAATCAAGCTGGGGGACAATGATAACCTGGCCGCGTTGGTGGCGGGGCTGGTGGACGCAGACTTGCTGGTGCTGCTCTCGGACGTGGACGGGCTTTACGACGGTAAGCCTGGGGCTGCCGGGGCCCGGGTGATTAAAGAAATTCATGAAATTAATGATAAGATTGAGGCGCTGGCCGGGGGCGTCGGTTCCAACGTGGGCACCGGCGGCATGGCGACCAAAATTCAGGCCGCCCGCATTGCCATGCATTCCGGGCTGGTGACCATTATCGCCCGGGCGTCGGAAACAGACGTGCTGCGCCGGCTGGTGGCCGGTGAGCCGCTGGGCACGGCCTTCTGGCCCTCGGTTAAGCTGGTCAATAAAAAAAGGTGGATTGCTTACGGCGCCACGGTGTGCGGGCGTATTCACATTGACGAGGGGGCGGTGCGGGCCCTGCGGCAAAACGGTAAAAGCCTGCTGCCCTCCGGTGTTACCGGCGTGGAGGGCAGCTTTGAAATGGGCAATACCGTAAGCGTTATTGCCCCGGACGGCAGGGAAATAGCCCGGGGGATAGTCAATTATTCGGCTATCGAGGTGGAAAAAATCAAGGGCAAAAAGACCGGCGAAATAGCGGCATTGCTGGGCTACAAGGACTACGATGAAATAATCCACCGGGACAACCTGGCCCTGGAATAAAAGACGGTGCCGGGTGTTGAAAGTTGAAAGTTAATTATTGACTTTCAACTTTCAACACCCGGCACCGGAGGAGTTGTACATGTTTAAGGATACCGGTCAAAAGAAAGGCACAAAAAGAATCGGTTTAATGGGGGGAACATTCGACCCCATCCACCACGGCCATCTGGTCACAGCGGAAGAAGCGCGCTGCCAGTTCGGTATGGAGAAAGTCATTTTTATCCCGGCCGCCATGCCGCCCCATAAGACCAGAAAAGGTATTTCCCACCCGCAACACAGGCTGGAAATGACCCAAAGCGCGGTGCGGACCAATTCTTACTTTACCGTTTCGGATATAGAAATAAAAAGGGAAGGACTTTCTTATACCATAGATACGGTGCAGGAAATGCGGGAAATATATGCCGGCTGGGAATTGTTTTTTATTACCGGTGCGGATGCCGTGCTGGAGATTTTAACCTGGAAAAATGTTATCGGACTGTTGGAGCAATGTTATTTTGTGGCGGCCACCCGCCCGGGATTTAAACTGGAAAGTATAGGCGATAAGTTGGACAACCTGCCGGAGAACTGCCTGGCCAGGATCAAGACCATGGAAGTGCCCGCCCTGGCTATATCCTCTACCGAGATCAGGCGCCGGGTGCGCGAGGGCAGACCTATCAAATACCTGCTGCCGGAAGCGGTGGAGGAATATATTTATCAAAAAAGATTATATCAAGGTTAAAAACTTGGCAAAGTTTAATTGTATTATGATTTTTCCTTTTGCAAATAATACATTACACACCACGAAATGCAGTACTGGAAAAGAGGTGATCAATCAATGGCTCGTACACTCTATGTAGGCAACCTTCCGTGGGCAACCAAAGCCGAGGATCTGGCTGAAGCTTTTGCAAATTATGGTGAAGTCTTGGACAGCCGAATTATTACTGACAGGGAAACCGGGCGTTCGCGCGGGTTCGGTTTTGTAGAGGTAAACGACGAGGATGCCGACGGAATGATCGAGGCACTTAACGGCACCGAATTTGGCGGGCGGATAATTACCGTCAACGAAGCCCGGGCCAAAGAAAACAATAACCCAGCTCATTAACCTCCTTAGCGGGAGGTTTTCTTTCAGTGCACAGCGTAATTTAAAAAAAGTTAACGGAGCTATAGGGACGGTTTTAAGGTACGGGGACACACCTCCTTTGGAGGAATGTCCCCAACTAATATATGTTTACGGGGAGAAGAAGATTGTATGGAGGTTTATTTACAGCGGTTAAAGGGTATGCTTGACAGTAAAAGATACGCTCATTCACTGAGGGTCATGGACACCGCGGTGCGCTTGGCCGGCATATACGGCGCCGACCGGGAAAAGGCGGCGGTGGCGGGTCTGTTGCACGACTGCGCCAGGGATATGCCGGGGGAAAGGCTTTTGGCGCTGGCCCGGCAGCACGCCCTGGAAATTACCGAAGTGGAAGAGATTTTGCCGGTATTGCTGCACGCGCCGGTGGGCGCCCTTATGGCCCGGCTGGAATTCGGCGTACATAATATTGCGGTCCTTCGCGCCATTTCCCGGCATACGCTTGGTGGCGTCAGTATGAGTTTGTTGGATAAGATTGTGTTTGTAGCGGATAAGGTGGAGCCGGGCCGCCGTTTTCCCGGTGTGCAAAAGCTGCGGGAAGAGGCGGAACAAAACCTGGACCGGACGTTGTTGCGCTGTTTTGACATGGCTATAAACCTTTCCGTGCAAAAAGGGGAGCCGGTTCACCCCTTGACGGTAATGGCACGCAACCAGTTGATTTTTGCGGTTGAGGTTTCAGAAAAAAAATTCGCTTCTATTGAATTTTAACGTTTTAGCAGGAACTTTTGGCCGGTGCGCGAATATCCATTTATTATAAAGAAAATTGGGGGGACTGCTTGTTGATAATTGAACCACAGGTTCTGGCGCAGGTTGCAGTTGAAGCGGCGGAGGAAAAGAAAGCCATGGATATCACCGTATTAAACATCGGTGGTGTGTCCGTAGTTGCCGAATATTTTGTTATCTGCAGCAGCCGTTCGCCCGTGCATGCCCGGGCTATAGCCGAGGAGATTGAAAAAAGACTTCAACAGCTTAATGTCGCCCGACCCCGTAGGGAAGGTCTGAGGACGGGGCAGTGGGTGCTGCTGGATTACGGTTCAGTGGTGGTGCACATCTTTCAGGAAGAGCAGCGCCGTTTTTACAACCTTGAACACCTGTGGGGGGATGCTCCGGTAGTCAGGTCCCCGATAAGTATTTAATACTTATAATTTTTACATTGACTTTATGGATTGAATATCTTATAATAAGGCTCAGGTTTAATAATGAAAAACATTGAAGGGGAGTAGTAATCCATAGCATTATCCCCAGAGAGCCGCCGGTTGGTGCGAGGCGGTGGGTAATGCGGGTGAACTCGCCCCGGAGTTGCCCGGGGGAAAGCTGTCAAGTACACCGGGCCGGTGCGTGCCGTTAGCACGTTGAGCGGTTAAAGTTATGGGGATGTAGCTCAGATGGGAGAGCGCCTGAATGGCATTCAGGAGGTCAGGGGTTCGATCCCCCTCATCTCCACCACATAACTTTATCAATTAGGGTGGTACCGCGAGTAAACCTCTCGTCCCTAAACAGGACAAGGGGTTTTTTGTTTTCTAATATACCCGTGCCGCCGGCGCGGCAAAATCAGAAGGGTGATATGTTTTACTTTCAAGGCATTGTAGATTCTATATTCTTTAATGCGTTAACTCGATAAAGGATTAGGGGTGACAACATGATTAAAAATTGGGACCAGATAACCATCGGGGACTTGCTGGACCGGGCGGCGGGCCGTTACCCGCACAATGAAGCCTTGGTTTACCCGGACCGGAATCTCAGGTATACATACCGGCAGTTTCAACAGAAATGCAACCGGGTGGCCAAAGGGTTAATGGCTTTGGGGATCAAACGGGGCGAGCATATCGCCATCCTGGCGCCCAATGTGCCGGAGTGGGTGATTTGCCAGTTTGCCAGCGCTAAAATGGGCGCTGTCCTTACAACGGTCAATACCAATTACAAATTATTTGAGTTGGAGTACCTGCTTCGCCAGTCCGATGCCACCACCTTGATTTTTACCGGCGGGACCAAAGAAACTAACTATATAAATATGGTATATGAACTTTGCCCGGAACTTTATGACAGCATGCCCGGCCGGTTAAACAGCAAAAAGCTGCCCATGCTGAAAAATCTGATATTTATCGGCGAAGAATCAATGCCGGGAATGTTTACCTGGGAACAAATGCTGGCCCTGGGTGAGAGAATTTCCGGCGAGGAACTGATAGCCCGGCAGCTTTCCCTGGAGCCGGACGATGTGGCCAACATGCAGTATACCTCGGGTACCACCGGCTTCCCCAAGGGAGTTATGCTTACGCACCGCAACCTGGTGGGGAATGCTTTGGGTATAGGCAAGTGCATGAATTTCAGTCCCGACGACCGCCTGTGTATCCCGGTGCCGCTGTTCCATTGCTTCGGTTGTGTGCTGGGCACTTTGTCCTGTGTTTCTTATGCGTCCACCATGGTAGTGCTGGAAACATTCAACCCGGTCAAGGTTCTGGAAGCGGTGGAGAAAGAGCGGTGTACCGCGCTGCACGGGGTGCCTACCATGTTTATCACCGAGCTGGAGGTGCTGGAAAATCAGCCCTATGACACTTCTTCCCTGCGCACCGGCATTATGGCCGGAGCGCCGTGCCCCATTGAAGTGATGCGGGCCGTGGTGGAGAAAATGGGCATGCGTGAAATAGTGATCACTTACGGCCAGACCGAAGCCGCACCGGGCATTACCATGACCAAGACGGATGACCCGCTGGAAGTGAGGGTGGCCACGGTGGGTAAAGCTCTGGACGGGGTGGAGGTCAAAGTAGTGGACCCGGCCAGCGGAGAAGAACTGCCCCCGGGCCGCCAGGGAGAAATATGCGCCCGCGGTTACAACGTAATGAAGGGGTATTACAAAATGCCCGAAGCGACCGCTGCCGCCATTGACAAGGACGGCTGGCTGCACACAGGTGACCTGGGAATCATGGATGAAAAAGGTTACCTGCGCATTACCGGCAGGATCAAGGATATGATCATCCGGGGCGGGGAGAACATTTATCCCCGGGAAATTGAAGAATTCCTCTATACCCACCCGCAGATCAAAGATGTGCAGGTGGTTGGCGTGCCAAGCAAGAAGTACGGGGAAGAAGTGATGGCCTTTATCCAGTTAAAAGAGGGGGCCGGGGTAACCGATGAGGATGTCAAGAATTATTGCGCGGGTAAGATAGCCCGGTATAAAATTCCCTCGTACATCCAATTTGTAGATAGTTACCCCACCACCGCCAACGGCAAAGTGCAAAAATTCAAGCTGCGGGAAATGGGTATCAAAAGAATATCCAAAGGGGATGGGACAGCGGGGATAGTTTAAAAACTTGTTACCCATAACAAAATATGATAATATAAATTCGGTTTGCGAAGGTGTAAACCGAAAATGCTCCGATTCCTGGTAGATTGAGCCGGCGGGCCTGTTTTGACATGTTGGTTAAACAGGAGGCCGGTTTTATTCATATAAATTTTATGTCGGGAGGATGCCATGAAGGACCGTTATGATTTTAAGGAAATAGAAGCCAAGTGGCAACAAAAGTGGGCTGAACAGGATATTTACGCTGTTCCTGATTTCAGCGACCGGCCCAAGTATTACTGCCTGGAGATGTTCCCCTACCCCTCGGGAAAACTGCACATGGGGCACGTGCGCAATTATTCCATTGGCGACGTGGTGGCCCGTTATAAAACCATGCAGGGTTTCAATGTGCTGCACCCCATGGGGTGGGACGCCTTCGGCCTGCCGGCGGAAAACGCGGCCATCAAGCACGGGGCGCTGCACCCGGCCCAGTGGACCAAGGACAATATAGACGCCATGCGCGCGCAGTTGAAACAGCTGGGCATCAGTTACGACTGGAACCGGGAGGTGGCCACCTGTCATCCCGGTTACTACAAGTGGACCCAGTGGTTGTTCCTGCAGTTGTATCACAAAGGGCTGGCTTACAAAAAGAAAGCGGCCGTCAACTGGTGTCCTTCCTGCGCTACTGTACTGGCCAACGAGCAGGTCAAGGAGGGTATATGCGAGCGCTGCGCCAGTGATGTGGAGAAAAGGGAACTGGAACAGTGGTTCTTTAAGATCACCGACTACGCCGACCGGCTGCTGGCCGACCTGGACAAGTTGCAGGGATGGCCGGACAAGGTCAAGATCATGCAGGAGAACTGGATCGGGCGCAGCGAAGGCGCTGAGATTACTTTTACCATAGACGGGTTTGATGAAACCATCACGGTTTTCACCACCCGGCCGGATACGATATACGGTGTCACTTACATGGTGCTGGCGCCGGAGCATCCGCTGGTGGAAAAACTGATCGCGGGCCGGCCCCAGGCTGAACAAGTTAAAGAATTTGTAGCCCGGGTACGCAACCAGAGCGAGCTGGCCCGCACCTCCACCGAGACGGAGAAAATCGGCCTGCCAACCGGCGCTTACTGTGTCAACCCGCTGAGCGGGGAAAAGGTGCCCATCCTGGTGGCCAACTACGTGCTTTTGGAGTACGGCACCGGCGCGGTGATGGGCGTGCCGGCGCACGACCAGCGTGACTTTGAATTCGCCCGTAAATACAACCTGCCCATCCGGGTGGTTATTCAGCCCGAGGGTGCGGAACTGGAACCGGATTCCATGACCGAGGCGTACGACGGCGAGGGCTTGATGGTCAATTCCGGGCCCTTTGACGGCACTCCCAACCGGGAAGGCATTGCCGCCGTCACCCGTTACCTGGAGGAAAGGGGTCTGGGCAAAGGCCGCGTTAATTACCGCCTGCGGGACTGGCTTATTTCCCGGCAGCGTTACTGGGGTGCACCCATCCCCATAATTTACTGTGACCGGTGCGGCGTGGTGCCGGTGCCCGAAGAGGATTTGCCCGTCATGCTGCCCATGGATGTGGCCTTCAAGCCCACCGGTCGTTCACCGCTGGAGGAACACCGGGACTTTGTCAATACCGCCTGCCCGTCCTGCGGCGGTCCGGCCCGCCGGGAAACGGACACCATGGACACCTTCATGTGTTCATCATGGTATTACTACCGGTACACCAGCCCGCGGGACGAAGACAACGCCTGGGACCCGGACAAAGTCCGCCGGTGGCTGCCGGTGGACCAGTACATCGGCGGCGTGGAGCACGCCATATTGCACCTGCTGTACAGCCGGTTCTTTACCAAGGTGCTGTGCGACCTGAAACTGGTGGATAACGACGAGCCCTTTACCAACCTGCTCACCCAGGGCATGGTGCTCAAGGACGGGGCTAAAATGAGCAAGTCCAAAGGCAATGTAGTGAGCCCGGAAGATATTGTGGCCGCCTACGGGGCCGATACCGCCCGGCTGTTCATTCTGTTTGCTTCGCCGCCCGAGCGGGACCTGGAATGGAGCGACCAGGGCGTGGAGGGCTGTTACCGCTTCCTGAACCGGGTCTGGCGGTTGGTGGCGCCGCTGGGCGATACGCCGGCGGGCGCGCCATTGCCCGGGAACGCCAAGCTGGCCGGGGTTAACAAGGACATGCGCCGGGTGACCCACCAGGCTATCAAGAAGGTTACCGAGGATGTGGGCAACCGGTTCAACTTCAATACGGCGGTCAGCGCCATCATGGAACTGGTCAACGCCATGTACCAGTACCGGGAAGTGCCCGAATGCGACCGCGACGCCGGGGTATTGCGCGAGGCGGTGGATGCGCTGCTGCTGTTGCTGGCTCCCTTTGCTCCGCATATCACCGAGGAATTATGGGCTGTTACGGGTCACGAGGGCAGCATCCACGCCATGCCGTGGCCGGCTTACGACCCGGAGGCCATTGTAGAGGACGAAATTACCATCGTGGTGCAGATCAACGGCAAGGTACGGGACCGCATGCTGGTGCCGGCCGGCATGGAGCCGGATGCCATGCAGGAGCTGGTGATGCAGCAGGAGCGGGTTCAGCAATTGATTGGGGACAAAAAAGTTCTTAAGGTGATTCCCGTGCCCGGTAAGCTGGTAAATATTGTAGTAAAATAAAATCTATAAATAAAAAAAGCAAAAAGGGGACAGGCAACTTTTTTCGCATTTTGAAAAAAGAGCCTGTCCCCTTTTGCTTTTTGGGGTCAGACTTAAACTTGTTTAAACTAACCATAATATTTATATATACTGCTTAAAAGTTTAATGCAATCACCAATTTACGAAGTCACTTCCTTTAATGTCCTCGACCATGTGTCCGGCTCAACCCGGCGGTACTTGCGGTTGCCGATCATGCAGTCACGGCCCGGCACCGCCTTTTTTTGCAGCACGCCGGAGCCCCGGTATCGCAGCACATGGTAAAATGCCATCACGTGTTGCGGGCCGATATTGCTGTCAATTTGCCGGCAAAAAATCCAGATAACCTCCGGTAGTTTCAACAACACTGCCGGCGTCAACAAGGCATCGGCCAGTTGCCTGATTTCCACCTGCAGGTTTACCGGGCCGTCGGTATAATTACCTTCAAAAACATCCCTGAGGGTTGTTTTTCTGCCGGCCATTTCTATGTTGCCGATTACATCACTGACATTGACCAGCGCCTGCTGGTCAATGGTGATGTAGGCCCCTATGGAGGTTTTAAATAAGTCCTCCATTTGCCGAATCAATTTATCCCTGCCGTATTTATAATAACATTCACTCACCGTTGTTTCCTGTTTTTCGCTGTCAAGCCAGGTGTAAACGGGTACGGAAACGATCCCGATGGGCCCGGCCCGGTCGGGGAAGAAAGTCAGGTTCACCGCTTTCAGTTTGGGGCCGTCGGTCCAGAAAATAATCACGCTGTCCGGCGTACCGGTGTCGGCCTGTGCCGCAAAACCGGGTGTGGATAAAAAACCCGACAAAAATATCAAGGACAACATCAACACGGTGATTTGCAACGTCCGCAATGATGGTTCTCCTTTCAGTAAAAAGTGTCGCGGATATTGGTGGTGGCAACAAAATCTGCAACTGGTCGCAGTTGTTATGCCATGCTTATTTTTGCCGGGTTGCCTGACAATTATTATTATTTATTAAAAAAGGGCGCTTTAGCCAATTGCACCGCTTTCCCGGTTGTAGCAAACATTTTAAGTGTAAAACTCCACGGGCGGGTTGGTGCTGTAATTTTTAACGCACCGGCCGCGAGAGGAACGGAACAGGTCCTGGAACAGGCGGTGAAAATCTTCCACCGGTAGGCAGAGATAACCGTCCGTATTGGCCAGGGAACCATTGACATAAAAATTAAAGAAAATGTGATGTTTGGTGACTTTAACCATGGAAAGCCTGTATTCATTGGTACTCACGTTTATCACCTTGTGCCTGTAATTTTTTATATTTTACGTGATAAAGTTAAAATAGTCCATAGACCCTTGACAGTTGCCGGGCAGGGGTATATACTGAATAAAGTGCTTTAATACGCTAAATAGATAACGAGATAAAGTAAAGGGGATGGCTAAATATGCAAAAAAAGTTACGTTTGGGATTACCCAAAGGGAGCTTGCAAGAATCAACTTTTCAGCTGTTCAAGCGAGCGGGCTTTAACATTTCCGTGCGCAGCCGCTCTTACTTTCCGTCCATAGACGACCCGGAAATAGAAGTGGTGCTGATGCGCGCCCAGGAAATTCCCCGCTATGTCAACGAGGGTGTACTGGATGCTGGATTAAGCGGTCTGGACTGGATTTTGGAGAATGAAGCCGATGTGGTGGAAGTGGCCAACCTGGCCTATTCCAAGCAGACCAACAACCCTATCCGGGTGGTGCTGGCGGTTTCCGAATACAGCGATATCCAAACGGTTAAGGACCTGGAGGGTAAACGCATCGCCACCGAACTGGTGCGGCTTACCCGCAACTACCTGAAAAAGAACGGTGTCACCGCCTCGGTGGAATTCAGCTACGGGGCCACGGAGGTCAAGGTGCCGCACCTGGTGGACGCCATTGTCGATCTCACCGAAACCGGCAGTTCCTTGCGTGCCAACAAGCTCAAGGTGATTGACACCTTACTGGAGTCCACTACCAGGCTGCACGCCAACAAGCAGGCCTGGGACGACCCCTTCAAAAAGGAAAAATTGCAAAACCTGGCGGTATTGCTGCTGGGCGCGCTGCGCGCCGATTCCAAGGTGGGCCTGAAAATGAACCTGCCCAAGGACAAGCTGGACGACATCCTGACTATTCTGCCCGCCATGAAGCACCCCACGGTGTCGCAGTTGATCAACAGCGACTGGCTGGCCCTGGAGACCATATTGGACGAAAAACAGGTGCGCGACCTGATCCCCTCCCTGCGCCGGGCCGGCGCCCAGGACATCATCGAATACCCGCTCAACAAGGTAATCCCGTAAAACTGCCACGTTGCGCGCATTATGCAGGACCACCGGAGCCGGTCCGAAACGAACCAAAGTCCTGTCGGAGCGGAGATTCGCAAGCGCAGCAGGGACTACCAATCCGCAAAAAGGGGACTGAAAAAAAGGGACTGGCTCCTTTTTCGCATTTTGAAAAAGGTGCCTGTCCCCCTTTTTTTTCCTGTCTCCTTTTACGGTGCCTTTTTTATTCTTGAGGTTGTTCGAAAAGTTCACGCGAGACACACGTTTGATAGGTGCCAGGTGTTGAAAGTTGAAAAATCTTCGATTTTCAACTTTCAACACCTGGCACCAAAGCTAACTACACCGACTTGGCAAACTTTGTTCAAATGCTGCACTAGCACCTACATGCTCCTTTTCGAACACACACTTCTTGTTTACAACCAAAAGCCAAATTTTTTTAATATAGCCGCGCGCAATTTGGTGAATTATAATATTATTAAGGTAATCGCTTTGCACGACGGAAGGGGAGAAATCATTGATTCCGCTCAGAGACAGCGTCAGATCGCGAACTTTTCCCATTGTCAACCTGACCATTATAGTATTGAACCTAATTGTATATTTTTTGGAAGTTTCGGTCGAACCGTACCAATTGAACCAGATTTACTATACTTTTGGTTTGACTCCGGCTGAAGTGTTGAATACAATTTTTACGGGGGCGTCCCTGACGCCGGTGCTGGTAAGTTTTATTACCGCCATGTTTATACACGGCGGGTGGGTGCATGTAATAGGTAACATGCTGTTCTTATGGGTTTTTGGGGATAATGTCGAGGACCGGCTGGGGCATTTCAAGTACCTGCTTTTTTACCTGGCTGCCGGGATAGTTGGCAGCGTGGCCCATATTATGACCAATCCCACTTCCACCGTTCCGGTGGTGGGGGCCAGCGGCGCCGTGGCCGGGGTGCTGGGCGCTTACATTATTGCCTTTCCACGCTCGCGCATTCTCGCCCTGGTACCCATTATAATCATCTTTACCCTTATGGAAATTCCGGCGGTTGTATTCATTGCTCTGTGGTTTTTAATCCAGCTGTTCAACGGTGTGGCGTCCCTGGGCGGCGCGGCCAACCCGGTGGCTTACTGGGCCCATGTGGGTGGTTTTATCATGGGCGCTGTGCTGATTAAAATAATGGCCCCGCGCGTGGCTAAAGGTTATTTTCGTCCATAATGCCGACAAGCCGTGGCGACAAGATGCCCCGCGGCTTATAAGTTCCACCGATCAAAGGAGATTTGTGCATATGGCCCGACAAATTAAACGATTATACCGATCCAGCCGCAATTACATGATAGGCGGGGTTTGCGGCGGGCTGGCGGAATATTTGGGTCTGGACCCCGCCCTGGTACGCCTGGGATATGTGCTGCTTTCCGTGCTTTCTGCAGCTTTTCCGGGTATTCTTGTTTATTTGATTGCTTGGCTGGTAATCCCCAGGGACTTGTAAAAGTCGAGAAGGACAGCTCTTTGGGGGGGGTTAAAAACTACCTGGTTACGCAAGCCTTCGTAAAACTGCACGTATTCATTATAGACGGTAATAATGTCGTAAAGTTCCCAATACGCTGTTCCCTTTGGATAAAAAAGCCTTAACCTTATATATATAGGAACCGGTTAAGGCTATGCATATATTGGTGTAAAAGTAATTGGAGATTGCTTTCTGACCAGGTTCCTGGTTGCCTGCTTACTTAAAATATCTATCCAGCAGCCCCTTTAGGGCTCGGGCGTGCCTGGCCTCATCCTTGGCGGCTTCGTCAAAAAAGTCGTGCGCCTCGTCAATGTTATCCTGCTTGGCCTTCACGGCAGCTTCACGCTTCATCTGGTTTGATTTTTGTTCTCCGGCTAAAGCCTTTTCAATGTTTTCTTTGGTACTGGCGGAAATTTCACCGTTGAGTTCGCCGAAGCGAGCGGCGTGCATAGCTTCTTCCCAGGCAATTCGAATCAGCACTTCGCCAACCTCGGGGTAACCCTCGCGCTGCGCCTGGCGGGCAGCTGCCAGATACCAGCCCACCTCCCAGTTTTCGCCGCTGAAGTTATCTTTCACCGCCTGTTCCAGGGCTGTGCCTTTAGTAACCCCCAGTTTAACTTCTGTAGCAAAACTTAAATCCATTTTTAACCCTCCCAATAGTATTTTGTGATTATTTTCCCCACAACCACCCCAGCGCATACTAAATAGGTCAGTTAGGGCGTTACGAATTTTAGAACTCAAAGGAGCGGATATATCACCAACAAAGGTCATTGCAGTAGTTTCTTGAAAACCTGCTTGTTTAAACCATTCACGGGCACGCATGATATGCCTCTCCGGTTTCATAGTTTTTTTAAATGGAGCAATTCCCGCCGAAGTTGCATTTAATTGAGCTTCCAACAGTGGATATCCAGGAAGTAGCATCTGTGACGACCATATTAGAATAAATACCAAAGGTGTTGTCACTGTAAGGAATTGCATTGACATCACCCACCTTAAACGTAATCCTGTCTTTTAAGCCGGACTTAGATACTAAACAATAAGCTTCTTCCAAAAATTCCTTAGTTATGTCAAGACCCACTATGTGTCCGCTTGGCCCCACCACTTCTGCTAACAGCAGGGAATACAGCCCAATACCGCACCCTGCATCCAGCCCATAACTTGATAAAGGAATAGGTAGTTCTTTTAGTATCTTTCTAACAACTGGCTCCCTAAGAGCATTTGATAAGCGTAACCTTGTAGAATATTGGTTAAATGTTGCTCATATTTTATCACCACCACTATGAATATTGATCATGGTAGCGATATCTGGTAAGAAAAAGGTTTAATCAGTTAAACAATTCAGAAATAGGCACCGGTTCCAGATCACGTTCCCTTAATTTTTGAATGATTTCGGGTAGGGCCTGCAGCGTATTCTTATGCCCTTCGTGCAAAACAATAATTGAGCCGGGTATAGTCTGATTCAATATTTTAGCGACTATTTCTTCCGGGGGCGGGTCTTCCCAGTCCCGGGGATCAACATCCCACAGGATCAACTGCTGGTTTAACTCCTGAGCTGCCGCAACCATGGCTTCGGAGTGGCGGCCATAGGGAGGGCGCAAAAGGCTTACCTCTTTGCCCACAATATCGTAAACCTGCTCTGCCACGCTCTGCAGGTCTGCAAACACCTGCCCCGTCTCCAGTTGATCCAACCGGCCATGCCACCAGGAATGACTGCCGATTTCGCTTCCCTGTTCTATAACTTTACGAGCTAACTCGGGGTAAAGACTCACCCGCTGTCCCACCATGAAAAAAGTAGCCCGCGTATCATATTTTTCAAGGACGTCAAGATACTGTTCGGTCATCCCCGGAAAAGGGCCGTCATCAAAGCTTATCCCCACTTTGCCCTTAACCTCAACTCGTTTCATTATTTGTGGATACTCTACCGGGGGAGGATCCACCGCTGTAGACTGTCGCGGCAGAGGCAGCATTTTTTCCGGCTGCGATGATATTTGCGGGGATTTACCTTTGTTACCTGCCTGCGGAAGCTTAGTTTCAGCCGATTGCTGGCCGGTAACGGAAAGGGATGATGCTGCCGTTGACTTGCTCGTTTGTTGATTTAACTCCTGCCACGAGTGATATCCGAGTGATTGTCTTGATAATGTAAACTGAAAAGGATAGAAAAAAACGCCAAGAAAAACCAGCGCCCCGATTACTGCCCGTAAGGCAGCTAACATTTTACTTCGCCCTCCCCGATATATTAATACCTTATATTTATAGACGAATTTTCTCATATTTTTGTTGCATCTTATGGAATGATTTTCATATGTATAACTCCTCTCTAATATAAAAGCTAATATCAGGGCTTGTAGTTTAGCTTTCTGACAGGTTACTTAATAATCAAAGGGAGGCCTTTTCTTCCACCGTGTTAGGTTTTAGGTCAAAACGAGCTACTTCTTCATCTCCTAAAGTAACAATCAAGTTAGCATTTAGGGCTTCTCGTTCTAATTGTTGCATTTCTTCAGGAGGGGGCAACAGTTTGACCTCCTGGTTTTCCTCTGCAGCACCTAAGTCGAAATGAAGGGTATATACCCCTTTTTGGCCTGGTTTGAGAACTGAAGTAAAAGTATGGCTGTGTCCTAATCCAGTCCCGCTATACCCCTCTGGATGATTAAATATGTCAAATCCCATTGTCCTTTTTGAAACAGATAGGCGGGTTTGATTGTTTACGCCCAATTGCGGAAGAAGAGAAATGCGCGATGCCGTTTTTTCCCGTATTGGTCAACTGCTTTAACTCATGGCCGTCTGGTGCCGCCATTCCCTTTTTTCCTTCAAGTGGCAACCGGCTTGTTCTCATTGAATTGATAGATTTCAAGATAGTGTGCTTTTTCTGTCTATTGTTAATTATTTTAAAAAATGAACTTCAACCCAAGTGGTTTACTATCGCTATCCTTACTGGATATAATGTTACCAAACAATAAAGACCTAATATTTTAAAACCTGTTGGTTGCTTGGCGGGTTGATTAAAGAGGTGTAATAGCGAGGTGAGGATAGTGAACGATCTCACAAGCATGGTCAGGCCGGAATCGGTTGCCGTGGTCGGAGCTACACCAAAGCCGGGGAAAATTGGCCACACTATTTTTAACAATGTCATTAACAGCGGTTATCAGGGGAAAATATTTCCCATTAATCCCAAGGAAAAGGAAATCGCTGGATTGCAAGCCTACCCAGCTGTATCCGAAGTGCCCGAACAGGTAGACATGGCGGTAATTGCCGTACCTGCGGCCCGGGTGTTGGATGTGGCGGAAGATTGCGGCCGGGCCGGCGTAAAAAGCCTGGCGGTGATTACCGCGGGCTTTAAGGAAGTTGGCTCGGAAGGACTGGAACTGGAAAAACGGCTGGTACAAACTTGTAAAAATTACGGTATGCGCATGCTGGGTCCCAACGTAGTGGGGCTTATTGATACGCATACACCCATCAACGCTTCATTTTCAGCTACATTCCCCAAAAAGGGAGAAATCGCCTTCCTGTCACAGAGCGGTGCGATGCTGGTGGCCATTTTGGACTGGAGCATTGCGGTGGGGCTGGGCTTCAGCAAGGTGGTCAGCCTGGGTAACAAGGCTGACTTGTCCGAAATAGACTTTATCGAAGAAGCCGCCAACGACCCCAACACCAAGGTTATTCTTTGTTACATTGAAGATATCGTAGACGGTCCCAGGTTTCTTGATGTAGCCTCCCGGGCGGCGCGCAAAAAGCCGGTGATCGTAATCAAGTCCGGGACCAGCCAGGCCGGGGCGCAGGCCGCGTCGTCCCACACCGGTGCTCTGGCGGGCAGTGACCTGGCCTACGATGTGGCTTTCCGCCAGTGCGGTATCATCAGGGCCAAAAGTATGACGGAATTATTCGACCTGGCGGTAGCTTTCGCCAAGGCCCCGGTGCCCAAGGGCAACCGGGTGGCCATTGTTACCAACTCCGGCGGCCCCGGGATTATCGCTACGGATAACGTGGAGGCCATGGGTCTCACCATGGCCCGGTTTGAAAAGGAAACCATTGATGAATTGCGGGAAAACCTGCCGGCGGAATCCAACATCTACAACCCGGTGGATGTGCTGGGTGACGCCAAGGCCGATCGCTACCGGTTCGCGCTGCAAAAAGTGTGCGCCGACCCCAATGTGGACAGCGTGGTAGTGTTGATGTGCCCGGTGGGGGTTACCCAACCCATTGAAACCACCGAGGCCATCCTGGAGATGCGGGAAGCTTTCCCCGACAAGCCCATTTTCGGGGCTTACATGGGCGGTGAGACTCTGGCCGGGGGAGCGAACATGCTGGCTAAAGCCGGAGTGCCCTGCTTTACCTTCCCGGAACCGGCTATAGCGTCTATCAGCGGCCTGGTGCACTATAATGAAGTATTGCGGACTCCGGAGGAGGACAGCGCTGCTGATTTGCCGAATATTGACCGTAAAGGTGTAAAGGCTATATTTTATGATGTGTTAAAAGACAACCGGCTGGTGCTGCTGGGCAGTGAAACTGCGGAAATAGCCAAATGTTACGGTATCCCGGCGGCGCCGGTGGCGCTGGCCACTTCACCGGATGAGGCCGTGGAAGAGGCGGAAAAAATGGGTTTCCCGGTGGTGCTGAAGGTGGCTTCCCCGAAAATTATGCACAAGACAGATGTGGGTGGAGTTAAAATAGGTTTACAGACGGCGGAGGAAGTGCGCCAGGCTTATATAGAAATCATGGATAACGTGCACGGGTATATGCCCCAGGCGGTGATTTACGGTATTGAGGTGCAGAAGATGATGCCCAAGGGCACGGAACTGATTATCGGGATGACCCGGGATGTCCAGTTCGGCCCGCTTATAGCCTTCGGTCTGGGCGGCATCTATGTCAACCTGCTCAAGGACGTCAGTTTCCGGCTGGCCCGGGGGTTGACCGCGCGGGAAATCGAAAACATGCTGCGGGAGACCAAAGCTTATACCTTACTGCGGGGTTACCGTGGTGAAAAACCCCGGGATATGGCGGCCCTGGTGGATGTCATTAGAAGAGTGGCGGCGCTGGTCAATGATTTTCCGGAAATTGCCGAAATGGATATCAACCCGGTGTTTGCATATGAAGACGGGCTATCCGCCCTGGATATAAAAATCACCATATCGTGAGGTGTTTACTGATGAAAAACCTGTTAGTTATGGGTAACCCGGGTAGTGGAAAAACTGCTATAGCCCTGGGTTTAGCGTTAAAATTCAAAGACATGGGCTACCGGGTGGGGTATTTTAAGCCGGTGGACAACGGTAGAAAGTCAGCCTCCGGGAAGGTACCCGGCGGGGATGCCGTTTTGATGAAGCATGTGCTGGATATGGAAGTCCCGGTGGGAATTATCAGCCCGGTTATGGCGGGACCGTCTTACCTGACCCGGTTTGGCGAAAACGCTACCAATTTGCAAGATATCAAGGGCGCCTATTCAGAAGTGGCCCGCGATTGTGACATCGTGCTGGTGGAGGGGGCCGTTTACCCATACGCCCTGGCTGCCGTCGGCCTGGATGCGACCGCGATGGCTCGCGAACTTGATGCCAAAATATTGACTGTCCAGCAGGTGGAAGACGATTACAGCCTGGATCAGGCGCTGTTTTACAACCGGTACCTGGCCGGACAGCAGGTGCCGTCTGCAGGCACAGTTTTCAGCAATGTGCCCCGGCCGCTGCTGGCCAAAACGGAGGGCGTTTTCCGCCCGGCCATGGAAGAAGACGGGTTTAACATTACCGGTATTATTCCCAGCCGGCCGGAAATTTCCTCACCAACCGTTGAAGAATACCGGGAGAGGCTGGGCGGTGAAGTCCTGGTGGGCCAGGAAAAGATGGGCCGGCTGGTGGAAGATGTCGTGGTAGGCGCCATGACCATGGAAAGTGCCCTTTCTTACCTGCGCCGGGCGGCCAACAAGGCCGTGGTCATGGGCGGGGACCGGTCGGACCTGGCCCTGGCGGCGCTGGAGACCCACACTTCGGTGTTGATTCTTACCGGCGGGCTATACCCCGACGTACGAGTACTGGCTCGGGCCGGGGAAAAGGGAGTGCCCGTGATCCTGACTTACCAGGATACCTATACGGTGATCGAAATGGTCTCCCACCTGTCCAGGCACCTCAAGCCCAATGACAAAGTCGGCATAGCCATAGCCAAAGAAAATGTCGAACAGTATTGCGACTACCAATCTGTTCTTGAATCATTGGCGTAGTGGAACCTGCAAAAAGGGGACTGGCTTCTTTTTCGTTTTTTGAAAAAGGTACCTGTCCCCTTTTTGCTTTTTACTTCTGAAGGAAAGCGGGCCAACAATTAAAATGTGATTTTCCTATACCTGCCCGGTCAACGCTGCTCTGCGATATACCGGGTGGCCGCCTCCACGATTTGTCTTTTAACTTCTTCCCGGTACGCCGGGGGAATGTTTTCGCTGACCGGTATGTTGTTATGTTCAGCTTGCCTGTGGTATTCTACAATGCCGTCGCCTATCAGGCGTTCACCTTCGGTGACCCGGTAATGTATAATATAGCTGGGGTCGATGGAATTATCTTTGTCTACCCGGACGGAAACATTGTATGTCATTTTCGTCAAACCTCCTGTTTTTCTCATATTGTTTCCTGGCGGCCGGTTTTCATAAACATGCTTTTAACTCGGCTTAATTGGGTTGACCAATTAAAAAGGAAATAACGGGCGGGGCAGCGAAAGTAAGTTTTGGCTTGATATTTTGAAGCAGGTCAATGTTACAGGTAAGGGGGATCACAATTGCCTTTACTGAAGGCGGGTAGTAAAGAATTTAACTGTCAAGCAGTGTTGTTTGATAAAGACGGTACTTTGCTGGATTTTAAGGTAATGTGGTTGGAGTGGTCCAGGTATATGATAGATGAAATCCTGGCTGCCGTTAACCACGGGGTGTTGTCGCGGGAGGTTTTGGAGCAGGCCATGGGGATTGATATGGCGAACTGGCACGTGGACCCGGATGGTCCGCTGGCGGGGGGGACGATGTCCGGCTTGCGGTCTGCCCTTGTCATGGTAATGCGGGAATCCGGAATGTCTGAAGAAACGGCACATGATTTGGTCACCGAAGTGTCCCGGCGTTCTGAAACAGCCATGGATTGGGAGTCGCTGACCAGGCCGGTGCCGGGGCTGAAGGTACAACTGGAAAGTTTGCGGCGCAACGGTTTCAGGCTGGCGGTGGTGACGGCGGATGTAACTGAACGGGCACAATTGTCCATGGTTTCTTTGCAATTAAATGATTTCTTTGACGTTGTGATCGGAGCGGACCTGGTGAAAAACTCCAAGCCCGCCCCGGATATGGCCCTGCTGGCCTGCCGCCTGCTGGGCGTGGCGCCGGGACAGGCGGTGGTAATCGGTGATACGCCGCGGGATATCCAGATGGCCAGAGACGCCGGCGCAGGCAGTATCGGGGTGCTGTCGGGGGTCTGCACCCGGGAACAACTGGCCGGCGCCGGCGCGGATGCTGTAATTGAATCAGTGGCGGCACTGGGTTGGCAGAATGCGTAGAATCGCAACCATGCAACACCCGGCACCAAAGTTTAATTCCTTTCCAGGGCCAGTTGCCCTTCCAGGTGGTCGATGAACTGGCGGGCGGCCCGGGGTGAGCGTCCGTTATGCCACATCGACCATTGCAGCGCGCGCCGGCGCAATTCATCCTGCTCCAACGCGAGGTCGCGCTGTCGGGCCAGCCCGACAGCGATTTGCAGAAAAAGTTCCTGGTCCGGAGTGGGAAAAATGACGGTCATGCCAAAACGGTCGGCCAGGGACAGCTTTTCCTGCACCGAGTCCATGGCGTGGATTTCCCGCCCGGCGGTGTTTCGTTCCCGGTCAGCGAAGGTTTCCCGTACCAGATGGCGGCGGTTGGATGTGGCGTAAATTATTACGTTGTCGGGCCGCGCTTCGACGCCTCCCTCCAGCAGCGCTTTGAGGTCCTTGTAAACCGTTTCGTTTTCTTCAAAGGACAAGTCGTCCACAAACAAGATAAACCGGTGTTTGCGCCGGCGCAATTCTTCAATTATGGCCGGGAATTGTGCCAGCTGCCGCCTGGGTACTTCCACCAGACGCAGGCCCCGGGGCCAGTATTCGTTGAGCAGTGCCTTAACTGTGGAGGATTTTCCGGTGCCCCGGTCGCCGTAAAGCAGGATGTTGTTTGCGGGGTAGCCGTGCAAAAACTGCCGGGTGTTGTTGATGATTTCTTCCCGGATGTCCCGGTACCCGATCAATTTATCCAGGCTGACCGGGTCGGGCCGGCTGATGCCGTGCAGGGAACCGTTTTGCCACTTGAAGGCGATGTAACGGCTGTAAATGCCGCAGCCGCAGGCGGCGTAATGATCTCCCAGCAGGCCGGCGAGCCTGTCCCACTGTGATTCGGCGGCCATTTTTTCTTTTACTTGCAGCAGCCGGCGGGCGAAGGCGGCGGGCTGTTCCGGCAAAGGCGGGGGAGCTGTCCACAACGGTAATTGCCCGGCTTCGCCGGGTAAGGCTGAAGACCGGTGGATCAACTGCTCGGTGGCGTCCCGTATAATTACTGTATTTAATTGAAAAGCCTGTTGTAAAATCAGCAAATCCCTTTTAACCGCCGGCAAAAAAACTGTGTAATCGGCTCCCGGCGTATATGCCGCCCGGCTAAAAGGGTTGTCGTCGTGAATTATCAGATTCAGCAAGTGGTTCTGCCAGGCATCGCATCCTTCCAGGGGGTTGCAGGTCCCGGCCAGCAGGTGATATACCCCGGCGTAGGTTTGGGCCGGGTGTGCCGTTTCGCCCGGGCCGGCGAGTGCTTCCAGGTGTTCTTGAAAGGCCTGCATAACACAATCCCGTAAAATGTTGCGATAAAGGGTTAAACTTTTTAAGTTAAATAAAATGGTACGTAAACCGGGCATTGATAATACCTCTTTCACTGGTAATATAACTTTATACTAAACCATTATATAACTGTACCGGTGAAATTAACAATGGAGAAAAAAGGGGGACAGGCACCTTTTTCAAAATGCGAAAAAGGAGCCAGTCCCCTTTTTTTGGTTAAGCTCATAATGAGGGATTTGTAAGGGATGGCTTTTTTTTGTTGACCCGTGCAGTAAAAGGAAAACGTAAAAACCCCGGTCCGGCACCGGGGATTACTTTGGCGGGGCATTATCAAACAGTTTTTTTATAAAGGGTATCAGGTCAATGGGTCTGACAACACCCACTACTTCATTCTGGCTGTTAACCACCGGTGTTATGGTTATGCGGTGGCTCAGGATAATTTCCGCCACTTTTCCGGGAGAATCATTTTCATGCACGGAAACTTGCACCATCGGCTTAATGCATTTCTTGATCGGGGTGTCCTTAATTAACTGTATCCCCTCCAGGAAAAAGAAATCAGGACGGCTGACAGTGCTGAAAATGCCCAATAATCCCCCCGCTCTGGGGGCTAATTTGCTTATGGCCTCAAATATGTTTCTCAATGTCAGAAACCCTGCTATGTTGTTGTTATCGTTCATCACAACCAGCCAGCGATACCCCTTTTCCTTGGACATCCGGTGGATGATATTGACAGCTTCATGCAGGGTTGTGTTATCGTTGACGTGCGGGTAATCGGATAACGGGATCATGTAGTCTTTGATTGTTTTTGCTTTTTCTTTCACCCCGGGTACCTCCTTGTAAAGTTTATATATGTGTTAAACTATAAAGAAATGTTGTTTTGCTGGCAATACTTATCCTTTTTAAAGCATTTATTTCAATGTAAATTGTGATTTTCGGGTGTCGATATTTTCACAAGATTTTATAAAAACAGTGGGAACGGTTTACCGGGTTGAGCTGCCTGTTGGGGGGGGGAATATGCAAGAGCTGGTTTATCATATTGATCAAGACGATGCCGGCGGGACAGTGGGCGGTTTGCTTCGCCGAAAAGGATTTTCCCGCACTTTAATCCGCGGGCTGAAGAGGGCGGGGGAGGTGTTGCTGAATGACGTGCCGGTGTATATGCGGGAGCGGGTGAGCGCGGGGGATGTATTGACGGTTAAACTGCCGCCCGACGGGGCAACTAAACTGGAGCCGGAAAGGCACCCGCTGGAAATATTGTACGAAGATGCGGACTTACTGGCGGTAAACAAACCGGCGGGTATGCTGGTGCACCCGGTTGGCTGCGAGCAGCGCGGCACCCTGGCCAACGCTGTGCTTTATCACTGGCGGGTAAGGGGAGTGGAGGCCCGGTTCAGGCCGGTTTATCGCCTGGACCGGGATACTTCGGGCATTGTGTTGGTGGCCGTCGGGCATTTTGCGGCACAGCAGCTGGCCCGCCAGTTGACAACGGGAACCCTGTGCCGGCGTTACCTGGCGGTGGTGGAAGGCTTACCCGGCTCCCGGGGGACCATAGATTTGCCCCTGGCCTTGCAGCCCGGCGCCACGGCCCGGTGGATGGTGGCGCCGGGTGGAAAGAGGGCGGTCACCCACTACCGGGTGGTCAGGAAGCTCCGGGGGGCCGCGCTACTGTCCCTGGAACTGGAAACCGGACGCACCCATCAAATTCGGGTGCACATGAGCCACGGCGGTCACCCTTTGGTGGGGGACGCCCTGTACGGTGGGGATACCGCGCTGCTGGACAGGCAGGCCCTGCATGCTGCCTTCATTGCCTTCAATCACCCGCGCACCGGCGTACCGGTCAAACTGTGCAGCCCGCTTCCGGCGGACATGCGTGGACTGGTACAGCAGTTGCTGCCCTGAAAATTACTGCCTAGTACCAGCTAAAAATATAAATCAGTACAAAAATTACCCCGGCCAGGATGGTGAGCAGAAAACACAGGCCGTTGCGCAGCAGTTTTCGCAAAAGGGCCAGTTCGCTTTCCAGCCTGGCCAGCTTTTCATGCACGCCCAGCCGATTGGTCTCTGTTTCTTTTTTCAGGGCGATAATTTCCATTTCCATGCTGCTGAATTTCTTTTCCGCCGGTAAGAAGAAGCCGTTTCTTAATGACTGGGCCAGTGAACTGGTCAATTCCGGCGGACTTGTATCCCTATTGAATTCATAAAGCTGGGCCATGTGTTTTACACTCCCCCGGATGCCTGGTTGATGGCGTCCCTGATGGCGGACAGTACCAGCAGTGGTATTTCTTCCACTTTTTGTTCCAGACCGGTAACTCGTTCTTTGAGTTCCTCAATACCGGCCTGGTCCTGCTTGCGCATTTCCTCCAGCATGCTCATCAACCTGCTGTTTTCAGTTAATACCGGCTGGACAAATTTCGCCTTGAGGCCTATTAAAATATCGGTTAAAATAGTCTGCACCTCGTCTTTTTGTCCCTGAAACAGGTTTGCTGCCGTCATTAGAATCCTCCTTTGCCCCAATTTTATATTTTTTTAAGCGCCTGTTTGAAAGACTCCAGGAAATCCCTGGTTTGTCGCATGCGGTTTTCATGGATAACCCGGGCCAGTTCCTCCGTTAAATCGCGTTTAATTTCCTGGCCGGTGCTGTCGCTGACCTCCCTGATAATTTTGCGCAGCCGTTCATCGAGTGCTCGGGCGTTCTGCATCATTGATCCCTCCCGGTGAGTTGCGGGCAAGCCGCTAAAATATACCGGCTTGTTGAACCCCTATTCTTTAATGTTCCGTTATTGTTTCCTCCAATGCCCTCAGTTCAGCGATATAACGGTTAATGACAGCCAGTACGGCCGGTGATAATATTTTCGGCTCCGGCGTCGCGACCGGTTGTTTTAACCTGCTTGCCGTTTGCCGGGCCAGAGATCTGACGGTCCCGGCAATGCGTAATTCTTCCCCGGTCAACAACGCGCATAGCGTATCGCGGGTTTCCCGGGGACTGCTTTTGTTTTTTAACAGCCGGTCAATGGCCGATACCAGTTCGTGCATCCCGAATTCAGGCACCGCCTGACCCGCTGCTGCAACCCCCCACCGGTGATAGAATCGGGACAAAGGGGCATTAATGCTCCGGGCCAGGTCGCGGCAGGAGGGCACTGTTTCCGCCTGGCGGGAAAGCCTTAAAAAACCTTTTTTTATTAAGCGCTTTCCATCCCTGAAACCACGCAGATCTTCCGGGCTGCTGAAGGTGGCGATTTTTTTCCGCCAGTCGGCCAGTTCAGCTTTTATTTGCGCCAGCAGTTCTTCGGCTTCGCGCTGCATCTGGGATTTTTTTTGAGCGTCTTTTTCCTGGGGGGATTCTTCCCGGCCGGCTGCATGCAATATTTCAGCGGCCCGGCGGATAAACAGCCGGTAATTGCCGGCGCAGCGCGACTGCCAGATTTGGTCCTTCAAGTGCTGTAACAGCCGGGAAAAATTATTTTGGTCCCGCCCGGTCAGGGCTTCAAGGGCGGAAATAAAATGTATTCGGGCCGGATCCGCCCGCCCCTCGGAAAGTTTGGCCAGGTTTTCCCGCAGGTAGTTATGCGCCCTTTCCCGCTGCCGAGGTGTCAGGGTGTCGGCAAAGTTTATAATGACAAACAATTTGCGGGAAAAATCAGGTGTTTGGGGGGCGGCCTGAAAAATCATACGCAGGATGCCCGTATCCGGCCTGGTTAAAATATGTTTGCCGTTCAGGAAAAGTAGAAAACAATCTGAATCCGGCAGGTAGCGGGCGGTAATTTCCCGGTGCCGGTGGTAGACCGAATCCAGGCCGGGGGTGTCTACAAAGGTGGCCGTACGCAGTAAGTCCGCCGGGTGCTGGATGGTTATATTTTCCACTCGCAGGGCCAGATGCGTACCGGAAATTTGTGCCAGGGCTTTGCGGCCTGCTTCGCTTTCCAGGTCCAGTTCCAATATGTCCGTTTTTTTAAAGCGTACCACGAAGTAATCCGCCAGTTGGCTGTCTGTGAATTTATTCCAGGGTATTTTTTTAAATAATGTCTTCCACGGGCGCTTGCCGCCTGAAAAATCCCGCTTTACCCGGGCAAAGGATTTTTTCAGCGCTTCCAGTTCCCGGAGCAGTTCGGCGGCGGTTATTTTTAATAATTTACCATTTGCGCTTTTTTCCAGGGAGTGGATTTGTTTTTGCAGTTCCCCGTCACCCAGCCAGCGTTCCAGGGTGGCCAGTTCATGCCGGCAGATTACGGCGTGCTGGCCTTCCCGGTAGTGGGTGGGAATGGTTGCCTGTTGCGCAAAGGTAATGGTGACTCGACGGGGAGCGCCGTGGATGAGCCGGGTGACGGCGAAAGTGGTGGGGCGGCTTTCCGCGGGCAGCAGCGGCTCCCCCATTATTGCGTTGAAAAAAGTGGATTTGCCGCTGGAAAAGCTGCCGGCGGCAGTTACCAGGTATTTTTCCCCGGCCAGTTCACCGGAAAGTGTTTTTAATTGCCGGGTTATATCCTGATAAGGCTTCAGCGCCGGTTCAGCTGCGACCTGTGCCAGAAGGGTCCGGATTTTTTCCTTTATTACCGCCGGGTCCGGCATGCTGCCGACGGTTTGATAAACCACCGGGATACCGCCGGGATAAATCGCCGGTTCGGGAGATTGCTTCAGCAGGGCCCCGATTTGCTGCGCGACCGGAGGCAAAGTTTTAATCAGGTCCACGCCCCTGATGACCTGGCGGGCGTGCTCCCGGGCCTGCCAGAAACGCACTAAAAAGTCCGCGTCACCGGCTTCCCGCTGGGAGGCGGCGACGATATCCGGGATGCGGCGGTCCAGACCGCTCAGTTTGCCGGTGATGTGCTGCAGCGCCAGTGCGGCTGCGCGTTCCTCGATAAACAGCCGAAATTTATCCACCGCTTCGGGGTCCAAGGTATTGGTCCGCTGCAATGTAATTTCACCGCCGCAGATTTGGCGCAGGACCCGGCCCGCTTCCCGGAAAGAAGACCCGTCATAATGACCCAGGTTGCAGTTGATCACAAAAGAAATCTGCCCCGGGGCGTATTTTTTTATCAGTTTTTGAATGGCTTGCCGGTCGGCCTCGCCCGGCCCCCGCTGGTGCAAAAGGTAAATAATGTGGTTTGCAACCGGCAGCCGTTCCGGGGAAAATGCCGGCCCTGTTAAGGCATCAATCCCCGGGGTGTCGACAATTTGCATTTTTTGCAGCAAGTTGTGCGTGAGCCGTACTTCAACTTTTTGTATTTCCCGGCCATACAGCGGTTTTTGCGCCAGCAGGGCGGTTAATTCCCCTTCGGCCAGCGTGTTAACCTGCCGGTCGGCAAAATAAACCCGTGCCAGAAAGCGCTTGCCGTAACTGAAGCGTACCGGGGCGGGGGTAGTGGGAATGATGTCCACCGGTGCAATGGTTTTTTCCAGCAGGTTGTTAACCAGGGTGGACTTGCCGGTGTTATACGGCCCCATAAATACAATGGTCGGCGCTTCTTCGGGCGATAGGTATGATGCGCGCAGTTCATCAACCCGGGAGAAATATTCGGCTATGTTCTGGTTTTGCATTCAACCCCCTCCTGGGATGTCCAATTTCCTTTTTCCTTGTTGGAATATATTAAAAGGGCGGCGCCGTTATGACGGCTTATTATAAAAAAAATTGTCAAAAATAATTTTTGCAAGGAAGGAAAACTTTTTTTGAGTATGGAATAATATTAATTACAGTAATTAATATTTTTGCCTGTTAAGAAGTAATTGTTTGTCAATTAAGTGCAATGACAGCATTTTTAAAAATGGTCCCATGGTTAGTACGGGTACGGTTGAGTTTTAAAAGGTAGGACAGTTATACGGTAGGAAAAAGCAGATGCGGTATTTTCCCGGCTGTTTCCGGTTTTTTTTCACTGGGGAAAGGGGCGGGAGTGAGTTGCATTTCTTTTTAAACTCCTACGGGGGTTTTTTTATTTTAACAATGAAAATTTTGAAGGAGGTATTAAGCATTGAAAGGGTTTCGTTTTGGTTATGGTTGGAAAGTACTGCTGTTATCGGTGTTGATGGTATCATTCGCATTAACTGGTTGTTCATCATCGACACCTTCACCGAAACAAGATAAACCGGCAGCGGTTGAACTTAAGCTGGCTCATTTCTTTCCCAGCACCCACCCTGCTGAGACGGAGTTAATCCAGCCCTGGGCAAAAGCTATTGAGGAAGCCACCGGCGGGCAGGTGAAAATCACCAGTTACCCCGGCCAAACCTTGCTGACAGCAGATGCTATTTACGATGGAGTGGTTACCGGCATTGCCGATATCGGCATGTCTTGTTTTTCCTATACCCGGGGGCGTTTTCCGGTTTTAGAGGCTTTCGAACTGCCCGGTATTACTTACAATAACTCCAAGGTAGCCAGTAAAGTTGCCTGGGAAGGTATTCAACAGCTTAACCCCCAAGAAGTACAGGACACTAAACTGATGATGGTGCTTACCACCGGCCCGGGGGATTTATTCACCAAGGTTCCGGTTCGCAGCCTGAGCGATCTGCAGGGATTGGAGATCAGGGCCACCGGGTTGAGCGCTAAAACGCTGGAGATACTGGGGGCGACTCCGGTGGCCATGCCCCAGTCGGAAGCTTACGAAGCTTTATCCAAGGGAGTTGTCCAGGGGAATCTTTCCCCGGTCGAGGTATTGCAAGGTTGGCGACACGCTGAGGTAACCGACTATTTAACTCGCACACCCTTCCTTTACAACACCTTGTTTTTCATAACCATGAACCTGGATAAATGGAACTCCCTGACCCCGGATACGCAAAAGGCCATTGAAGAAGTTAATAAAAAGTATTTTGAAGAAGTAGCCATGGGGTTATGGGATAAACAAAACGAATCCGCGTTAAAATGGGCGGTGGAAGAGACCGGTATGGAAGTTATTGAACTGCCTCAAGCGGAAGCGGAACGCTGGATAAGTTTGGTTAAACCGATCCAGGACGATTTTGTGGCCAAAATGAATGAAAAAGGGCTTGACGGCCAGCAAATTTTAGAAACAGTTAAAAAGTTAGCTGATAAATATAATCAAGAATACAAGTAACTTCTTTTGGGGGTTTTTGAGCCATGAAAAAATTTTCAGGCTTGGTTGCGGGGCTGAGCCGCCTCCTGGACAGAATAGCCGCTCTTTGTATTGTGTCCGTCATGGTTTTAGTGGTAGCCAACATTCTTTTACGCGCTTTACTGGGCCGCCCCATTTTGGGCACCTATGAATACGTGGGCTTTTTGACGGCGGCAATGATAGGCCTGGCATTGGCTTCCTGTGCCCTGCAAAACGGCCATATTGCGGTGAGCTTTGTGATGGAAAAGTTACCGGCCAGGATACAGGCTTGCGTTGATATAATTATTAATGTTTTTGCACTGTGTTTTTGGGGATTGGCTGCCTGGTACACCGGTAAATATGCCAACGGCATGACGGTTAGCGGCGTGGTTTCTCCCACCACGCAGACGCCCTTTTACCCATTTGTATACCTCGTTTCTTTTGGTTTGCTGGCTCTGTGTCTGGTATTGCTTGCCGGGTTGGTGGAATCTATAAAGAGGGCGGCAATTAACAAATGAACCCACAATTTGTTGGTTTAGCCGGTATACTGGCTTTTTTTGCCCTGTTAATTTTACGCATGCCCATAGCTTATGCCATGGCCCTGGTGGGTTTCGCCGGTTTTAGCTTACTGGCGTCACCCACCGCGGCCTTCAGCATGGTAGCCAAGGAAACCTATTTAACCTTTTCTTCCTATTCGCTGAGCGTTATTGCCATGTTTGTCTGGATGGGGTTCCTCGCTTATTACTCCGGCATTGGATCCAGGCTGTATGTTTTAGCGTATAAGTTAATCGGGCATTACCCCGCCGGGTTGGCCATTGCCACCCAGGCGGCGTGCGCTGTTTTTGGGGCTATTTGCGGTTCAAACACGGCCACGGCGGCAACCATGGGCGCCATAGCCCTACCGGAGATGAAGAAATATAAATATGATATTTCCCTGGCCACGGCCAGTGTCGCTGCCGGCGGGGTCCTTGGAGTTTTAATTCCCCCCAGTGTTATCATGATTGTTTACGGTATGGCCACTGAGCAGTCGGTTGGCAAACTCTTTATGGCCGGTATTGTGCCGGGAATGCTGCTTATGGCTTTGTATATGGCGGCCATATTTATTCTGGCTGCCCGTAACCCCGACCTCGGGCCGGCCGGGCCCAAGGCCGGTTGGGAGGAAAGGATAAATGCGCTCCGTGGGGGGCTGGGGGAGGTCTTGATTGTTTTTTCCCTGTCCATAGGAGGCCTTTTTGCCGGGTGGTTTACCCCTACGGAGGCGGGTGCTGTAGGCGCAGCCGGGGTCCTGGCCGTGGCTCTGGTTAAAAAGCGCCTCAACTGGGAGGGGTTTAAAAAGTCCCTGTTTGACGCTACCCGGACCACGGCCATGATCATGCTGATGGTCGCCGGGGCGGTTATTTTCGGGCGCTTCATGGCCATCAGCCGGGTTCCCTTTGAACTGGCCAACTGGGCCGGTGCCCTGCCGTTTCCGCCATTTGTCATTATGGCCGTTATCTTGCTTATTTACTTGGTGCTTGGCTGTTTTATTGACGCGCTGGCACTGGTTCTCCTTACCATTCCCATCTTCTACCCCGTTGCGGTTACCACACTGGGCTACGACCCCATATGGTTCGGCGTGATAATCGTTATGGTGGTGGCCATGGGTGTGATTACGCCTCCGGTGGGTATGAATGTTTATGTTATTAAAGGAGTCGCTCCGGATATACCCCTGGAAACCATTTTTAAAGGGATATGGCCGTTCCTGCTGGCTTTGGTTATCTGCCTGGGTATATTGATAGCCTTCCCGCAAATCGCTACCTTTTTACCGAATATTCTTTTAGGGTAGTCTTACCAAAAATATACGCAGGAGCCTACTTGCTTCCTGCGTGTTTTGTTTCTATACGGCATAAGAAAGACCAATGCAGCGGTCCGTACAATGAATGCGCTGCTTTGTAGATTCTTTTTGATAAAGTCAGGTCGTAAACTTAAACTTGTCCTCCAGTATTAATCTAATGCAGGCTTTTACTATAGTTTCGTCATATAAGGTTCCGCTGTTATCACTTATTTCTTGTATGGCCGTGTCCATTCCAAGGGAACTCCGGTAAGGTCGGTGTGAACTAATGGCTTCGACAACATCAGCTACGGCAATAATTTTTGCTTCGAATAAAATGTCTTCCCCTAACAGGCCAACAGGATAACCGGTACCGTCTAATCTCTCATGGTGTTGCAGGACCATTTTATGTACCGGCCATGGGAATTTTATTTTGCTTAATATTTTATAACCATTTTGCGGGTGACACTTAATAATACCAAATTCATGCTCGCTGATGGCACCGTATTTGGACAAGATATGATTGGGAATTGCAATTTTGCCGATGTCATGTAAGAGGGAGCCGATTTTAATTCCTTCTATTCGATGTTCAGGCAGGCCTAATTTTTCTGCAATGGCGCAAGCCAGTTGAGATACTCTCTGCTGGTGGTTGGTCGTATATGAATCAATTAACGAACTAATGGTGATTAATACATCAACAGTGCCATTTAAAACTTTTAGTACCTCATCTTTTATGTTTAAATCTTCTTTTATGCCTGAATCCAAATTTAATAAATTCGCAGCTCTTTCCATAATTCATCCAACCTTTATTCCAATTTTAAATGCTATTTTCTATAAATTTTAGATTATTTGCAAAAAACAAGCAAGGTATTTTTGGTAAAAAGGAAGACTGGGCGTGGGTTTTTGCCATGCTACTTTAACAGCCGGGCCAGACACTCCTCCGCGTAACGCTGGATTTCGTTCGGGGACCAGAACGACATGGCCTTGGAAGCCACCAGCTTGGCCCTGGGCATAGTCAGGCGACTGACGATTTCCCGGGCCTGCTCAATTTGTTCGGGCGCCATGACCAGTTCGTTGGCGCCGATGGCCACCAGGAGGGGCACCGCGGGCATCCGCCCCGCCAGGGGGGCCGTTACGGACACTGTTTTCCGCCTTTTGCGAACTTCTTCCGCCAGGTGGCTGATTTGAAACAGGAAAGACGGCGTGTAATCGTGCAGCAGCCCGCCATTAAGATTATGGCTGTTATTGAGTAACAGGGTATTGTAAATAAGTTTTTCACTGATACTGAAAAATGCCACTTCAAATGCCAATACCGGAGCCATCACCGCCGCCGCCGGGATTTCCACTTCCACGCCCAGTTCGGGCATGGCCACGTGGGGGATGTTTTGCCCGGCCAGTTCGTGGTGGATGTCATTGATCATCTCCTTTATGCGGAGGACTTCTGATACATCCGCCACCACGGGCAGCAGCAGGCGCAAGTTCCCTGCCGCGCCGGCCCGCATAAAGGCCCGTAGTTGCGGCAGCAGCATGTCGGGCCGGGCCAGTCCCAGGCGCACGCCCCGGTATTCATCGGATAGCCCGGCATCCTTTATGGCGGTTATCCGGCTCGGAGGCAATTGCATCAGGCGTATTGTGACCGGGCGGCCACCCATTTTCCGGCTGATGCGGCAGAACGTTTCGTACAGTTCCTCCTCGCCAGGCAGGTTATTCCGGTCAAGGTACATGAAATCGGTGCTTAACAGGCCCAGGCCGTCCGCCCCGGATTCTGCCGCCCTTTCTACATCATCCGGTGTATAAGCGGGGGTGTTTATTAAAACAGCTTGCCCGTCTTTAGTTTGCGTATAAGGTTGCATCTCTGTTTCACTCAAGTTGGATCACCTTTCCTGGGAGTATGCGATGTTAGGTTAAGGGTATCACATTCGCTGGAAAATGTTAAGTCAGGGCTTTTTCAATATCTTTCAGGGCGGCGAGCACGTTGTCGTTGGTGACCCGGAAAAATTCCGCCAGGTCATCTTCCACCTGTTCGGCGGCCGCTTCGATGAGCCGGGCTACTTTGGCGGTGTTGATGTTAATGCGGTGCCGCGCGAACATTTGAATGCGATACTTGTTGGCCAGCGACTGGGGGGTGGCTTGAAAGATTTCAATGTAATCGGGAAAACCGGCAATGCGTGATTTGAGCTGATACCTGTCGTACCCCGTAATGTCTGCCAATAAGTTGCCAATCTGGTTAATCAGCCGGTGGTTGTTGAAGGCCCGGCGAATGGTTTGTCCGAAGGGTCCGCGGTTGCTGACCCGCAGTTCGATACCCATTTCCACAATATTGTGCGCCTTCCACCAGCCCATTTCCGCCGGAATATTGCAGGCGTCAATGGTTTGTTCCACCAGGGAGCGGCCTTTTTCAAAGCAGTAACCGCGTTCGCAACCCGGGAACTTTTCATCACCGTAGTAATCCAGGCCGCGGGGGGAGATGCCGTGCGTCACCACACCCCGGGCGAAATCCAGCAGTTTGGAGTTGTCTTTGCATATCTGCAGTATTTTTTTGCCCATACTGTGGGCCATGGTATGGGTCATTCTGGCGTTGATGGCCATATCAGGAAAAAGGCTGCCCAGGGTAATGGAATCGGAGGTGCGGCCCAATACTTTTTCAGCAAAATAGACATGTGTTTGCGGGTAAACGGTAATCTCCCCCCTTGCTGAAAAATGTGCTATTATAGTAATTGTTCTAAAAAGTTCTTTTTAACTGTGTTAATGAGGCATTTATAATACCGTTGTTTTTAATATATTTACGGAGGCGCCGGCAGATGTCAAGGCAAAATTTATTCAGAGCTTCTTCCATATTGCTCGTCTTATTTGTCGCCAGCCGGGTACTGGGCTTTGTTCGGGAGCAAGTCATTGCCGCCCTTTTAGGCACCTCATTGCAAGCGGACGCCTTTGTGGTGGCGGCCACCATCCCGTTTACACTGTCTTTTATTATCGGCGTTTCCGCCGGCAACGCATTGCTGCCGGTTTATACGGGGCGGCTGCAGGACGACGGCCGGTCTTATCTGGCCAGCACCGTTATGTACGTTACCGGTGCCATGATTGCTCTGCTCACCTTGTTGGGATTGTTTTTTACTCCGCAGGTGGTGGACTTTCTTGCCCCCGGCTTTACCGGCGAGGCCCGGCGGGTGGCGCTTTTGTGCACCCAAATCATGCTGCCGTCAACGGTTTTTCTGACCATGGGGTTTATGGCCAAGGCGGTGCTCAACGCCCACCGCGAGTTTAACGTACCGGCGCTGGCTCCGGTGTGGCAAAACTTTGTTTTTTTAATATTAATCGTTCCGCTGGGCAAGTACCTGGGCCCCGGCCTGGCCTGGTGCACCCTGGCCGGGGCGCTGGTGTTTTACTTATACAACCTGCCGGCCCTGGGACGCTTCGGGGTACCGGTGCGACCGCTTTTGAACATCCGGGACCCGGAAGTGCGCCGGGTGCTCCTTATGGCCGTTCCGGTAGTCCTGACAACGCTGGCCGGCCGGGGGTTTGTGTTTGTGGATCGCTGGTTCGGCTCGCACCTGGTGGAGGGAAGTATTGCCGCTTTAAACTTTGCCAACCGGGTACGTGAACTGCCCTATGGTCTTTTTGTGGCCGTGGTTTCCTCGGTTCTTTTCCCGGCCCTGGCCGCGGCGGCGGGCCGTCGGGACATGGAACTGCTGCGGGAAAGGACGGCCATGGGGCTGCGCCTGGTGGCGCTGGTAACCTACCCCTGCGCCGCGCTGCTGTTGGTGTTGGCCGCACCGGTGGTGCGCCTGCTTTTTGAACGGGGCGCCTTTGATGCCGCCGCCACGGCCGCCACTGCCACGGCCCTTGGTTTTTACGCGCTGTCGGTGGCCGCCATGTCAGCGAATTCGGTGCTGACCTATACTTTTTTAAGCCTGCGGGACGCCCTGCTGCCCCTGGGGGTGGGAGTGGCCGGGCTGGCCGTAAATATCGTACTGGATTACCTGCTGGTTGCTCCCATGGGACATGCCGGTCTGGCTCTGGGCAATACGGTGGGCTTTTTTGTCACCGCAATTCTTTTCCTGGCTTTTTTAACCCGCCGCCTGCGAGGATTTGACTGGCGCCGGCTGCTGGTGGACCAGTTCAAGATAATAACAGCCACTCTGGCGTTTGCCGCTGTGTTGCGGCTGGTTGGGGGATATGCCGGGCTGTACGCCGGTGCAATCTCCCTGGCCGGTCAGCTATGGGGCATGACGCTGGCGGTGGGGGCGGCGGTATCGGTATACCTTTTGCTGCTTTTAGTGCTGAATGTGGAAGAAATCGCGCCCTTAAGACAAAGATTCATAAAATAGTATTGTATTAAACATAATATTATAATATATTATTTCATAAAAAGACCCTCGGGGGTAATGCAAATTGAAGGATTTAAACAAGTATGAAGAGCCCGCCAGGTTATTAAAGGCGCTTGCCCATCCCACCCGCCTATGCATTGTGGCAGGTTTAATGAATGACAGCTGCAATGTCAATAAAATGAAAGGTTGCTTAAACTTGCCGCAGTCCACGGTCTCTCAGCAGTTGGCCATTTTACGCGCCCAGGGAATTGTGGACGGTGTGCGCAGCGGCACCGAAGTTTTTTACCGGGTAACCAACGAAAAAGTTAAAGAAGTGGTAAAAGTGCTCCTCGGCGATGATGCGGAAATTTTCAAGTAAATCCTTTACTGTTCAACGCCTGGACCATTTAAGGGCACTGCCGTTCAAGTAATTGAACTTTTTGCCCTGCCAGGTGTCTTCCTGTTTCAGGAGCCGCTCCAGTTCGGTTTTAATTTTCCACCAACTGGCATCCCAATTGCAAAAAAGTACTTCGTTTTGCGGGCCCTTGCCCACCAGGCGTTGAATGACAACTTCAGGGTCAAGGTATTCAAGGAAAGTAATAATTCTCCGCACATACTCTTCCATGGAAATCACGTCGAACTCGCCGCGCTCATACATTTCTCCCAGTTTGGTACCGCGTACGATATACAGGGAATGCAGTTTGACGTATCGTACTTGCAGCGCGGATAATATTTTGGCGTTTTCTATAACATCGGACATATTGTCCCACGGTAGGTTCAAAATCAGGTGGGCGCAAATTTCAAATTCTCTCCGGTGCGCGCGCAGTACCGCGTCGATAAATTCAGCCAGGGTGTGACCCCGGTTTATTTTTATTAAAGTATGATAATTGACGGTTTGCAACCCCAGTTCGATATTGATGTCCAGACCTTTTTCCACCTGTACTTCGGTCAGGATGTCCAGATAATCTTCGTTGATGCAGTCGGGCCGTGTGGATACCGATATGCCCACGATGTCTTTTCCCGCTGCCGTCGCCCTGATATTGGCGGCGAAAACATCGGGTGGCAGGTAAGTATTGGTGAAGGCCTGGAAATAAGCGATGAATTTTTCGGCCCCAAAACGCCGGTGGAAATAGTCCCTGTTGCGCCGCAGTTGCTCAGTTACTGACAGCGTGTTTGGCAAGGCATCGAACCCCGCCCCCTGCTCATCGCAAAAAATACATCCGCCGCGGCCTACCGTGCCGTCCCGGTTGGGGCAGGTGCCCGGTAGATTTATGGGTAGTTTGTAAACCTTTTGACCAAATTTTTTTATCAAATGTTCCGAATAAATATTGTACCTGCTTTTCGCTGGCATATTTTTCACCTGGTTTCATTTTATGCAATTTTACCATAGCCGTCGGTATTAATGAATCACTTCAAATATTATATCCTGGCCATACATTGGGGACACACCTCTTCGAGGAATGTCCCCAATGTATGGCCAGGACAAAGGAATGAAGTACTGAAAGGCGCGCAATAAGGGAACTGAATGAGCGCGCCTTTCTTGCAAATGAATCGGAGCCAGTCCCTCTTTTTGTTTTTTACTTGGGGACGTAGGCGGCGGAAACGCTGCGGTACAGGTTATCCCGGTTTATGCCGGTCCAGGTTATTTTGGGGACGCTGCCCGCTTCCCGCTTGGCCATGTACAGCGCCAGGTCCAGCACCCGGCAGGAATAGCCCCACTCGTTGTCGTACCAGGCCAGCACCTTGACCATATTATCTCCCAGGGTGATGGTTGAGGGGGCGTCCACAATGGATGAGTGCGAATCCCCGTAGTAATCCTTGGATACCAGCGGCGCGTCGCTGTACGCCATTATTCCCTTTAATTCCCCTTCGGCAGCGCTGTGCAGCGCCTGGTTCACTTCTTCCGCCGTGGTGGAGCGTTCCAAAACGGCGACAAAATCCACCACCGATACGTTGGGAGTGGGCACCCGCATGGCCAGACCGTTCAGCTTGCCCTGTAGTTCGGGGATAACCAGTCCCACGGCCTTGGCTGCGCCGGTTGTGGTGGGAATTATGGAAACGCCGGCGGCCCGGGCCCGCCGCAAATCCTTGTGCGGCAGGTCCAAAATTTGCTGGTCATTGGTGTAAGAATGTACCGTGGTCATCATCCCGTGCTTGATGCTGAAATGATCGTGTAATACTTTGACGATGGGCGCCAGACAGTTGGTAGTGCAAGAAGCGTTGGAAACCACATTGTGTTTTTCCGGGTCATAATCGTTATGGTTGACGCCCATTACAATGGTGGCATCCACATTTTTGCCCGGAGCGCTGATGATGACTTTTCCGGCTCCGGCCTTTAAGTGACCCGCCGCATCCTCTCCTTTGGTAAAGCGCCCGGTTGATTCAATCACCATACTTACACCCAGGTCGCCCCAGGGAAGCGCCGACGGCTCTTTTTCACTAAGTACCCTCACTTTTTTGCCGTTAACGGAAAACCCGCCTTCTTCCACCCGGACATCCGCGTTGAGTACACCGTGCACAGAATCGTATTTCAACAGGTGGGCCAGCGTTTTTGCGTCAGTGAGGTCGTTTACCGCCACTACATCCACTTCCGGGTTGTCCAGCGCCGCCCGAAAAACATTACGTCCAATGCGGCCAAATCCGTTAATACCTATTTTAATCGTCATAAAAAACGGCAACCCCTTTCCAACCTAATAATAAAATATATTCAAAAATAGTTTTACCGCTATATTAAAAGGTATGAATGCCAAATGAATCAATCTTTAATGAAATAAGTGGCAGCTTGATTTGTTTAACATTCTACACATTAATTTATGTCCAGTCCACAGGTTTTACTTAAAATAATTATTTATTTCACAAATATTTTGTATACAATAACTGATTTTGCCTGTGATAATATATAATTAGCTCATTAAAGGGGGATTGCAAGTGGGGAAATCGGAGATAAATATTAGTAATAATCTGGCGGCTTTTATAAAGGACGATCCCTTTCCCAACCACCTGGGGGTGAAAATTATCGAGCTTTCCCCCGGGTATGCCAGGGTATCCTTGCAGGTACAGGATTACATGACCAATATACACCGGATTACTCACGGTGGTTTAGTATTTACCCTGGCAGACGTGGCCCTTGGTATTGCCAGCAACGCCCGGGGGCAAACCGCGGTGGCGGTTAGCGTCAATATTAATTATATTAAGGCCAGTAAGCCCGGTGATACTTTAATCGCAACCGCTGTGGAAGAGCACCTGGGACGAAGCGCGGCAAACTATCGGGTAACAGTTGAAGACGGGCAGGGACGTTTAATAGCCTCAGCCCAGGGGCTGGTATTTATCAAAGCTGGTAAATCAAATGAGTAAACCTGCTATACTTACCACAAACTACATATTGCACAGTGTCAAAAAAAGTGATATATTAATAAGCGTCGCTGCTGCGACAGCGACGAAAAAAGGCAATAATGGCGGTAGTGGCGCGGCGAACAGCCCCCTATTCCCACCAGAAATTGCCGGTTGACGAAAAGTCAGCAAAAGTGATACAATAAAGATCCTGGCGCGAGGGCGCCACCTGAAAAGTTCCTTGAAAA
>NZ_FOYM01000040.1 GCF_900115975.1 Desulfoscipio geothermicus DSM 3669
GGCGGGCTTTGCCAGTTATCCAATCTCATATACTGGATGACGTTGCATACGCCTCTTACCGTTACTGAACGCTGGAGACACAGTTATGATGTTTTCCCTGACTCGCACCGTACCCAGCCCTTCGGCAGCGGTGCAACGGTGGCGTATAACTACATCGACCTGCAAATTCGAAATGACACCAACACAGATTTTCAACTTCTCGTGTGGGTCGGGGATACTCACCTGCACGGTGAATGGCGCTCCGAACGGCCGGCCCAATTGCGGTACGAAATTTATGAGGCCGGCCACCGTATAACCCGTGAGTGGTGGGGCGGTTATTTGCGCCATAACGTAATCCGGCGCAAAATCTACGATGGGGAAAATAATCTGGTGGCGGACGAATTGGTGGCGGAAAACCACGCCGTTATGATGTACGAACCTATGCTGCCACCCGGCGAAAAATGAGCCGAGTTTCGTGTAAGTTTAGCCAAACTAAGAAAACTATTTAAGGTAATTCTCAAGAAAGAGTTTCCTCGTAGCCATAAAATTCGCTTATATACTATGGGTAAGTACAATGAAAAAGAAGCTAAAGCCACTAAAAGGAAAAAAATATAATATTGGAAAGGGCAACAAATGATGTTGAACTGGGATGTTTTAGAAGAGAAAGATCTCACAATTTTACAATATCTTTATAATATTGAAGCAGACTGCGCCAAGTTTATAAGTCGCAAATTGAGGATAAGCTTGGAGGAGACAATGCAACGTCTAAAACATCTAGAAAAATTAGGATTTTTGGAGCGTGTTAGAGGGACTTTTCCCAACGGCACAATCATTGATGAAAAAGATCTGGATTTACAAGAGTGCATTGCCTTATATTGAATTCGCCATTCATTTAGCAGCACCTGTACTGGCCAAGTTGTTGGCCGGTGAGGCCGTTTCTTCGAGCATACAAAAAGAACTTGCAGCAACTCCAAACGACAACCTTTACTTTGACTTACCCCAAACATTAACCCCCAAAGAAGCCGCTAGTTTCCTTCGTGTAAGCGCTTCAACCATATATGAAATGTGCAGGAGATGGCAAGGGAAATTTTTCCCGCATGTTAAGGTAGGTTCTCTGCGGCGATCCGGCCGGCCCCTGGCGCTTTGATTAACTTTCTTGCATGTCGGGCAGAGTGCCGTCTTTGCGTTTAGGGTTATGGCTATGGGGTCTGCAAAGCCGGCACCCTGCCCAGCTTTCGGGTCCTTGTGCATGCCCTTCTATGGGGTCGGCTTTCGGGTCACGGCCGTGGGCAAAAAGCATCCGCCGCCTGCTTCGGGGTCCTATGTGCCGGGCTTAACCTGCTTTACAAATGCGTATTGTTTCCCACCTATGCCATAGCTGGTTACAACAGTATCATCTTTCTCATAAACTAACCCCAAATCATCGACAACGTCGGGTGAAATAATTGAATATGCGGCACCGGTGTCGATAACAACATTGTCAATTGACTTCGTTTTCCCTTTGTACATAATTGTTAGGGAAACAAAAAGAAGTCCATTACGGAAGGCAATCCGCATACTTAAATTGCCCCCCTGAGGCCAGGCCTGAATATAAGGACTGCAAAATATATATGTTTCATATTGTCCTCCCGGTGTTGGCTTTGGTTAATGCAGCAATTCAGACAGGTATACAAGCTCAATTCCCTTGGCTTCCATTACCGGTATTATATCCTTGATGGCCCGGGCCATTTTTTTCCCGCCCAAACCTACATGACCGATCCCAACGGCGCTGCCTTTGGCCAGCGCTTCATCCGCCAAAAGCTCAAGCTGCTTCTTCATATGGGAAATGCTTTTTACATCGTCCAGAAACACATCCCTTTGGGTGTATGCAATACCCATACTTTGAGCCAGGGGGATAATTTTTGACTGGTTGGAAGTTCTGCTGTCCAGCACGTAGAATCCCTTTTCCCTGGCCACTTCCAGCACCGGGCGGATAAGCTCCTCCCGGGCGGTAATCAGGGAACCCATGTGGTTATTAAAACCGGTGGCATATGGCACCTGGGCGAAGTCTCGGCGGACCTGATTGCGGATTTCTTCAGCGGTCATGTTAGAAGTTATAGCCCCTGGACCCAACCATTTGGCTTTACCTTTGACCGGCTGCATGGGTAAATGTACGATTACCTCGTACCCCCGTTTCGCTGCTTGCACAGCCTGCCGGCTTGAATATTCCGGATTAGGCATTACTGCAAAGGTCATGGGCCTGTCAATGGAAATCATTTCTTTTAATCCCTCGGGGTTTCTTTGTCCTAAATCATCGATTACGATTGCCACCTTTGCTTTTTTACCTTCCATTATCCCTCCCGGGATCTTATTTAATGGTGCTTTTTTACGGGTCAATGGCTTGCTAATATCCATATGACCGGCCAGAGTTTTTCTTTTTTTTCCATTGACCAATATTTGAACCTGCTGTATCTCCGGGAATTCAAAAAGGGTACATGCGATTGAACTGATCGCAATCCATTCCCCTTCGCTGCCCATAAAACCGGGCTCTTCATTTGTTACCGCGAGGTCTACCGTTGCAAGGGGTCCCGATATTTTTAGATCTGTAAAAGAAATACCTTCCGGTATGCACGGACTTAGTTGTTTGATTTGCCGAGGGCCTTCCACCAGCTGTTCCAGTGCTGACCGGGCCAGTTCCTTCACCGTACCCTGCGCCGTATCGTCAAGTGTCATCTCTTCGGTAGCCATAAAGAGCCGGGTTTTGGTTTTGGGTACAAAGTATAAGTTAGGTAATTTATCATTTTCTACTGGCTCGACAATACTCCGCTCATAGACGGGTAGTTCCGAATTCATTGAAATATCCACAGTGTGGGAATTATTAAAGTAACTATTTATGCCCTTGCAAATTGATCGAGCCATTTTTTTATGGTACATGGGATCGGATAGATGTTGCCGGTCTGTATCAGCGGTTATATAACCCAACTCTACCACTACCGCGGGCATTTCCAGGTGGTTTAGTATGTAATAACTCCTGGGCCGGCTTGTCCTTTTTACCATGTCGGGAATATACCTTAATTCCCGTTGAATATCTTGTGCGAGAAGCTTTCCTAACCTAGTATCCTCATTGTAAAAAGCTACCGCTCCGGCTCTATTACCTTTAGGGGAGGAGTTGACATGTAAACTTACGAATATGTCCGCATTATTTTCTTTTGCTTTAGCAATTCTCTCATCAATATCATTATTTCTCTTTAAAAAAATTTTTTGGCCGGGTTGATAATCTCCATTTCTGGTAAGTATAACATTAGCGCCTTCCATTTCCAGCAATTGGGCTAATTCATAGGCCACAGCAAGTGTAATATTCTTCTCTGAAATTTTATCATCCGTACAGCCTATATCTTTACCGCCATGACCGGGGTCGATAACCACGGTTTTCCCCTTTATGTTATGTAGCGTTGGAAGTGACTTTTCTTCAATATGTAGGCTAAGAATATGAAGTAAAACTAAAAAAATAATAAGGGTAATAAGAAGGTTTTGCTTATGCTTATACAATTTGTAGAACCCCTTTCTTTTTTACTGAATCTGTAAGATGCAATTGATATTACTATGCAATTCTTAAGTTATTTTTTGAAATAGTTCATAATAATTTTCCTGGTAATATTTGAACAATTTTCAGGTGTTTAAAAAAACATACGTTTGGTAATATGTTTCCTGGAAAAAGTCCATTATTGCCAGAAGAGTAATTTTAATATTTAACAGAGGTCGCAAAGAAAAATTGCAAGTAAAAAACGTTATAAAACCCGTAATTTTTCGAGTTATATAACGTCTTTATCGCGGCCGGTTGAACCTGATAAATTATGAACTTATTAAAATTAAAATAAACTTTAATGATCTTATACAGCTTTCAGAAAAATACGAATTTTTCTGAAAATAAAGGAATTAAATAACAAATGGTCGTATTTTGTAAGGCAGGCTGCATGTACATGACTTCAAGCAGCTTGCCTTTTTGTTTTGAAAACCCGATTCTGATCGAATATAAACCGAGTGCAAGCGAGCGGATGTTAATTTACCGGATACCTTGAAGCGAACTATTGGAGGGCTAACCATGACATTGCGCAAAAAGACAATAATCATTATTAGCGTGACACTTGCAGGCTTGATTTTGATTTTGTATGCCATCTCGCGAGTAATCTTGCTGGACAGTTTCGCCGAACTGGAGGAACAGAATACCCGCCGGAATGTTGAACGTATTCTAAGTGCCTTATCTGATGACCTTTCCCATTTAAATCACTTGACCGCCGACTGGGCCGGGTGGGACGACACCTACGCCTTCATCGAGGATGCCAACGACAACTATGTCAAGTCGAATCTCGTTGATGAAACTTTTACCGAACTCAATCTCAACATTATGCTGTTTATTAACTCCTCCGGCCAAATTATCTTCGGTAAGGGTTTTGATTTAAAAAACGGGAAAGAAATACCCGTTCCGAAAAGTTTAAAGGAACACATTTCTGCCAACAGTCTCCTTGTGTACCACCCCGATGCAAAGAGCAGCACAACAGGGATCATTCTTCTTCCCGAAGGCCCCATGCTGGTTGCCTCAAGACCTATCCTGACCAGCGAAAAAAGTGGTCCTGTTCGCGGGGCGCTGATTATGGGACGCTACCTGGACTCCGCAGAAATCGTGCGTCTGGGCGAGAAAACACATTTGTCACTCACCATGCACAGTTTAAACGATTCGCAGATACCGCCCGACTTCCAGGCGGCGCTTTCCGCTTTATCGGAAGAGTCGCCGATTCTCGTCCGGCCGTTGGACGCGGAATCTGTTGCAGGGTACTCCACGTTAAAGGACATTTACGGAAATCCCGGTCTTGTATTGAGAGTGGATATGCCGAGGGAAATCTACGGGCAAGGCCGGGCCAGCGTGCTATATTTTATCTTATCGCTCCTGGTTATTGGTTTGGTATTTGGCGTGGTAACCCTGCTGCTTTTAGAGAAGGTGGTACTGTCCCGGCTGGTCCGTCTCAGCGCCGGTGTCAACAGCGTTGGAGCAAGTAGCGATCTCTCGGCGCGCGTGTCGATGACAGGAAGGGATGAATTGTCAAGCCTGGCCGGCGCGATCAACAGGATGCTGAAAGCGCTGGAGCAGTCCCAGGGTGAGCTGCAGGCGAGCGAAAAGCGTTACCGTAAACTGGCGAACAAACTGCGCACCGCTCATCAACAACTTCTGGATATAATCGAATTTCTCCCCGATGCCACCTTTGTCATCGACCATGATAAGAAGGTAATCGCCTGGAACCGGGCCATCGAAGAAATGACGGGGGTTTGTAAGGAGGAAATCATCGGTAAGGGTGATTACGCTTACACCGTACCCTTTTATGGAAAGCAGAGGCCGATGTTAATTGATCTTGTCTTTGCGGATGATAGAGAGATCGAACAAAAATATGATTACGTTGAAAAAAAAGGCAATACACTTTATGCCGAAGTCTTTACGCCGCCTGCATTTGAAGGGAAGGAAGTCTTTCTGTGGGCGACCGCCTCACCGCTCTTTGACAGCGACGGGAATCTGGTTGGGGCTATCGCAGCCATCCGCGACATCACCGAACGAAAGCAGGCAGAGGTATTGTTCAAGACTTTGTTCAGTAGTTCACCTATTGGCATCTACATTGTCCAGGACGGAAAGTTTCAGTTCGTCAATCCCCAGTTCCAGAAATATACAGGCTGTAGCGAAGATGAATTGTTAGGCATGGATTCTTTGAGACTTGTCCTTCCCGAGGACAGAAATGTGGTCAGGGAAAATGCTGTAAAGATGTTGAAGGGAGAGCGTTCCTCCCCTTATGAATACAGGATTATAAATAAATATGGGGAAACCAGGTGGATTATGGAAACGGTTACTTCCATTCAGTACCAGGGAAGGCGAGCAAACTTGGGAAACTTTATGGATATCACCGAGCGCAAGCTGATGGAGGAGCAGCTTAAATGCCTTAGCCTGCACGACCCTCTCACCGGGCTCTATAACCGCGCCTACTTCGAGCAGGAGATGCGCCGACTTGAAAGCGGCCGCTATAACCCGGTGGGCTTAATCGTGTGCGATATGGACGGGCTTAAACTTGTCAACGACACCTTGGGGCACGATACCGGAGACGCGCTGCTTTTGGCGGCCGCCGATGTGATCAAGAAATCCTTCCGCGAAGGCGATGTGGTGGCCCGGATCGGGGGCGACGAATTCGCCGTGCTGCTCCCGAACAGCGACGAAACTACTGTAGAAAGTGCCTGCCGTAGGATTCAAGATGCCACCGCAAAGTATAACGCAGCAAACCCGGAACTTCCCCTGAGCATATCCATCGGGTTTGTTGTCAGCAGTCAGACATCTACAAGTATGTGGGAACTCTTCAAGGAAGCCGATAACAACATGTACCGTGAAAAACTGCACCGCAGCCAAAGTGCAAAAAGCGCCATCGTCCAGGCCCTCATAAAAACGCTGGAAGCAAGGGATTTCATCACCAAAGGCCATTCGGACCGCTTGCAGGACCTGGTGGCAGGTTTAGCTATCGCCATCGGCCTGCCTGAACGTAACGTAACCGACCTGCGGCTCCTGGCCCAGTTCCACGACATCGGCAAGGTGGGCATACCCGATCGCATCCTCTTTAAGAAGGGTCCCCTTACCCCCGAGGAATCCAGCGAAATGCAGCGGCACTGCGAGATCGGTTACCGCATTGCGCAGTCTGCGCCAGACCTGGCTCCCATTGCCGACTGGATACTCAAGCACCATGAGTGGTGGAATGGCAAGGGCTACCCCCTCGGCCTCAAAGGGGAAGAGATTCCGCTGGAGTGCCGCATCCTGGCCATCGCCGACGCCTACAGCGCCATGACCAGCGACCGCCCCTGCCGCAAGGCCATGTCTCGCGAGGAAGCCGTGGCCGAACTCAGAAGGTGTGCTGGAACCCAGTTTGACTCGCGCTTGGTGCAGAAGTTTGTGCAAGTATTAGAAAGCCAAACCTGAGCACCGACACCGGACCAGATCCGGAAAAGGATATTAGTGCCAGCGGTAATTAAAGGTAAAGGCTAGCCCTCGAGGTTTTATGGCAACCTGGTCCGGTGCGCGCCGGTACCCGCTCCGAGACATCCCGGAAATCCTCGTAGAAAGTGATGTCCTCCACCGAATGAATTCGGGGGCATCCAACGTAGATGTGCAGGTTCAGTCTGAATGGTACGGCCTTTGTTGAAGCAATTACACCTAACGTAGCACGTTTTGGCCGTGGTATTTTGTGCCCGCATATAAAGTGTTAAAATTTTTGCACACTATTTAGGCAGCGATCCGCTCGTTTCTGAACTGCGCAGCACTTCGAGACCCAGGAGCTCTTGCCTCTTGCATCAATCCAGCGTGTCCAAGCGATCCCAAACAAGCGTTATGATCAGCTAATCTTTCTCGCCCGGGAAGAAATGCAGGCAATTTGTTAGCTTCGATTGTTATGCATTACAATAGTCAATATTTTGTTTTAGTCGGTTAATCAGTATAAAAAATGTTTATGTATAAAAGCATTTTAATTAATTTGTTTTATTTGAATAATAAATTATCTTTATGTATTCTAGAGGTGGATTTTTCAATAAGGAGGTTGCTGGAAATGTTTAAAAAGCTTTACCTTTTGTTTGCAATGCTGTTAGCAGCAGGAATTCTTGTGGTGGGATGCGGTGGACAAGGAACCAAAAAGGATTTCCATTATAAAACAGCAGAAGAATTGAAGACTATGTTGGAACAAGGGGAACCTATACATATCGTGGATATTCAAGTAGAGGAAGAATATAAACAGGGTCATATCAAGGGCTCTGTCGCTACATTCGCCTACCCGGTCGAAAGTGACGAAGATAAAGCTAAGCTGGACGCTGTGCTGCCTGAACTTCAAAAAGATGAAGCACCTATTGTAATTGTTTGTCCCCGTGGTGCCGGCGGGGCAGAACGTACTTACCAATACTTGCAAGAAAAGGGATTCCCGGAAAGCAGGCTTTTTATCCTGGAAAAAGGTTGGGCCGGCTGGGACTATCCTGAATGGACAGCCACGGGTTCAGAATAATAATTAAAACCTAATGAATAGGTTTTAATTATATCCGGCTTTTTTAAAGCCGGTTGCTTTTTTTCGATTACGTGAACAAAAACTGTTATTTTAAATTGACAAGGCGTTGTTAAGCATGTCTAAAAAAACAAACTGGAAGTTCGTTTTACGGCTCGTGATTTCCCTTTTATTATTTAGTTGGCTATTATATTCCGTGGAATGGTGCCAGGTATGGAACGCCATATTGCGGATCAATGTTTCTTGGCTTCTGTTGGCTGCGGGTTGGGTTGTTACGGCCGTTGCCGTGAGCGTCGTTAAGTGGAGGCTAATCTTACAGTCGCAAGGGCTTCAGGCAAGCTGGGGGGAACTTTGGAGGGCCTATTGGATCGGTCTTTTCTTTAATAATTTTCTTCCCTCCAGCATTGGCGGGGATACCATGCGGATAGTGCAAATTGGAAAAACCACAGGAGACGCGGCCGGGGTAACAGCTTCTGTGGTGATGGAAAGACTTTTGGCTACAATAGCCCTCTCATTAGTAGGCCTGGCAGCGTCTATACATGTTTTTGAAACCAGCTTTATAAAAGTGCGCATGCTATTTGGGGTGCTGTTGGCAGGCAGTTTATTTTTGGCAGGGTTGCTTATGTGGGGAAAAGTTCCTGGTTGGCTGGCAAGGAAAAATGGAAAACTTGCTGCCTTTCTTCATGGTTTTATGAAGCACGGCCAACAGCTTCGTAAACAACCAATGCCGCTTTTTTGGTCCCTTCTCTGGTCGGTGGTTTTTCAGATGACCAATGTTGCCGTAAACTATTCTATTTTTCAGGGACTTGGACTTTTGGAAGTGAACCTGTGGAGATCAATGTTTATCATTCCGGCCACTGCTGCGGTGGCTATGCTGCCCATCGCAATTAACGGGTATGGCATTCGTGAGGGTGCCTATGTATTTTTACTAGCCCCCTATGGTGTTAATCAGGCCGCTGCCTTTACGGCATCCATATTGTTTGCCTTTTTAGTTAGTTTATGCAGTTTGTGGGGCAGTGTTCTCTGGCTGGGGTGTAATAAGGGAGGGGAAACATCATGCTAGCACAGAAAGCGTCTGATATTGCCAAAGAAGCCATGGGGAAAGGACATAATTGCTGCGAGGCTGTTTTGATGGCGGCAAATGAGGTTTGGAGCCTGAAATTGTCTCCCGACACTTTAGCGGCCGGGGTTTTTTTTAGGGAAGGGATGGGTAGCGGCTGTTCCTGCGGTGCCCTTGTAGGGCTGGTAATGATATCCGGCATATTGTCCCGGAAATATCCACATCCACTGGGTAAAGAACTGGCACCTTACTTGTACCGCAGGTTTAAAGAACAATTCGGTTCTTCATGCTGCCGGGTACTTTGCAGCAATAGGCCGTTGCGGGAAAGAATCGGAAAAAAAGGTTGCAAAATCCTCACCGGAAATACGGCGACGCTGATGGTGGAAGTCTGGGAGGAGGTTATCCGTGGCACAGAGCAAAATTTCCGTAATTATACCAACGCTCAATGAAGAAGCACATATTGGTGCTTTATTAAAAAACCTCGGGCAAGTGCAAGGCATTGAAATTATCGTCGTTGATGGCGGCAGTACGGACCGCACCCTGGAAATCTGTCGTTTACATGCGGTTAATTGCTTGAGCGGCGCTCCCGGCCGGGGAACACAGATGAATTTGGGAGCCCAAAAAGCAACGGGGGATATCCTCTTTTTTCTACATGCGGACTCTACTGTAGAGATGAGGGTTTTTAATGATATTAGAAAGGCAGTCAGAAACGGATACCGTTGGGGATGCTGTACCCTGTTTTTCACTGAGCAGACAATCTTTTTCAACCTGGTAGCAATAGCATCCCGCTTACGAGTAAAGTTTTTTTCCAGCTGCTACGGAGACCAGGGGATCTTTTGTGAAAAAGATTTGTTTTCCCGTGCCGGCGGGTTCCCGGATTTTCCGTTTTTGGAGGATCTGGCTTTTTCCCATTGTATGCGCCGCTATCAAAGAGCCGGTATGATACCGGGCAAAATCACTACCAGTACCCGGCGTTTCCGTCAAAACGGTTTATTTAGAACTCTATTAAAAATGCAAATGGTAAAAGCTTTATATACCCTGGGCATATCTCCAGGAAAACTGCTTGATATTTATCAATCTTCGGGGAAGGGCTTGTCATGCAGACGGCTTTTGTGATTTTTAGTAAAGTTCCTTGGCCCGGTAAAACCAAAAGTCGCTTGCATGGAAAATTATCTGCTGAAGAATGCGCCCTATTCCACAGGGCTTGTTTGATCGACCTACATGAAATTCTAAAGGGTACCGGTTGTAAAGCAATTCTTTATTTTACCGGGGGTAGCCGGGAGGAATTTGCTTTAGAATTTCCGGGGCAAATGCCCCATGGCTTTGAGGAATTGAAGTTGCTGCAGTTAGGATACTTTACGTTCAGGCAGCAGCACGGCGAGGACCTGGGGGAGAGATTGCATCACGCGGTAACCGAGGTTTTACGGTGTTATGAGCGGGTTATTTTACTGGGCTCGGATTTACCGGGTTTGGCAGGGGATTTACTGTTGTCTGCCGCCGAAAATTTGGCTCAGCATGATGTTGTTATCGGTCCTGCTGTAGATGGTGGTTACTACCTGCTGGGCCTTAAGAAAGCATACAAGGTGCTTTTTCAGGGAATTTCCTGGGGTTCGGGCCGCGTGTTGGAACAAACACTGAAGGCAGCGGAAAATAACAATTTGAAAGTTTCATTTTTGCCCGTAAAGCGAGACATCGATACGTGGGAGGACTTGGTTGCATATGTTCAATCGGGCAGAAAAGAACATAATCTTAAAAACATGCTGTCTTTTCGCTTGGCGGAATATCTGCTGGAAATCTATGATAGGCAGTAACGGAAAGGAAGATGGAATTGGATACTAATATTAAAGAAATTGTCGATAGAGCTTTGAACGGTAAGGAAATTACAGTTCCAGAGATAAAGGAACTTTTTACTGTACCTGCTGTGTCGGAAGAGTCCTATTTTATCCAATATGCTTCCAGAAAAATGAGCGAGGTTACTTTGGAGGGCAAAGCTGAAGTTCACGCTCAAGTAGGTATCAATGTTGGACCATGTCCCAAGAATTGCCAGTTTTGTTCCTTTGCAGCCACCAACAGGGTTTTTAAGCATTTCAAGGTGTTAACGCCGGAAGAAATTATTAAGCGGTGTCAAAGGTTCGAACAAGACGGTGCCAATGCTATTTACCTTATGGCGACTGCCAATTTTAAGTTTGAGGAATTTATCAATATTGCAAAACAAGTAAAACCGGCCCTAAAGCCGGAAACGGTTTTCATTGCTAATGTGGGAGATTTTGATGAGGCCGGGGCCTTGGCTCTCAAGGAAGCAGGGTTTACCGGAGTTTATCATGCCATTCGTTTGGGCGAAGGAACCGTGACGGACATTGATCCCAAGGAACGATTGAAAACAGTACGGGCCGCCAAAAAGGCCGGACTTTTGGTGGGGACTTGTGTGGAACCTGTAGGCCCCGAGCATGCACTGGAGGAACTAGTGGAAAAGACCCGGCTAGCCAGGGAAATGGCACCTGTTTTCGGTGGGGCCGCTCGTAGAATTTCCATACCCGGAACTGAATTAGCAAAGAAAGGTATGGTTAGCGAGGCTGGAATGGCTCATATACTGGCGGTGGTACGGTTGGCCATGGGGTACCGGGTACCGGGGAACTGCACCCACGAGCCAAACGGTATCGGGGCCATGGCCGGCGCAAGCCTTTTATGGGCCGAAAATGGATCAAACCCCAGAGATACCGATGAAAAGACAGAAACAAACAGGGGTTATTCAGTTAAAAAATGTAGGGAAATCCTCAGCGAAGCAGGGTGGGACATTCTGGACGGACCTTCGCAAATATTTAAGCCCCAATGCCGGTAAAATTATGGAGGACAATAAAATATGGAGAAGAGAACCGGCTGGTTGGTAAAAATAGGTATTGTTATAATATTGACGCTACTATATCTAACGGTAGAGCCATTGCAGATTTTTATTAAACGAATTGTTTTTTTGTTTACCATGGTGGATATCTCAGCCATTAAAGGTTACATTTTATCATTCGGCATATGGGCGCCGGTGGTTTCTTTCTTTTTAATGATATTCCAATCAGTGGCAGCCCCCCTGCCGGCATTTGTTTTAACTTTTGCCAACGCTGGACTTTTCGGCTGGGTAAAAGGGGCGGCTCTGTCCTGGTCAAGTGCCATGGCCGGGGCTGCGGTATGCTTTTTTATCGCGCGGTTTTACGGCCGGGAGGTTGTAGAAAGTCTCACCAGCAAAATGGCATTGGAGAGCGTGGATGAATTTTTTGAGAGATACGGCCAGTATGCAATTTTGATTGCTCGCTTGCTGCCCTTCATTTCTTTTGACGTGGTCAGCTACGCTGCGGGTTTGACTTCAATGGGTTTTTGGCAATTTTTTTGGGCCACCGGGATTGGCCAGTTACCAGCCACACTGGTTTATTCCTATGCCGGTGACATGCTGGTAGGTAGTGCCAGGACATTTGTTTTTGGCCTTTTAATTTTGTTCTCTTTCAGTGTACTGGCATTTTTGCTCAAAAAAATTTTTCAGGAAAGAAAGTGCTAATGTAAACATTAAAATAAAACAGTAAAGCAAACTCTCAAAATTGAAGAGTAAGATACCTTTTAGTAATTTGGTAAAATTTCAAAAAATGGTAGTTGCTTTTTTGCAGGCAGAAAAATATAATGTAGTAAAATAGCTTAATTATTTAGTTTGGCTACTTTAGTTTAACAATTTAGTTTAAAGTTTTAGTTTAAGAAAGAAAGTTATGTCTACGTACCTAGCTTTCTTTCTTTTTTATGTTTTACAATAATCACCATAAAGTGGTTTATCGGGGGGGGGATAATATGCAGGTGGGCGTTGGTTATAACCAGGAAAATAATTCAACCCTGGCGGGAAGATTAGCAGCTGAACAAGCCGTCAAGCAAAGTGGAGAACCTGCCATAACCTTTCTCTTTAGTACTGAAAATTATAATCAAAAATTGGTATTTCAAGCTGTCAAGAAGGTTATAGGTAAATCCAAATTAATAGGGGCTTGTACTTCCGGTATTATTACCAATGCTGGGGTATTGGAGAAAGGAGTAGGAATTTGTACGATCAGTGGTTCTGAGATTCAAGCTGTCACGTGCTTGCAAGAAAATATTGCCCTATCTCCCTGGAAAAGCGGAGAAGAGGCAGGTAAAAAATTGCGTATGAGCGGTATTGACTCCGGGACGGTCTTTGTATTTCCGGATGGATTCGCTGCCAACCTCTCCGAGCTCCTGAGAGGAATATATAACGTTTTGGGACCGGACTTCATCTATATCGGCGGGGGAGCGGGGCATAATCTCAAGTCTTTTCAAACCCACCAATTTACTGACCAGGGAATTAAAAGTAATGCCCTTGCAATTGCTCTTGTCAAGGGGATTAATTTTCAAATCGGGATAGGCCACGGCTGGCAGCCCGCGGGACAGCCTATGGTAATTACTAAGGCGGAGGGCAAAAAAGTTTACGAGATTAATGGACGTCCGGCATTCGAGGTATACTCGGAATGCTTGGGCGGTTTTGATAAGATAAATTTTCCTTCTTACGGTATGAAGCATCCCTTTGCCATACCCTGTGTGGGTGGCAATTTCCTTATCCGGGATCCCCTTAAAATTGAAGAAGATGACAGCATAACCTTTGTTACGGAGGTTCCGCAAAGCACCGTGGTAACTCTGACGGAAGGTACCTTCGATAACCTGATCACCGCTGCCGGAGAAGTGGCTAAAACAGCCGTAAATACCGTAAAACTTCCAAAGATATTATTTTTATTTGACTGCGTTTCCCGTTATCTGTTAATGGGAAAAGAGTTTAAGCGCGAATTGAAAGCGGTCATGGAAGTTATAGGGCCGGACATACCTGTGATGGGCATGCTCACATTTGGGGAAGTAGGTACTTTTTCCGGTATTCCGTACTTTCATAACAAGTCCATAGTTGTAGCTGCGGGGTGGTAATAGGTGTCCGTAAATCTAAACACATTCGAGCTGTTTATTTTATACGATATTGCCTCCTTTTCGTTTCCGGAGCGGGAAGAGGAATTAATGTCTGAAATAATTGAAAAGTCAACCCGGCTATTCGGAGTCCGCCGCCTAGCCCTCTTCACCGGTGAAGGGGATGGCCGAAAATGTTTGGGACGTTGGGGTTTCCAAAAGGAAAGCGATATCTGGAGGGCTGTTGAAGAAAGGGTGGATAATTCTTTTTTATATCACCTGGAAAAGGGAAAGTTGGGATTACTGTATTTGGAACAGGCTTCTCCTCTCTCCGAGCGCGATAGAAGGTTGTATACCATTTTTGCCCGCCGCATTGAAGAGATATTAAGGGTTAAGCGTTTAGAGCGGGAACAGCGGGAACTGGAAAAAGAGAAATCCAGGGAACAACGGTTGCTCCTGGACAGTATCCCGATTCAAGTTTGGTACTTAAAGGATGCAGAAACGTACGGAGCAGCAAATAAAGCTCACGCGGAGTTTTTGGGAAAGAAAAAAGAAGAACTGGAGAATAAAAGCCTGTTTGAAGTTGCCGGCACGAAAGAGGAAGCAATGGCTTATATTGAAGGAAACAGGAGGGTTTTCGAGGAAAAACAGCAGATCCAAACGGAAGAATTGGTCTGTGACGGCCGCGGAGAGAAACGTCTGTTATCCATTGTAAGAACCCCCGGCTTCGATTCGAACGGAAACGTGGAATATGTAATATGCAGCGCGCAGGACATTACCGAGCAAAAACAAGCCGAAGAGGCACTGCGAGAAAACGAAGAAAGATTTAGAAACATTTACTCGCAATCACCAATTGGAATCGAATTGTACGATGCCGGTGGCCAATTAATCGATGCCAACCAAGCCTGCCTGGACATTTTTGGAGTATCCGATATCGAGGAAATGAAAGGATTTAAACTTTTTGATGACCCCAATATTCCGGATGAAGCAAAAAAGAAACTCCTTGAAGGTGAAAGCGTGAGGTATGAGGCGGAATTTGATTTTGATATAGTAAAGAAAATGGCATTGTATAAGACAATAAAATCAGGAACTTGTTTTCTTAATTGCCTCATAACTCCTTTAAAAACAAATGAAGGTGCCCGTTATGGATTTATGGTGCAGGTCCAGGATATTACCGAGCGCAAGCAGGTGGAGGAACAAATCAGATATTTAAGTTTTCACGATAAACTGACCGGGCTTTATAACCGGGCATACTTTGAAGAAGAGCTGAAGCGTTTGGATACCAAAAGGCAGTTGCCCTTGAGCATAATTCTGGGAGATGTCAATGGCTTGAAGTTGGTTAACGATACCTTTGGCCACCACGAAGGGGATATGCTGTTAAGAAGGATAGCCCGTATATTGAAAGATTCCTGCCGGAAGGAAGATATTGTTGCCCGCTGGGGCGGAGATGAGTTTGCAATCCTTTTACCACGAACCCCTAAGAATGCCGTTATAGAAGTTTGTAATCGAATAAAAGAAGCCTGCAAGGAAGCCAAAAAAGACCCCATACAGCTTAGCATTGCCTTAGGTGCTGCAACCAAAGAGGAACCTGGACAGGATATACAAGAAATACTCAGGGAAGCCGAGGACAGAATGTACCGGCACAAGCTATTCAGGAGCAAGAGTGTTCGCAGCTCCATCATCTCCTCCCTGACGAAAACGCTGCAGGAGAAAACCCATGAAACGGAAGAACATGCACGTCATGTGCAGGAGTTGGCTTTACAGTTGGGGCGAAAGCTTGAATTATCGGATAACCAGTTAGATGAGCTGGCTCTTTTGGCAGCATTGCATGATATTGGAAAAATTGCAATCCCGAACAGTATTCTTATGAAACAAGACATGTTAACAGAGGATGAATGGGAAATCATAAAAAAACACACCGAGATAGGTTTTCGTATTGCCCAATCCTCTCCCGAACTGGCACATATAGCTGATGCTATTTTATCCCACCATGAGCGGTGGGACGGAACCGGATATCCAAGAGGATTAAAGGGAGAAGAAATACCGCTTAACTCACGGATAATAGCAATTGTCGATGCCTACGATGTTATGACCCGTGGCCGGATATATAAAAGAGCAATTAGCCGGCAAGAAGCTTTGGAGGAACTCAATAGGTGTGCCGGTAGCCAGTTTGATCCGAAATTGGTTAAATTATTTACAGATTTGGTTTCGGAAGTAAATTCCCCTTTAAGAGAAAGGTTCTTTTCATTTGAGAACGTAAAAAGCTTTGTGTAGTGCGGCCGGGCAAGATCGCTAATTCTAGTGGGTAAAAGTCCCACCAGGGTAATGCCTAACCAGCAGCCCTGTAGCCAGTTCTTGGAGACGTTCAGGCAACTGAAAGTTTTAAGCTTTTAATGAGCGTTGGGAGCCATTTTGGTATCCGTTGTTCTGAGCAAATCCAGGCTTTAAACTTAAACAAATTTCTTTTTTTATGAAGGAAAAATTATAAATTAAACAGAAATATATTTTAATACCGATAAAAGAAACCATCAAATGAATTGAGAAAGTGTTTTTCTTTTTAACACATACCACGAAGGTATAGCCCTTTACGAAACAGGGGGTTACTTCGTGGTTTTATTTTTTATTGAAGGAAGGTGATAAATGAGAGTTGCTATAGTAGATATTCAATGAGGTAATAGGGAAACTAATTATTAATTCTAAAAGAAAAGGGGTTGATATAGTGCATATACCGGATGGATTTTTGGACGTGAAAACTTGGGTCACTACCTACGCATTCAGTGCAGGTGCATTAGGTTATAGTGTAAAGAAATCAAGGGAAGTTTTAAACGATCGTCTGATACCGAAATTAGGAATTATAGCTGCATTTATTTTCGCTGCCCAGATGGTCAACTTTCCGATTGCAGGAGGTACCTCCGGACATCTTTTAGGGGCAGCACTGGCGACAATTCTATTGGGGCCTTTTAATTAAGCAGATCAATGATAACTGCGGGCACGCCTGCGGGGATCTTGTACTCAGTGACGTGGCCAAGTTGATTAAAACAACTGCCCGTGTATCCGATGTGGTGGGACGCTATGGAGGAGATGAATTTGTTGTTATTTTGTCCAATACGGATGAGGATGCGGCACTTTCCTTTGCCCGAAGGGTTATTGAAAAAGTGAACAAGCATTCTTTTATTACTCCATTAGGGAGATTGGAGATAGGAGTAAGCCTTGGGGTTTCGGTATGGCAACCGGATAACGGTAACGGTAACCTTGAAGAACGGATGCGGGTATTACTGCAACAGGCCGACATGGCTTTGTTGGAGTCAAAACGGCAGGGCCGCAACCGGGCCACAATAGGCGGTAAGCATGCTCGTTAGCTGCTTGTTGATTGTTATTTCCACAAAAATGTTATGCCCTGTAAAAATCTATAGGGCATAAATTATATATTTTTTACAAAAACCCTGCACCTGCTTTTTAGGAAGGGTTTTATTTTACGTGTTTCGGAGGTATTTCAAGATGGGGCTTTCTTAAAAGTAGGAGGTTTATAATGCCGCAGTATGTGGAAATATTTAAACGAAAAAATTTTTTACCGCAATTTGGGTAAAGGTATAATTCATTTTTATATCGAACACTATCTGGGAATGTTTATTGTTTGTAAGTGCAATAGGTATATAGGACTTTGAGCAGAATTTAATAAAAAATTATTATAGAGGCTTTAAACTCATAAGATTTAAATTACGAGGTGATATTATTAAGGAATTAGGTAATGCATTAAAGGGAATGGATTTATTCGAAGGGGTACAATTAAATAATATTAGACAATACCAGGAATTTTTTCAGGAATACAGCTTTGAACGAAAAGAAATAATATTTTCTCCCGGAAAATATCCCAAGTCCATTTTTTTGGTTTTAAAGGGAAAAGTACGTATTTTCTTAAGTTATCCCCAGGGAAAAGAATTTACTCTATCCGTTCTACAGCCGGGAGATGTTTATAGCGGGCATACCAGAGCCTTTGGTCAGGCTTTGAGTGCTGTAAAGTTAGCTATGATCCCCATAAATGTATTTAAGGATATGCTTATCAGCGTGCCTGGCTTAGTATTCGGCCTGGTTACAGTGTTAGGGGATGCACTGAAAGGTTCTATAGATGTGATTGAAAGCCTGGTATTCGAAGAAGCAGGAGTAAGATTGACTTCCTTAATAAGGGAATGGGCCCAACAATCCGGTACTTCTACAGATGAGGGCATATTAATAACTCTTGACTTTACCCGGGAGGAGATATCAAGTATGATTGGCAGCAGTCGGCAAACCCTGGCCACTCTGTTAAAAGAGCTTTCAAGTGCCGGGTTGATAGAAATAAAGAAAAAGACTTTAATAGTTAAGGATCTGGAAGGAGTAACCAACTTCTTTAAATAACAAAAACTAAAATTTCGAAATTAATTGTCTATTTGTAAAATACTTTACGGAAACCCCCTTAAGACCATGCTACACTTGACATTGACATACATCAGGGACAAACAAGGGGGTTTTACAGGTGAGAAATAAGCCGGATGTAAATGAGTTGACTATGGATACCGGGGTTCAACAACTACTTGTCAAAGCCCGGGAAGAGGGAATAGATACCGCATTTGACAGGGCGATAAAAATGTCACAGTGTGGTTTTGGTTCCACAGGTGTTTGCTGTCGACTTTGCTTGGAAGGACCATGTCGTATAGCCCCCAATGGTAAAGGTCCCCAATTGGGGGTTTGCGGTGCCAATGTTGATACTATAGTTTCCAGGAACTTCCTTAATGCTGTTATTCAAGGTGTATCCAGCCATGCAGAACATGCCAGGGAAATAGCTCATGCACTTATTGAAATAGTTGAGGATAAAGCTCCTTATGTTATTCAGGATCAAGCCAAGTTGAACAGTATTGCCAGGGGATTGGGTACCCCATGTGATGGTAAGGATGTTAACGAACTGGTTAAAGAAGTAGCTCATAAAGCGCTGGAGGATTTTCAAAAACAATCCGGAACCCTTAACTGGTTAAAATTACACGCCCACGAAAAGTCCTATAAAAATTGGCAACAACTGGGATTGCTTCCTGTTAACGCACATCTTGAGATAGCAAAGGGGATAGCCCGCATGGTTATGGGTGGTGATGCAGACCCGGCCAACTTATTGTTAGGCACAATAACCATGGGATTAGTAGACGGATATGCGGGATTACACATGTCAACCGACCTTCAGGACATATTATTCGGCTCCCCCAGAACAGTTAAAACTCAGTACCGGTTAGGTGTAATCAAGAAAGAAAAGGTGAACATCTCGGTAAACGGCCATATCCCCCTGCTGGCTGAAAAAGTTGTTGAATGGGCCAATAAACTGAATGAAGAAGCTAAAAAAGTTGGCGCTGAAGGTATCAATGTAATTGGCGTGTGTTGCAGCGGAAACGAATTGCTTATGCGCAAGGGTATTTCTGTAGCTACTAACTACGCCAGCCAGGAACTCCCCATTGTTACAGGTGCACTGGAAGCCATGGTGGTGGATATTCAGTGTATTATGCCTGGTTTGCAGCAAGTGGCCAGTTGTTATCATACCGAGCTAATAACTACCTTGCCTTACGCAAAAATTTCCGGTGCTACACATGTAGAATTTACAACCGAAACAGCGGACGAGGCAGCTAAGGAAATTGTATTACGTGCCATTGACAACTTTGAAAAACGTGATCCGAATAAGATTGACATACCAGAAGAAGTTACTGAAGCTTATGCTGGTTTTTCAGTAGAGCAAATAATTGAGGCCCTTTCATCCGTCAATGCGGGTGATCCTCTAAAACCGCTGGTTGATGCCATTGCCGGTGGAGAAATTGTGGGAGCGGTTGCTCTTGTTGGTTGCACAAACCCCCGTAAAAAACAGGATAAGTACAACGTGGAATTAGCCATGGAATTAATAAAAAATAACGTACTGGTTGTTGCCACCGGGTGTTCCGCCCACTCGCTGGCCAAATTTGGCTTGATGTCACCGGAAGGGGTAAAATACTGCGGTGATGGTTTGCGCGGGGTATTAACTGCCATAGGACAAGCCAACGGACTTCCTGCTTTGCCGCCGGCTCTTCATATGGGCAGTTGCGTTGATAATTCCCGTATTGCCGATTTATTAACCGCACTGGCTAACTACTTGAATGTAAGTGTCAAAGATTTACCGGTGGCGGGTTCCTGCCCCGAAACCCATCATCCTAAAGCATTGGCTATTGGTACCTTCTTCCTGGCCAACGGAGTGGACGTACATGTTGGTGTAAACCCACAAGTTACCGGTTCAGAATTTGTAGTCAATGTACTTACATCCTCAAAACAAGACTTCCCGGTTACCACTGATGGTCTATTTGGCGGTAAATTAATTTATGAAGAGGACTCTGTTAAAGCAGCAGAAACAATACTTGATCGAATCAAAAAGAAGCGCCGGGGATTAGGCCTCAGGTAAAATGCAGGAGTGATTATTAATAAATTGCAATTTCCGGGAAGGGAGGGTGGGTAAGACAATTATTCCATTTCGCCCAAACCATGGAAATGAGATACGGAATAACGTATTACCAAAGAAAAACCATGGCCGTTTTAATACCGCCGGCAGGCACCAGAACGGGTTCTTCATAAGGTACGCCGCCATCAACGCTGATGTTGACCCGGTAGTATGTAAACCAGCTTAAACCGGAAAACTTTCATTGTTTGCAACTCTTGCTTTCAGGTACTAAAGCCCAAATTTTCTTCTTTAATTATCATAATTCCTTCCAGACACACCAAGTTATTTTATATGAACCGGCGCTTTTAAACAAAAATCAAACCCCTTGGTAAAAGGACTTATACCTTTAACCAGGGGATTGTAACTTAACGAATCCGTGTCGGAATAATTGAGATTTTCCCGGTACGCCTGTCGCATGTCAGATAAAAGGAACATCCGGGTGTATGCCGTGACGATAGCCGCCACCGTAAAAAAAATATTACATCCTTCACCCATTGCATCTTTCTTTTTGTTTGTTTGAACATTATCTGTCATCGCCCCGTTTTGAAAAGCGTTCTGTAATTAGTTCGTCTTTCATAAAAGGTTTTGTAAAACCTTAAAAATGTAGGGTGCGAACAGCTAATAAGCCGGCAACTGAAATAACCAGGGAGCCAATAAATCCGATAAACAGCGACTTTATTCCCATGCGCTTGACTATAACAAGATCTACGCTAAGTCCCATGCCTGCCATCGCCATTATCATAAGTAGACTGCTGATGTGAAGCATCACAGAAGTAAGATCATGAGGAATTAAACCAAAGGTGTTGAGACAACTCAGGCCTAAAAAGCCGAAAATAAACCAGGGAATTGACAAGCCCTGCGATCCGGCGCTTTGTTCCTTCCTTGCATCCCTCATGTTAAACCAAAGACTAATCCCAAGAGTAACGGGAATTAATAGTGCCACCCGACCGAGTTTGGTTAAAATAGCCATATTGGCCGCAGATTCACCTGCCGGCTGAGATGCTGCTACCACATGGGCTACTTCGTGCAAGGTTGATCCCACAAAAATACCATATTCATCTAAACCTAACCCCAGAAACGGTTTTAACAGAATGTATAAAATACTGCCAATGGTCCCCAAAACAGCAACACTCGCCACAGATACCACAGTTTCATCCTGATTCGCTTTAATCGTTGGCGCGACCGCAGCAACAGCAGCGGCTCCACAGATTCCTGTCCCTACTGCTGTCAGTAAGGCCAATTTTTCTTCAACAGCCAGTATTCTTCCTAGATAGCATAT
>NZ_FOYM01000009.1 GCF_900115975.1 Desulfoscipio geothermicus DSM 3669
ATTACATTAGCATCGCGCATGGTTTACCATGCCAGAAAATATAAGTTGCGTTTTGGCTGCCACAGTCCGTGGTTTATGACTTTCAAGCGTATTGCCTTGGCTTTAAACTAAACACTGGTTCTTGGCAAGATATTAATGTGTGATATAACCTTACCAAGAATATTATTTGGTTGGGCTTGTTGGTTATTGCCTAAATCCTGTTTTAAGTTGAGGTGTTAAAATGGCTTAATTTTACGCAATAAAATTAATGACATACAGCAAATATTTATTGATATGTTATGGCAGTTAATTCCATTATTTTGCTGCTATTATTGCTAATTATGATATTTTCACGGATTCAGGCATTCTTCTGTATCTGGTTTTAGTTTACATTAAATGGGGGTTGTGCCGCAACCACTAAAGCCATAATCCCTTGTTATAACTCCGCACCCAAACGTTATAAGCGGGCTTATGGTATCGCTTTCGGTGCCAGGGCTACAACTACTGCCCGCTTACGGCCTGCATGATAGCCCGGCGACCGGCATCCTGCAGGCCGCCGCCTTTGCCAAGTTTCCCTCCGCCATTGGATACCGGTTCTTTTGCATATGTAATTTCAACACTGTAATCACGTAACTTCGTCCTCTGACGACTACGCCTCTGTCTCCGCTGGCACTTGCGTTTGTTTAACCACCCTTCCAGTCCGCCAATTTCATAAATCTCACGGTAAGTCAGCTTTAGTACACTGGCAAGAGCTCTAACCCCGGCATGACCGCGGCGTTTCATCATGTGTCTAACCATTCTTGCCCTTAACTCCGGCTTTAGCCTCCAAGTCAACCTAATTTCACTGACACTGCCCAAAATATCAGTCAACCGGCATACCTCCATTCAAAGATTTAAATACTTTTCACCGTACAGCTGCGAATTTCGGCACTAGGCGTAAGGCCCATATCCATGCCCTCTCCAAGGAGCCGGACGTATTATTCCGGCTCCGTACGACAGCGCATGAATAGTACGCTGTTTTTTTTTCACTAAACTGATTGCCTGATAACCGCAGGCGATATCCTTTGACCCTGTTCGGGGAGCTCGGCAAGCCCCGTTGCCGTCACCTTGTGAATCAATGCAGAGTTGGTGAGCTACTTAAAAGACAATAATACGGTGGGGGAGCTCTTAGCATCTACGCGCCTGGTCGTACCATTAAAGGTGGAAATGTATATAGATAGCCGCAACTATAGTGAACATTCCCAAAATAACAGCACATTACCATTTGCTTCGCCGGAGGCCTTCCGGCTCTCTTTGCCGATATCTGCCCAGCCATGAAACGATTATAGACAATCATTCCGACATCCAAGTATAGCCTAATATGCCACACATAGACGACGGTTATCTTATATTCAGTATTAAGTTATCAAGGACCACAGTTGGTTCGCCGGCATTGCGGCTTAAGCCGGCTCCGCTGTTTAGATTTAGTTTAGGCCGTATTATTGATTATTGACGGCACGCCTTCGAGCAGTTGCCCTACCCGGAGGCCTACCGCCAAGATAGACTGATTATTTCTCCCCCCATCCCCCCGCCCCTCGTATTTCACCGATTTAGCGGCTTGCCACGTCACCATCGGTTTCTTGCTCCTCTAACATTTTCATTATCGAAGGCAATATAATTCTTGCCAGGTCACTGTATTCTTCTTCTAAATTCCCAGGCATTAATTCCACAACTTCTCTGCTTATGGTTTCCAAATGGTCCTTTTCTCTTTTGGCAACATATTTAACCAAAGCTATCATTTGATTCACCTGCCCATTGGTTAAATAATTAACCTATAAAAATCAATACCATTTATTGGTAGGATTTTGACTATTTGCGCAGAATTTTATAAAAAATACCTTTACTATTCCTTAATGTCAGGAGATAAACTACAGCTTATGATAGTTTTTAAAGGGCCAGGCGGTTTGTAAACTTAGATTCTCGATTTCGGCAGTGTCCCGGCCCATGTAGCTTTACTGGTTAACCGCCTCGGGGGTGGCGGCTTGGTCATCCAGACACAAATCGTTTCTCTGTGCTTCAAAAAAAATGTCTTCAACCGATACTCCGTAGAAATCGGAAATCTTCTTAGCTAAGAGCAGTGACGGGGTTCTTTCCCCCCTCTCTATCATGCCGAGCATTTGTGGCGTAATACCGATTTGTTTTGCTATTTCTGGCCTGGGAACATTGTTTCGTAACGCAATTAACTTCTCTCGCCTTTTCAATGCCTTCCCTCCTTTTCATTATGGAAACGTATCGTGTCCTTTGCTTCAGATTATAAAGACACATTATGTTTCTGTCAAGTGTATTTAGAAACTTTTTGTGTCTATTATAGCAAAGAAACAGAGCGTGTCTTATAATTTGATTATGGGGGTATGTATGTGGAAAAATACTTGCTACCTCAACGGTTAAAGAGTTTACGAGAAGACAAAGGACTTAGCCAATATAATTTAGCGAAGTCCCTGGGTTATTCACGCGGTCAAATAGCTAACTATGAACAAGGAACAAGAAGGCCCGACCCCGATACTCTCCAGCGGCTGGCCGATTTCTTTAATGTTTCCGTGGACTACCTTCTTGGCCGTGCCAATGATCCCTCTACTCCCTCCTGGTGGCACCGCAATACGCCTCCCACCGACATCGAGCTAGAGGATTTTCTAAAGTCCGCCAACATTTATTTTGACGGCGCCCCTTTGAACGAGGAGGATAAAGAAGATATCCTTACCTATTTGAAGGTAAAGTGGGAGCGGGAAAAGAAAAAGCGAGAAAAGGGGAAGGGGTGATTTTTAGTGGGCACTCCCAAAGAAGAGCTCCACCGCCTAATTGATAGGATTCCGGAACAAAATGTAGCAAAGGCCAAAAGGTACCTGGAAAAACTGGTAAAAAGCGTACAACCAGAAAGCGCAGCCATACCGCGATCACATAACAAACCTTTTTATATTGATCCCACCTGTCAAAAATGCGGCACCGTCCTTGTGCTTGCAGATTTATTAGATGATCCTAATGCGCCATGGGAGACTGTCTGGCATGACGAATTCATTTGCCCCGTCTGTCGCGACTACATTTACCTGGACTGGCCTGAAAGCGAAAGAGCGGCCTTGAGTGGGGGGCAAGAGGAAGGCGTTAGCTGGGATGATCTCAAGCAAGAACTCGACCTGTAAAGTGCAGCTATTAGCCCACTTGGGCGAACATAAAACAACCTGCTACAATCAAAAGTAGCAGGTTTTAGTTTTATTTTGATATTTTGACATTTTTCGACACTGTTTTTATGGACAAGCAGGTGATTTCTATGGATTACATTAAACAATTCGTCAAACAATTAATAGAAAAACATGAAACCAACGATCCCTACCGCCTGGCCCGGGCCATAGGCATTGACATAGACGAATTCCCCTTTCGCCGGATTAAAGGTCTGATACTTGAAATAGCCGAAAATGTTACCATTGTCCTCAACTCGAACCTCCCGGAATGGCTGAAACGGATTGTATTAGCCCATGAGTTGGGCCATCGGCAGTTGTCTCCGCAGGGGATGGGATATTTCTTTATGGCAGAACATACATTTATGGAGTCTCGGGTTGAATACGAGGCTAATAAGTTTGCCGTAGAACTACTTACTTGGGGAGAAGAACCGGAATTTAATGAATCCATGGAGCATTTTGCGGCCAGGGTCGGGCTACCAGTAGAAATGATGCGTTATAAAGTAATCAAGTAATTACCTACACACCAAAATTATCGACAATATTTTATGGGGGTATAAACTTGAAAGCCGTCATTTACGCACGCTACAGCAGCGACAATCAACGTGAAGAATCCATTACCGCGCAGATCCGGGCATGTACGGAATATGCCGAAAGAAACGGACATTCGATTATCAAGATATATACCGATGAAGCTAAGTCGGCCCAGACTGACGACAGGCCGGGCTTCCTTAAAATGATGAGCGAAATTAAAGGAAACCTGGTAAAACCAGATTTTTTAATTGTTCACAAGATTGACCGTTTTGCCAGAAACCGGTATGACTCCGCCTTTTATAAACGAGAATTACGCAAAGCCGGCGTTTTAGTTCAATCCGTACTTGAGCACCTGGATGACAGCCCGGAAAGCATAATTCTTGAGTCTGTATTGGAGGGTATGGCTGAATATTACAGTAAAAACTTGGCCCGCGAAGTTATGAAGGGCATGAGAGAAACAGCCCTGAAGGCCAAACATACCGGGGGGCTCCCTCCACTGGGGTTTGATGTGGATAAAGATAAAAATTATATTATAAATGAATCTGAAGCACCTGCCGTGCGCATGATTTTTGAAATGCGTGACGCCGGCCATGGATATAACAGTATTCGGGATGCTTTACATAAGCATGGTTATAAAACCAAACTTGGAAAACCTTTTGGTAAAAACAGCCTCCATGAAATACTACGCAATAAAAAATATATTGGCACGTATGTATTCAATCGTTCGGCCAGCAAAACCCCTGACGGAAAAAGGAATAATCATTTATCAAAAAGTCCCGAAGAGGTGATTGAAATACCCAACGCCATTCCGGCCATTATTCCTGAAAATCTCTTTTGGAGGGTACAAAATAAAATGAATCAAAACAAGAAACTTAGGTCTACAGGTGGCCACAAAGCAAAAGTCGTTTATTTACTATCAGGCTTAATCTGGTGCGGTGAATGCGGCAAAAGGATGGTAGGATCATCCAGCACATATAAGACCAGGGTAACAAGAGAAACAAGGCAGCGTTATTATTACTTGTGCAACAACGCTGATCGCACAAAAACCTGTATCAATAAGAAGATTAATAAACGCACTATTGAAGAATATGTGATAAACAAGCTTAAGCAAGGGATATTCAGTGAAGAGGCCATGACCGGGCTGGCTGAAAAATTATATACCCATTATTCAAACATAAAGAAGGAAACCGCCGGCGAAGGCGATTATCTTAAAAAGGAATTGGATAAAGTTGACCGGCAGATAAAAAATATTGTTGACGCCATTGCCGAAGGTACTGTTGTAATTCGGGCCTTCGCCGAAAAACTCAAGTCGCTGGAAAATGAAAAAACCACCCTGGAGAGCCGCTACCAGGAATGGCTTATTAAACAACAAGAACAAATTGTTTCTAAAGAAAAAATTTTAGAGGTTTTAAATACTTATAGACAAGCACTTAACAGTGATGACCCGCTTGTTGTTAAGCAAGTCATCGAAAGGTTTGTTAAAGACGTTAAAATCAATACAGACACCATTGAAGTTAACCTAATGGTGTCTGTGCATACGACTGGTGGAGGCGGGGGGAGTTGAACCCACCGTCCGAAGGAAGAGCCACAAGACCTTCTACGAGCGTAGGTTGTGTTTTGAGTTTCGCCCCTCCGGCGCCCACAACCAGGCTCCGCTTAGAGCTATCTCGATGAATGTCCCCTTAAACCTCCGAGAATTGATTTAAAGGCGAGCCTGCTAAGTCGACACCCCGAGTCCCGCTCCACAGGCAAGAGCAGGTGGGATGGGCTGCTTTAAATTAAGCAGCCAGTGCGTATTCTTCGTTGGCAGTTATAATTAACTGTCCACCGTTTAACGGGCTGATGGAACCCCGGCTCGCTTATCCTGCCACAACTTCCCCCGTCGAAACCATTTCGCCCCCTTATTATACCTTACTCTCTATGCCTGTTTTTCATAGCCCGGTCCATTTCCCGCTTGGCGTCGCGGGCGGCAATGTCTTCGCGCTTGTCATATTTCTTTTTGCCCCTGGCCAGGGCCAGTTCCACCTTGACCCAGCTGTTCTTAAAATACAGTTTCAGCGGAATGAGCGAAAATCCCTTTTCCCGGGTTTGCCCCAACAGTCGCATAATTTCCCGCTTATGCATGAGCAGTTTGCGCGGGCGCTTGGGTTCGTGATTAAACCGGTTACCCTGTTCATAAGGGCTTATATGCATATTATATAAAATCAATTCGCCGTTTTCAACTCGGGCGTAACTGTCCTGCAGGTTGGCCTTGCCGGCCCGGATAGACTTTATCTCCGTTCCGGTCAGGGCGATACCCGCTTCGTAAGTTTCATCCACATGGTATTCATGGCGGGCCTTGCGGTTGGTGATAGTTCTGGCGGCCATCTTTATCACCTCGATAATCAAAGCCCTGCTTCCTTAAAGGAGAGGGCTTTAAGAACAACAGCAACTTTATTTACCACAGCATTAAACTATTATACCACTAACTACACATTTGTCAATGGGTTACAGGCCCATTTCCTTGTTGATGCCCTGCATGGCCTCCAGCCCCAACCCGAGGAACTCATCCAATTCCAGCCCCATTTCCGAGCAGGCGGCAATAATTTCCCTGTTGGCACCCCGGGCAAAGGATTTTTCTCCGAATTTTTTCTTTAAAAAATCGACATCAATAGCAGACAGCTTTTTCTCGGGTTTAATCAAAGCTGCCGCCACTATCAAGCCGGTCAGCGGGTCAATTGAATACAACGCCTTGTCCATTAAAGTTTTTCTCGGCAGCCCGTGAGCTTCGTTATGCACCTTGACCGCATAAACCACATCACCGGGCAGGCCCTGTTCCGCCAGTAATTCGGCCCCCTCCAAGCTGTGTCGGCCCGGGTCATCCTTAGTCCGGTCATAGTCAATATCGTGCAGTAATCCCGCCAGGCCCCATTTTTCCTCATCTTCGCCGAAATGGCGGGCCAGGCGCTGCATAACAGCCTCCACCGCCAGTGAGTGTTTAATTAAATTCTTGGTTTTCAAATGTTTTTTCAGCAGGCTGTAGGCTTCTTCCCTGTTCATAATCTCCCTCCGTTTATCCTTTTAAAACTGCGCCGGGTCAATTTTCATGAACTTGGCTCTGGCTTTAGCCGCCACCTTACCATCAGGTAGTATTATTTGGCCGGCCATGTGAAAAAGTTTACCTCGCTTTTCCTCCTCACACCATGATTCCACCCGCAGCCTGGTATGTACCGGCACTCCCAGGCTATAACGGATAGTCATTTCCACGGTCATGATGGATATATCTTTCAACCAGAGCCACCAGGCCATGGTTTCATCAAGTATAGCGGCAATCAACCCCCCGTGCATGTAACCGTTCCAACCCTGGTGCTCTTCCCCGGCCGTAAACTCTGTGCGGCAGATGTCGCCGTCCATGGTAAACTTCAGCTTGAAACCGATGGGGTTTCTCTCACTGCAGCCAAAGCACATGTGATCGCTGCCCTTAATTCTATTTTGCACTGGATCTCCCCCCGGACTCTATTTTTACATATTATAACCCATTATGGCAAGACTTGACACCCGTTGCCGGTAAGTCAAAAAAAAGCAAGCTGTGCAAATACAGCCTGCTTAATGAAAAATTTTTATTAAAAAACATTTTGCAATCCGTGTATATCATTCTGCACTGTCTGCAATAGCTTTTCATTTTTGCTGATCCGCTCTTCCAGCTCTTTGATGCGGGTATCACCGGCACCCGCACTTTGCAACCTGGCCAGTTCCTTTTTATTTTCCACGATTTCCTGTTCCAACTCGTAAGAAAAATTTACTTTTTCATCGTATGTCATGCCCTTTTTGTAACGCTGCCCGGGATCGCTGTAATCCAACTGACATCCCTCCGGTTACTAATATTTAAATACATTTTTCCCGCAATTTACAGAAATATGCGCATGTACCCGCCAATCAGAAACGCTAATTTTCAAACGCCATTTTATAAAGCCGGGCGGTGGCGTTCAGAATCAAGGCAGGTTATAATTAATCTAACATTGCAAGTATTACGGTAATCCGGGAGGGAAATTGATTGGATAATTTACAATTAATAGTGGCAGTGGTTGCTTTTATCTTTGCCGCCAGCCTTATTCCCATGAGCAAAGCGAAAGTCCGGGGCAAGGGGGTGCGCGTTTGGCGCTTGATCACCCTGGCTCTATTGGTAATCGCCGCCGCGCTGACCATGTTCGCACCGGTAATTAACGGGAAATAATCGTATTATTTTAATAATGCAGTTAGTTTAATCAAGTTTAAGTCTGACCCCAAGGAGGGGGTAAAAAAACCCAAAAGGGGACAGGCACTTTTTTCAAAATGCGAAAAAAGAACCAGTCCCCTTTTTGGTTATTTGCTCTTATAATCTGGTGAGCAGGGGACCAAGGATCAGGGAGATAGTACCTGCAACCTTGATCAGCGGGTTCATGGCCGGACCGGAGGTGTCTTTACAGGGGTCACCTACGGTGTCACCGATAACGGCAGCCTTGTGCGGTTCGCTCTTCTTACCGCCCAGGGCGCCGCCTTCAATGTATTTCTTGGCGTTGTCCCAAGCACCGCCTGCATTGGCCAGGAACAGGGCCAGCAGCACACCGGTGGTGGTCAGGCCGCCCAGAAAACCGGCCAGAGCCTTGGCGCCAAGGCCGAAACCGACGATGATCGGCACGATAACGGCTACAACGCCGGGGAAGATCATCTTGCTGATGGCGGACTTGGTGGCAATGTCCACGCAGCGGGCGTAGTCAGGCTTGCCGGTACCTTCCATGATGCCGGGGATTTCCCGGAACTGGCGGCGAACTTCTTCCACCATACCGAAAGCAGCTTCACCCACGGCGCGCATGGTGCGGGCACCAATCAGGAACGGCACAGCGCCGCCAATGAACACACCTACCAGAACCATGGGCTCGGTCAGGTTAACAACAAACTCTTCCAGACCAAACTTATGCTTGACGCCGTCAACGTAAGCGCTGAACAGAGCCAGGGCTGTCAGGGCAGCGGAACCGATGGCAAAGCCCTTGGCGATAGCCGCAGTGGTGTTACCAACGGCATCCAGCTTGTCGGTTTTCTCACGCACTTCAGGCGGCAGTTCGGCCATCTCAGCAATACCGCCGGCGTTGTCAGCCACCGGGCCGAAGGAGTCCATGGCCACAACCATACCGGCGGTGGAGAGCATACCCATAGCCGCCATGGCGATGCCATAAATAGCCCACAGGCCGCCCTGGCCTTCCGGAGAATTGGACATAACAGCCCAGAAAGCGAAGTAAATGGAACCGGCAAACACCAGCATGGGAATGAAGGTGGACTCCATACCCACCGCCAGACCGTGAATAACGTTGGTGGCCGGACCGGACTTGGAAGCTTCGGCGATCTTGATCGCCGGGGGCTTCAGGTTGGAGGTGTAGTACTCGGTAAGGTAACCTACGGCTACGTTAACAATAAGACCGGCTAAAACAGCCATAAAGATACCGGTTGAAACATTACCGAAGCTGGGATCGGCAAAAGTAGCCTTGGCAATGAACCAGGTAGCGATAGCGGTAAGCACGTTGGTAGTCCACAGGCCCACGTTCAAAGCAGCCTGCGGGTTGCCGCCTTCACCGGTACGCACGGTGAAGGTACCGAGGATAGCGGAAACAATACCGGCAGCACCGACCAGCAGCGGGAAGATTACTCCCGGGAAACCGAACAGCGCGTTACCGATCAGCATGGCAGCGATGGTTGTAGCGGCATAAGACTCAAACAAGTCGGCGCCCATGCCGGCGGTGTCACCGACGTTGTCACCAACGTTGTCGGCGATGGTGGCGGGGTTGCGCGGGTCGTCTTCGGGGATACCCGCTTCCACTTTACCCACCAGGTCCGCACCCACGTCAGCGGCCTTGGTGTAGATCCCGCCGCCGACCCTGGCGAAGAAGGCGATAACGGATGCACCGAACGCAAAGCTGTTGATGATCAGCGGACTCTTGAAGATAATAAACAGGACGGAAACACCCAGCAGACCCAGACCGGCCACGGAAAGACCCATAACGGCACCGGCGCGGAAGGAAACCTGCAGGGCTTTGCCCAGACCGTGGCTGCGGGCAGCTTCAGCGGTACGGGCGTTGGACTTGGTGGTACTGTTCATACCCAGGTAACCGGCAATGGCGGAACAAATCGCGCCCACCAGGAAAGAAATGGCGGATGCCGGACCTACGGGCAGGTGAGAACCTTCAGGAATCTCAATCATGTACTGCAATGCCCAGAGAATAACAAAAATTACAATTGCAAAAGGCGCAAGCGTTTTATACTGGCGGTTCATATACGCCATGGCACCCTCTTGAACAGCCTCGGAAAGCTGCTTCATCTTGGGTGTGCCCATGCTTTCCTTAAGCACCTGGGACATGGTGAAAAGGGCGAACAACAACGCCAGGGCGCCTGCTCCGGCAGCGTAATACGCCAACGTGATGTTGAACTCTTCCACTTATTATTACCCTCCTCTTCCCCAAATAAATAGTTTTTTCACAAACAACGCCATACTCCCATCAATGCTACCGGGAATTTGCCGAATTCACCTCCTTCTCCCCTTTGTTTTGTCCATAAAAATTATAGCATAGGGAGTAAAAATTGACAATTATATAATTAATACTATATAACCAGCGAAACATTTTGCTGTTTTAAATTCCTGGCGAATAAAAAAATCCGGGCCTTACGCCCCGGATTTTATCTCGACAACACCACTAAAACCAGCGAAGTAGCAGCGAAGGCAATGGCCATGTAAACTGTTATTTTCCCCAGCAGTTCATCAAGACCTTTTTTCTTGCCAAAAAAAGTTTCCGCTCCGCCGGCTATGGCCCCGGACAGCCCGGCGCTTTTACCGGATTGCAACAGTATTACCGCTATCAGCCCCAGACTGAACAAAACGTGTAAAACAGTTAAAATAACTTTAGCAACCACTACTTACTCCTCCTTATCGGTTGTAAACATTTTAATATACCCTGACAGAGAAAGCAAGCATTTAATGGCGCTTAGTTAATTGTGATTGTTGGTCGGTCTATTTTAAATTATAAAACACCCGGCGGCCTTTGAACAAAGCCGTGCCGGCCAGTTCCTCCTCGATGCGCAGCAACTGGTTGTACTTGGCCACCCGGTCAGTGCGGGAGGGCGCGCCGGTCTTGATTTGCCCCGCGTTTACCGCCACCACCAGATCGGCAATGGTGGAGTCTTCGGTTTCCCCGGAACGGTGCGACACCACCGCGGTATAGCCGGCCTGCCTGGCCATTTCAATGGCGGCCAGGGTTTCAGTGATGGTGCCGATTTGATTCAACTTAATCAGGATGGAATTGGCCACCCCGGATTCAATTCCCCGGGCCAGTCGCTCGGTATTGGTGACGAACAGGTCATCCCCTACGATCTGCACCTTGCCGCCGATACGCTCCGTCAGCTGCTTCCAGCCGTCCCAGTCGTCTTCGGCCAGAGCATCTTCAATGGAAATAATCGGGTACTTTTCCGCCAGCCGGGCATAAAACTCGATCATTTCCGCCGCCGAGTAAGATACCCCTTCCCCCGCCAGTACATATTTGCCGTCCTGGTAAAACTCCGTGGCCGCCGCGTCAATGGCCAGGGCCACATCTTCGCCCGGACGGTAGCCGGCCGCCTCAATGGCTTCCACGATTACCGCCAGCGCTTCCTCGTTGGAACCCAGGTTGGGGGCGAATCCGCCCTCGTCACCCACAGCGGTGTTCATCCCTTTTTTCTTCAGCACACTCTTTAATGTATGGAAAACCTCCGCACCCATCCGCAGGGCACCGGCAAAATCCTGCGCCCCCACCGGCATGACCATGAATTCCTGAATATCCACGTTGTTGTCGGCGTGCTTGCCGCCGTTTAAAATGTTCATCATGGGCACGGGCAGCAGCCTGGCCCCGGCACCGCCCAGGTAGCGGTACAGCGGAATCCCCAGCACTTCGGCAGCCGCCCTGGCCACGGCCATGGAAACGCCCAGGATGGCGTTGGCCCCAAGCTTACCCTTGTTGGGCGTACCGTCCAGGTCTATCATGGTCAGATCCACCCCGGCCTGGTCAATGGCATCAAAACCCACAATCTCGGGAGCGATTTGCTCGTTTACGTTCAGCACCGCTTTGGTAACGCCTTTACCCTTGTAGCGGCCCGGGTCGTCATCCCGCAGTTCCACCGCTTCGTAGGCCCCGGTGGATGCACCGGAGGGCACGGCGGCCCGGCCCAAGGTGCCGTCTTCCAAGATAACATCCACCTCAACGGTGGGATTGCCCCGGGAATCAAGAATCTCCCTGGCCGTAACGTCTATAATGGTAGTAGACACAAAAATACCCCCTCATGAAAATATACTATTAAAGTAATACCACGTCAGCTTTTATGTATACCCGCATCCAGCAAACTTTGTCCCGTCATTTCCGGTGGCCGGTCAATTCCCAGCAGGCCCAATACGGTGGGAGCCACGTCCTCCAGGCGACCGGGGCGCAGTTGGGCGTCCCGGTGATCGTCGCTGACCAGGATAAAGGGCACCGGGTCCGTGGTATGCGCCGTGAACGGTTCGCCCGCGTCATCCTGCATAACTTCCGCGTTGCCGTGGTCGGCGGTGATAATCGCCAGCCCGCCCGCTTCTTTAACGGCCTGCACCGCCCGGCCGATACAGTTGTCCACCGTTTCCACGGCCCGCACCGCCGCCGGCAGCACCCCGGTGTGCCCCACCATGTCCGGGTTAGCATAGTTGACGATGATTACGTCGTAAATTTGCTCCCGTATTTTATTAACCAGGGTATCGGTAACCTCCACGGCACTCATCTCGGGCTGGAGATCGTAAGTGGGCACCTTGGGGGAAGGAATCAATACCCGGTCTTCACCCCGGTTGGGTTTTTCCACCCCGCCGTTGAAAAAGAAGGTTACGTGGGCGTATTTTTCCGTCTCCGCCAGCCGCAGCTGTTTCAGGTTGTGATAACTAAGCACCTCGCCCAGGGTGTTAACCAGCACCTGGGGCCGGTAGGCCACCGGCGCGGCAATGGTTTTATCATACTGGGTCATACACACGAAATGCACGTGCGGCCGGCCGGCGGGGCGTGGGAAACCGGTTAAATCTTCGTCCACAAAAGCCCGGGTGATTTGCCTGGCCCGGTCCGGCCGAAAATTAAAGAAAATGACGGCGTCCCCGTCCTCCACCCGGGCCACGGGGTTACTATGTTCGTCGGCAACTACCGACGGCTTGACGAATTCGTCGGTTTCCCCCCGCCCGTAAGCCTGTTCCACCGCCGCCAGGGCCGAGGGAACCTTGATACCCTCGCCTTTGACCATGGCGTAATAGGCATCCCTGGTGCGCTCCCAGCGCCGGTCCCGGTCCATGGCGTAATAGCGGCCCATCACCGTGGCCACCTTACCGGTTTCTGTTTTTTTCATCCGCTCTTCAAGCGAAATTATATATTCCCGGGCGTTGGCCGGAGGCACATCCCGCCCGTCCAGGAAGCAATGCACGAAAACCCGCGACAGCCCCTGGTCCCGGGCCAGTTCCAGCAGGGCATACAAATGCTCAATATGGCTGTGCACACCACCGTCGGACAGCAGCCCCATCAAGTGCAGGGCGGTTTTTCGCTCCCGCACCTTTTCCACCGCCTCCAGCAGCACCGGGTTGTCGTAAAACGACCTGTCCCGGATGGCCCGGCTGATCCTGGTCAGTTCCTGGTAAACCACCCGCCCGGCGCCCATGTTCAGGTGCCCCACCTCGGAGTTGCCCATCTGCCCCGCGGGCAAACCCACGTCTTCCCCGGAGGTGCCCAGCACGGTGTTGGGATAGCGGGCCAGCAAACTTTCCATGTTGGGTTTGGCGGCCATGGCGATGGCGTTGCCTTCGTTACTCTCATTCAGGCCCCAGCCGTCCAAAATTATCAGCACCAGGGGCCGCTTCTTGGAAGCCAAAACAATATCCTCCCTTACAAAAAAGGGGACAGGCTACTTTTCGTGGATATTATTTCCATTCCCTGATTGCGCCGGTAAAAAGGGTACAGGCACCATTTTCAAAGAACGAAAACAGAGCCAGTCCCCTTTTTACCGTGGTGACGCGCTAGCGGCATGAAAGCCTGTCCCCTTTATTTTCCAAATAATTACTTCCCCAGCGAGTTCTTTACTATCTCTGCAAAGCTGTCTGCCTGCAGGCCGGCGCCGCCCACCAGGGCGCCGTCAATGTCGGGCTGGGCCATAAGCCGGGCCGTATTGCCGGGCTTGACGCTGCCGCCGTACTGAATCCTGACGGCCTCGGCCGCCGCGTCGCCGAACATATCCCGGAGCAGCCCGCGAATAAAGGCATTCACCTGCTGGGCATCCTCCGCTGAAGCCGTGCGCCCCGTGCCGATGGCCCACACCGGCTCGTAGGCCACCACCAGCCCGGCGGCCTGCTCGACCGTCAGCCCCGCCAGCGAACCCTCCACCTGGCTGCGCACCACTGACTCGGTGGTGCCGGACTCTCGCTCTTCCAGCCGTTCACCCACACAGACGATGGGCTTCAGCCCGTATTTAAGCGCGGCGTGTACCTTCTTATTCACCGTTTCATCCGTTTCCCCGAAATACTGCCGGCGTTCGGAGTGGCCGAGTATAACATACCGGCAGCCGATTTCCTTCAGCATGCCCGGCGCAATTTCCCCGGTAAAGGCACCCTCGTCCGCCCAGTACATGTTCTGGGCGCCCAGGGCGATGTTCGTCCCGGCCAACTGCTCCGCCACCGCTGCCAAGGCCGTAAAAGGTGGGCACAGCGCCATCTCCACCCCGGTCACCCCGGCCACCAGCCCGGTAAATCCGCGCACAAAATTGACCGCCTCACCGACGGTCTTGTACATTTTCCAGTTCGCCGCTATGATGGGTTCACGCATAAAGCATATCACTCCTATTTATCCTGCAGGGCCGCCACGCCCGGCAGTTCCTTGCCCTCGAGGAATTTCAGCGAAGCGCCCCCGCCCGTTGAAATATGGGTGATCTTATCCGCCACCCCGGCCTTCTCCACTGCGGCGGCCGAATCCCCGCCGCCGATCACGGTCACGGCGTTGCTGTCCGCCAGCGCCCGGGCCACGGCCACGGTGCCGCCGGCAAAGGGCTCCATTTCAAACACGCCCATGGGCCCGTTCCAGACCACGGTGGCGGCGTCTTTAATCCGGGCCCCGAAGTTTTGTACAGTTTGCGGCCCGATATCCAGGGCCATCGCGTCACCGGGGATTTCCTGCACCGCAACCACTTTGGATTCGGCCCCCGGCGAAGCCTCCGGAGCCACCACCACGTCCACGGGCAGCAACATGGCCACGCCCAGCTCTTTAGCTTGCCGCATCAACTGTTTGGCCAGGTCCACTTTGTCTTCTTCCAGCAAGGATTTGCCCGTTTCCAGTCCGCCGGCCCTTAAAAAAGTATTGGCCATGCCGCCGCCGATCAGCAGCGCATTCACCTTTTGCAGCAAGTTGTCAATGACGCCGATCTTGTCGGACACTTTGGCCCCGCCGATAATAGCCACAAAGGGTTTGGCCGGTTCGCTCAATACCCGGCTCAACATGGATATTTCCTTTTCCATGAGAAAACCGGCCACGGCGGGGATAAATTCCGCCACCCCCTTATTGGAGGCATGGGCCCGGTGCGCCGTGCCGAAGGCGTCATTCACCAGGATGTCACCCAGCGCGGCCAGTTGGCGGGCAAAATCCGGTTCGTTTTTTTCCTCCCCGGGGTAAAAGCGAACGTTCTCCAGCAGCATTACATCCCCTTCCCCCAGGCTATCCGCCGCCTGCCGCACCTGATCCCCGATGCATTCGTCCATTTTGCGCACCGGGGCGCCTAATAGCTGCGCCAGGCGATCGGCCACCGGCCCCATCCGGTACCTTTCGTCCACTTTGCCCTTGGGCCGCCCCAGGTGCGACATTAAAACAACCCTGGCCCGTTCCCCGATCAGGTATTTAATGGTGGGCAGCGCCGCCCTGATCCGGGTGTCGTCCGTCACATTTCCTGCGCTGTCCAGGGGCACGTTAAAATCAACCCGCACCAATACCCGTTTTCCGGAAACATCAATGTCCCGTACGGTTTTTTTGGCCATGTTACCCCCCCCTAGGAATCTTTTACCACGTCTTTTAATGATAATATTAAAATCCCTGTTTGGCAATGTATTTTACCAAATCCAGCACCCGGTTGGAATAACCCCACTCATTGTCGTACCAGGCCACTACCTTCACCATGTCATCATAAATGGTCATGGTGGACAGGGCGTCAACAATAGAAGAATGGGGATCACCGTTATAATCGGCGGAAACCAGCGGTAGTTCGCTGTATGCCAGTATACCCTTTAATGCACCTTCAGATGCATCCTTGAGGGCCGCATTTACTTCTTCCCGGGTTGCCTTTTTTTGTAATTGCGCCACCAGGTCCACCACGGACACGTTCAGGGTGGGTACCCGCATGGCCATGCCGTTCAGCCGGCCCGCCAATTCCGGCAGCACCAGCGACACCGCCTTGGCCGCTCCGGTGGTGGTGGGGATAATGGAATTGCCGGCCGCCCGGCCGCGGCGCAAATCTTTGTTGGGCATATCCAGTATTTGCTGGTTGTTGGTCACCGCATGTACAGTAGTCATGAGCCCCTTAACGATACCGAAATTCTTCAACAAAACTTTGACCACGGGCGCCAGGCAGTTGGTGGTACAGGATGCGTTGCTCACCACGTGGTGCACGGCGGGATCATACTGCTCTTCGTTAACTCCCATGACCACAGTCAGGCATTCACCCTTGGCCGGCGCGGTGATGACAACTTTTTTCGCCCCGCCCCGCAGGTGCGCGGCGGCCTCATCCGGATCACGAAACTTACCGGTTGATTCCACCACTATATCCACCCCCAGGTCGCCCCAGGGCAACTCGGCCGGATCTCCCACGGCCAGGACCTTGACTTCCTTGCCGTTTACCGCAATAATATCATTGTAACCGGTTATATCAGCGTCAAGCCTGCCGTGTACGGAATCATACTTTAACGTGTGGGCTAGCGTCTGAGCGAATACATCGTTAGCCGGCAACCTGCGGGATTTATGATTAATGGCCACCACCTCAATTTCAGGATGGCGCAGCGCTGCTCGCATTACCAAACGTCCAATCCTGCCGAAACCGTTAATCCCCACTCTTACCGCCATTGTTATACCCACTCCTTTCAATAGTATGCCTTAGTAATCATTAATTAATTAATTATGTTATACTCTATTCGCCAATCTTCAAATTGTTTCCTCCTTTTGTGTATACAAGATTATAAAAAATTAAGAGGTATCGACATATGCGATACCTCTTCCCGCAAAAATATTTTTATTTAATACCTTTTCCTTTTTCTAATCGGCGGTATACCCAGTTCATCCCGGTACTTGGCCACGGTGCGGCGGGAAATCTTAATGCCCTGGCGGCTTAATATATCCGCGATCTGCTGGTCATTCAGCGGTTTTTGGGAATCTTCCTTTTCTACAATTTCCTGCATGGTTTTTTTGATACTTTCGGCGGATACCATGGAACCGCCGGCATTGCTCAGACCGGACGAGAAAAAGTATTTCATTTCAAAAACACCCTGGGGAGTCTGGATATACTTATTGGAAGTGGCCCGGGACACGGTGGATTCGTGCAGTTCCACCATATCGGCCACTGTTTTAAGGTTCAGGGGTTTGAGATATTTGACCCCGTAGTCCAGAAACTCCCGCTGCAAATCAACGATGCACTTGGTCACCTTGTACAGGGTCAAGCGTCGCTGTTCAATACTTTTAATCAGCCAGGCCGCGGCGTTCAGCTTATGTTCGACAAACTTTTTAGTCTTGTTGTCACCCTGCTCATGGCTAAGCACCGCGCGGTAAGTATTGTTAATGGTCAGGCGGGGCACGGAAACATCGTTGATAATGATAACATACTCCCCGTCCACCTTGTTCAACACGATATCCGGCACAATGTATCTGTTGTCGCCCGCGCCGCCGAAATTTCGCCCCGGCTTGGGGTCCAGCGTTTTAAGCAGGTCGGCCACCCGCTGAATATCCTGCGCCTGTACGCCCAACAATTGTGCCATGCGGCTGTACTTGCCGTCGGCCAGGTCCATCAGGTGTCTTTCCACCACGTTGTGCACTAATTCATCATCAATGCCCAGGTAATTCAACTGTAACTGTAAGCATTCCTGCAGCGAGCGGGCACCCACCCCCGGAGGATCCAGCGACTGTACTATTTGCAAAGCATCCAAAACTTCCTCCGTGGATGTATTCAACTGTTTAGCCATATCTTCAGTTGAACAACCAAGATAACCGTTGCGATTGATATTGCCAATAATATACTCGGCTATAGCACGCTGCCGGTCACTGCAGCGAATAAGGCCCAGTTGGCTTAAAAGATGCTCCAACAAATCGGGCGCGCGGAAAACAAAGTTTTCGTAACTGTATTCTTCCCGGTCGCGGGATACCTCCGACCGGGGCATTCCCAAATCACTGCTGTCGTGAAAGTAATCCTGCCAATCTATATCGTATTGGTTTTCCCCGGCACCCTCTTCTTCATGCTTTTGGTCCGGTGTATCTATCCTTTCAGACTGATCCTCCCCGATTTCCAGCAGCGGGTTTTCCTGGAGCTGCTGCTCCACATAGCTGCTCAGTTCCAGGGAGGAAAGTTGCAGCACGGCAATGGCCTGGCGCAATTCAGGGGTCATGATCAATTTTTGTGTCTGCACGACGTTCAGCCCGTAACCCATGCGCATAGCCAATAGATTCCTCCTATAAATTCAAATAAATTTTCAAATTTTTTAAAATATATTTCTACATACACTAGCAAAATTCCTGCCTGTTTTTATAAACCAATATATTCAGTTAACAGGCAAATGATTACAGACCCAGGCCCGAACCAGGGCAATAAATGCGACAATGGTCAACCCGGCAGCGAGCCAGAGAGCGAAATTTTCCTGTAGTGGACTGAACAGGTACGGATGCAGCCCTCGAAAATAGTCCATGTAATCATTAAATATCATCCACAGCGACGCGCCCAGCAGCGCCCGGCCCGGAACCGGCACCGTGCGTAAAAATATAAACCCTTCCAGGGCCATGCCCCAGTGCGACAGCCAGAGCATTACCTCCGTAAAGTTGACCGGCCCGCCCAGCGCCCAGTAATGGGTAATCATTCCCACCGCCCACAAACCGTATTTTATGGTGGTGGCGCAGGCCACTGCCGTAATCAACCCGGGCCGGTTACCGGCCAGCACCAGCAGCAAAGCCAAGGCAAACAAGGTGGTGGAAAGGGGGCTGTCCGGCACCAGGGCCCACAGGTAACGAGGCGTTTCCGCCAGCTGCGCCCGGTACCAGTAAAAACCGTAAACAGAACCCAGGATATTGGTGATAATGATCGGCCAGACCAGGCTGGAACGCCACGGGCGCCGCCACAGTTCGGACAGTAATTCGCTCATTAATCTCATTGTTGCAAGAAAGCCTTCCTTTGTTTAAGATAAAGGTAACTATTCAGCAAGCCCGCTGTGGTATTGCCCAACGCTCACTCCAGTGCTTCGCGCCGACAGCACCACGCCTCGCTTCGGACCGGATTAGCGGCGCTGCAAAGGCGGCGCAATATGTTTTCTTATTTCTGAAATATTATCTTTAAAGCTCATTATACTTAATTACAAACTGTTAGTGAGCCGCTGATTTCGCGTCGCTATCCGGTTACCCGAAGCTTCGTCGGATGCTGTTACCGGCGCTACGCAAGTCGTTTGCTAATGGGCAATACCACAGCAGTCAATGTTTTTTGGTGAATAGTTATAAATTAAGATAAAAATAGAATTCAGAAGTCAGGAGTCAGAATATTTTTTACGGCACTTTTGCTTGCAATGCCGGTTTTCTCAAAGGCAAATTTATCCAATCTTCAACTGCTGAATTCTTTATTCTGTATTCTGAATTCTATCTTTCATTCCTTAACTCCTGAATTCTGTATTCTGAATTCTTACTTTTGACCCTTGCGGGGACACCGCAAACCAGGGCGCCGGGTGGAACGTCCCGGTTTACCAGCGAGCCGGCCCCCACCACCGCGCCGTCGCCAATCCGCACTCCCGGCAGCACCGTGGAATTAGCGCCAATCATAACATCTTTACCAATTTCCACGGGGCCGAGCCGGTATTCATGCACCAAAAATTCATGGGCCAGCAAAGTGACATTGTAACCGATAACACTGTTTTCCCCAATGGAGATGTACTGGGGGTAAAAAACGTCCATCATGGCCATCAATCCCACCGAAACACCCCGCTCCACCCGAATACCCACCATCCGGTACAGAAAATTTTTTACCCGCAGCGAAGGCAGGTACCGGGCCAGCACGATCAACAAAAAATTATATACCACCCGGAAAAAACCCACCCGCCGGTACCAACCGTGCAGGGAGTTGCCCCCGGACACGGGAAAGCGCTTGATCCTTCTCATTCACTTTCAACCTCCGGCGCCGCGGATTCCGGGAAATCAGACCCTGTACGTAATTTTTCCGCAATTTTATCCAGCTTGCGCAACCGGTGGTTGACGCCGGATTTACCCAGGGGCGGGTTGGCCATCTCCCCCAGCTCTTTTAAACTGGCGTCGGGGAAATTAATCCGCAATTCCGCCACTTCCCGCAGCGATGGGGGCAGTTTGTCCATTCCCAGGAAACGGGCAATCAAGCGAATATTCTCCGCCTGGCGCAGGGAGGCGTTAACCGTTTTGTTCAAATTTGCCGTTTCGCAGTTTACCAGCCTGTTCACCCGGTTGCGCATATCTTTATATATCCGGGCATTCTCGAATTCCAAAAGCGCCGAATGGGCGCCCATGTTGTTCAAGCACTCCACTATCTGCTCGCTTTCTTTAAGGTACACCACATACCAGCTTTTACGCTGGCTGACTTTGGCCGAAAAATTAAATTTTTTCAGCAAACGGCATATATCAACGGCATGGCGTTCTTTGCCGGTGATAACCTCCAGGTGATAGGTGCCCCCCGGGTTATTAACCGAGCCGCCGCCCAGGAAAACCCCGCGCAGGTAGGCCCGGCGGCAGCATTCGTTCCGGACCAGGTCACCGGGTACCCCTTCCCGCAGCGCACCGTCGGATTTCACCATGCCCAGTTGAACCAGCATTTCGCGCAGCCCTTCCTGGGGAGGAATACGCACCACGTAAACATTATTTTTATGCAAGCGCATTTTTTTCTTGACCAGCACTTCCGCCTGCAAACTGAAAATTTCCTTGATCAATTTGAAAACTTTCCGTACTACGGCGGCGTTATGATTAAATATGTTCAATGAAACCCGGCGCCCGCTGATCTGGAGGGAGCCGTCCATTTTCACCAGGGCGGCCAGCTCGGCCAGCTTGCAGCAACGCCGCGCGTCCGCCACCCGGGCCAGTTCATTCTTGGTCAGCATGGAAAAACTCAAGACGGCTCACCTCCGGAATTAAACTTTACGACCTATGTCCTCCACCACGGTACGCTCCAGGGCGCCGGCCAGCAAATCCTCCACGGCCAGCGGCTTTTCAGCTTCCTCGGCCTGCTCCGACCGGGGCCTGGTGGCCGGGTGTTTGGGCAAAAACAACGTGCAGCAGTCCTCGTAAGGCAGCACTGAAATATCATAAGTGCCGATTTCCTGTGCCCTGTGAATAATTTCCAGTTTGTCCATCCCCACCAGGGGACGCAGCACCGGCAGGTCAATGACCTGGTTGATCACCCGCATGCTCTCCAGGGTCTGGCTGGCCACCTGGCCCACGCTTTCGCCCGTCACCAGCGCCAGCGCCTCCTGCTGCCCGGCGATGCGCTTGGCCAGGCGAAACATCATGCGCCGCATGATGGTTACCCGTAATTCCTCTGGACAGTTTTTTTGGATATCCTTTTGAATGTCGGTAAAGTGCACCACGTGCAGCTTGATGCGTGCTGTGTAGGCAGTCAGCGCCCGGCACAGGTCCCGCACTTTTTCCAGTGATTTTTCCCCGGTGAAGGGGAAGCTATGGAAATGCACCGCCTCGATTTCAATGCCCCTTTTCATGGCCATCCAGCCCGCCACCGGGCTGTCAATACCCCCGGACAAGAGCAGCAGCGCCTTGCCGCTGGCCCCCACGGGCAAGCCGCCCACGCCGAGTATGTCGGCCGCGTAGATGAAGGCGTTTTTCTCGCGTATTTCCACCCGCACCCTGATTTGCGGGTTATGTACGTCAACTGTGAGCCCCGGGTAGTTCTTTAATAAATAACCGCCGATCAGGCCGTTCAGTTCCGGCGACGTCCGGGGGAACTGTTTGTTGGAACGCCGGGCCTCCACCTTGAAGGTAAGCGGGGTCCCGGGAGTTTTTTTTATGCCGGCGGCGGCGTCTTTCAAAGCCGCCAGCGCCCCCTCGCAAATGGCTTCCTCATCCAGGGGCAAGCGCAGCGCCGGCCCGATGCCTACAATGCCGAAAACCTTGCTTAACTTGTCCAGCACCCTGGCCGGATCGGCAGCGCTTTCCACCAGAATCCGACCGTACACCCGCTGCACCCGGGCCGGCCCGGTATCTTTCAGCGCCCGGCTGATGTTGCCCATCAACCGTTTTTCAAATGCCGGCCGGTTTTTACCTTTTAAACCGATTTCACCGTAACGGATCATGTATGTATTGTACATTTGTGCACCTCGCGATATTATATACCGTCCTGTATCCCGTGTTCTAATCGTACAGCGCCCGTAGTTCCTCAACTGCCGCCACGGTATTTTCCACGGCGTAATCTATTTCTTCCTCCGTATTGGTGTAGGACAGGCTGAACCGGATGGCTCCCTCCAGCAGCTCTCCCTTCAGTCCCATGGCCTTTAACACGTGACTGCCGGGATTCTTCCGGGAGGCGCAGGCAGAGCCGGTGGATACATAAATACCCCGCCCCTCCAGGGAATGGAGCAATACCTCCCCGCGCAGGCCGGGAAAGGAAATGTTGGCAATATGCGGGGCGCAGCGGGGATTGTCCTCCCGGCACGCCGGTCCGTTCAACACAGCGCCGGGCACGGCCGCCAGGATGCCTTCCACCAACCTTTTTTTGAGGGCAAACAGCTTTTTCGCGGTATTACTGTCGCGTGCCTCTCGGGCGATTACCGCGGCGGCCGCGCCGAATCCCGCTATGCCGGGGACATTCTCGGTGCCGGAACGCAGGCCGGCCTCCTGTCCCCCGCCGGCCACCAGCGGCTGCAGCTGAGTGCGCGGCGCCACATAGAGCGCCCCTACTCCCTTGGGGCCGTGCACCTTGTGGGCGCTGACTGACAGGAGGTCCACCCCCAGTTCCGCCGGTCGCTGGGGCAACTTGCCGTAGGCCTGTATCGCGTCCACGTGCCATAAAAGCCGCCGCCCGGCCCGGCGGAATTCGGCAATAACCGCCGCCAGCTCGTCCAGCGGCTGCACCGCGCCCACTTCATTGTTGACGTGCATTATTGCCACCAGGTAAGTATCGTCCCGCAAAGCAGCCCGGAGATGCCCGGGGTCCACCACACCCTCGCCGTCCACCGGAAGCACCGTTATTTCAATACCCCGTTCCTTCAGCTGTCCGCAGGCGTTTAAAACGGCCGGGTGTTCCACCGCCGTGGTTATCACGTGCCGGCCCCGCCGGCCCGGTAGCACGCCTTTGACAGCCAGGTTGACGGCCTCGCTGCCTCCGCCGGTAAACACAATTTCACCCGGGGCCACACCCAAACCGGCCGCCACCGTCTCCCGCGCCCGGGTAACCGCCCGGCCGGCCTCCACCCCTTTACGGTGCAGCGAAGAGGGGTTACCATAGTTTTCTTCCATCGCCTCCACCACCGCCCGGACCACTTCCGGGTAAGGCCGGGTGGTGGCACTGTTGTCAAGATAGACTTCACGCACTGTTACACCGCACTTCCTTAAATGACTTAACCTTCATATTATTTCATAGTATACCGCAAACCCGGCAGCGTCAAGCAAGATAATGGATTTACGGTAATATGCGCAGTAAAAGCCCACATTTGCATTATCGGACAAACAAGAAAATTAACAATAATTGCAGGATTTACTAAATATAGCATCAAAATTATAAATAATGCCGCCACGATAGATTTGCCGTCAGCACCCGTCAAACAAGACGGTCGCAGCTTCGCCCCGGCGGACGCCCTGGCCGAGGGACTGGAAGTTACACTGACCAAAGCGGGTAAAATCATCACCCTTACCGGCCCGGACACTTCCGTACAGTTAACTGTCGGTGAACCTATGATAAAGATCAACAATCAGGAGCAAAAAATCGACGCCGCACCCTTTACCGCCGGCGGGGTTGACTTCCTGCCCATCCGCCGGGTGGCCGAAGCCTTCGGCGCCGAAGTAAGCTGGGACGCGGAAAAACAACAGGTTTCAATCGGTTTAGTGAAATAATAAAAAAGGGGACGAGCAGCGTAAAAGGGGACTGGCTTCGATTCGCTTTGTGAATCGGTGCCTGTCCTGAAAAGGTATATTGGGTGCGGGGCGGGTTGTTCCCCGCAAGTGATGTGTCGGAGCGTCGGAAACGGGACTTGGTGAAGCTGAGGCTGCCGAATTGGCGGGACGAATCGCGCAAAAACCACTGGCATAGCTTGAAAAGAGAAAGCTATTGTTAATAAATGACTCAGTATAACTACCCGTTCTGCGCAATATGCAGGACCGCCAAATTCGGCCCGAAGCGAACCTTAGTCCCGTCGACGCGGAGATTTTGAACGCAGCGGGGAACAACCCGACCTGCACGTAAAAGGGGGACAGGCACCATTTTCAAAAAACGAAAATGGAGCCAGTCCCCTTTTTTGCCTGTCCTTTTTTCTCTCTATAACAAACATACCATCTAAATAAAATGCTTATTTGCTATAACCCCAGCGCTTTTCTTTTTGCGGCAATGTGATCGATGGCCAGTTTGGCGGCCGCCGCCGGGTTTTCCTCCACGGCAAAGACCGCGCCTACCACCTTTTCGGCACCGCCGGTTAAAAGTTCGGCCACGTTTTGGCTGCCCAGCACCGGGGGAACCGTGCCCAAAATGGTAAAAATACCCGAGCTGACCACATAGGTGCCGATGGAGACAGCCTTTTCGGACATCCACTCGGGCGCCGCCCCGGCCAGGGGCAGGTCGGCTATATCCACCCCCAGGGCATTGGCCATGGCCGCCGCCACCGTCATAATCCGACTGATATCCACGCAGGAACCCATATGAAGGACCGGCGGGATGCCCAGACCGGTGCAAACGCCCCGCAAGCCATCCCCGGCCTGTTCCGCCGCCGCGGGCAGCAAAAGACCGGCCTTGGCGCAGGCGATGGCCGCACAGCCCGTGCCCACCACCAGGATATCGTTTTTAATAAGCTCGCGCACAAAAACCAGGTGGCTGTTATCCTGGATGTATTTTGGGTTGTTACACCCCACCACACCCACGATTCCCTTGACCGCCCCGGATTTAACGGCGTCGATCAACGGGTTGAGGGAGCCGCCCAGAGCCTCCAGAATAGCCTCCACGCTAAAACCCGCCATATACTCCATTTGATCCGCGGGGATGTTTACCTTTTCCGCCCGGCGGTTGGAGTAATTCTCCACGGCGATCCGGACGATCTTTTTGGCCGTCTCCATGGCATTGTGCTCATCGAAGGCAATATGCTCGGCCCCCGGAAACTTAGCTTTCGGCGATGTGGAAATTATCTTGGTGTGGTAGCACCCGGCCACCTGGGGCAGGGCGGGCATGACGCACTGGATATCCACGATCATGGCTTCCACGGCGCCGGTCACTATGGCCAATTCCTGCTGCAGGAAATTCCCGGCCACGGGCACGCCGTGCCGCATTAATATTTCGTTGCCGGTGCAGCACATGCCGCATACGTTGATCCCCGCCGCCCCCCTCGCCCGGGCTTCCTGCAGCAGTTCCGGGTCCCTGGCGGCGTGCACGATAATATCCGAAAGGGTTGGCTCGTGCCCGTGCAAGATGATATTAACCTGATCCTCCTTTAAAACACCCAGGTTACTGGAGCCTTTAACGGGCCTGGGAGTGCCGAACAAAACATCCGAAAGTTCCGTTGCGACAATTGAACCGCCCCAGCCGTCGCTTAAAGCCGTGCGCATGCCCTGCAAAATCAAGCTGACGGGATCGTTATCCACCCCCATATGGGTGCGGTGCATGCTCTCCACCACTTCGCGGTCGATGCCCCGGGGAGTGATGCCCAGCTTATCCCATACCGCCCTTCTTTGTTCAGGCGCCCGGTTGATAAATTGCAGGGCGCCTTTCCTGGTACCGAACTCCTCCAATACCGCATTGGCCAAATCCCGGGCAATTTCCGCCGTTGCCCGCCCTTCCACGGCAATGCCGTATTCGGCGGCCAGGGCTTGCAACTTGGCCTCGTCCCGCACCGGGTAATCGGCGGTGTCGCCGCCGGCCGAGGCCAGAAGCGTGGAAGCAATCCCCCGGCCGTGGTCGGAATGCGCCGCCGCCCCGGCGGCAATGGCGCGCACCAGGTTGCGGGCCACGATCGTATCCGCGCCTGCCCCGCACACTCCTTGTGACGGGCCGTCCCCGAAGGGGTCGATACGGCAGGGGCCCATGTTGCAGTTACGGCAGCAAATACCCAGCTGCCCGAAACCGCACTGGGGTTCCTGGGCCGCCAGCCGGTCCCAAACAGTTTCTATACCATCCCTTTGGGCTTTTTTCAACATCTTAAGAGTGGCCTGATCTATGCTCTTTTCAACCATTTTAATTCCTCCTTTCAACCAAAAAAAACACAACTCTTCACCGGCGCATCTTCATTGACGCGGACCGCCGCGTCAAGGCTTGGAGCCCCGAATTTTTACCCGGCCGCACCTTCGCTTAAGATTTGCTTAAGACTTTAATGAAATCAAAAAACGCTCCCTTTTTTCCCGGCTGAAATCATCCACCTCAACATATTTAAGCGCCCGGGTCTGGCAGGCCCGCACACAGGCCGGTTCACCCGCCTCGTCCAGGCATTCCCGGTCGCACTTGACGGCTAATCGCTGCGCGATTTCGCTGCGAATAACCCCGTACGGGCAAACCATGACACACATCCAGCAGCCCGTACATTCCGCCGGCCCGCCGGTATTGGTCACCACCCCTTCGGCCGTGCGGTGCATGGCCCCGGCGATACAGGCGTCAATGCAGGGGGCTTCTGCACAATGGCGGCAGTTCAGGGGTATTTTACCGGCTTCGGTTTGATGCACAAAAATTCTTTTTAACGGCTTTTTTGCCTCGCCCACTGCCCCAAGCAGCGTTTTACTTGCCGAATGAGCCACGGCACAGGCCAGTTCACAGGAACGACAGCCCAGGCAGCGTTCTTTATCGACCAGCACTTCCTGCACCTCATCACCCTCCTTGTGAAATTTTGTTATGGCTGCAAACCTCATTAAAACTACTGGGTAACTCTTTTACCGTACCGGCACGGTCCGGGAATACACGATGTCGGCCCCGGTTACCGTACCGCCCGCCACCTTGTCTTTCAATCGCCCCGCAATATGCCGGGCCTGCTTAATTAAAGCGGTATAAACCCCGGCCCGGTCCACCTTGCCCACCATAATAAAACCAACCAGCCGGCCATCCCTGAAGCAAACCTTGCGATACACCCCGCCGTCTTGATACACGGCCGTTTCATCGCCGCCCCGCACATCACCCGCCGATATAAAGGGCAGCGCGCCGAACTGGGCGGCGTTGAGGCGGGTCAGGGGCGGTGGGTAGCTTCCGGGCAGGCCGGCCAGATTGTACCCGGCGCAGCGGCCCTGTTCCACCGCCAGCGTCCACAGGCCGGAAGTCGTTTTATCCCCGGTCAGCATATCCGTTACTTCAATACAGTCCCCGGCGGCGTACACCCCGGGCAGCGAAGTGGCCAGGTTGTCATCGACCACTATGCCTTTGTCCACCCTGCCGCCGGCCCGGCGGGCCAGTTCCACATTAGGCCGCACCCCCTTGCCCACCATTACCAACCCGGCGGGCAGCCGGCGCCCGTCCGCCAGTTCCACGGCCTGCACGGCGCCTTGCGGCCCCTTAACCGCAGCCACCGGCTCAACGCCATAAACAAACTTTATACCGGTTTTGGCCAACTCCTTTTCCACCAATGCCGCGCTTTGTGCATCCAATTGTTTAATCAGCACATGCGGACTTTTTACCACTACCGTAACCTCGGGCAAGCCGCGTTCTTTCAGGGCGTAGGCAGCTTTCAGGCTAACCAGGCCCCCGCCCGCCACCACCGCCGAGGCGCAGTCCCGCGCCCACCGGCCCGCCGCAGCGGCCTGGTCGGCTTTGCGCAGGGTGAAAACACCGGGTAAATCCGCCCCGGGCCAATCCGGTGCCACCGGCGAAGCCCCGGTGGCCAGCAACAGGCGGTCATAACCGATAGAGCGGCCGTTTGCCGTGGTAAGTTCACGTTTCTCCACATCCAGCGAAGTTACCGTCTGCCCCGCCAACAGCTCTATCCCGTACTGCCGGTAAAAGTCCGCCCCCACGTAACCAATCCCGGGCAAGTCCCTGGACCCGGCCAGCACCTCCGGAATCAGACAGCGCGCGTAAGCCGGCCCGGGTTCGTCGGAAATGACGGTGATTTGGGCCCCGGCGGCCACCTTGCGCACAGTGCGGGCCGCAGCCAGCCCGGCCGCGCTGTTCCCGATTATCACTATATGCACTTATCCCCCCCCTTATATTTAATTTAATCAAATTAAAAGACCAATTGCTTAAATATTCAATATTGTTAATTATTTTCCTCTGTAAAAAAATAAAAAAGAGCACCATAAAAGGGGACTGGCTCTTTTTTCGCTTTTTGAAAAAAGTGCCTGTCCCCTTTTTTGCCTGTCTATCCCCCTTTTACCTGAACCACTCCCTTTTTTGCGTATGTTTTTCTTATTTTAAAAAAAAGCGCCGGGTGATTTACCGGCGCGCCTGTTTTACATACCGTACTTTTTTATCCGGCTTATTCTTGTTTTGTGTTCCGCTATGGTGTGCAGTGAATCAGCCATGTTTTTCATAATAAAAATAAACGGAACGGTTAAAGCTATAGATGTCAGGGTCAGCGTAATCCAACCGGCCGGCGATACTTCCCTGTCAAACAAAACTCCCACCTCCCTGAAAATTATTGCTGCATAATGTAAAAATGCCGGCTAAAATCACTTCTAATGTAGTGGTACCCGCCCCCGAAATGAAAAATACGCTGTAGATAATGGCATGGCACCGGCAAAAAAGGGAACAGGCACAGTAAAAGGGGACAGGCACCATTTTCAAAAAACGAAAATGGTGCCTGTCCCCTTTTACTGATGGTGTCGCAACAGCGACATGAAAGTCTGTCCCCCTTTTTTGCCCGGCTTAACAACAAAAAAAAGCCCTGGTACTTATAAAAATTCCAGAGCATAAAAACACTTTTATTTACTACCCGGCACCGCGCTGTTGGGGCTGCTTCGATCCTGCCTTTCCCGCAGGTAATTATTCAAAAACACCACCCGCTCCGGGTGCCGGCGGTCGTCGCTGATGAGCCGGATCAGCAAGCGGGCCAGCCGGTCGGGATGATGCCTTACCACTTCCCCCTGTTGCACCAGTTTGCCGGTAACGGAAATCACTCCCATTTCCCGGACAGCCTCCAGGTCAGCCTCCACAGGCACAGCGCCCTCCCGGCGATACCGGCCCACCAGCCGAGCGGGAATGCTCTCCGTGTTCACAACCATATAATCAACTATTTGACCGGCATGGTCGGTCAAGGCCCGCAAATGATCGGAAGCTGTATAACCGTCCGTTTCACCGGGCTGAGTCATGACGTTGCAAACGTATATTTTAGCCGCTTGGGACCGGGCGATGGCCTCCGGAATATCCTGCACCAGCAGGTTGGGCAAAATGCTGGTATACAAGCTGCCCGGCCCCATGATGATGGCGTCGGCCTCCCGGATGGCCAGCAGCGCTTCCTCAGTGGGAAAGCAGTTTCCCGGGTCCAGGAAAACCCGCTTGATTCTTTTGCCGCAGGCGGGAATATGCGATTCCCCGCGTACCACCGAACCGTCTTCCATTACCGCGCACAATTTCACGTCCGCCAGGGTGGCCGGCAGCACCTGTCCCCGCACCGCCAGCACCCGGCTGAAGTTTCGCACCGCCCGGTCAAAGCCGCCGGTGATGCCGCACAGGGCGGCCAGCAGGAGATTCCCCATGTTATGCCCCCGGAGTTCCCCCGTGGGGAAACGATACTGCAGCAGTTCTTCCATCAGAGGTTCGCGGTCGGCCAGCGCCACCAGGCAGTTGCGCACATCGCCGGGGGGCAGGATCCCCAGGTCCCCCCGCAACCGTCCCGAACTGCCGCCGTCGTCGGCCACCGTAACAATGGCCGTCAAATTGCCGGTATACTCCTTGAGCCCGCGCAATAAAACCGGTATACCCGTTCCGCCGCCGATAACCACCACCCGGGGCCCCTTTTCCAGGTAGCGCCGCGAATAAATAATATCCACCAGGTTATTTTCCCCGGGCATAACGGCGTTGATCACCGAACGAAAAACCCTGCACATACCAAACACCAGCAGGGTAACCCCGCCCGCCATGCACGCTGCGCCGGGCACCCACAGGCTGCGCCCGCCGGCTGCCGGGCCGTACCAAACCGCCGGCAGCTTCAGCACGTCCGGGTAAACGGAAGCCACCGTCATCAACGCGCCGGCAACGGTCACCAGCACCCCCAGCAGGGCCAAAAAGAACCAGCGTTTAATATGCATGCCCGGGTAAAACCACTTGATCAAAATAACACCCCCCAACAGGGTAACAGCTTCCAAACTGAATATTTTTTACCAACCACCAACCACCGACCACCAAAAAGCTAGCCCACCCGGCCGATATCCCGGTGATGCACCGTTACCCGGTAATCCATCTCATTTAAGATTTCCCCCAGCCGGTTGGCCAGGGCCACCGAGCGATGCATGCCGCCGGTGCACCCGATGGCGATCATCAACGTAGTCTTGCCTTCTTTTATATAACAGGGAATAAGAAACTTGATCAAGTCGGTGAACTTGGCCATGAATTCACGGGTTACCGGCGAGTTGAACACAAAATCCCGCACCGCCGGGTCTTCACCCGTAAGCGGGCGCATTACGGGGTCATAATGCGGGTTGGGCAAAAAACGCACATCTATTACCAGATCGCTGTCCAGGGGAATGCCATATTTGAACCCGAAGGAAACCACGGTGACCAGCAGCTGGGATACTTCCTTGTCGGCGCCGAAAAGCTCCACCAGCTTATCCCTGAGCTGCTGCGGTTTGAAATTAGAAGTATCCACTATCTTGCCGGCCCGCCCCCTTAATTCCTCCAGGAGCGCCCGTTCTTCCCGGATATTGCGCAATACCTCGCCGTGCGTGCCCAGGGGATGACGCCGGCGCGATTCCTTGTAACGCCGCACCAGCACTTCATCCGACGCTTCCAAAAACAATACCTCGAATTCCACTTTCCGCTGCTCCAACTCATCCATTACGTCGGTCAAAGCCCGGAAAAACTCACCGCCGCGGATATCCACCACTAATGCTATATTATTAATGCGCCGGGCCGATTGTGCACAGAGCTCAGCAAATTTTGGAATCAATGTCGGCGGCAGGTTGTCCACGCAAAAATAACCCAGGTCCTCCAGAATGCGCAGCGCTTGCGTTTTCCCGGCCCCGGAAAGACCGGTAACGATCACCATGTTTGCGGGCAAGTTACCCACCTCTTTCAAATACTAATGCAGTATCAAATAAAGCACGTGTTATAGATTCACCACGGGTGACGGTATTCCTTTACTGTTCAATGCAGAAACACATAATTCCCCGGGGCGTCGGTTTCGTTAAAAGGGAAATCCGGCCTGTTTCCCGGCGCCCGCCGGGCGTTCAGCACCCGTTCCGGCGGCACCCGGTACTTGTCCAGCAGGGCGGCGCCCGCGGCCAGATCGCCAACGCTGCCGGGGAAATGAGCGTCGCTGTTCACCACCAGGGACGCCCCCCGGCGCAATGCCGCCTGCACCACCCCGTCCCGGTCGTAATGGTGACCCGTGTTTATTTCCATGGCGCACCCGGCGACGGCGCAGGCCCGGGCCACCTCGTCCAGGTCCACCGCCATCACCAGATCGGGGTGGCCGACAAAGGTCAACGGATTCCTGTGCACCGCCGCCACCAGTGCCCGGGTATTGTCCCTACGCATCATTTCGCGCAATTGGTAGATAGATTTGCCCAGCCGGTTGGGCAGTATCCAGTTCAGGGTTTTCCACCATGGCCGGCACCACACCTGGGGATGCAGGCCGGCAATCAGTATGTCCAGTTCCTTGATGATTTCCGGGGGCAGGTCTATTTCCCCGTCGAGGCTGATTACATTGGCCTCGGCGCCCACCAGCACCTGTACCCCGTATTTTTCGCTCAGCGGGGCCGCTTGTTTTTTTAATTCCCGGTAAACCCCGGCATCCCTGACACCGATAAACATAGCCCGGGGACCGTGGTCGGTCAGGGCCACCTGCGCCAGCCCGCGCCGGGCCGCCGCAGCCACCATTTCCTCGGCGGTGGCACGCCCGTCGCTGTAATTGGTATGCGTATGCCAATCCGCAAAAAGTTCCATCGTCTGATTGCTCCTTATTTTTCAATAATTAATTTGCAACTCCTGCCAATAATCCGTATATAATTTATAACAACTTTTTCAAATAATTTACGCAAAAGTGGTAAAATAATTCATATCGTTGGTAAATAAAGGCTATAATAACTTTGGCTCACCTGACCGTGGAAAAATGCTTTAAAGCAAATTTAAATAAATGATGTAAGGATGTGATTTCATGAACGAAATAATCAATGTGGACATCGGCCACCTGCTGAGCCGGGAAGAACGGACCGGCTTTGTCCCGCTGGCTGCGTTTGAAAACTTTGCCGCCGAATACGGCGAAGCCTTTATGGAATTCCAATCCACACTGAAAGAAAAGCAGTCCCCCATCACCCTGTCATTTGCCGAAGAAGAAAATATTCCCCGCATCCGGTCACTGGCGCGGGAGCTGTCGGAAAAATATGCCAATGTCCTGCTCCTGGGCATCGGCGGCTCGGCGCTGGGTGCCAGGACCGTTTTACAGTTTCTCAAAGGGCCTTTTTACAACCTGGAAAAACACGGCCGGCCGCGCCTGTTTATCCTGGACAACATCGACCCGGCCCTGGTGCGCAAAGTGGATGAGCTGGCGGACATGCGCAAAACCGCCCTTGTCTATACCAGCAAGTCCGGTTCCACCCCGGAAACAGCGGCGCAATTCATCTACTTTTACAACAAATACAAGGAAGCGGGCGGCAATGTAAAGGATATCGTGATTATCTGCGACCCGGGGGAAAACGGCATCAACCGCATCGCCCGGGACCTGGGGTGCCACCTGCTGCATATTCCCCGCAACCTGGGGGGGCGGTATTCCGTTTTATCGCCGGTGGGGTTCCTGCCGGCCGAGGTGGCGGGCATCGACGCCCGGCAACTGCTGGAAGGCGCAGCGCTGGCCCATCAATCCATTATCGACAGCCCGCCGCCGGAAAACGCCCTGTTCGCCCTGGGCACCTGCCTGTATGAACTGGCCCGGAAGGGCAAATCCATTCACGTGCTGTTCAACTACAGCAGCTTTTTGTCGGAATTCGGCCTGTGGTTCGTGCAGTTGTGGGCCGAGAGCCTGGGGAAAAGATTATCCCTGGACGGGGACGTGGTCAACGCAGGCACCACGCCGCTCACCTCCCTGGGGGCCACGGACCAGCACTCCATCCTGCAGCTCTTCAAGGAAGGACCCGGCGACAAGGTCTTCGGCTTTGTGCGCGTCAACAACATGCCCGAGGATGTCATAATCCCCAATGAATTTTCCACCGAAAAAGAGTACGCCTACTTTGCCGGCCATACCATGGGCGAGCAACTGCACATCGAGCAGCTGTCCACGGAGATGAGCCTGGTCAAGGCCGACCGGCCCTGCTACCGCGTTACTCTGAAGGACATTTCCGCCGACACCCTGGGCGCCCTGTTTTACTTTTACGAAGCCCTGACGGTCTATACCGCCGGGCTGTGGAACATCAACCCCTTTGACCAGCCCGGAGTGGAGGAAGGCAAAAACATCACCTACTCCCTGATGGGCCGGCAGGATTACAGCCACCGGCGCGCGGAATACGAGCAGGCGGTGGAACAGTACAACCAGGAACGCCGGATATTCAAATTGGAATAGCTACCAAGTGTTGAAAGAGGTGCCGGGTACCGGTGTTGAAAGTTGAAATACGGGGCGCAGTTCAAGGCCGGCCGAGTTCGCCGCCGGCCCGCTCGATGGCCAGCGCCACGGCACCCATCACCCCGGCATCGCCGCCCAGGCCGGCCCGCACAATGCGCACCGCCTGCCGGGACGACTCCAGGGAGCGCCGGTGCACCTCTTCCAGCATGGCTTCCCATAGGGGGGCATCTCCCTGGATAACCCCACCCCCCAGCACCACCGCCGCCGGATTCAGCAGATTAACCAGCCCCGCCAGCGCAATACCCAGATACCGGCCGGCGTCCCGCACGATTACCAGCGCCTCGGGGTCGCCTGCCAGCGCGGCCTGCACCACCGTCCGGGCCGTAACCCGCCCCGTATCGCCCCCGGCGGCGGCCAGTATGCCCGCGCCGCGCCCGTCCTCCACCAGGGCCGCGGCCCGCCGGGCCAGGGCGGTCCCCGAAGCCACCGCCTCCAGGCACCCCGTATTGCCGCACCCGCACGGCGGGCCGTCTGCGGCCACGGTAATATGCCCTATTTCCCCCGCTCCACCGCCGGCGCCGTGATAAATCCGCCCGCCCAAGATGAGCCCGCCGCCCACGCCGGTGCTCACTGTTATGTAAACCATGTCGCCGGTGTCCCGACCCGCGCCGTAAACGTATTCGCCAAGGGCGGCCAGGTTGGCATCGTTGTCCAGGTAAACGGGCAGGCCCAGCCGGCTGCCCAGCATTTCGCCCAGGTGAACGTCCCGCCACCCCAGGTTGGGCGCAAAGTGCAGCCACCCCCTCGACGGGTCCAGCGGCCCCGGGGCGCCCATGCCCACGGCCCTGACGGAGTCGGCCGGCGCCCCGGCCTCCCGCAGCGCTGTTTGCACCGATTCCACAATTTTATCTATCACGTGCCCCTGCCCCAGGGCAGCTTCAGTGGGCACCTTCACCCGCGCCAGCAGCTTCCCCTCCCGGTCGGCCAGCACCGTGAGAATTTTGGTGCCGCCCAGGTCCACGCCCGCCACCAGGTCCTGCATGCCAATCATCACCCCAGGATAAATTTTTCCACCACTTCGGCCACCCCGCACTCCTCGTTGGAGCGGCAGACAAAATCAGCCCGGTCCCTGATTTCCGCCCGGGCGTTGCCCACCGCCACGCCCAGCCCGGCAAATTCAATCATTTCTATGTCATTATAGCTGTCCCCCACGGCTATGACCTCTTCCCACTCCACGCCGTAATGCCCGGCGATGGCCGCCAGGGCGTCGCCCTTGTTGCCCTGCGGGTGGGAAAACTCCAGGAAGTGGGGTTTGGACTTGGTAATATGCAGCCGGTCACCGAAAACAGGCTTCACCTCTGCGGCCAGCTCATCCAACAATTCTTCCCGGGCCACCACCAGCACCTTGGTGGGCGCCTGCCGCCGCTCCCGCAGAAAGGCAATCAAATCACCCACCTCTTCCATGGGAATGCGCGAAATTCTGGTATACAGTTCGCTTTCCTTAGTATGTTTCGCCACGTACAGGTTGTCATCCAGGTAAATATTGATATGATAGCCATAACGGTTTACCTTGTCAATCACTTCCAGGGCCGGTTCAAGGGGCACCGGGCGGTGCAATAAAACTTCCCCTGTCACGGCGTGTTTCACCAGGGCCCCCTGGTAAGTGATCAGGTAATCCTCCACCGCCAGTTCCCGGGCGTAAGGCAGCGCCGAGCGAAACATCCGCCCGGTGGCCAGGGTTACCCGCACCCCGGCCTGCCGCGCCAGTTCCACGGCCCGGCGGGAGCTTTCCGGCAAGCGCAAGTTTTTATCCAGCAACGTGTCATCCAGGTCCAAGGCCAGCAGTTTATATTTGTTCATAAGATACGATACCTCCGTTTTGATTGCAGTATTAACAGCCGGTGCCTACAAGTTAAATTATGCCACAGTTGTGGAATGAATACGATGCTGAACATCTTTAACGTGCTGTTTCACAGCCCAGCTGTTTACCGGTCGAATCTTTCTTTAAATACAGCGCAATAAGGGCGGCAATAAAGGGCAACAAAAACAATAGGTTGATGGACAAAAATAAACCATAAATATCGGCAATTTTACCAATTAAAGTAACTGCAAGCCCCCCCATGCCAATGGCAAACCCCATACTTAAACCGGCAGCCATGGCTTTGTTATCCGGTATGGCTTCCTGGGCGGCCACCACGGTCACTGAGAATGATGCCAGTAAAGCAGCGCCACCCAGGCCGAGAAATACATAACTTAATATGCCACCGGTGGATATAAACCCGTAAAAGAAAGGAGTAGCTAAAGCAAGGGAGCCGATGATTAAAGGCCTCCGACCGTACTTATCCGAAACAAAACCACCGATCAGCCCGCCAATGGCTCCTGCAAAAAGCATTAGGAACAACAGGGCGCTGGTTTTACCGGCGTCTACTTTCTCAGCTTTAAAATACAGAGGCAGCATAGTTATTAAGCCGGTATACGCCAGTGAACGCAGGGCTACCACGGCCATTAATTTACTTAATTCCCCCATTGCGGGTTTCATTGAAACAATTATCTTGCTCAAACTCTTCTTGGGTACATTGGGACTATTACTCCTGGGCGCAAATATATAAAGAAAGAATGCCGCAAGAACACCCGGAACAACCATAATAATGGTTCCTTTGGTACCGTAATATGTAAAAAGAGGAATTAAAATCACCGGCGCCACAGCCCAACCAACGTTCCCCGAAGCCACAAAGGCCGACATTATAAGGCCTTTGCGATTACCGCTAACCGATGATATCATGGCTGAAGCCTGAGGGTGAAAGGCAGCTGTACCCAAACCGGCCAACGTCGCCATTACCAATAAAAGCCAGTAGTTGATGGTTAACCCTGTCAAGCTTAAAACCCCTGCCATCCATATTGTGCCCGCAAAGACCAGCCAGCGCTGGTTCTTTTGGTCGACCAAATAACCAAATAATGGCTGTACCAGTGATGAAGTAATGGTAAAAGCTGAAACGAGTGAACTGGCTTTTACCACTGAAAAACCCGCTGCAGCAACCAAAAAGGGCAATAGTTGAGGTAAAAAATTGTTATACATGTCATTAACCAAATGGGCAACGGATAATACAGTTAAAGTTATTAATCTCAGTCCGTTTTTTTTCATCTGACTTCCTCCAATTCTGTTTTTTAAATTCGGCTCAGTTCAAGTAAACTCTATTCAAGCAACTCAGTTCAAGAAAACTCAGTTGTTTTTAAAGAGCGGTATGTTTCAAGGAAAAAGGTTAAATTCTTGACGCGCATGACGATATCAGCTTCAAAATCAGCCAGCATATCCCACCCCTTGGCGGTAATTGTGTAAATTTTTTTTGCGGGACCCGGGTCTTTCGTATCCCACCGGAAATCCACAGCACCTTTTTTTTCCAGGTCCTGCAGTGCTCGATAAACCGCACCGCTGTCCACATGCGGCGTGGGTAAACGCTTTTGCAGCAATGTCAATAAAGCGCCTCCGTGCGCGGGGTTTTCCGCTAAAAATAAAAGTAAAAACGCGGGCAAATGACGGTAATTTTTCCCTTTTCTCAATTTGGCCGCCAAAGAGTTAACTCCTTTCCACATTAAAATAGCAGCATACTGCATAAAACAGTATACTGCTATTGACAGAATTGGTCAACATAAAACTGTCATCGTAAAAGGGGACTGGCTCCGATAAAAGGGGGACAGACTTTCATGCCGCTATCGCGGCACCATCAATAAAAGGGGACTGGCTCCTTTTTCGTTTTTTGAAAATGGTGCCTGTCCCCCTTTTACGTGCAGGTCGGGTTGTTCCCCGCTGCGTTCAACTACACGTTATCGCGTCGACGGGACTAAGGTTCGCTTCGGGCCGAATTTGGCGGTCCTACATATTGCGCAGTACGGGTAGTTATTCTGAATCATTTATTTACAATAGCTTTCTCTTTGCAAGCCATGCCAGTGGTTCCTGCGCGATTCGTCCCGCCAATTCGGCAGCCTCAGCTTCACCAAGTCCCGTTACCGACGCTCCGATACATCACTTGCGGGGAACAACCCGCCCCGCACCCAATATACCTTTTCAGGACAGGCACCGTAAAAGGGGACTGGCTCCTTTTTCGCCTTTTGAAAAAGGTGCCTGTCCCCTTTTACCGGCGTCTGTCCCCTTTTTCTTTCTTTGCCAGCCAGCCGCGGCCCCGGGTACCCTCAACAATACCCGGTACCCCCGTCACTCCCGGAAAAAATCATACACCGCCCGGGCCGCCCGGCGATTCATACCCGGCACCGCCGCCAGTTCTTCCAGTTCGGCCTCCCTGATTTTCTCCACCGATCCGAACACCCGCAGCAGCTCCTTGCGCCGCTTGGCCCCGACCCCTTCAATTTCCTCCAGCATGGATTTCAAGTTGCGCTTGCCCCGCAGCCGGCGGTGATAGGTCACGGCAAAGCGGTGCGCCTCGTCCCGCAGGCGCTGCAGCATTTTCAAAGCCGGCGAGCTTTCGGGCAAGCGCACGGGCTCGGGCCGACCCGGCAGGAATATCAATTCTTCCTCCTTGGCCAGCCCGCAGATGGGAATATGCCCGAAGCCCTGCCCCTCCAGGGCCGCCAGCGCGGAGGAAAGCTGACCCTTGCCGCCGTCCACCACCACCAAATCGGGCAGCCGGTGAAATTTGGCCTGCTTGGTGGACATTTGCCCGGTATTAACCAAATCCCTTTCCTCCCGGCCCCGGGCAAAGCGCCGGCCCAGCGCCTCCCGCATGGAAGCGAAGTCGTCCGGGCCGGCCACGGTTTTTATCTTAAACCGCCGGTACTGCTGCGGCACAGGCTTGCCTTCCTCAAACACCACCATGGAAGCCACCGGCTCCGCCCCCTGGGTGTTGGATATATCGTAGCACTCCAGTCGCCGGGGCGGCGCCTTCAGGTCCAGCACACCCGCCAATTCCTCCAGCGCTTTGCGCAAATCTTCCTTCCGGGCCGCCCGGCCGGCCTCCACCTCTTGCAGCACCAGCAGGGCGTTGCGGCCCACCAGGTCCACCAGCTGTTTCTTTTCGCCCCGCTGCGGCCTGGCCAGGTAAACCCGCCCGCCTCGTTTTTCCGTCAGCCAGCGTTCCAGTACCTCAATTTCCCCGGGGACCACGTCCTCCACCAGCACTTCCCGGGGGATGAACTCAGCCTGCAGGTAATACTGTTTGATAAAGGCGGTAATCACCTCATCCCGCCCCATCTCCCCGGTGCCGTCCAGGATAAAGTGCTCCCGGCCGATCAGCTTGCCGCCCCGTATAAAAAACACCATCACGCAGGCTTCGTCCCGACCGCGGGCCATGGCCATCACATCGCGGTCATTATGGTCCGCCATTACAACCTTTTGTTTTTCCACAACCTTCTCCACCGCCTGCAGCTGATCCCGCAGCTCCGCAGCCCGCTCGAACTCCAGGTTCTCCGCCGCCTGCTCCATGCGCGCCCGGAGGTCTTTCACCAGTTCATCCTGCTTACCTTCCAAAAACAGCAGCACCCCGTCCACCACCCGGCGGTATTCCTCCCGGGTGGCCAGCCCGCAGCAGGGGCCCAAACAGCGCTTGATATGCTGGTTCAAACAGGGCCTGCTCCGCGGCGCCGGCTCCTTTTGTTTGCAGGTGCGCAGCGGGAAAATACGCTTGAGCAGCCGCAGCGTCTCGTTCACCGCCCCCACCTGTGTGTAAGGACCGAAGTACCGGGCCCCGTCCTTGACCACCCGGCGGGTGATAAACACCCGGGGATATTCCTCGTTCAGGGTCACCTTCAAATAAGGATAACTCTTGTCATCCTTGAGAAAAACATTGTAACGGGGGCGGTGCTCCTTGATCAGGTTGGACTCCAGGATCAGCGCCTCAACCTCCGAGTCCGTGGTTATATACTCCAGGTCCCGGGCCCGTTCCATCATGGCCCGCACCTTTGGGTTCTTGGCCGCCGCAGCCCCGAAATAAGACCGCACCCGGTTTTTCAAAGACACCGCCTTGCCCACGTAAATAATTTTCCCGTCGCCGTCCCGGTACAAATACACCCCCGGGCAGTCCGGCAACTTCCCCAGCTTCTCCCGCACACCAACCCCCCTTTTTTTCGGGGGTCAGACTTTAACTTGTTTAAACTAACCTAATTATTAATATATATCATTTTTATAGTTAGTTTAAACAAGTTTAAGTTTGACCCTCTCTATGTCTTTTGTGATATGGCTTCCTGCATCGGATGCCATAGTTTCCTCCACCCATCTGAGGGATTTGGAAACACTAACTACGCTGCAGCTTAAATAATCAGCCACATCCTTTAATGGATAACCGGCCATACGGCAGGCCAGGTAAGCAAACAAACGCCGGGCAAGCACCGCCTGCTGGGTGCGCCCCGAACTCAAAACCACTCCCGGTTCGATATTAGTCACCATACACAGTTCATTCAATATTTCGGGTAAACCGGGAGGTGAAAAAAACAGCTGCCGGCAAGAAACTGTAGCGGAATCATCCGGTGCGCCTGCCGGTCGGGGAAGCGACTCGGGCACCAGCCGGTAATCGTCAATCACCGTGCCGCCATATTCCGCCAGCAGATTTTTGATATAGGATGTCTTAACAAAAGTCGGTTTATTTAAAAAATAACTGCGGTGACTGGACCACCGGTACTTGGTAGGTTCCTCCACCAGGCCGTCCTTAACGGGATTTATATGGATGTAGCGTATCAATTCAAGCAAGTATTCATCATGATCGACATACAGGCTTTTGTAGCGCCCCTGGAAAACATGCCCCACCGTAAAGTGGGCCTTGTTGAAATACTGCGTATAAGACTGCTGTAATCCCTGCATAAACTTGGCAATCGGCACAGCACCCATTCTTAGCAGCATATGTACATGGTTGGGCATCAAAGCATAACCATGCACTTCCACATTGTATCGCTGGCTGTATTTACGCATCAGTCGCAGGTAAACCTCATAGTCTTTATCACCGTAAAAAATCTGCTGCTTGCGGTTCCCCCGGGCCATTACATGATAAAACGCTCCTGCAATGTGCAATCTTGGCCGGCGCGGCATGCACACACCCCCGCAAAGTAATTTTCTCTATATTATAGTACATATGTTCCTAATAAAAAAGGGTGCATGCATGTATATTTATCAAAATATGCAAGTTAGTTTAATTAAGTTTAAGTCTGACCCCGGAGGGCGCGGAGGAAGCGGGCGGTGTGGGAAACGGGGGATTGGGCGACTTGTTCCGGGGTGCCGGTGGCCAGAACTTCGCCGCCGCGGTCGCCGCCCTCGGGTCCGAGGTCGATGATGTAATCTGCGGTTTTAATGACATCCAGGTTGTGCTCGATCACCAGCACGGTATCCCCCGCGTCCACCAACCGGTGCAGCACGTTGAGCAGGCGGTGGATGTCCGCGATGTGCAGCCCGGTGGTGGGCTCGTCCAGAATGTACAGCGTTTTGCCGTTGGACCGCCGGGACAGCTCGGTGGCCAGCTTCACCCGCTGCGCCTCGCCCCCGGAGAGTTCGGGCGCGGGCTGGCCCAGGCGAATATAGCCCAGCCCCACATCGTACAGGGTCTGCAGTTTGCGCTGAATTTTGGGCAGGTGCTTGAAAAACTCCAGGGCCTGCTCCACCGTCATGTTCAGCACATCGGAGATGCTTTTCCCCTTGTACTTTATCTCCAGCGTCTCCCGGTTGTACCGCTGCCCTTTGCACACCTCGCAAGGCACGTAAACGTCGGGAAGAAAGTGCATTTCTATTTTAATGATACCGTCGCCCCGGCAGGCCTCGCAGCGCCCGCCCTTGACATTGAAGCTGAACCGGCCCGGCCGGTAGCCCCGCGCCCGGGCCTCCGGGGTCTGGGCAAACAGGTCCCGAATATCGGTAAACACCCCGGTATAAGTGGCGGGGTTGGAGCGGGGCGTGCGCCCGATGGGCGACTGGTCCACCTCGATGACCTTGTCCAGGTGTTCCAGACCCTTGATTTCCCGGCAGGCCCCGGGTTTGACCTTGGCCCGGTGCAACTCCTGGGCCAGTTTTTTATACAGGACCTCATTCACCAGGGTGCTCTTGCCCGAACCCGACACCCCGGTGACACAAATGAACAGTCCCAGGGGGATTTCCACTTCGATATTTTTCAAGTTGTGTTCGGTGGCCCCCAGCACCGCCAGCGATTTGCCGTTGGGCTGTCGCCGGGCCACGGGCACGGGGATGCTTTTTTTCCCGCTGAGGTACTGGCCGGTGATGGATTCGGGCACCGCCATGATGTCCTCCACCGTGCCGCTGGCCACCACCCGACCGCCGTGTTCCCCGGCACCGGGGCCGATGTCGATAATGTGGTCGGCGGTATAAATGGTTTCCTCATCGTGCTCCACCACAATCAAGGTATTGCCCAGGTCCCGCATCCGCTCCAACGTTTCCAACAGGCGGCGGTTATCCCGCTGGTGCAGGCCGATACTGGGCTCGTCCAGAATGTACAGAACGCCCATGAGCCCGCTGCCGATCTGGGTGGCCAAGCGAATGCGCTGGGCCTCGCCGCCGGACAGGGTGCCCGCGGCCCGGTCCAGGGTCAGGTAATCAAGGCCCACGTTGATCAAAAAACCGAGCCGGGCGTCGATTTCCTTCAACACCTGCCGGGCGATCAACCGCTCCCGCTCGGAAAGTTCCAGTTCCTGCAGGAAACGGTGCGCCTCCAGCACCGGCATGGCGGTCAATTCGTTAATGGCCAGGCCGCCTATCTTCACCGCCAGCGCCTCGGGCTTGAGGCGGGCCCCGTTACAGGCCGGACAGGCCCGGGTGCTCATATACTGCTCTATTTCCTCGCGCATGTAGTCGGAATTTGTTTCCCGGTAGCGCCGGCTCAGGTTGTTGATGACCCCCTCGAAGGGCACCCGGTAGGTATGTTTGTTGCCGAATGAATCAGTCAGATTAATTTTGATAATTTCCCGGCCCGTGCCGTACAAGAGTTTGTCCAGGTGGGCGGGTTTCATCTCCCGCACGGGGGTGTCCAGGTCGAAGCCGTAATGATCCGCCACGGCCTCCAGGTAACGCATGCCGTTGAGGCTCTTGAGCCACGGTTCGATGGCCCCCTGGCGCACCGACAGGTTTTTATCGGGAATGACCAGGTCGGGGTCCAGTTCCATCTTAAACCCCAGGCCGGTGCAATCCGGGCAGGCTCCGAAGGGGCTGTTAAACGAAAAAAGACGCGGGGCAATTTCCGGAATGCTTATACCGCAGTCGACACAGGCGAAATTTTCACTGTACACAATTTCCTCGCCGTCCACCACAGCGGCCACCGCCACGCCGCCCCCGTGTTTGAGGGCGGTTTCCAGGGAATCGGCCAGCCGCTTGGCGGAACCGGGACGGATAATCACCCGGTCCACCACGATTTCAATGGTATGCTTTTTATTCTTATTCAGCTTGATGTCCTCATTGACGTCGAGCACCTCGCCGTCCACCCGCACCCGGACGAAACCCTCCCGGCGTATTTCCTCCAGCAGCTTGACGTGCTCGCCCTTTTTGCCCCGCACCACCGGGGCCAGCAGTTGCAAACGGGTGCCTTCGGGCATTTCCAGCAACTGGTCCACTATTTGTTGCACCGTCTGGCGAGCAATGGGCTTGCCGCACTGCGGGCAATGGGGGCGTCCCGCCCGGGCGTACAGCAGGCGCAGGTAGTCGTAAATTTCGGTGACAGTGCCCACGGTGGAACGGGGGTTGTGGCTGGTGGTTTTCTGGTCAATGGAAATGGCCGGAGACAGTCCCTCAATGTAATCCACGTCGGGCTTGTTCATCTGCCCCAGAAATTGCCTGGCGTAAGCCGACAGGGATTCTACATAGCGACGCTGCCCCTCTGCATAAATAGTATCAAAGGCCAGGGAAGATTTGCCCGACCCGGACAGGCCGGTGATTACCACCAGCTTGTCCCGGGGGATTTCCACGTTAATGTTTTTTAAATTATGAGCGCGGGCGCCCCGGACCACTATTTTGTCCTGCATGATTTGCCTCCGTTGCAAAATTTAACGTAAACATTTAAACACATTTTTGTGTGCATTGTGGTAAAATTAAAAAACATATATTTTAACAGGGGGACCTATAATATAATGATTGCCAAGGAAAGTATTCCCTATGTCTTAATATTTTCAGCACTCATCCTTGTTTTTTATGTCCTTTGGCCGGTTCTGACCGTTTTACCGGCCATTCTTCTGGTGTTCATATTATTTTTTTTCCGCAATCCTCCGCGACAAGTCACCCCCGATGATACCCATATTTTATCCCCGGCCGACGGTACGGTCCAGTACATCGAGGAAATCGACGAGCCCGGCTTCATAAAGGGCAGGGCCATAAAAATAAGCATCTTCCTGTCCATTTTCAACGTACACTTCAACCGGAGCCCGGTGAGCGGGGAAATCACCTACACCGAATACAGGCCCGGCAAGTACCTGCCGGCTTTTAAAAGCCACGCTTCCGAACTGAATGAAAGAAACACCCTGGGCATAGAAAACAGCCGTCTAAAGGTGCTGGTACACCAGATTACCGGTTTTGTGGCCAGGCGGATCGTTTTCTACAACCGAAAGGGCGATTTTTTGCACCAGGGCCAAATTTTCGGCCTGATTAAGTTCGGCTCGTGCACGGAAATAATTGTTCCCGCCGGCGTCGAGCTCCGGGTGCAAACCGGGCAAAAAGTGCAAGCGGGAATAACCGTCATAGGAGTGTTGAATAATGATTAACTCGCTGCCCAATATATTGACTTTATGCAATATAAACCTGGGAATAGGTGCCATAATATCCGCTTACTACGGGTATTTCAGCCTGGCCGGGTTGTTCATCATTATCGGGGCTGTATTCGACCGCCTGGACGGCCAGGTGGCCCGTAAATACCAGTTAACCAGTGAAATGGGTAAACAACTGGATTCACTGGCTGACGCAATCACCTTTGGTATTGCTCCGGCCATCACCATATTCATGGTCAGTTTCACCGAAACAGCCGTGCTGGGCTTTATTGCGACCATCATCTTTGTTACCTGCGGGGTTTACCGGCTGGCCCGGTTCAACATTCTCAATTATACCGACATTTTTGTCGGCCTGCCGATAACCGTGGCCGGTTTTTTGATGGCCCTGTTGACGCTGTGGCAAACCAGGATGGGCATTCATCCTTACCTGGTGGCCCTGGGCATGATGCTGCTCAGTTATTTGATGGTCTGTAAGTACGAGATTAAGAAAGTTTAAACCGTTTCCGCCGTGTTAAAGCCGTAGCGGGCGAAGTTTTCGTCAAAGGTGAAAGCGGTGTCTACACCCAGCCGCTCCATTACTGCGAAGCTGACCGCGTCGGTGAAAGTGCAGTCCCCGCCCCGGCCGCTAAGCAGTATCTCCCGGGCCCGTTTTTCGTCCTCTTCGGTGGCCCGCTCCACCGGCCAAATGTTGTGCCGCACCCACATCCGGGCCGCGTCCGGCCCCAGGCGGGCGGACAGCAAGGCGTGGGTTTCCGCCAGCAAATAATTGGTAAGGACGGGCAGCGCCCGCTGTTTCTGCAATTTACGCAGGCCGGCCAGGGCGGGTGCATGGTTTTTGTCACTGCGGCAGAGCAGGGCAAACACCGCCCCCGAGTCCATCAGTATTTTTTCCATCCGGCCGTCACCCCTTCCACGGCACAGGCGTCGTGATCCGCCGCAACCCCGGCGGCGCCGCTGCAATCCTCAAACATCCCTACCATGTCCCAAATAGGGTCACTGTCACTTAAAGGCTTTACAGTATAAACTTTTTTCAGCATCAGCGTATCGCCCTTCATGGCCACGGCCAGGTGGGAGCCTTTTTCCAGGCACAGCTTGTCGCGATATTCCTTGGGCAGGGTGAGTTGCCCCTTGCTGGTGAGCTTAACCAGTTCATATTGCAAGGCGGATTCTCCTTTCATAACAGGGTCAGGCTTAATTATGACGAAATAATCTATTTATCAAAATATATTGTTTTTGTAGTTAGTTTAATTAAGTTTAAGTCCGACCCCGTAGTTCTTACTCTTTTCCTTACTATACCAAAGGAAATTTATGGAATCAACCTTGCTCCGGTTTTTATCAGAGAATCACAACATTTCAACACCCGGCACCAGGGTTAATTGTCGCCCACCGCCGGGGTTATGCGTTTATCACGGCCGCGCAGTTCGAGGCGCAGCTCGATGATGGCGTCCCGCAATTGGGCGGCCTGCTCGAATTCCAGCCGCCGGGCGGCCTCGCGCATTTCCTTCTCCAGCCGGGCCAGCACCTGTTTGATTTCCTTTTTGGTAAGTTTGCCCTTTTTCTTGCCGGTGTCGTAAACCGCCGGCGCTTCGGCCACCCTGGTGGCCTCGATAACCTCATGCACGTTTTTGTGTACGGTTTGCGGCGTGATGCCGTGCTTCATGTTAAACTCCTGCTGCAGCTTGCGGCGGCGCTCGGTTTCATCAATGGCCCGGCGCATGGAATCGGTAATCCGGTCGGCGTAGAGTATCACCCGCCCGTTCACGTTGCGGGCCGCCCGGCCGATGGTCTGGATCAGCGAGCGCTCGGAACGCAGGTAACCCTCCTTGTCGGCGTCCAGTATGGCCACCAGGCTGACCTCGGGCAAGTCCAGGCCCTCCCGCAACAGGTTGATGCCCACCAGCACGTCGAAGGCGCCCAGCCGCAGGTCCCGGATAATCTCCATCCTTTCGATGGTGTTGATTTCCGAGTGCATGTAGCGCACCCGAATGCCCGTTTCCCGCAGGTAGTCGGTGAGGTCCTCGGCCATCTTTTTCGTCAGGGTGGTCACCAGCACCCGCTCGTTGGCGGTTACCCGGCGGTTAATCTCGCCGATCAGGTTGTCAATCTGCCCCCGGGTGGGCCGCACAAACAGCTCCGGGTCCACCAGCCCGGTGGGCCGGATGATCTGCTCCACCACCTGGTCGCTGTGTTCCAGTTCGTAAGGGCCGGGGGTGGCGGACACGTAGATGACCTGCCCCAACCGCCGCTCGAATTCTTCGAAAGTCAGCGGGCGGTTATCGAAGGCCGATGGCAGGCGGAAGCCGTGCTCCACCAGCGAATCCTTGCGGGAGCGGTCCCCGGCGTACATGGCCCGTACCTGGGGAATGCTTACATGGGATTCGTCGATCATCATTAAAAAATCATCGGGGAAATAATCCAGCAACGTGTAGGGCGGTTCGCCGGGCCGGCGCCCGGTGAGGTGCCGGGAATAGTTTTCGATGCCGCTGCAAAAGCCCATTTCCCGCATCATCTCGATATCATACCGGGTGCGCTGTTCCAACCGCTGGGCTTCCAGCAGCTTGTCCTTTTGGCGTAATTCAACCAGCCGCTGCTCCAGTTCCTCCTCGATCCGGGCAATGGCACTCTCCATCCGCTCCCGGGAGATAGCGTAGTGGCTGGCGGGGAAAACCGAAACATGGTGCCGCTCCCCGGTGATCTCGCCGGTGAGCACATCGAACTCCAGCAAGCGCTCAATTTCGTCCCCGAAGAAGTCCACCCGGATGGCCCGCTCGGAATTGCCCGCCGGGAATATTTCCAACACATCGCCCCGCACCCGGAAGGTGCCCCGGGTAAAGTTAACGTCGTTGCGTTCGTACTGGATGTCCACCAACCGGCGCAGCACAGAATCACGGTCGTATTCGCCGCCTTTGCGCAGGGAAAGCACCAGGGTGCTGTACTGCTCCGGGTCGCCCAGGCCGTAAATACAGGATACGCTGGCCACGATGATCACGTCCCGGCGCTCGAACAGAGCGCAGGTGGCCGAGTGGCGCAGCTTGTCAATCTCGTCGTTGACGGAGGAGTCCTTTTCGATATAGGTATCGGTCTGGGGAATATACGCCTCTGGCTGGTAATAGTCGTAATAGCTGACGAAATATTCCACCGCGTTATCGGGGAAAAACTCCTTGAACTCGCTGCACAGCTGGGCCGCCAGGGTCTTATTGTGGGCCAGCACCAGGGTGGGGCGCTGCACCCGCTGGATCACCTGGGCCATGGTGTATGTTTTGCCGCTGCCGGTCACCCCCAGCAGGGTCTGGTGTTTCAGTCCGTCATTGAGCCCCTCCGCCAGCCGGTCGATGGCCTTTGGCTGGTCGCCCCGGGGCTCGTAGGAGGATTTCAATTGAAATTGCATTTATCATTCACCCCGGCTAAATTATATCACAACGGGCAATGGCAAAAAATGCATAAAGGGGACAGGCTGTTTTTCCAGGATAATTTTACCAGCAAAAGGGGACAGGCTACTTTTCATGGTAATATTTACCGCAAAAAGTAGCCTGTCCCCTTTTGCTGGGTAAATTTGCCACAAAAAGTAGCCTGTCCCCTTTTACTTCACTGGCCCTGCTGGCCGCCCTGTTTTTGTTGGCCTGATTCTATTTTCTTGACCTCGCCGTCAATCTCAACTTCCATGGTTTTACCGTCCTGGGTGGTTATTTTCAAAATGGTTTTGCCTTTTCCGCCTTGCTGACCCTGGCCGCCCTGCTGCCCTTGCTGACCGCCCTGCTGTGCCTGTTGCCCGCCTTGCTGTTGACCCTGCTGCTCCTGCTGCGGTTTTTCTTCCTCTTTCCGGGCTTTTTTCAGTTCTTTCCAGCGCTGCTCCAGCAGGTAAGCGTTTTTCGCGGTCACCAACCGCACCGGCACAATGCGGGCCGGCACACTGTAGTCCCCGTTTTCCACCCGGGCGCTGTACTGCCAGTGGCCGGTCCGGGCCAGATCACCGGCCGCTTCCAGGGCAAAGTGCCCCAGCATTTCAGGCTGCACGTCCACCTCGGCATCGTGTTCGCCGCTGACCAGCGCCCGGGACGCTTTTTCATCGGCCCCCGCGCCCGCGGTCAAAACATTTTTCTCATAACCGCCCAGTTTCAGGTACTCCACCGCCGCCATGGCCAGGGTGCTGTCGTTGGCCAATATCACATCGATGCGTTCACCCCGGCCCATAATTTCCGCCAGGTCGGCGGGAACTGCAGCAGGGTCCCAGCGGGGATGATCATAAACCCCCAAAATTTTGATATCTTTCTCCCCTTGCAGCGCGGCCAGGTTGGCGGCGGTAATTTCCCGGGCCATTTGGTCCCGCGGGTCACCCCGCAATATTACCACGTTCAGGGGGCGCTGCTTGGGCAACTGGGCCAAAACACTGTAATCCACCGCACCGGGTGCCGCCCCCTGCCCGCCCTGGCCGCCCGCCGGCGGGGGAGTCATCTTGCCGCTCTGCACCTCATCGGCCCGGCGCAGCGCCTCCAGGACGAACCGGGCCTGCAGCCGCCCGATCATATTGTGGTCGGAAGCTATGTAACCGTCCAGCGGCGTACTGACCGGCAAATTCTCCAATACCACCACTTTAATCCCCGACCGCGCCAACTTTTCCACCAGCGCCGGCGCCGTTCCGGGGTCCACCGGCTGCAGCACCACCGCCTTCACTTTTTTCTTGGCCAGTTCATCGAGTTGTTTTTGCTGCTCTGCCGGGTCGTTACGGGCATCCAGCCAGGTCACGTTGACGTTTGCCCTTTTCTTCTGCTCATCCACTACTTTTTTTATGGTTTTATTGCCGTCCCGGTTCATATCCGCCAGGGCGAAGGCAATCTTCACCGGCGGCTCGGCGGGCTTGCGCTTCGGTTCCCTGCTGCAGCCCGCCGACAAAAGTGCAAAAATGAGGACACAGACCAATAAGAATAGCAATTTAATCCTGTTCATACACTTGCCTCCAGGGCCGTTTTCCCAAACCCATGACCGACCACTGACCACCAATCACTGACCACCGACCACCAAAATGCTATCCTTATATATGCTGCACCCGTAAAAGAAAAATAATCACTTTTTAAAACAGGTATTTTCTGGTTGCCATTGCTTCAGCATCTCCAGCGCCATACAACAAAAATTTCCACAAAGCCCCATTAAGAGGTCCTTCTAAACCACTTAACCACCGCATAGGTATTTTTTGGGAGGTGCTTTCAATGTATAAAAAATACCTGGACCGCTTTTTACTATGGCTCACCCCGTTAAAAAAAGAACCCCCCGGGCTGCCGGAGGCCGTCAATGAAGCCAAAAGGGCCTGGAAGCAGGCCCTGCACGATTTGAACTTTGTGGACAGCAGTTTAATAGATTATGCCGTGCATCATATTAACGCTACGGAACGGCGCTACATGGCGCTGATTGACCAGGCGAAAAGAGAGGGGGTAACGGCCTGGCCCGGCCATTTTGAAGACAATGACAACCCTGTCGCCGGAGAGACCAAACCCGGCGAGTCTTCTCACCACAAGCAGGTAGCAAATTTTTAAAATAAATGGTATTAACCTGAAAGCGGTTTTCCTGCGGGATCGGTTTGTTCCCCGCTGCGCTTGCGAATCTACGCGCCTATACCAAACCCAGTTCCTCCATCTTGGCCCGGATGGATTGCAAATCCGCCCAGGCCTCGGCCTTGCGGGAAGGGTCCCGCAACAGAGCGGCGGGGTGATAGGTGGCGGTGATCCAGAATCCCTTGCGTTCGGTCCACTGCCCCCGCAGCCTGGTAATGCGCGCCTCGGGGTGGATGATGTGCCGCACCGCCGTGGCCCCCAGGCAGACAATGATACCGGGCCGCACTATGTCCACCTGCGCCCTCAAGAAGGGCAGGCACCTTTCCCCCTCTTCAACGGTGGGCGTGCGGTTGCCGGGCGGGCGGCACTTGACGATGTTGCAGATCATGGCGTTTTTTTGCCGGTCCAGGCCGATGGCATCCAGCATCCGGTCCAGCAATTGCCCGGCCGGGCCCACAAACGGGCGGCCCTGCAGGTCTTCCTGCTCCCCCGGCCCCTCACCCACGAACATCACCCGCGACTCCAGCACGCCCTCCCCGAACACCACATTGGTGCGCCGGGCCGCCAGCGGGCAGGCCCGGCACCGCAGGCACACCTGTTTAACCTCGTTCCACCTGGTCAGTTTATCGTTCATTGGCAAACACCTTACTTTTGCAGCACCCGGTCCCGCAGGTCCTGCATAAACTCGGTGAAGTCGGCGGAAAAATTATCCGAATCCAGGCAAATGAATTTCATACCCTTTTTGCCGTAGATCGTTTCAAAAACGTAGTTGGGTTTCATGGTCACCATGTATGCCTTGCAGTTGGCCTGCATCACCCGGAACAATTTGCTCCACATGTAGCGGATATTGAGATCCCGAAAGCTGTAACCCAAAAACAGCACGGTCTTGCCCAGCAAGTCCGCGCGCAGCTTTATGTCCAAGGGCCCCTCCATATCCAGCCGGTTATGGTAATCGGTTTCACTGATCACCAGGGTTTCATCAAGGTCCAGGGTGCCGTGGAACTTGACGATCTGGGTCCCGTTGTCCGGCGCGTTCAGGATATCATCCAGGGTGGCAATCACACAATACGGCACGCCGTGATACCGGAAGGCCATCTCAATCATTTCATCAAAGTTCGTGGTATATATTTTGGGAAAGCTCATGTCAATCAGACATTTATGTACCTTGGAAGCGCCGATGTCCACTTCAATGGAACGCAGGTTGCGGTCAATGATCTTGCTGATGCGGTTTTTGCTCCCGCCATGGCATATGATGTGATACTCGGCAATCTGCAGAAAATCCCCGTGCAGGGCCAATATATCGGGATCAATGTCCAGGTCCTCGGCCACTTTGGCCATCAACACTTCCCACTCCGGCAGTCCCAGATTGCGGGACATGCCGGCGCCCACAAAGGGAATGATTTTCTTTTCCCGGATGTCCTGGGCCAGCTCATCCATCAATTTGTCGTAATTCATCACGGTCTCACCGCCTTGCGAGCCAGTAATTCCTTAAAACGCTGCGCCGCCCGGCTGCGGGCCGAAATCCGGTTCTTTTCTTCCAACGGTATGGTAGCCAGGGGCTTATCATAACCTTCGGGGATAAACAGGCATTCCCAGGTATCAGCGGGTCCGGCCGGCTCGGTGGCGATGGTGCCCTGCATCTCGGCCTCGAATATATGGATGCGCCGGCTGCAGCAGTAACCGATGATGGTCCGCACCACGGCCCGCCGGTTGGTTTCACACTGCATCAGCCTCAGAAAACCGGACACTCCCAGTTGGCCCCATATTTCCCGGCTCAGCCCCCCCGGCAAGTCGTTCCAGGCTTCGATACTGATCCCGGTATGGTCCACGAAAAGGTGGGCCCGCTTTTCGGCAAAGGCCATGAGCACCTTGCCGCGCACTATTTCCCGCTGGTCATCCCCCTGGGGCTCACGGACATTGAGTTCCACGGGAATAAATGCATAGGGGGCCAGCAGTTGTTCATATTCAATAATCTTTTGCCGGTTCCTGGTGACAAAACGCATCGGTTTAAGCATGGTTTTTGATTCTCTCCCGTTGGCCTGATTTGGTGCCGGGTGTTGAAATGTTGCGATTCTACACTGAGGTTGCTTAGTTCAGTTATTTTACAGGCTACTTTTAAATCTTCTGCCCGTGATGCAAAAATCCTCCACTCAAAAACCGAAAACCCGCCGCGGTTGAATTGCCGCCGGCGGGTCAGGTCCGTTCAGTCCGTTTATTCTTGCTTTTCCAGGATAATCCGATGGTCCACCAGGGCCAGCTCGGCAATCCTGGCCTTGATAATCTTGCGGCGACCGAAAATATCTTCCAGCACCAGCCCGTCCTCCCCGGGGGTCACCTTATCCACCATTTCCATAAACATTTCCTCTTTACCTTCCTGACGCAGGTAAGCATTGGCTTCGCACATAAATATTCACCTCCAGTAAAAATACCCGTAAAAAGCCATAAGACCACCTCGGTCACACGCATATACGCGGCGCTTCGACCTCCGTGGTCATTTAACGTTCGCCCCAGGGCCTCCCTGGCCCGCTTTGGTTAAATTATATCCCCCGGCGGGGAAAGGTGTCAACGTATAATTTGTGGCACCGATTTATTTTTGCAAACGCCGCCAAAAGTCGCCCCACCAGCGACCCAGGGGCCCGGCGGTGCTCATTTCCATAACGCCCGCCTCTTCGTGACCCTCGGGCACCGGCATGATGCCCAGCGGCTGCCCCTCGTCGTCGTAAGCAAGCAACTCGCGCCGGGAACGCCGTCCCCGCCGGCTCCAAAAATCCACCTGCAGGGGCGGCGTAATCGCATACAACATGGCCGCCAGGTCGGCCCGGCTGCGCACCGGCACACCGTTTATCGCCAGCACCAGGTCACCCGAGCGCATCCCCGCATTCCAGGCGGGGGACTCGGGAACCACGTCCAGTACCGCCAATCCCTCCGGGTGGGGCACGTAAACGGGCGGGTCCCGCAACTCCAGCCGCCGCCCGATGTTAATCACCGCTTCGTGGCCCAGGGGTGAAAACAGAGCCGCCGCCACCGCCAGCAGCGTGGAGCGGTCGGAGAGCACCGCCAGCACCAGCAACGCGGCGCTGTACAGGGCCAGGTAGCCGGCGGAAATCCGGCTTTTCCGGCGCGGATCCCGGGCAATGGCCATGTCCCCGTATCCCAGCGCGGCCACTACGGGGATAAGGGTGTAGATAATATTTTCCGCATTCGCCGCCTCGGGCCGGATCAGCGGCCACCATTCGGGCATATCAATGCTGCCCGGGGGAACCTCCATGCCCGCCACAAATGCCAGGGCGGCTATGGGAATGGGCCAGAACTTCTGCAAAGTAAACCCGCCCACCACCCGGCCGGCCCGGTCCCGGAAAAAAGCGGGAATCGCTCCGAGGTGACCGCTGAAAAAAATCAGCACGCTTTCCACCATGTGCAGCACGGCCACCAGGGCCAGCACCTGGGGAACATTCACCTGTGGAAAGCCGAATAAAATCTTGGCAAGCGCCAGAATGCCCCCGGCGTAGGCAAAGCAGATAAACCGCGCGTTGATGAGCATGAGCAATATGGCCAGGGGCCAAATGTACATGAGCCCCGAACCCGTGAGCGTCACCCCGATAAAGACCATGATGATGCTGCCCAACAAGCCGCCCAGCAACCCCAGGATGATGGCGGTGCCTATTTCATTCCAGTTGGACTTCAGCGGCACGCCGTAAAACTCTTCCCGCAGGGATTGCATGCGGCGGTACTGCATGCCCACCAGGACCACCACCAGCCAGAAGATGGGCTCCCGCAGCATAATCTCGATGTTCATCAAAATAATGGGGAAAATATCACCAAAGGGGAACAACTGCATCACCTCAACTCGGGTGCAACATTACTCTCATAGTGCAGTTTTCGCATAAAGCGGTCTGTCAAGCCGGTTCTCCCTAAAAAAACTCGTTATTGACCGCTGTGACTGCCCTGAAAATATTGTGGTTGAGGGCCGGTGGTCCCCGCTGCGTTCAGAACTTCAGCGCCGACAGCACCAACGGCTTGCACCGGTCAAAACCGGACCGCCCTCAATTCGCCATCCTAGCTCAGTTCGGGCTCTCGCGGGCATCACGCCCGCTCGTCCGGTTTTGACCGGCGCTTCGCCGGGTGCTATTACCGGCGCTTTCGTACATCACTTGCGGGGAGCCACCGCCCCCCCGGCAGACTTTTTCATCCTTCTGCCGGTGCCGCAATAGCGGCATGAAAGTCTGTCGGAATAAGTCCCGCCTACAGCTTCTGTTTCACCAGCTCGACGGCTTTATCCAGTTGCTCGTCGCCGGGCAGATCTTTTTGGTCTTCCACCACCACGTCGGGCCGGATGCCCTTCTTGTGGATGTCATGTTTGTTCGGGGTTAAATACCGGGCGGTGGTCAGTTTCACGCCGGCTCCGTTATCCAGAGGGAACAAAGTCTGCACAATGCCCTTGCCGAAAGTGCGGGTTCCCACCAGCACTCCGGCCCCGGTGTCCTTGATGGCACCGGCCAGAATTTCCGCCGCGCTGGCGCTGTTCCCGTTGACCAGCACAGCCAGGGGCAGGTTCAGATAATTTTCATCGGCTTCCCACATGTCTTCCTGCCCAAAACGGTTTTGTATATACACTATCGGGCCCTTGGGAATAAAAGCGTCCGCCACCCGGGTGGCAGAAATCACCTCGCCGCCGGGGTTGTTGCGCAAATCCAGAACAATTCCCTTTATGCCCCGCTTGCGCAAATCAGCCAGCACTTCCAATACTTCATCACCGGTCTTTTCAGAAAACTGGTCTATGGAAATATAGCCAATGCGGGTATCGGGCAACAGCTTGCCCTCCACTGTGGGCACGCTGATTTCATCTCTGACGATTTCCACCTCCAGGGGTTTTTCCAGACCTTCGCGGGCGAGGCTCAGCTTCACTTTCGTACCCACCGGCCCGCGCATGAGCCCGATGGCGGTTTCCAGGTCTATCCCCCGGACGTCCTTATCGTCAATACCCACGATGAAGTCCCCGGCTTGCACCCCCTTCCCGGCGGCCGGTGTTCCCTTGTAAACCCGTACCACGGTAAGCAGCCCGTCTTTACTGACTCCAACCAGAACGCCCAGGCCGCCGAAGGAAGCCCCTCGAATTTGTTCCAAAAACTGGCTGTAAGTTTGGGCATCCAGGTACACGGAATAGGGGTCATGCAGCGATTCCACCATCCCCCGGATAGCCCCGTCCACCAGAGATGTGGTCTGTACCGGCTCTATATACTGGGTTCGGATCAGGGATACCACCTTGATCAGATTGCCGATATGTTTGTAATTGCTGCCCAGGATACCCCCGACCAGCACGAAGAAAATAAAAAAAATGAGCGCCAATACCGCCAGCCAGCGGGAAATACCGCTGTTTCTACGTCTGTTATATCCGTACATGTCTAGCCACCTGCCATTATCAGGTTAAAAATTCATACCATATTATACTACATCATGGCAAGTTGAATTACAACAAGTATTGGTAAAACACTAATCCAAAAAAGGGGCGGCAAAAAAGGGGACTGGCTCCATTTTCGCATTTTGAAAATGGTGCCTGTCCCCTTTTTTGCTCCATTTTCGCATTTTGAAAATGGTGCCTGTCCCCCTTTTTTGCCTTCCTGAAAAATAGTATCTTCCTTTTAGGGCCGGTGGTCCCCGCTGCATTCAGAACTTCCGCGCCGACAGCACCAACGGCTTGCGCCGGTCAAAACCGGAACGCCCTTAATTCGCCATCCTAGCTCAATTCGGGCTCTCGCGGGCATCACGCCCGCTCGTCCGGTTTTGACCGGCGCTTCGCCGGGTGCTGTTACCGTCGCTTTCGTACATCACTTGCGGGGAGCCACCGGCCCCCCAGCAGACTTTTTCATCCTTCTACCGATGCCGCATTAGCTGCATGAAAGTCTGTCCCATTTTTCGCTAAACATAATTCCTGGGGTTTACCGGCGTACCGTTTTTCCTGATTTCGAAGTGCAGGTGCGGTCCCGTGGACATGCCGGTGCTGCCCACCTTACCGATGGCCTGCCCCTTATTAACGACGGCGCCGTTTTCCACCAACTGCGCGGACATGTGCGCGTAAAGTGATTTGATTCCCCCGCCGTGATCGATAATCACCACTTTGCCGTAGCCGGTCATGTAACTGACGTTAATTACCTGCCCGCTCTGGGTGGCCTGCACAGTGGTGCCCATGGGCGCGGGGATGTCAATGCCGGTATGCAGCCGCCGGGTTTTTAAAATGGGATGAATACGATAGCCGAAAGGCGACGAAATGTATGTATGCCCGGGAAGCGGCCATTGATAGGCTCCCGTCGCTGCAGGCGTCTGCCCGGCGTTTTGACGGGTAATCTGCTGGATCAGGGACTCTTCTTCCCGCTCCAGCCGCTCTACCTCGGCCTGGTATCTGCTCAAATCCTTCTTGGCATCGGCCAAAAGTTCCCGCTTGGCCGCGTGCCGGGAGGCCAGGTCCAAACGCGCCGCTTGCTGCTGGCGCATCAGGGCGGCAATGCTTTCCTTCTGCTGTTCCAGCGCCTCCTTGCGTTTTTCCAGGTCCTCCTTCAAGGACTCCACTTCTTCCACAACCCTGACATCCCTGGTCACCACCCGCTTGAGCAATTCGTAGCGGTTCAAAAAATCGCCGAAATCCCGGGAAGCCAGCAAAACTTCCAGGTAACTGACGGTTCCGTTTTCATACATACCCCGCACCCGCCGGTGCAGTTCCTCCGTACTGTCCTCCAGTTCCGCCTCGGCCTGCGCCAGTTCTTGCTTGTTTTTTTCCAGCCCGGCCAGGGCTAAATCCAGCTGCGCACTGAGATTGTTAATTTCACGGTTTTTCAATGCAATATCCCTGTCCAGGGCCTGAACCTCCCTGGAATAAGAACTTACTTCCTGCTTCTTTTCCCTTTCCTGCTGCTTGGTCCGGTCCAGCTTTTGCCTGGTCTGCTGCAGCAAATTCTCCAGGTCGGCCCCGTAAGCCGTACCGTAACCTGTAACCAGGGCGGCGGTCAACACGATGGCCGTTACTTTCCTCTTCCAACCAGATCGCAAGACAAGCCCCTCCATATACCCGGATTTTAATATTACACCCGCAAAAAACGGTGCAGCGAAATGGCGCTGCCCGCGGCACCGATGCCGAAGCCCAGCCCCAGCATGCCGCCGAGCACCCGGTAAAGCGTTACCGGATCGTCAACCAGTTGAATAAACGGCAGGGTGATTATCACCTTGTTGAGCAGTGACAGGTAGCCGAAATTGATGATCAGCACGGCCACCAGGCCGCCCACCAGTCCGATAATCATCCCCTCCAGCATAAACGGCATGCGCACGAATAAATTGGTGGCGCCCAGCATCTTCATGATGCCGATCTCCCGCCGCCGGGCAAACACCGACATGCGAATGGTGGTGGCGATGAGAAATACCGCCGCGGCCCCCAGCACCACCAGCAGCACCGTACCCCAAATGCGCACCCAGTGGGTCAGGGCCAGCAGTTTTTCCACCACACCCTGCCCGTAGCGCACCTGTTCCACGCCATCCAGTTCAGCCAGCTGCTGCGCCGCATCCGGCACCATCCGGGCTTCCCTGGTTTTGACCCGATAGGAATTGGGCAGGGGGTTGTCCTCCTCCAGCCCGCTGAGCACGTCGGCCCTTTCCCCGAAGCTCTCCTTTAATTCTTCCAGAGCCTGTTCCTTGGTGACAAATTGCACCCGGGCCACCCCGGGCACAAATTTTATTTCCTCCTCCAACCGATCCAGGTGCTCCTGCTCCAAACCGTCCGCCAGAAATACGGTGATCTCCAGGCTGGATTCCACCGTGGAGGTAATGTGGCGCACGTTCAGCACCAGCAGCAGCGACCCGCCCAGGATGAGCAGGGATATGATAATGGTGCCCACCGAGGCGATAGACAGCCAGCTGTTGCGCACAATGGATGTGGCGGCTTCGCGGAAGTAATACCTGAGCGTGTTAAGACTCATAGCCGTATCCCCCGCTTTCCTCGTCCCGGACGATTAAGCCGTGACTCATCGCCACCACCCTTTTTTTCATGGCATCCACGATGTCCCAGGCGTGGGTGGCCATTAAAATGGTGGTCCCCCGGCGATTGATATCCAGGAATAGTTTCATCAGTTCCCAGGAAGTTTCCGGGTCCAGGTTGCCCGTTGGTTCGTCCGCCAGGATGAGCACCGGGTTGTTGACAATGGCCCGGGCCACGGCAGTGCGCTGCTGCTCGCCGCCCGACAGGTGGGCGGGCAGCATGTCGGCCTTTTTTTCCAGCCCCACCATGCGCAGCACCGTTGGTACCACCCGCTTGATCTCTTTGGTGGACGCACCGGTTATTTCCAGGGCAAAGGCCACGTTTTCAAAAACGGTTTTGCCGGGTATAAGGCGGAAGTCCTGGAAAACCATGCCGATCTTGCGCCTCAGGTAGGGGACTTCCCGGTTTTTCATGCGCACCACGTTGCGCCCGTTGATCATCACCTGGCCCCGGCTGGGCAGTTCCTCCCGGCAAATCAGCTTGGTCAGGGTGGACTTGCCCGCCCCGCTGGGGCCCACCAGAAATACAAACTCTCCTTTGCGAATATGCAGGTTTATGTCGTTGAGGGCCTTAACTCCGTTCGCGTAGATTTTGGAAACATTGTAAAGTTGGATCATCCCAGCACCTCAGATGTATGATTTGATCGATAATTGCTGGTCCTTTTATTCGACAGCACCGGCGGCAATTCCTTTTCCATTAAAGACTTTTCGACAGCAAAAAAAGGAAGTCCTTTCAAGAAAAAGAAAAAAGGCCGAGCTTTATACTCGACAAAAAGGGGACTGGCTCTTTTTTCGCTTCTTGAAAAAAGTGCCTGTCCCCTTTTTGCCGGCAACCCTTCACCCGGGCTGTTCCACCGCTGGCCGCCGCAAATCCGTTATTATTTTACCGCTGCTTGCGCTGCAGCACCTCCCTCACCGCCTGCGCCAGGGCGGCGGGGGTGAGACCGTATTTCTCCAGCAGTTCTCCTGGCTTGCCTGATTCGCCGAAGGTGTCGCGCACGCCCACCCGGCGCAGGGGAACGGGACAGTTTTCACCCAGCGCCTCGGCCACGGCACCCCCCAGGCCGCCCAGAATGCTGTGTTCTTCGGCGGTAACCACCGCCCCCGTGGCCCGGGCCGCTTCCACCACGGCATCTACGTCCAGGGGTTTGATGGTATGCATATCCAGCACCCGCACGGCAAGGCCTTCACCGGCCAGCAGCTCCGCCGCTTCCAGGGCCGCGCTGACCATGATGCCGCAGGCGATGATGGCGGCGTCGCTGCCGTCCCGCAGCGTGATCGCCCTACCGGGCACGAAATTGAAATTGTCTTTGTCATGCAGTACGGGCACCCCGGAGCGCCCCAGTCTTATGTAAACCGGCCCGTCGATTTCTGCCGCCGCCAGCACCGCCGCCCTGGTTTCCACAGCGTCGGCGGGCACAAAAACAGTCATGTTGGGCAAACAGCGCATCAGGGCGATGTCCTCCACCGCCTGGTGGGAAGCGCCGTCCTCACCCACCGTGATCCCCGCGTGGCTGGCGCCGATTTTAACATTCAATCGCGGGTAGGCAATACTGTTCCTGATCTGGTCGTAAACCCGGCCGGTGGCGAACACCGCAAATGAACTGGCAAAGGGAATTTTGCCCGCCGCGGCGAGGCCCGCCGCCGTACCCATCATATTTTGCTCGGCAATGCCGATATTGAAAAAACGCTCCGGGTAATTCTTGCCGAAATCGTAAGTTTTGGTGGACTTGGACAGGTCTGCGTCCAGCACCACCACATCCGGGTTCTGCCGCCCCAGTTCCACCAGCGCCTTCCCGTACGCCTCCCGGGTGGCTATCTTTTCACTCATCACCAAAACCTCCTATGGGGTCAGACTTAAACTTAATTAAACTAACTGCGATATTAGTATATTATAATACCTCGATGTTACTCATTACCGCAACTTTATACCATAAGCAACGATTTTCCAAACTCACCTTTGCAGAATCATTCAACAAACTCCCCAACCCGGAAACGCCGCTGCCCGCAATTTCAGCACCGGTTTCGCTGCTCCGGTCCCGCCAATACCTGCTCCACCCGGGTAGTTAGGAAGGGTCTGACCCTCCCTGACTACAGTTCCGCCAGTGCCTGCTCCACCTGTTCGGGCTTGGGCGCCGAACCGTGCCAGCCCACCTCATTTTCCATGAAAGAAACGCCCTTGCCCTTCACGGTATTGGCGATAACAATCGAAGGCTTGCCCCGAACCTCCCCCGCCCGGGTAACAGCGCCCAAAACCTGCTCCATATCATGCCCGTCGATTTCCTGCACATCCCAGCCAAAGGCCCGCCACTTTTCAGCCACGGGCTCGGGCGACATGACCTCGCCGACGGGGCCGTCGATCTGCAGCCCGTTATGGTCCAGGATGGCGGTCAGATTATCCAGCTTGTAATGGGCTGCGGCCATAGCGGCCTCCCAAATTTGCCCCTCCTGGATTTCCCCGTCGCCCAGCAGCGCAAACACCCGGTAGTCCCGCCCGTCCAGCTTGCCGGCCAGGGCCATGCCGCCGGCCGCCGAAAGCCCCTGCCCCAGCGACCCGGTGGACATCTCCACCCCGGGCACCTTGCGCATGTCCGGATGCCCCTGGAGCGGGCTGCCCAGCTTGCGCAGCGTCTGCAGTTGTTCCACCGGGAAGTAGCCCCGCTCGGCCAGGGCGGCGTACAGCACCGGCGCGGCGTGCCCCTTGGAAAGCACAAAGCGGTCCCGCTCCGGCCAGTCCGGCCTTTGCGGGTCGATACGCATTACGTCAAAATACAGGGCCGTCACGATATCCGCCGCCGACAACGACCCGCCCGGATGCCCGGAACCGGCCGCTCCCACCATGGAAACAATATGCCGCCTGATCTGTCGAGCCTTGTCTTGCAGGCTTTTTATTTTTTCGGCTGTTCCAGTCATTTCGCAAAACCTCCTGTAAAATTCTTCATCGGCCTGTTCTCACTGTAAAATCTTTTTTTACACTTTCATAACCATAACGCTGCACCGGAACTGCATAAAAAAACAAAGCACGACCTCCGTTCTTGACAGTGCCTTGCCGGGGCGGCACGGTACCGCCGGGCACAGTTCTCGGAGAACGCCAACTTTCAACACCATATCTTTCAACACCCGGCACCGTTATCAGATGCCCTTGCCCTTGCCGTATTCCTTGAACCCCTCCCCGAGTACCTCCCGCACATCGGCCAGGACAATAAATGCCCGGGGGTCTATGTCATACACCATCTCCTTGAGCCGGCTTACTTCCGAACGGTTCACCACGGTCAAAATCACTTCCCGGTCGGCGCCGGTATACAAACCCCTTCCTTTAAGCGCGGTGGCACCCCGGCCAAGTTCTTTGAGCACCTTCTCGGCGATGGCCTCGGTACGGTTGGAAATAATAAAAAAGGCCTTGGCGTAACTGATACCTTCCTGTACCATATCAATCACCCAGGCAGTGACGAATATGGTGATCAAAGCGTACAGGGCCAGTTCCCAGGACTGGAAAACAAATCCCGCCGCCAGCACCACCGAAGCGTCCACCAGGAACAGCAACTGGCCGATATTCACGCCCGTGTAGGTACGCAAAACGGCCGCGGCCAGGTCGGTCCCCCCGGTGGTGCCGCGAAAGCGGAAAACCAGCCCCAACCCCAGCCCCACCAGCACGCCCCCGAACAGGCTGGCCAGCAGCGGGTCGCCGGTAGGCACCGGCACAAAAGGTTCGAAAAAATCCACTGCCGCGGAAAGGCTGATGGTGCCGTAAAGGGAGCGAAACCCGAAGGTCAGCCCCAGCCGGTAAATGCCCATGGCAAACAGCGGCACATTCAGCACCAGCATGGTCAGGCCCACCGGAGACCCGATCACGTAATGCAATATGGTGGCGATACCGCTGACGCCCCCGGCGGCTATCTTGTTGGGAATAAGAAACAGGTCCAGGCCCAGGGCGGTAAGCACCACTCCGGCGGTCACCCAGAAAAATTCCGTCAGTTGCTTCCAGGACATCATATCTCCCCGCAGTCGCCGCAATATTGCTAATAGCTTTTCCAGGCTTTTATATCATATTCCGATCGGTGCGGTTTCGCCTTCAAGCTGATATGTTTTACTGTTTTTATCGGCTTGACAAACCCTTATATTCTTGCTTGTATTGGCAATTCCTTCTTATTTGTCGAAAAAAGTGTCCTTGGTTTGTCACCGGGATAAAACGTTAAAAACCGCGCTGACCGGCAACGGCACGCGGTTTTTTTTATTCCTGAATTTTAGAGATCTACATACCCCTCCTGGCCTGCTCCTGCAGGTAGGCCGTGATGAATTCGTCAATATCACCGTCCATCACGGCGTCAACGTTGCCCACCTCCACTCCGGTGCGATGGTCTTTCACCAGCGAGTAAGGGTGGAACACGTAAGAACGAATCTGGCTCCCCCAGGCGATTTCCTTGTTTTCCCCCCGCATTTCCGCCATTTCGGCCTCTTTTTTCTGCATTTCCAGGTCAATCAACTTGGCTTTGAGCAGTTTCATGGCAGTGTTGCGGTTGGAAAGCTGGGACCGCTCGTTCTGGCACTGCACCACGATGCCGGTGGGCAGGTGGGTGATGCGCACCGCCGAGTCCGTCTTGTTAACGTGTTGTCCCCCGGCGCCCCCGGAGCGATAGGTATCTATTTTAAGGTCCTCGGGGTTGATTTGCACCTCGATGTCGTCCTGCACCTCGGGCAGCACGTCCACCGAAGCAAAGGAAGTATGGCGGCGCCCTGCAGCGTCGAAGGGGGAGATGCGCACCAGGCGGTGTACCCCTTTCTCGGATTTAAGATAACCATAGGCGTTTCGGCCCGCCACCGAAAAAGTAACGCTTTTCACGCCGGCCTCATCACCTGGCAGCATATCCAGGATATTTACCTTGAAACGACGGTCTTCCGCCCAACGGGTGTACATGCGCAGCAGCATTTCCACCCAGTCCTGGGCCTCGGTGCCTCCCGCGCCGGCGTGCATGGAAACTATGGCGTTGCTGCCGTCATACGGCCCGCCGAGCATGACCTGCAGTTCCATGTCGGCCACCCGCCTGCGCAGGTCGGCCAGGGCGTCCCGGGCTTCTTGCGCCAGCGCGTCGTCCGCTTCCTCTTCACCCAGGTCAATGAGTACTTCCAGGTCCTCCAAAGCCCCGTTGAGGTCGCCGAAGGCCCCGATGCGTTCTTTCAAATTGGTAAGGGTTTGCGTCACTTCCTGGGCGCGGGACTGGTCGTTCCAAAATCCCTCCCGGGTCATTTCCTGTTCCAGTTCGGCTATTTTCTGCTCTTTGCCGGCGATGTCAAAGAGAAACCCTCAAATCCGCAATTTTTTTCTGCAGAGGCTCCAACTCCCTGCGCAATTCGCTGAACAAAAAAACTCCTCCTTTAATCTTGCCGCCCACCTTTGGTACCGGGGCTACCAGGGCCAAGCCTTTAAGCTTACCCCGCACGGCCGCAGCATTTCTTGTACTTTTTGCCGCTGCCGCAGGGGCAGGGGTCGTTGCGGCCCACCTTGTTTTCCCGGCGCACGGGCTGCTGCGGGCCTTCTTCCTGGTACTTGTTCTCCACTGTCCGGCGCTGCTGCGGCGCCTGTACCACATTCACCCGGAACACGTAGCGCACCACGTCGTCTTGAATGGCGTCCACCATGTTCTGGAACATCTGGTAGCTTTCAAATTTATATTCAATGAGCGGGTCCTTTTGCCCGTAGGCGCGCAGGCCGATGCCCTCCCGCAGCTGGTCCATGGCGTCCAGGTGGTCCATCCATTTTTCGTCCACCATGCGCAACAGCACCATCCGCTCAACTTCCCGCAGCATTTCGGCGCCCAGTTCGGCTTCCCGGGCTTCATAAGCCTGCACCGCCTTTTCCGTCAGGAACGATTTCAGCGCGTCGCGGCCCATGTCCTCCAGGTCCCCGGGCTGCAGCCCGTGCCCGGGCAGGTACAGCTGATCGGCGTAGGCCAGCAGGCCTTCCAAATCCCATTCCTCGGGAATGACGCCTTCGGGCGCGTAAATGTCCACCGACCGGCCCACCGATTCGGTGATCATCTGCAGCACCACGTCCTTGAGGTTTTCCTCCAGGAGCACCTGCATGCGCTGCCGGTAAATGAGCTCCCGCTGCTGGTTCATCACGTCGTCGTATTCCAGCACGTGCTTGCGGATGCTGAAGTTGCGGTTCTCCACCCGTTTCTGGGCGCTTTCAATGGACCGGGTGATCAGATTGTGCTCAATGGGCACATCCTCTTCCAATCCCAGTTTATCCATAATGCCGGCAATATTATCCGACCCGAACAGCCGCATCAAATCGTCTTCCAGGGAACTGAAAAACTGGCTGGAACCGGGGTCCCCCTGGCGGCCGGAACGGCCCCGCAGCTGGTTGTCGATGCGGCGGCTCTCATGCCGCTCGGTGCCGACGATGTGCAGCCCGCCCAGTTCCACCACCCGGCGGTGTTCTTCCTCACACTGCCGCCGGTACTTGCCCAGGGTTTGCTTATACAACTCCGCACCGGCGGGGTCTCCGGGATCGTAATCCTTGCGGCTGCGCAGCTCGGCCTGGGCCAGAAACTCGGGGTTGCCGCCCAGCACAATGTCGGTACCGCGGCCCGCCATGTTGGTGGCGATGGTCACGGCACCCAACCGGCCGGCCTGAGCCACAATCTCGGCCTCTTTGTCGTGGTACTTGGCGTTGAGCACCTGGTGAGGCACGCCTTTTTTGCGCAGCATGTCGCTGAGGATTTCCGATTTTTCAATGGAAATGGTGCCCACCAGCACAGGCTGCCCCGTAGCATGCCGCGCGGCGATTTCCTCCACCACCGCCCGGAACTTGGCCGCCTCGGTTTTATAAACCACGTCGGGCAGGTCCCGGCGGATCATGGGCTTGTTGGTGGGAATGACCACCACGTCCAGGTTGTAAATCTTGCGGAATTCTTCCTCCTCGGTTTCGGCGGTGCCCGTCATCCCGGCCAGCTTGTCGTACATGCGGAAGTAGTTCTGGAAGGTGATGGTGGCCAGGGTCTGGGATTCCCGCTCCACGCGCACGCCCTCCTTGGCCTCGATGGCCTGGTGCAGGCCGTCGCTGTAACGGCGCCCGAACATCAGGCGGCCGGTGAACTCGTCAACGATGATCACCTCGCCGTCCTTGACCACGTAATCACGGTCCCGCTTCATCAGGGCGTGGGCTTTCAAGGCCTGGTTCAGGTGGTGGGTGAGCTCCATGTTAACATCGTCGTACAGGTTTTCCACGCCCAGCATCTGCTCCACCCGGGCCACGCCCTCCTCGGTGAGCACTACGGTGTGCGCCTTTTCGTCCACGGTATAATCCTCGTCCCGCTTCAGCCGCGGCACCAAGCGGGCAAAGGTATAGTAATGATCGGTAGCCTTGTCGGCCTGGCCGGATATGATCAGGGGCGTACGGGCCTCGTCGATGAGGATGCTGTCCACCTCGTCCACGATGGCGTAATGCAGTTCCCGCTGCACCAATTGCTCGGGCCGCAGGGCCATGTTGTCCCGCAGGTAGTCGAACCCGAACTCATTGTTGGTACCGTAAGTGACGTCGCAGTTATAGGAATGCTTGCGCTCATCCCAGGAAAGACCGTGCACGATCAGGCCCACGGACAGGCCCAGGAACTTGTAGATGCGTCCCATCCACTCGCTGTCCCGGCGGGCCAGGTAATCGTTCACCGTCACCACATGCACGCCCTTGCCGGTCAAGGCGTTCAGGTATACCGGCAGGGTGGCCACCAGGGTTTTACCTTCACCGGTGCGCATCTCGGCTATGCGGCCCTGGTGCAGGACCATGCCGCCCATGAGTTGCACGTCAAAATGACGCATGCCCAGCACCCGGCGGGAGGTTTCCCGCGCCACCGCAAAGGCCTCGGGCAGAATGTCGTCCAAGCCGGCGCCCTGCGCCAGCCGGTCCTTGAATTCCGGGGTCTTGGCCTGCAGTTCGGCATCCGAAAGGGCACTGATCCGGGGTTCCAGTTCATTGATCCGGTCCACTGTTTTTTGCAGTTTTTTAATTTCTTTTGCGTTATCATCTAACCAGTTGCGAATAAATTTCAACATGGTTAATCAACCTTTCTAATAATAAAAGCAAGGGAACCCTGGCGGTTCCCGATTGTTCATGCGCTATAACACTACTATTCTAGCACTTTAGCCAAAACCCTGCAACTGTTCGAGTTTTTGAAAAAGGGGACAGGCTACTTTTCCTGGAAAATAAAGGGTGGCGGGCTGTTTGCTTAAAAAGAGAAAACATAGTGGCAGGCAGCTTTTTCAAAATACAAAGAAGAGCCGGTCCAAGACTGGCACTTTTTTTAAAAAGCAAAAAAAGGGGGGACAGGCAATTTTTTCAAAATGCGAAAAAGCCTGTCCCCTTTTTTTTCTAAAATTCCGGTTCAATCAGGCCGTAATTGCCGTCCTTGCGCTTGTAAACCACGTTAACCTGCTCGGTCTCGGCATTGGAGAAAACAAAAAAACTGTGCCCCAGCAGATTCATCTGCATTACCGCTTCGTCCACGGGCATGGGCTTGATGGCAAACCGCTTGGTCTTTACCACCTTCGGCCCATCGCCCTCATTTTGCGCCCGTACATCAACAGCGCCCTTTTGTCCATTGGGGGAGCGACGGCGGGCCAGCTTACCCTTGTATTTTTCAATTTGCTTTTCCAGCTTGTCTGTAATCAAATCGATTGAGGAATACATATCAGCGGTGGCTTCCTCGCCGCGCAGAATAATGCCGTTGTAAGGAACTGTAACCTCCACCTTGTGCGAATCGCCTTCCACCGTCATAATTACCGTAGCTTCATTTACGTCATCCAGAAACTTGCTTAATTTACCCACCCGTTTTTCCACGTACTCTTTTAGCGCGTTTGTTACTTCAACATTTCTTCCCCTTACCAGAACATTCATAACTCCCAACTCCTTTCGAGCGAGTAGTAGTTATATTATTCCCTAAAAACTAAATAAATCCTGCCAAATTTCTTAACATTATTTTAACAAATAATAAAGGAAAAAGAGACTGGCTCAGGTAAAAAAGGGGACAGGCACTTTTTTAAAAAAGCGAAAAAAGAGCCAGTCCCTTTTTTACCAGTCCCCTTTTTCCTTTTTGCGTATACTTAACAATAATAAAACCCCGGCCTTTTGGCCAGGGCCTAGTTTTTTTTATAATTTGACAACGTTTGCTGCCTGTGGGCCACGGGCGCCTTCCACTATATCAAATTCCACTTCCTGGCCTTCCAACAAAGTTTTAAAGCCTTCCTCTTGAATAGCGGAAAAGTGGACAAATACGTCGTCTCCATCCTCCCTTTCAATAAAGCCATAACCCTTGTCCTTGTTAAACCACTTGACCTTACCTAACACTAAAACATTCCTCCTAAAAAATAATCCCGTGGTCTCGCAACACACGTGCAATAATACTATCATACTGCCCCGGCACTGTCAAGTCCTGCCATTCGATCGTTTAACCGCACATTACAACGGAGCATGCGATTTGCCATCCCTTGAGGATTCTTTCACCGCCGCCCCGACCGTGTCGAATAATTTCCTGTTAAACCCTGCTTTTAATCCCCAAACCTGTGGATAATGTGTATAACTCTGTTAATAACCTTAATTGTAAGGGGTTTGGGTTGTGGGTATTTTAAAATTTAAGTTGATTCTTGTCGCTAAAACAGAAAAACGCCTGAAATTTCTGTCACCATTTTTCGGTTTTACGGGCACCGGCCAAAGTTAACACCATCACCCCGGCCGCCCCGGACTGTCGCAATATCTGGGATATTATGGAAACAGTACTGCCCGTGGTGAAAACGTCGTCAATTATAGCAATTATTTTGCCCACTACAGCCCCGGGTTCGGCAACGGCAAACGCATGCAACAAATTCTGCAGCCTTTCCCGGCGGTGCAGGCCGGTCTGGGCAGGCGTTTCCCTTATCTTGACAACTGCCCCTTCCACTACAGGCGCTTGCAACAATGCCCCCACCTCCCGGGCCAAAAGCAAAGCCTGGTTGAAACCCCGCTGCTGTTCCCGGCGGGGGGACAGCGGAACGGGCACCAGCGCCTGGGTACGCTCAAAAGCAGGCTCGCGCAGGGCGGCCTCAACCATCAGCAACCCCAGGGGGCGGGCCAGCCCCGTCCTGCCGTGGTATTTCAGGCGATGCACCGCATCCCGCAGCGGCCCTTCATAAGGCGCCACCGACCGGGCCAGGTCAAAAGGCCGGGATCCGGCCAGGCAATCCTGACAAAGCATGGCACTTTGCGGGCGGTGTTGTTTTGGCCCCATAAAACTACCGCAAACCGGGCAAAACTTCTCTGCCGCGTATCCCGCCAGCAATTCCCGGCAGGCATGGCAAATGGATTCGTCCGGGCTGTGCCCGGCGCACAGGGGACACTGCCGCCGGGGCGGATATACCAGTTCCAGGGCTGCCTGCAACAGATTCTTCCACCACATGGTTCCACCTTCTTTACCTTGTCCGGCACAGGCACCTGCGTTGGCGCCACCCCCGGTGCCGGGCGTAGCACTGTTGATTTTAGTAATGTAACTATTCAGCAAGCCCGCTGTGGTATTGCTAAAGCACTCACTCCAGTGCTTTGCGCGTGATGCGCACCACGCCTTGCTTCGGATTGGTAAATTGTTACACAGTTATTATAGTTAATTTAAGTCTGACCCCGCTGCTTTGATTAACGCTTCCAAATCCGCCGCCTGCTCAGGATAGGTGGCGGTTCCCGTCCTTAGTCGCACCGGGATACGGCGGTCTTCCACTTCGAATAAATACTCCCGCACGGCCAGCCGCAACCTCTCCACCACATGCACGGCCTCGGAAGGCCCCGTTCGGGGCATCAGCACGGCAAACTTGCCGCCCCCGTAGCGCGCCGCCAGATCGCAACTGCGCACCTCTTCCCGGATCACCCGGCCCACCCGCGCCAACACGGCGTCCCCGGCCAAATGCCCGTACCGGTCGTTAATCTGCCCGAAGTGTTCAATATCCAGCACCGCCAGGGACAAATCGTCACCGTAATGCCCGGCCCTCTCCAGCTCTTCCGCGGCCCGCCGGTAAAAATAGGGGAAACCGTACAGCCCGGTCAACCCGTCGGTGACGGCACACTGCTCAAGTTTCCGGTACAAACGCGCGTTGGCTATGGCCACCGCCGCCTGGCCGCCGAAAATAGTCAGGGTTTGCAAATGCTTGTCCTCGAAAAAACCCGGGCGCTTGTCCCCCAGCACGATCAGACCCAGCGTTTCTGTTTTCGCCTTAAGGGGCACCACCACCATGGAACGATGCACCTGGGTCAGACCGATATCGCCGGAACTGCGCACATCCTCCCTGGTATCGTATACCAACAAAGTATCGCCGTTCTCCACCGCCAGGCCCAGGAAACCCTCTCCCTTACGCACCTCCGATCCCCTGATCAGTTCCGCGTAAGGACCGGAAACAGCCCCCGCCAGGTAGCATTCTTTGTCATCGGACCACAGGTAAATAATGCCGGTGTGAAAGTTAATCACCCGCCTGGTTTCACGCAGCACCAGATCCAAAATTTCCTGCAGGTTGAGGCTGCCGCCCAACCGCCGGGCCACTTCGTACAACACCCGCAATTCGCGGTTGGCCAGTTCCAGGTGCACGTAATATCGCAGCACGAACTGCACCCCCAGCACCGGCATGAACAGCAGGGCCGTACCGTAAATACCTGTCTTGGCATGCAAAAGGCCCATTAATATACCGAATGGTACAGCCAATAAATAGGTCAGCACGTCCCAGCGCAGGGCGTCGCGCCAGGCAAACAAAGGATACCCGTTGCGCGCGGGCAGCGTGTAAAAATAAACCATAATTTGGTTAATAAAAAAGTAGGCTAATATGAAAAGCGCCAGGGGAAGGACGTTGACCCGGTCAAGGCCGCGATCCGCCGCGCCGCCGGCCGTCACATAAACGAAATTGGCCCCCAGCACGGCCAGTACGTACTGGGCGGAATTAAACAAGGTTGTGCGCAAAGGATTGCCCCGGTTGGCCACCCCCTGGCCCAGGGCGGTGGCCAGACCGTTTATCCAGGCCGTGGCCACGGGGCCGTAAATCAGGAAAGAAGCCAGGATAACGGCAAATCCCCCGGACAGCTGACCCTGCGGCATAACCACGGCCAACCACTCGGCCAGCACACCGAGGGTGACCAAAATCAAAAACTCCCGCCCGAGATCCAGGTTCAGGAAGGGGAAAATATGGGCCAGCAACCAGAACCCCAGTCCGATAACCAGCCAGTTATATAAAATATGGTGCAGCCTCCTTGTCTTGCGCAAACCTGGTTCACCTCTGGCACGAAATATACCTGCACCAAGATATATTTCGACAAAAGGGGAGATATCCCTCTGGTGCCGGGTGTTGAATTGTTGCCATTCGCCACCTTCACCTTGAATGCCGGTGTTGAATTGATTTTAAAACACCCGCAGCAGGTCCGGGCCGGAAACCCCACGCAGGTCCAGATACCGGTCAGTGGCCTGCCCATCCCCCGGAACGGTGCAGCCATCGTCCATCCGATAAAACCCCATGTTGAAACGCCGGGCCAGCCGCTCCAGGATCAAGGCGGTTTCATCCCCGGAACCGCCGTCCACCAGCACGACCCGTTGCGCCGGTTGGCGGCTCCGCAACGCCGCCAACCGGCGCACAAGCCCTTCTACATAATCCGCCTGGTCCTGCACCAACACCACCAGACGCTGCGGCAAGCCTTCCCCGGACCCGGCCCCACCGCAAGCGACCGCCACCGCTCCGGCCACCCGGCGTTCCGCCCGGACCAGCCGCCACGTCCGGCACAGCATCACCGCCAGCCACCCCAGAAACATTGCAGCCAGCGCATATACCACCACCATAAACCACGCTCCCATTGCTTTTACCACACAATATGCGCGGTAACGCCGAGCCGTTCAGGGGGTCAGGCCCTTCCTAACTGTAATAACAAGATCTCCGGTTATCCGTTCTTTCCGGTGGTATAACGTGTCATTAAATATTAAATGTATTGCTCGTCGTCCAAGATGGTATAATTAGGGAAATGAGGACTTATCCTAAATTACACCTGCTAAAAAATATTTACTTAATAATAATACGGAAAGGGCGAGCATCTTGCGCAAAGTCAGTTATGACAGCTGCATGGATAAATTACGCCAAAAATCCCTGGCTGTTTACACCCGGGCGACCAGTTTAAACTATACGCCTTCCCGTTCACGGAGGCCCCGCGACCCGGAAGAGGATTACATCCTCTTTTTACTGGACCGGCGACGCCGGCAGCATGCCTTGACCAGTGGCCGCATAGAAAAACTTGGCCCCCGGAGGTACCGCTGGAATGAATGAACTTATGACACTTCATTATAGATGATTTGGACCCCAAATATCTTAAAGAGTAAAAAGGGGACAGGCTGCTTTTCATGGCAATTATTACCACAAAAAGCAGCCTGTCCCCTTTTTAAAACGCCTTTTTTAACGCCTCGACTTTGTCGGTGCTTTCCCAGGGCAGGGCGATGTCCCGGCGGCCGAAATGGCCGTATGCGGCGGTATTCTTGTAAATGGGCTGGCGCAGGTTCAATTCCTTGATAATGGCGGCCGGGCGCAGGTCAAACACTTCCCTTACCACCTGCACCAGCTTTTCCTCGTCCACCTTGCCCGTGCCGAAGGTTTCCACCATCACCGAAACCGGGCGGGCCACCCCGATGGCGTAGGCCACCTGCACCTCGCACTTGTCCGCCAAACCGGCGGCCACGATGTTTTTAGCCACGTAGCGCATGGCGTAACTGGCCGAGCGGTCCACCTTGGTGGGGTCCTTGCCGGAAAAGGCGCCGCCGCCGTGCCGGGCCATACCGCCGTATGTATCCACGATAATCTTGCGCCCGGTCAGCCCGGCGTCCCCCTGGGGCCCGCCCACCACAAACCGGCCGGTGGGGTTGATCAGGTAGCGGGTGGTAGAATCAATCATCTCCTTGGGCACCACCGGTTTGACAACCCTCTCAATCACTTCCTCCCGGATCACGTCCAGCCCCACCCGCGGAGCGTGTTGGGTGGATACAATGATGGTGTCCAGGCGCACCGGCCTGCCGTTCTCGTATTCCACCGTCACCTGCACCTTGCCGTCGGGCCGCAGAAAGGGCAGTTCCTGGGTCTTGCGCACCTTGGCCAGCCGCCGGGCCATGCGGTGCGCCAGCGAAATGGGCAGGGGCATCAGTTCCGGGGTCTCGTTGGTGGCGTAACCGAACATCATCCCCTGGTCCCCGGCGCCGATGGCCTCAATACTTTCATCATTTTCCTCGCCGGAGCGAGCCTCCAGGGCCTTGTCCACCCCCATGGCGATATCGGGGGACTGCTCGTCTATAGATGTGAGCACCGCGCATGTATCACAGTCGAACCCGTACTTGGCCCGGGTATAACCGATCTCTCGAACGGTTTCCCGTACCACCCGGGGTATGTCCACGTAACACTTGGTGGTAATCTCGCCCCCCACCAGCACCAACCCGGTGGTGACAAAGGTTTCGCAGGCCACCCGGGCGTTAGGATCCTGGCCGATAATCTCATCCAAAATAGCGTCGGAAATCTGGTCGGCCACCTTGTCCGGGTGCCCTTCGGTCACTGATTCAGAAGTAAATAAGCGTCTCGCCAATCAAAAAAACCTCCTTTAGCGGCTGCGCCGCCTGTGTAAGTATATAAACCAATATATATCCCGGCTTATGCTATCGGCCTTCAAACCTACTATGCCTGTTGCATATCTAAAAACCATGTTTATTCTAGCAGGGGCGGAAAACCCTGTCAATAAATATCGAATGCCTGCCGATCGTCACGACTTCACAACCGCGCATTGTTTTTTAAAATAGTATCACATATCAAAATAAGAAATACCCACATGTTTTTTAAATAATGCACCTTACAAAAAAAGGAAAAGCCCGAATCAACTTGCTAATCCAACTCCACCAGCACAGCGTCAACGCCGATTTTTTTTATCTTTTCCCAGGGCACCACCACGTCCCCGCCCGCGCTCATTAATCGGAAAAACTTCCGCGGTCCCTCCAGCACCAGGGCCCGCACCTTACCCTCGGTCAGATCAACGTGCACGTCCTTAACCGGCCCCAGCTTGGCGCCGTCCTTCAGGTTGATGATATCCTTTTGAGTTAGTTCCGTAATTTTAAACATGGCGGCCACCTCCATGGATTATACTATGCCGCCCACCCCACCCGCGTTACAGCCCGGACAAAAAAAGCCCCGAAGCCGTTTTTCCGGTTTCGGGCAGATCCTTGGCCACTGACACTACCCTGGACAGGTAGTTTACCACAACGTTAAATTATTAATTTAGTTGAGAACAAGCCAATTAAAACCCACAAAATCAGGCCTATAGGTCATATATATCATATTAACTTGATATATAGTTAATATAGTTAGTTTAAACAAGTTAAAGTCTGACCCCTTAAAATTCCCACTCAAATTCGCCCACCTGGGGAAACTTCTGCAGGGCTTCTTTCATGATGGCGCAGATGCGCTCCAGACCCTCCGGGGTTTTGGCCTCGCAGCGGGCCACCAGCACGGGCTGGGTGTTGGAAGCCCGCACCAGGCCCCAGCCGTTGCCAAACAATACCCGGGCGCCGTCCACGTCAATGACATCGTACCGGGCCCGGAAATGCTCCACCAGTTCAGCCACAATGCGAAACTTATCCCGGTCGGTGCAAGGCACCCTGGTCTCCGCCGTGGAGTAATACTTGGGCACGCTTTGCAGCAGCTTGGACAGGGGTTCTTCCGTATTGGACAGAATACGCAGCAAGCGCCCGGTGGCGTAAAAGGCGTCGTCAAAGCCGTAGAATTCATCGGCAAAAAACATGTGGCCCGACATTTCGCCGGTGAACACGGCCCCCACTTCCTTCATCTTGGCCTTGATCAGAGAGTGACCGGTTTTATAGAAAAAGGGCTTGCCGCCCAACCGCTTCACTTCATCTTCCAGGGCCTGGGAGCATTTCACCTCAATAATGGCCGGCGTGCCCGGGTACCTGGCAAGGATCTCCCGCCAGTACAGGCACATCAACCCGTCACCCCAAATAACGTCCCCCTTTTCATCCACCACGCCGATGCGGTCGGCGTCGCCGTCGTAGGCCACTCCCAGGTCGGCCCCGCGTTCCCGGACAACGCGGCGCAGGTCGGCCAGGTTGGCGGTTTTCACCGGATCGGGCTGGTGGTTGGGGAAGGTGGGGTCAGATTCGCAGTAAAGCGGGTGGCAGTCCACGCCCCAATCCTGCAGAATTTGCGGGGCAAAGGGACCGGCGGTGCCGTTGCCGCAATCCACCACCACTTTCAGCTTGCGCGGCCCCAGTTGGATTTTTTCCCGCAGCATGGCCCGGTAAGGCGTAACCACGTCCCGCTGCTCCACCGCACCGCTGCCCGCAGCAAACTCCCCCTTTTCCATAAGCTCACGCAGGCGCTGAATTTCCTCACCATAGATGGTCCCCGCCCCCCGGGAAATTTTAAAACCGTTTTCATCGGGCGGGTTGTGGCTGCCGGTGATCATCACAGCCCCGTCAATATTAAAGTGCACCCGGGCGTAATAAACCATGGGGGTGACCACCTGCCCCACGTCAATAACCCGGCAGCCCACAGCGGTAAGCCCGCTCACCAAATTGTCCCGCAGCCGTTCCGAGCTGACCCGGTTGTCATGCCCCACAATCACTTCACTGCCGCCGTACTGCTGTACATACGTACCAAAGGCTCTTCCCAGCAGTTCCACCACTTCCGGCGTCAAGTCCCGGTCGGCCACCCCGCGAATGTCATACTGCCGAAATATATCCGGATTAAGCATCACCATATAAATCTCCCCCTTTTAACGCGACACCGGGGACGGTTCTCGACCGTCGCATTCGACCGTCCACCGTCGCACCAGTCGCTTGTCGCGCGAATTTACATTTCGGAACCGTCCCCGGTGTGAAACAACTCCCTGAGTTCTTGTTCGGTCAGTTTTGAGAACATCGTTTCTCCGGGTTGAATAACTGAATCGATCATAGCCTTCTTCTTTTGCTGCAGCTCATATATCTTTTCTTCAATCGTCCCTTTGCTAATCAATTTTACCACCTGGACCGAATTTTTCTGCCCTATGCGATGGGCCCGGTCCGTCGCCTGTTCTTCCACAGCCGGGTTCCACCACGGATCATAATGAATCACCATGTCCGCGCCGGTTAAATTCAAGCCGGTTCCCCCGGCCTTCAATGATATTAAAAAAACGTCACCCTCGCCCCGGTTAAATGACTGGACCATCCGCCCCCTTTCATCCGTTTTGGTGGAACCATCCAGGTAAAAATAACTTATTTGTTCATTATCCAATTGATTCCGTATAATTTCCAGCATACCGGTAAACTGGGAGAAAAGCAAAATCCTGTGGCCGCCTTTTACAGCATCTTGCATAATTTCCCTCAAATAGACCAGCTTGCCGCTGTCGCCTTTGTAATTTTCCAGAAAAGTGGCCGGGTGACAGCATATCTGGCGCAGCCGGGTCAATACAGACAAAATCTTGATTTGACTTTTCTCAAAACCCCTGGTGGTTATCGCTTCTTCAATTTCCCCCCTGGCTTTTTGCAAATAAGTAAGATAGACCTTTTTCTGTTCCTTTGTTAATTCAGTCAGCACCCTGCTTTCAATCTTCGGCGGCAGTTCTTGTAAAACATCCCTTTTCATCCTGCGTAAAATAAAAGGAGCTATCTGCTTTTGCAATTCCTGCAAAGCCTTTTCGTCCTGCTCTTTTACAACCGGCCGTTCATATTTCTTGACAAATTTTTGATGGGATAATAAATAACCGCGCATCACAAAGTCAAAAACAGACCACAACTCCGTCAAACTGTTTTCCAGGGGAGTGCCGGTCAAGGCGAAATAACCCCTGGCTTTGATTATTTTGACTGCTTTGGCGCCCAGCGAATTGGGATTTTTTATATGCTGCGCTTCATCCAGAAAACAATATCCGAAATTAAAATCTTCATACAACTCCACATCCCGCCGGATCAAAGCGTAAGAAGTAATAACCAAATCCGCTTTTTTCGCCTCTTTCAGCAGTTCCGCCCGTTCTTTCGGAGTGCCGGAAACTACCACAACCTTTAAATCAGGCGCAAATTTTTCAGCTTCATCCTGCCAGTTGTATACCACGGAAGTAGGCGCAACCACCAGTGCAGGCGCCGGCACCCTTTCCCTTTCGGACATAATAAATGCCAGGGTCTGAACAGTCTTTCCCAGCCCCATATCATCAGCCAAAATTCCGCCAAGGCCATACATGGCCAGTGTCTTCAACCATTTAAACCCTGTTTTCTGGTAATCACGCAATACACCTTTAAAATTCTTCGGAACCTCAAATTCCATATCCTGCGGTTCAGTGACATTCTGTACCAGTTGTTTGAAGGCCAGGTTTCTTTCCACACGTAAATTTGATTCTCTTAAACAACGATCAATATATAAAGCTCTGTATTTGGGTATTTGAATAACTTTTTTCTCCAATTCACGATCCGAAATATTTAACGAGTCAATCATATTCATAGCTTGATACAAATTTGCACCGGCAGAATCCAACAGCAAAAAAGATCCGTCTTTCAAACGGTAATATTTTTTCTTCTCCCGTAAGGATTGGAAAACTTCGCGTATTTCTGCGCTATCAATACCTTCCAATTCAAAGGAGAATTCCAGCATCCCGCTGTCCTCATTTAGCCGGACCCCGCCCGAAAAAGTCGCCGAATCCCTGACACGCATATTACGAAAACTGTCGGAATAGAAAACCTCGGCCAGTTCCTGGAGTTCAGGCAAAATATGATACACAAATTCACATATCGCTTCTTCTTGATTCAGATATAGATTTCCGCTTAAAGTGCGAAACTCTGCTTTCTCCAAAAGATTTAAAACAGCCCTTTCCTTTTGCACATCACGGACCAGTATTTTGTCCCCCGCCCGGAAGCCGGTTTTGGCGGCAAAGGGGTTGAACCGTATATCGCCATAAGCAAACTCAACTTTGGCCGTAACAGCATCCCCGTTTTTGTCCAAATAAATTTCCGCCTTTAAATCAGTTTCATGAAAACTGCTTTTAACTTCCGGCGCAATATCAACCCGCCCTATTTGCCGAACCACCGGCAATAATTCCGCCACAAAACGCTCCCTCTGCTGCTTGGAAAAGCGAATCCCATCGCTTGATTGGGTAAAGGCATTTACAAAGGGCAAAAAATAATCTTTTTGACGATCCGATATTTTGTAAATTTTTCCTTCATAGAAAAAATATTCTCCGGTTTTCACCAGGGGAACCAATCTTAATTTATTCCACCGCAACACCAGATCATCATTATGTTTACCCAACTTAAAATGCAGGGGCAAATCCCGTTCAATTTTCTCTATATTTTTGTATTCCTCACCGTCTATTTTTAAATTAAACTCTCCGGAGCGCAAAAAAGAAAGCACTCTCTTGGCAGCCGCCTGGGTTAGAAAAACATACTTGCCTCTAAACAGTCTTCCCTGGTTGTTTCGCCAAATGTAATACCCGGTATCCTCAAAAATACTGTTTTCCACTTCATACATTTCACGCAATAAGTTAATAACAGGCTTGTCCCCGGGACTAAAATCGTGAACAACGGGATCAAATGTAAAATTCTTGCCAAAAACCAATTTTTCCCCGCTTGCCAAGGTCTCAAAAAGCCTATCAATCTTTTTAACAACATACAGTCTCTCATCGCCCATGCGCAAAGAAAGGGCCGGTATAGCTTGCCGCACCCGATTGTGGATTTCGATAAACAGCTCAAAGGTTATTTCCAAATTAACGGGCTTCTTTTCCGGGCTGTTAACGCTATAATTAAAATATGCAAAAATACTGTCAGCCAGCGGGTTGTTCTGTTGATTATCCTTTTGAGCTTTTTTAGTTCCACCGCCAAAACTGCGCTGGCATGCTTTTAAAACCGCCACGATATGTTTACAGGCACCCTCGTACTCGTAAAATGCCGGGCAGTCACAAAACATTTCAATTATTTCTCCTCTGTTTGAAAAACAAACTTCCACTTCATATTGCAGGCTGCCTGAGACTGTGGCTAAAACGCATAACTCATCCCGGTAAAAGTCAAGATCAACCACCCGGCTTTCCAAATAATAATCCAATCCCCTTTGGTAAACTTGATTATTAGTCGCTGCTTTTCTAATTATTTCATCAGTTATGTAAAACATAATACACCCCGTACAAGCCGTTTAATTTCCTTATTACATTTTACAAGAACTGACGGTAAATTTCGAGAGAAAATGACTGCATCACACAGGAGAAACCGGTAGAAACACTGCACCTTATATTCAAAGCCACATCTTGCTAAACAATAGTTCCAAGAATATACTATGTATAAACGATTGCTAAAATTCAGGTGCTTCTTGATTGAGTAAAGCGCCAAGGGTAAATAAACTATGGATGTCATTATAGAAAAAATTATTCAATACTTTGCCGGCAACAATCAAATCTCAGCCGTTTACCTTTTTGGTTCCGCAGCTAAAAACTTGATGGGGCCAAAAAGTGATATTGATATTGCCGTGTTATTTGAAACAAAAGTAAAAAGTAAAATGAAACGGTTTGATTTTATACTTAGTGCCGGTATAGATCTGGAAAACATAGTTGGTCGCCCGTTTGATGTAGTGGATATTTTGGAGGCTCCCCTGGTATTACAGCACCAAATATTGAAAACGGGGAAACTACTGGTGGAAAACAACCGGTTGGCCAGAATAAACTTTGAGGTTAGTTCACGCAGGCAGTATTTTGATATGCTGCCCCTATATACGGCCAGGAACAAAAATATATTACAAAAATTCAGGGGGTAACACATATGGTTGAACAGGAGGTCATCAGAGAAAAACTAAAGTACCTGGCTGAATATATAGACGACTTGGAACAGGATATAACAATATCACTGGACGATTTTTTAAACGATAAAAAAATACGCAGGTATATAGAAAGAACACTGCACATGGCCATAGAATGCTGTTTGGACATAGGAAGCCATATCATTTCCTGCGAAAAACTGCGTGAACCGGAAAGTAACAAGGATATTTTTAATGTGCTGGCCGAGAATAATTATATCCCCCCAAAGAGCCTGACACAGCTGGGCAAAATGGCTCAATTCAGAAACCTTATCGTGCACAGCTATACAAAAATCGACCCGGAAATTGTGTATACGATCCTGAAACGCAACATAAAGGATCTTAAACAATTTGCCGGGCATATGCATAAACGGTTTCTGGAAAGTTAACACCATAAGCGATGTGCCACAAACACCTCCGGCAATCCCGCACAATGCGCGAAACAAATACCTGCCCTTTGCTGTTACCCTACCCCCCGTACCCCCGCGGGTGACCCCGGTGCCACTCCCAGGCGGTGCGTACAATTTCCTCCAGCTCGCCGTAGCGCGGCCGCCAGCCCAGGTCCCGCTGAATCCGCCCCGAACCGGCCACCAGCACCGCCGGGTCGCCCTCCCGGCGCGGGCCTTCCTCCACGACAAAGTCCACCCCCGTCACCCGGCGGGCCGTTTCCACCACCTCGCGCACCGAATGCCCCCGCTCGTTGCCCAGGTTGTACACGGCGGACGGGCCGCCGTCCCGCAGCGCCTCCAGCGCCAGTATGTGCGCCACGGCCAGGTCCGAAACGTGAATGTAATCCCGCACGCAGGTACCGTCGGGGGTGGGGTAGTCCGTCCCGTAGATAACTATTTTGTCCCGCTGCCCCAGGGCCGCCTGCATGACCAGGGGAATCAGATGCGTTTCCGGGTCGTGGTCCTCGCCGATACGGCCGCCCGGATCAGCGCCGGCGGCGTTGAAATAGCGCAGGGAAACATAGCGCAGACCGTACGCCCGCTCGTACCAGCGCAGAATTTGCTCCAGCATCAACTTGGTGCCGCCGTAGACATTCACGGGCTGCGCGGGGTGCGCCTCGTCAATGGGCGTGTACTCCGGCTCGCCGTACACCGCCGCCGTGGAGGACAGGATAAACCGCCGCACCCCCGCTTCCGCCAGCGCCGTCAGAAAATTAATCCCGTTACCCAGGTTATTTTGGCAATACTTGTCCGGCCTGGTCATGGACTCTCCCACCAGGCTGTCCGCGGCCAGGTGCACCACGGCACTGATCCCGTGTTCCCGCACCAACTCCTTGACCAGCGCCGCATCGCCGCAGTCACCCTGCACAAAGACACCGCCGGTTACAGCTTCCCGGTGGCCCTTGCTCAGGTTATCCAGCGTAACTACATGGTAATTTCTTTTTAACAGTTCCTTCACCACATGACTGCCTATATAACCGGCCCCGCCGGTCACCAGAATATTCATTTTGCCAACTCCCCTCCGCCGTGAAACCTTTGGTTAACCTCTTCAAAGATCATTTCTATCCTTAAATAAAAACATCCTCTGTTTTGTATCCAATTAATTCGCTTGAACAAAAAATACAATGGCACCACGCCGCCAACAAACTCCGGCACGTAAACCAGGGGATTATGTTGGTTGCCGGAAATGTGGGACCGCACCTGCTGGCCGACGTGGCCTGGCCGGCAGTGGCGGCCCTGGTCATGGTACCGCTGGCGCTGCACTTGCTGAAGCATATTTTGATCAAGTAAATGGAAAACCAGGGCTGAACCCTAAAGGATTCAAGCCCCGGCTTTTATTTGTTACGATGTTACTGCAACCCTACCATTTCCATGAGGTCCCGGCGTATTTGTTCAATCCTTTCCGGTTGTCCCGTTTCCACGTAAATCCGAAACAGCGGCTCGGTGCCCGAAGGTCGCACCAGCACCCACTCGCCGCCGGCCAGCACCAATTTGAGGCCGTCCAGGTCAACCCGCTCCGCCACCGGCACGCCGGCAAGTTCCGCCGGGCGCAGTTCCTGCAGTTTTTCCAGCACCTGCTGCTTTTGCTTGGGCGTGGTGCGCACGTCCAGGCGCTCGCTGTACAGCTTGCCGCCGTACTGCCGGGCCACTTCCTCCGCCAGATCCGCCAGGCTCTTACCATGCACAGCCACCATTTCCGCCGCCAGCAGGCCGGCCAGGATGCCGTCCTTTTCCGGGATGTGCCCCTTGATGGACAGGCCGCCGCTTTCCTCACCGCCCAGCACGCAATCTTTTTCCATAAGATTCTGACCGATGTACTTGAATCCCACCGGGGTTTCGTATACCGCTTGCCCGTGTTTGCGGGCAATGCGGTCCAGCATGTGGCTGGTGGCCACGGTGCGAGTGACGGGACCCACCAGCCCCTTTACCGTGATCAGGTGGTGATAAAGCAGAGGTAGAAACTGGTTGGGGGTTATGTAAACCCCGCCGGCATCTATAATGCCGAACCGGTCCGCATCGCCGTCCAGGGCCAGGCCCAATCGCCCCTCCTCTTCCTGGATCCACCGGCAAACTCCCGCCAGCGATTTACCCGTGGGCTCGGGCATGCTGCCGCCGAACAGCGGGTCACGGCTGCACCGGCATTCCTTTACCCTGGCCCGGGCTTTTTTGAGCAGCACGTCCAGGTAGCCCATGCCGCTGCCGTGCATGGCGTCCACCATTACTTCCATGTTGGCCCGGCCGATGGCTTCCATATCCACCAGTTGCTCCAGGTGCTCAAAGTATTCCGGCCGCGGGTCGATGATAATACGCTCGGCTATGTGCGGTTTTGTCGCATGGGCCGCCGGGGCCGGGGCACCGGTATGCCCCGGTTTAAAGGCCAGTTCCACCGCGGCCTCCTGGTTAAGAACCCGGACACCGCCGACATCCTGCAGGCGCATGACGTTTTCCTCAATGGCGCGAGTGATGTGCGGCAGCGCCGGGCCGGCGTAATCCGGTATGAATTTGAACCCGTTGTATTCCGGCGGGTTGTGGCTGGCCGTAAGCATCACCGCCCCGGCGGCATCATGCACCTTTACAGCAAAGGCGGTCACCGGGGTGGGCAGCGGGCCGCCTGACAAGTATACTTTTATGCCGTTTTGAATCATTACGTCCGCCACGGTGTCGGCAAACCGGTCGGACAAAAAGCGGTTGTCATAGCCCACCACTATGCCCCGGTGCGCCATGTTCCGGTCGTTGATGTAATCCGCCACCGCCTGGGAAACAACGCGCACGTTTTCAAAGGTGAAATCGTCCGCGATGATGCCCCGCCAGCCGTCAGTGCCGAATTTTATTCTTCTCAATTTACCAGTCCCCCATGTTTTTGTTTATTATAAATATGGCAGGTGATACATTTTTTACTATATACAGGCATATAAATGATACAAAATTTATTTTTCCTAGGCCATGTTTATTTATACATTTTTCGCCAGGGACGGGAGAGGGTAATTGATGGGTAAAGCTTTATTGTCACAGGCAATCAAATTGGAGGATGTCCGGCGGCAGGATATGTACCGGCGCTATCTGGCTCAACAGCAAAAAGGGGACAGGCTACTTTTCCAGGAAAATAAAGGTAATAGAAAAGGGGAAGAAGGGGGTTCGAGGTTGGGGGCAGGGGAAAAAGGGGACTGGCTCCGATTCGTTCAGTAAATCGGTGTGAAAAAAAGGGTACAGACAGCGATTCGTTTTGTGAACCGGTGCCTGTACTTTTTTTCCGGGGGAGGGGTTTTTAGGTGTGGGTAAAAGGGGACAGGCTCCATTTTCAAAAGACGAAAATGGTGCCTGTCCCCTTTTACCCGGCTTTATTACCGGGGCGCGTGCTTGCTGTATTCCACCAGCGACCGCAGGCCGTCCGCCAGTTCCCGGGCGGCCCGCCACTGCAGGCCGGCGGCGGCACGTTCGTCCAGGTAGCTGTGTTCAATATCGCCGGGGCGGGGCGGACAGTATTCGGGCTCGATATCGCTGCCCGTGATTTGCCGCAGGATTGCAAACAATTCGTTCACCGAGGTGGGGATGCCGGTACTGACGTTGTAAATGCCGCCGCTGCCCGCGTTTAAGGCGGCCAGGTTGGCTTCCACCACGTCTTGCACAAAAATGAAATCCCGGGTTTGCTTGCCGTCCCCGAATATCCGGGGTCGCTCGCCCCGCAAAAGCCGGTCGGTAAAGATGGCCACCACGCCGCCCTCCCCGGAGGCGTCCTGCCGGGGGCCGTACACGTTGGCGTAGCGCAGCACGGTGTAGTCCAGGTCGTAGAGGGCGTGGTAGAGCGCCAGGTAGTGCTCCACGGTATGCTTGGACACGCCGTAGCCCGAAAGGGGTTGCAAGGGGTGTTCCTCGTCCACGGGCAGGTAGCGGGGATTGCCGTACACCGCCGCTGAAGAGGCGTAGACTATTTTTTTGACGCCACAGGCCCGACAGGCTTCCAGCAGATTAATGGAGCCGGTGATGTTGACGGCGGCGTCGACCGCCGGGGCGTTGATGCTGGTCTGCACGTCTACCTGGGCCGCCTGGTGAATGACGTAGTCGGGCCTTTCGGCCTGCAAGGTTTCCCGGACAAATTTTTCATCCCGCAGATCACCATGATAAAAGTTGACCCGGGGGTCTATGTTTTCAAAACGCCCGGTGGAGAGATTGTCCAGTACGCCGGTACGGGCTCCCCGGGCGATCAGCGCGTCCACAATATGGGAGCCGATAAAGCCGGCCCCGCCAGTTACCAGTACTTTCATTAACTTCCTCCGTAATCTAGCTCATTGAAGTTTATTTTATTGACTATCGCTAATCTTATTCTACTCCCGTTCCATTATTTCACAGGCCCAACCGGTGTCACCGGCACTGGCTGATACTTTACTGATATTTCGCTCATACCCAATCCTAGCTGGTTATAAATGACCGGTTATTTCTTGCCCACCGTTTCCTCCAGGTAAAGGCGGAACTGTTCCGCCAGATCGGGGCGGGCGAGGGCGTATTCCACCATAGCCTTGAGATAACCCAGTTTATCGCCCACGTCATAGCGCGTACCCTCGAATACCAGACCGTACATGGCTTTTTGCCCCGCCAGTTCCTTCAGGGCGTCGGTGAGCTGGATTTCCCCGCCGGCGCCGGGTTTGGTGCCCGCCAGGATGTCGAACACGCCGGGCTCGATTATATAGCGACCCATGATGGCCAGGCGGGAGGGGGCCGCTTCCGGGGTGGGTTTTTCCACCAGGTTGTGGATCCGGTATATGTTTTGCCGCACTTGTTCCGCGTCCAGTATGCCGTACTTGCTTACGTCCGCCGGCGGGACTTCCTTGACGCCGATGACGGAGGTTTGCACTTCCTCGTACAGCTCCATCATCTGCCTGAGACAGGGCACTTCGCTGCGGACGATATCGTCGCCCAGCAGCACGGCAAAGGGCTCGTTACCCACAAACCGGCGGGCGCAGTAGACGGCGTGGCCCAGCCCCTTTGGTTCCTTCTGGCGCACATAATGGATTTCGGCCAGGTTGCCTATTTTTTCCACGATCTTCAGCAAATCTTCTTTACCCTTGCTGCGCAGGTGATCTTCCAGGCCGGTGGATTTGTCGAAGTGGTCTTCGATGGCCTTTTTGTCCCGGCCCGTGATAATCAGTATATCTTCAATGCCTGAACTTACCGCTTCTTCGATTATGTATTGGATGGTGGGTTTATCCACGATGGGAATCATTTCTTTGGGCAATGCCTTGGTGGCCGGTAAAAACCGCACCCCCAGGCCGGCCGCCGGTATAACCGCCTTTTTGATCCGCAAAATCTCTCCCTCCCAGGTTCCAGAGCCGGGTTTTATTTTAACCTACGTAATTGCACCCACCCTGCTCGCAATAATTATTCATTTCCCCTTGAAAAGTCTGTATTGAGGGTTTCGTTTAATTTCTGGGTTGCGACTCGCCCTTATAATTGTATGAACTCGCTCGCCCTCGGGCGCCGGGGAACTCGCGCCCTGCGGGCGCTCAAACATGCACCGGCGCTTATCCTCGGGCTCACTCGTAATAAAGACCAGGAACTAATTAAAGACTTTCACCGCAACGGCTACTCAAAGAGATGTCCTATAGACAAGTCGTTCATTGCCGTTGCCGTACTCATATGCAACCCTCCAATTAACACAAAACCCCTCAGAAATCGAGTTTTTCAGGAGGTCTACTTACGTTTAAATTCGAGTTTAACCTAAAAATTCCTTTGTAGGAAGCAGTGTTTTTCCTGGTGGGTAGGAAAAAGAGGACAGGCAGATTCTCAAAATCAAAAAAATCAGCCTGTCCCCTTTTTTAGAGTTTCTTATCTCAACGTTGTTGGTAGTCGTCTGTTATGCTGTAGCCTGCCTTGCGGGTTCGGCCCAGTACGCCCACCCGGTCGGCCAGGTAGATTACCACCACCGCCAGCACCACAAGCAGCACCAGGGCTTGATCGTTGCTGATCAAGTTCAGCACCACGGCGTTCAGCCCCAGAAAGCCGCTCAGGGCATATATGGCCAGCACCGTCTGTCGGTGGCTAAGGCCCATGGCCATGAGCTGGTGGTGCAGGTGTTCACGGTCGGGCTTAAAAATGGGCCGGTGTTTGTGATAACGCCGGATCACCGCGAAAAAGGTATCCAGCAGGGGCACCCCCAGGATGACCAGGGGGATAATCACCGACACCGCCGTGGCGCTTTTGGTCAGGCTCATGATAGCCATTACCGACAGAGTGAAGCCCAGGAACAGCGAGCCCGTGTCACCCAGGAATATTTTGGCCGGGTGAAAATTATGCTTCAGGAAACCGGCCACCGCGGCCACCAAAGTCAGCGCCAGCATAATTGTTTCCAGCATACCGGGAATGCCGTACAGATGCCACTGGGTCCAGGCCACCGCGGCCATGGTCAGGGCGGCAATGGATGAAACACCGCCGGCCAGACCGTCCAAGCCGTCGATCAGGTTGACGGCATTGGTCACCGCCACTATCCAGAAAACCGTCAGCGGGATACTGAAAGCGCCCAAAAACAGCATGTCGCCCGTTAACGGGTTGGTTATATAATAAATTTGCACGTCAAACGGTATTATCGTCGCCAACGCAGCAATTACCTGCCCGGCAAGTTTGACCCGCGGGGACAGGCCCCGTATGTCGTCCAGCGCCCCCACCAGCAGTATCACCGTGGCGCCGGTGAGCAACCCCCATACCTGCGGAGTCAGATCGCGAAATAACAGCACTGCCACTATAAAGGCCAGGTAAACGGCCAGTCCACCCATGCGCGGCATGACTCCGTTATGCACCTTGCGCGGGTCGGGTTTATCCAGGGCGCCCACTTTGAACGCCAGGACCCGCACCCACGGAGTTATCGCATACCCCAGTACCATGGCCAGCACCGGGGCCATTATGTACTTTTCCACTCTTACCCCTCCAGCCGTGTAAAATCGGCTACAGACAAACTCAATGATATTTTATCACCAGCGGCGGCAGTTACACAAAGAGCAGATAACGGCAATATTCGGGCAATTTCACAAAATAGCTACTATTTGCGCCAGGCTTGTACCTCCGTCCCCACAAAACGCTGTTTTACCTCATTTTGGGAGTAGGAAGAGGTAAAAAGGGGACTGGCTCCAATTCGTTTTGTGAATCGGTGCCTCCCCTGAAAAAAGCATGTCCGACGCAGGGCGGGTTGTTCCCCGCAAGTGATGTATCGGAGCGTCGGTAACGGGACTTGGTGAAGCTGAGGTTGCCGAATTGGCGGGACGAATCGCGCAGAAACCACTGGCATAGCTGGAATAGAGGAAGCAACTGTTAATAAATTACCAAGTATAACTACCCGTTCTGCGCATTATGCAGGACCGCCAAATTCGGCCCGAAGCGACCTTAGTCCCGTCGACGCGGAGATTTGCAAGCGCAGCGGGGAACACCCCCCCCCGCACAATTTTCAATTCCCTGATTGTGCCGCGCAGGCGGCATGGGCGTCTGTCCCCTTTTTTACTCTCTGTCCACTATTGCAAACATCAGCTCGGCTTCGGCCACCAGGTCTTCCCCCACCCGGGCGGTGGCCTTGCTCTTGCCCAGGTTGCCGCGCATGCGGGTGAGTTCCGCCTCCAGGCGCAGCACGTCTCCGGGCACTACCTGGCGCCGGAAGCGCGCTTTGTCGATGCCGGCGAACAAAGCCAGCTTACCGGCAAAGTCCGGCGTTTGCAGTACCGCCACCGCGCCCACCTGGGCCATTGCTTCGATAATCAGCACCCCCGGCATTACCGGGTGGCCGGGGAAATGGCCCTGGAAAAAAGGCTCGTTGACGGTAACATTTTTAATGCCCACCGCCCGCACGCCGGGCACCACTTCCTCAATGCGATCCACCAGCAAGAACGGGTACCGGTGGGGCAGTATTTCCATGATTTGTTTAATATTCAGTTGTTCATTGGACACGCTCAACACCTCCGGGGTCAGACTTAAACTTGATTAAACTAACTTTGATACATAACACCATGATTGACATTCTTATGCTTTTCGATCATCTTTCAACAAATCGCAACATTCAACACCCGGCACCGGGAGCGGGAGTTAGGATTTCCCGCACGATTTCCGCCGTGCGCTCGGCTGCGCAGCGCAGTTCCGCCACCCGCCGGGTCATTTTTGCTTGCACTTGCCCGCGGTTGGCCAGATAAGACCGGGCCAGGGCGGCCAGGGCGTCACCTTCGATTTCTTCGGGCCGCCCGGCGGGGGGCAGTTCGATCCGCCGCAAAAACCGCTCCACCTTGGGGTCGTAGACAATACCCACCGGCGGCACACCGCACACTGCGGCGAAAATTAACGCGTGCAGGCGCACGCCCACCAGCAGGTCCAGGTTGCCCACCAGGGAGATCATTTGCGGCACGTTTAATTTCTCACTGATGATCACGTGCGGCTCGCGCATGGCTGCGGCCACTTCCCGGGAAACCACCAGGTCCGCCGGGCTGTGCATGGGTACGAATACTACGGTGCGTCCCGCCCGGGCCAGCCGATCGCAGGCCCGGGCCAGCTCCATTTCCCAGGCGGCCGGGCCGGGCAGCGGGCGTACCGAAACACCCACCACCCCCGTACCCGGAGTCACCCCGTAGCAGCTTAGAATCTTTGCTCCCACGGTCAGGTCGACATCTCCGGGCTGCAGTCCCAGCACCGGGTCGGCGGTGACCTCGACGGGCTGCCGCACCCCCATGGCGCGCAGGTCGCGCAGGGATTCTTCATCCCGGACGGTAACGGCCCGCACCCCGCGGGTGGTCAGCCCCACCAGCCGCCGCCCGGCGCCGCTGTTCACCGGGCCGATCCCCTGGGCGTAGTATACCACGGGCCGGCGCAGCAGGCGGGCCAGCCAGATCACGCCCAGGTAATAAAGCAAGCTTTTCGGGCCGGTGACGTCCTGCAGCAGGCTCCCCCCGCCGCTGACCAAGAGGTCGGCGTCCCGGAGGGCCCGAGCCACTTCCCGCACGTCCCAGCGATCCACCGCCCGCACACCGTAATCCCGCGCGGTTACGGGCGGGTCATTGGAAAGCACGGTGACCGCCAGGTCCGGCATGACGCGGCGCAGGGTGCGCAGCATGCTGTAGAGCACGGCCTCGTCCCCCAGGTTATTGAAACCGTAGTAGCCGGAAATGACTATTTTTTTATGTGCAACGCTGGTTGCGGAAATATCGTTCATAAGGATAATATATCAAAAATTTGTTAAAATAGAAACAACCCCCGACCGGGCGGCCGGGGGAAAGCGGTATTTCAGGATGCTGCCATGCAAGCTTTAGGAAATTTTACGCCGGGTACGCTGCAAATCGCAACATTTTCAACACCCGGCACCAAAGCTATGGATTGATGATGATCTGAACGTGATTGCTGTCCACGGGCAAGGTTTCTTCTATTTGCACCGCCGTGTTGATGCCGGACTGTGCCTTGCTCCGGGATACGGGTTCCTGGTCTTGGGTGCTATGCCCGTTATTGTTAAGCTCCACCGCCGGCGCTTGATCGCCGGTTGCATTGTCCACCGGCGTCGATTCCTCGCCACCGGCGGGTTTATCTACAGCGGGTTGGCTTTCAGCCTTTGTTGACTTGCCGGCGAGCTGCCGGTTTTCGGCGGCGGGGGTGGTCCCAGCGGCCCCGTTATCAACCTCGGGCTGGGAAGTTTTCTTGGGTTGCTCCATGGCCACCTGCTTTTCAGTGTTCCTGTTTATGGCCCCATGTACCACGTCCACTACTTTGCCCTCTTCAAAAAGGGCCGTGGCCACCTGCCGAGCGTCCTGCGGGTCTACATACCAGTAGCTGACCCCGTTTTCATCCAGGAACCAGCCCGGCATGGTCTGTGACACCAGTTGCACGCTATCCAGGTTGCTGCCCGCCAGGGCAAATGCTATCATTTGCTTCAGGCCCATGTTGGTATCTACGTTTTTATAAATCTCCGGGATGAGTTTGGGCAGCTTGGTAACCACCGAGGGCTTCATCACTTCTTCCCCGATGGCCGTCAGCAGCTTGAGCTGCCGCTGGGTGCGGGTAATATCCCCCAAAGCGTCGTGGCGGTAGCGAGCGTACATCAGAGCTTTCGTGCCATCCAGCCTTTGCACGCCTTTTTGCAAGTTAATGTCGTAAGCACCGCCATAGGCATCTTCATGGTAATACATAGGTTTTTCCACTTCCAAAGTCACGCCCCCCAGGGCGTCCACGATACCCTTGAAGCCGTTGAAATTGGTGATAATATAGTAATCCACCGGCACGCCGGTCAGCTTCGACACCACATCCATGGCCATTTCTGGTCCACCGTATAAATTAGCGGCATTGATCTTGTTCACCCCGTGACCGGGCAGGTTGACCTTGGTATCCCGCGGGATGGAAAGGAGTGAAATCCGGTTATCCTCATTGTTGATGTTGGCTAAAATCATGGTGTCGGTGCGCTGGCTCCGGTCGCTCTCACGCTCATCCACACCCATCATCAGCACGTTTACGCCGGGCAGTTTGGTTAAATCTTGTTCCGATTCCCGGCCCCGCGCCTTTGCCGTATTGTTACCGGTATCGGTAAACAAGGGCCACAGCAGGTTGTTGGCCGCCGCAAAGCCGCCGGCAAATAACCCCACCAACACCAGCAGGAAGACAACAAAACGCATTTTTCTTTTCAGTCTTCTTTTTCTTCTTCCGGTCATAATTGCTACAGACCTCCCTTCTACCGTCAAGGGCAGTACTTGCATAATGTCCGCGCTGTCAAACGAGATGAGACAATCTCAAGGAACATAATACATCTTTTGATTAGTTCATTCAACCGCTTTATATCATATTTGGGCAATCCGGTTTTGCAACAACTCACCTAAAATGCGACTTTCAACAATTACAACTTTCAACACCCGGCACCACGGTAGGTCTTAAGTACCAACCAGGCGAATTTGGGCAATACCAGCATACGCCGCCAGCGGGAGGGCTCGCGGATGAGCCGCCCCAGCCATTCGATTTTCAAGCGCTGCATCCAGCGGGGCGCCCGGGTTACCCGACCGGCGATCACGTCAAAGCTGCCGCCCACGCCCATGGCCGTCACATTGCCGATACGTTCGATGTTGCGGTCGATCCACTTCTCCTGGGCGGGCGCCCCCAGGGCCACAAACAGCAGCTGCGGGGCGGTCTTTTTTATGTCCTCGACAATACGCTGTTCCTCGTCCGGTTTGAAATACCCGTGGTGAGTGCCCGCCACCTGCAGTCCCGGGTGGCGGCGGCGTAAATTTTCCGCCGCTTCTTCGGCCACCCCCGGGGCGGCCCCCAGCAGGTACACTTTCCACCCCTCGGCGGCCGCCCGCCGCACCAGGCGCAGCATCAGGTCGATGCCGGTCACCCTTTCCGGAAACGGCGTGCCGGCCACCCGCCCGGCCCAGACGATGCCCTCACCGTCGGCGGTCACCAGGTCGGCCTTATGCACCAGTTCCAGCAGGTCAGGTTCCCCCAGCACGGCCCGGTACAGATATTCCGGGTTCAGTGTAATGATGCGGCGCGCCCCCCCGCCACGGACCAGTTCAGCTACCCGCTCCTCGGCCTGCGCCATGGTCAGGCGGTCCACCGGGGCTTTCAAAAGCGTTACTTTCACTTACAATCACCTGGTATATATTTTTCTACACCGCTGTTAACCACACCTTTAGTAAATTTATACAAGAACCCGCAAATCATAGAAGAAACATTTTTTATAATAATGACGAAATGCCGGGGTAAATTGTTCCCTAAATTTATTATCACTCTTCGCCGGTGTCCCCACAAAAAGCCCGCCTATAGCAGCCCTGCCAGTTTCATCAAACGTTTAACCGCAACGACGGCCTGGGCGCGGGTAGCTGTTGCGCCGGGCGCCAAAATGTTTTCGGCAACGCCCCTGACAATATCCGCCTTGACCGCCACCGCAACTTCGTCCACAGCCCAGGCGCTGATGGCAGCACGGTCGTTGAACCTGGACAGCAATGCGGCGCGTTCCGGCGGCGTAACCGCTACCCGGTGACCGGCCGCCCGCAGCGCCCTGACAACCAGCGCCGCCATCTGCTGGCGGGTGATCGGCTCGCCGGGTCGAAAGGCGCCGTCATCAAAGCCGCTGACCAGGCCGGCCCGGCCGGCCGCCGCAATAGTTCCGTAATACCAAGCCCCGCGCCTGACGTCGCCAAACCACCCTCCGTTATTGCCCACTTCCGGAATACCCAACGCCCGGACAAGCAAGGCAGTAAACTCGGCGCGGGTAATTGCCCGGTCCGGGGCAAAATTGCCGTTTGCGTCTCCCCTGATAATGTCGATGCCGGCCAGCATCTCGATATCTTTTTGGGCCCAGTGCCCCTGGATGTCAGCAAAAGTTATTACTTGCCGGGGAACCTGTTTATATTGGGCTTGCCCGGAGCTTGTTCCACTATTATCATCGTCCGTCCCACCATTTCCACCCGGCGACGGATCATCCGGGTCGCTTCCATTTTGCTCATCATTATTATTATCATTATCGCTCCCGCTATCGGGCGGTTGCTGCGGCTGCTCCACCATCTCTTCAACAATAATAAAGGTTACCGCAACCTCCCCGCTGCCGTTTCCCGCCCGGTCCACGACAACGCCGGCGGGGATATGCAGGGTGTACTCACCGCCGTTCGCCAGGGGCGAATGGGTCACGGCAAGGGTCGCGGCCGCTGTATCAAGGGCCGCTTGCAGGTTATATTCCGCGCTGACATCGGCACCCGTGGAACAGTCCACCAGGTGGACCGCCTCCAGGTTAGCGGCCGCCACCGGTTCATCAAAAACAACGCTGAAAGGCGCGCCCGGCGCCACATCCCGCGCCCCGTCCCCCGGGTTGGTATGCATAATGCCCGGGGCAGTAAAATCAAGGGTATACTCAACCTGAATACCCGGCGACAAATTGCCGGAGCCGTCCACCGCCCGGATAAAAGCCATATAATCACCGTCCAGGCCGGCCGGAACCTGGTACGCAAATGCAAAGTTCGGCGCCTGCCCGGTAATTTGGGCGTTGTTCCAGGTTTCTATCGACGTCCAGGCATTCCCGGCATCGTCCCAGTAAACATCTTCGGCCACTGAACGAACAGCAACTTCCACTGCCGCCAAGTGCTTTTCATAGACCGCGCCGGACACAGTGACCGGACCGTTATACAGGCCGCCGGCCGAAGGTTGGGCAACAACCGGTTCCGGCGGTGTGGTGTCTGGCGCCTCGCCGGTGGTAAAACTCCAGGCAATATCCGCCCGGGTAGCGTTGCCCACCGCGTCCCGCACGGAGCCGGCCGGTACGGTCACAATATATGTTATGTGTTCATTCAGGCCATCGAGATTAATACTCAGGGTGCTGCCGCTAATGATACCGCTGCAGGGCACTGCCGCCCCGCCCGCCGCAGTAACAGTAATACCGCCCCAATTAGCGTCTGCATAAACAGGCTCAGTAAATTCCACGGTTATAACGGTGTTCAGGGAAACTCCTTCGGCCCCGTCGCCCGGAGTTTTCTCCACAACGCCGGGCGGCTCCAGGTCCGGAGCCGGTTGAATTGTCAGGCTTACTTCATGATACAGCGCCTGCGTGCCGTCATTTGCCTCAAGGGCAAAAGCATATGTGCCAATTTCCCCGGGTGTGCCGTGAACATACCGGCCCTCGGCCAGTTCCAGGCCATCCGGCAGCCCCCCGCTGTAAACGGACCACTGGCAGGCACCGCTGCTGCCCTGCTCCGGCAATTCCGCAAGGTAATCCAGGCCAAGATACCCGTCAGGCAGAGCCGGAGCGACAATCGAAAGCGGCGGGGCAATCTCCGTACCGTCAACCGGCCCCACCAGCCAGGGCGCAAAGTCAACGTTTCCCACGACTGTATCGCCGTAGTTAACACCACTTGCAGAGGGGCCATGAGGATTATTCCAATAATTCAACCTCGCGTCTACCGGGTTTGTACCGTCGCTAACCAGGCCAACCCCGTTATACACAATGTTGTTCCACTGCACCGTTACCGCGGCCCCGCCCTCGCAGGCCCCCAGCCTTACAGCGGAACCAGAGTTGCCGGATAAATCGTTTTTCTGTATAAAAATGTCGCCGTCGTTGATTTCATCTATAAAAATCCCGTCAGTACAGCCGGATACAGTATTATTTTCTATATAAACCGCGCCTCCCTGCATCCCGGTCACCTGCACTCCGTAAACCGCCCCGCTTACGGTAAATCCCGTTATCCGGAGGATTTTATCCACGCCGGGCGCCGGCCGGAGGTTGAAGCCGCTGCCGGCGGCGGGCTGAATTACCGTTTTATCCCGCCCGTGCAGAGAAATAACTATAACATTCTTATCCACTGTAATATTTTCCGTGTAAGTGCCGTCGTGGACAACTACGCTGTCCCCGTGCATGGCCATGGACATGGCTCCAGCCACAGTTCCATAGGGGTTGGACTCCGTCCCGTCCCCGGCGGCATCGCTGCCTGCGGTTGAAACATGAAACTCCCGGGCCGGCCTGGTGGTAAAGTGAAAAACAACTGCATTATTGGGGTTGCCGGCCCGGTCGTGAACCGCGCCGGCGCTGATTTCCACCGTATATTCGGTCCCGCAGACCAGGTAATTACCGTGATTAATAATTAGCTTGTTAAAATCAATAGTCTTTTGGATACCACTTACCACTTGATTGCTGTCGCTGTCACGAACAGTAATTTGGTCAAATTGATCTCCCTCGAGAATCTTTTCTGAAAAAGCAACTTCGATCAGTGGTTGTGTATCAAATGAAACCCCGCTTGCACCATTGGCGGGCACAGTGAATGAAAGTACGGGCTTAATACCGTCCACATAAGCCGTGGCAGAAAGATCATCATATTGGCCGTTGCCGTCGGCGTCATATTTTACCGTTATTTGACCATTATTCCCCACGCCGAGGATATCACTGTCGTCGTCAGATCCCGCTCCGGGTTCGGACAGCGTGAAAACGCCGCAATATTCACCGGGAGAAATTTGCTCCAGATTCACGTAAATAGGCAGGCTCACAAAGCTTCCGGCCTGCACAACGACAATACTTTCCGTGCAGTCCGGGTCATTCAGAATAACGGTCACTGTCGCTCCGGGCATGTAATCGGAAGAATCCAATGTCATCTCTGCACTTCCCCCCGCCCGCGCAGCCCCCGCCGGCAAAAAACAAAGCCAAAACGCCGCTAATACCAAGCCAATTATAAAAAACTTTCTTTTCGGGCTGGACACCCTTTTAACCTCCCGTACAACTTTTGGCACAGGCTGTGTTCTAAAACAAAAAACAACCTGTCCCCTAAACACACGCAGCTAGCTCAATTCCCCGCTGTCCACGTCGTACTCAAAATTATCCAGCAACTGGTTATTTTCGTCGTAGAAATACACGTTAACCGTTTCCACGTCCACACCGGCATCATCATCAAAGATATCGACAATGTCATCGCAAATATCTTCCACATCGTTTTCCTTATCACTGTCGCTTATATCCGACCACCGGCTGGAAGCATCACTGTCTTCCGCGTCCAAATAAACAACAACCTCTTCATCTTCCTCATCGCAATTAACATAAGATACCGCAAAGTCCAGGTTATCCACGGAGTACCTGTCCCCGTCGAGGGAATCCTCAACATCTTCGATGTCCGAACCGCCGCGGTAATCTTCATCCTCAAAATCCACATCCAGATCATCATCGCCGTCTTTTTCGAAATCCACCAGCACATCATCGCTGTCGGTGTCAATGATTACCCCGGTTACCTCGGTATCATCATCCAGTTCGTCCTGGATGTCCGCCACCAGATCCTCGAGCCAGTCTTCTATATCGTTGTCGTTCAAGTCATTCCACTCATCGTCGTAATCGCCGAGGTCCACTTCTATTTCCACTTCCACTTCGTCTTCGTCCCCGTCAAGCGTAATGTCGTCTATTTCCACATCCTCCAGCGTGTCGTAGTCGTCCAGGAGTTCATCCTCCAGGTCATCCAAGTCCTCCCCGGCGGCCTTTTCCTGCTCAAGTTGTTTTTCCAGTTCGGCAACCCGCGCTTTTAAAGTCGTAATTTCCTGGTCCTTTTGTTTTACCTGCGTCATCAAGCTGATTACCTGCGCGGAAGATTTACTGCTGATGTTGACGGTTTTGGTCTGCCCCTGCCAGTTTACATAACAATCCAAAGCCTCGCCCGCCAGCCGCAAAGGCACATAAGTAACGCCGTTCAACATAAAAGGTTCCTGGGACGGCAATATACTGACAGCCTTGCCGTCCACAACCAGTTTAATGTCACTGTAGTTGACCTTCACCTGTTTGGTGGCCACGGAAGCCTCGGCGAAACCAGCCGCCGCGATTGTCAGTACCAGTACGAACAGCAGCGTTAAAAACCTCTTGGAAATCGCAAACACCCCCATAATTTTTTTAGTTAACTGCATATATGACGAATAACATTGGCAACTTGTTCCTTAAAAAAAGGGGAAAAAGGGGACAGGCTACTTTACATGGAAATTTATACAAGCAAAAGGGGACAGGCTACTTTAATTGCCATTTTATGGTGAAAAAAATAAGAATGCTTCTTATCGCTTTATACCGCACTTTGTTTGTTATTTTCCCCCAATATACATCCTGTCCCCTATTTCGTTTATTTCCAAGCGCCGGCCTGGCGGAACAAGCGAGCCGCCCAGAGAAAAGCATTCTCGTAAACCGTATCCTTATCAATTGGCTGCAAAACGGCCACCTGCCTGATTCTTTCATGCACTTGCTCCAGGCCCACCAGTTCCACGGGCAGCCCCTCTTTCCCGGCTGCGGCCACGGTATCGGAAACATATTTATTGGGCGGGATAAAGCACCATATTTCATATACATAACGATATTTAATGCTGCTCATATGTTCTGCAAACTCGGCATAACGCTGGATTTCTTCCACTACTCTCCTTACCCTGCGCAATCTGGTTTGAGGTTTTTGCCCCTCGGTAAAATGATAGGTGCTGGAAAAATCCATCCCGTAATATTCGCCGGGCTTGTGGGCCAAAGCCACCACCGGCACGATATTTCCACCAGGTAAATCCAGGCTTACTGTACAACCTTTAACCAATTCATAATAAGCCAGAATAAATCCCCGCTCTATATCCGCTTTCAGGTATTTGGGCAATTTTTTTCTCACGCTTCCCACATCCAATTATAAAATAAGGTTTTTTAAATTAATGTGGCTAAAACTTTAATAATACTATTCGAGTCCTTTTTGCGCCAGGAGATACTGAAACTTTTGAAACCTTTCGGCGGCTTTCACCCCGGGATGCCAAATGAAAATTGCATAATATCCCCAGAACTGCGCATATAGAGGCGTGCTAAGGGTGGCCCGATGTCACCTGAACAAATTTCAAATTATTTCCAAGAAAAGTAGCCTGTCCCCTTTTTTAGTGGCGGTCGCAGGTAAGCAGGCCGGCATCGCCGGGGACCAGGCGCCGGGCGGGGCCGCCGCATACCGGGCAGGCCGGGCTTTCAACATCATTGCTGTAGGGGTTGTAGACCACGATCTGGTTATAAAACATGTTTTTGTGCTGAACTTCCAGTTTGATATGCACGCAGGGCAGGTGATAGGCCACCAAGTGGTCCAGCCGCGCCTCAACCTCCACGTTATAGCGTGCCGCGGCGTCATTCTCGCGCCGGCGGCGGTCGTTCGCAGTGGCGGCCAGCTGTTTTTGCAATCTTTCCTTTTTGCCGGCGTCACGTGTATTAAAAATCTTTTCTTGAATTTCCCTGATCGTCTGTTCATAGTAGCGGCTAATCTTGGCCAGTTCCCGCTCCTTGAGTTGATCCGCCGCCCGGAGCAGGGGTTCCGCCTTTTTTCGCACCTGTAATTCGGCCTCCTGAACGGCCCGCCGGTACAAATCCGGCAACGGCAGCGTATCGGCCCGGGGCAGCCTGTGTTCCGGCTGCTCGCGGGGCACCACGTTTTTCCACAGCCCGGAGAATCCCGGCCGCAACAGCCCGGTATAGCCGTCCACCACCACGGTTACCAGTGCTTCACTTCTTTCGTAAGAACGAAATACGCAGCGAAAATTAAATTCATAGAAAATATGGTCCACCATCCACCGGTGAATAACCCGGGGCGGGCGGCAGCGCAGAAATTCCAGGCTTTCCCTCACCTTTTTCTCCAAATTTCCCGGCGGGGTTGAACTTATATCCGTTCGATACACATCGGTAAAACGGCCGTAATTCAGGGCCAGGCCGATTGCTTTGTCCAACAGGTTGCTGCCATAAGTAACAAACGTGCTGCCGGGCTGTTCCCCGGCCACCTCATAATCAAAGGCCAGCACAAGGTGGTCGGACATAAAATGTTTCGCCAGGTCATCGGGCAGAACAGCCTCCAAAAGCCCGTATTCGGGACGTTCCACCAGCGCCCCGGCCCGCACAAGACTGGCTTCCATGAAATCCTGCAGTATCAATCTATTACTGCTCATCAGGCAACAACTCCCCCAAAAGCCGGTCGTCCAGTTCCTTCACCGCCCGGTAATGCTCCCGGGCCTGCGCCAGCTGTTCGCCGAATTGGTCCATCTCCCGCTTCAGTTCCGTTTCGTCCGGACAGCGGGCCCAGATGTCCATTACAATGTCTTCGAATTCCTTTTTCTCTTTCAAGTTGCCCAGTATCATGTCCAGCTCGCCCACTACCAGCTGAAACATATTGATCTTGGCATCCAGCAGTTCCAGAATATATGATTCGATTGTACCGGAGGCGGAAAGGTTGTAGATATATACATCCCGGTTCTGGCCCAGGCGGTGAATGCGGCCGATACGCTGTTCAATGCGCATCGGGTTCCAGGGCAGGTCATAATTGATCAAGTTACGACAAAATTGTAAATTGCGCCCTTCACTGCCCGTTTCCGTGGATACCAGTACCCGGGCGCCGCCAGCAAAAAGCCGCACCTGCTCCTCTTTTTCCAGCCGGCGCATCCCCCCGTGCAACTCGGCCACCTCCAGTCCCCGTTCCCGCAGCAGGCCGGCCAGGAATCGCTGGGTCTCCCGGAACCCGGTAAAAACCACAACCCTTTCGTTGATCCGGTCCAGCATGCGCACCAGGACATCCGCCTTGGAGCGATCCGGGATTTTCCGGGCCTGGGCTGCCAGTGTGCCGCACAAGCGGCGCAGCGCGACCGGGTGATCCTGGTTGGCGGAAATTTTGTCCAGGGTGGGAATGAGGGCTTCCAGGCTGCTGCCCGCCTCCCGCTGCAGCATTTTCAGGACGAAACGGTTAACCCCTCCGGTGGGTCGTTCGGCACCGGGGGTATAATGACCGCGCACAAAGGTCGTCAGGCGCCGGTAAAAAGCCTCTTCCGCAGGCGAAAGGGCCACCTCCACCACTTCCGCCCGGCGCCGGCCGGCTATGGCCCCGGTTTCACTGCGCCGGTTGCGCACCATGACCTCCCGCACCAGCCTTTTGAGGTCGGCAGCATTTTTTACCTTGAGCGGGTTGCCCCGGGTCACGTATTTGCGTTTAAAGGACGAAGCCGTTTCCAGTTGCCCGGGCAGCAGCAATGTAATCAGATTGAAAAGTTCGCTCAAATCATTTTCCACCGGCGTGGCCGTAAGCAGCAAGATGTATTTTTTCTTTAACCGGCTGACCAGTTGATGCGCCTTGGTACGGCTGTTCTTCAGGTGATGGGCCTCGTCCACTATCACCATATCATATTCCGTTTCCAGGACCTGGCGGCGGTGGTTATCCCGTTTGGCCGTGTCCAACGAAGCTATAATCCGGGGAAATTTGCCCCAGGGGTTGGGCTCTGCTTTAAATTCATGACTGTCATAAGCAACAAAGTCCAGGTTGAACTTGGACTGCAGCTCCTCCCGCCATTGTTCCACCAGGGACGGCGGCGCGAGTACCAGCACCCGGCGCACCAGTCCCCGGAGTATATATTCCATCATAATCAAACCGGCTTCCACGGTTTTACCCAGCCCCACCTCGTCGCAGAGCAAAGCCCGGCCACGCAAATTTTGCAGCACGTGGCGCACCGTTTGCTGCTGGTATTCCAGGGGCTGCACATCCCGGGCGGCGGATAGGGACAGCAGTGTGCCGTAATCCGGGCTGAGGGACAGTTCCAAAGCCTGGCGGCGCAGGTACAGGTCCGCTAATGATGCAGCCTGCCCGGCGGCGGTTTCCGCTGCTTTCAACAATATTGCATCGTCTGCCTGGAAAAAGGTGATAACAAGATTATTTTTTGTGGTATCACGGACCGTTGCTTGCTGATCGGCCTCACCGGGGGATTGGCCGACGGATTGGCCTCCGGGCTTTACAACGCCCGGTAAATGTCCTGCCTGTTCGGCGGCAACCCGATCAGGGATAACCTTCCCCCCCGCCGCCGATCGGGGCAAATGCTCCGGCCGTTCAGTGGCAACCGGTTGCTTCTTTTCCGGACCGGGCGCAATTTTCCGGATTTTTTCCTTAGCCCGACCAGCCGTTTTAGCCGGTGGAACGCCGGTCTTGAGCCGCGCTCCGGCACCCTTCGACTGTGCTTCGGCACCGTTTCGCCGCGCTTCGGCATCGCGCTCGCCGGCATCGCCGCGACCTGCGGTTTTCTTCCCATCCCGCTGCTTACTGTTCCCGGCAGCAGGCGGCGCTTTTTTACCTTGCCCGGGCTCGACCAGAAACTTACCGCGCTTCAGCATTGTTACCGTAAATTTACCCGTGCCCAAACGGGCAAAAAATTTAGTTAAGCCTTTACCCTTCAACATGGTAACCCGGGCATTGACCCGGCACCGCACAGCATTGCCATCCGTATCACAAAGTATGATATATTCCTTGGCATACGGCTCCATATGCGGCTGCACATCCCAATCCAGCCCCAGGCAGTCCAACGTCATCATTCCCGGATACACATTCATAGTAAACACGCGTTCATTCGCCTCCAAAAAAGGGGACAGGCTACTTTACATGGCAATTTATGCTAACAAAAGGGGACAGGCTACTTTATGTGGCAATTTATGTAATTGGTGAAAATTACAGCATATTTGTAAGCAACTCCATTGGTTTGGAAGAAGCTACCCGCCACGCCTTCAAGGACCGCGTCTCTTGCATCCGCAAAAGAACAAGCCCTCAACTCTCTTCCCCCACGCCGCCGGCAATGGCACCGCCGGCACCTGCAGCGTGAGAGATCAAGCCCTTAGCTCTCTGCCGCTCCAGGCGGCACCGGGACTATCCCGGTCTCGCCCGGCCTTCAGCGCGGGAGATCAAACCCTTAGCTCTCTGCCTGCCACGCCGGCTTTTTGGGTCTGCCCCGCGGCCTGACGGTTGATTCAATACCAAGCTCTGCTGCCACTTTTTGCTGCCACATCGATGATCCGTACGGTGATTGCCGGTTTACACTGTTCCGGAGCTTCTCCTTTTCCTGCTCTGTCAGTGGCTCGTCCACGTAATCTCCCCAATTTTCCGGCATCACAATGGGCGGGGGGTCCAGTAAATCGGATCGACCAGTTATTCTTTCGTGATATGACGACCAGGGCCATTCCTTTACCGAGCCAACCAGACCGGCCCTTACCGGATTACCTTCGACATACCTCAGCACTGATAACAAATGATTATCTTCCTGAATGATAAAGCTTTTGTACCTGCCTTGCCATATGTGACCGCTGGTTCCGTAATGCCGGTGATACCTGCGGACATGGCTGGTCATCAACCACTGGACCCACTTACTGAACTCATCCGTTTTAATGGGTGTCAAAACCATGTGAAAGTGATTGGGCATTAAGCAATACGCCAGAATTTTTACGGGATGCCTATCTTTGGCCTCCCTCATTAAACCAATAAAAGCTGTATAATCCTGGTCCTTGTGGAAGACTACCTGTCTGCCATTGCCACGATTTAGCACGTGATAGATAAAACCGTCAATCATACCTCTTGCAATTCTGGGCATTCCCAACATCCTCCAGGTAAAGTAGCCTGTCCCCTTTTTGGTTCGGCACAGGGGGATAATATCCTGCCGGAATTTGTATTTATCTGTTACCAACCCTTGCCTCGTTCCATTTTCTGCTAGTATAATAAGCGGGAAAGAAAGGTGTATGCGCCATGCAAATAAAGCCGGGGCAGCTCGAGTTGATAAAAGATTACCTGCTGAAAAAAATATCGCCTTACCTGATTATTGTTTTCGGGTCGGCGCTTACCGGGAAAATGCTGCCCGACAGTGACATTGATATAGCTTTTTTGACGGACCGGGAGCACAATGCTTACGACATATACATGGTTGGCCAGGAACTCGCCGATATGCTTGGCAGAGATGTGGATTTAGTGGATTTGGGGAAAGCCTCAACCGTATTCCAGGCCCGGGTGCTGACCACCGGAAAGGTTATTTACTGCAGCGACGACACCAGGCGCATGTATTTTGAAATGCATACCTTGAAAAAATACGCCCGGCTAAACGAGGAACGCCGGTGCATACTGGATAAGATAACAGGGCGAGGTACGGCACATGCAAAATGATGTGATATTGAACAAAATCGCGGTAATAAACCGCTGTATAAAAAGGGTGAATGAAGTATACGCGGGCGACCCGCAAAATTTAACTGATTTTACCAAGCAGGATTCCATTATACTTAATATCCAGCGGGCCTGCGAGGCAGCCATTGACCTGGCCATGCACGTGGTTGCGGAAAAGGACCTGGGCCTGCCCCAGAGCAGCCGGGAGGCCTTTGACCTGCTGGAGCAAAATAACCTCTTGGACAGGCCCCTGGCTGCCCGGTTAAAAGCCATGGTAGGATTTCGCAATATCGCAGTGCATGATTACCAGGCCATCAACCTTGACATAGTACGAAAAATAATTGAAGAGCATCTGGGGGATTTTACAGTTTTTGCGAACCTGCTTTTGGAAATTTAAGACTGAAAAAGGGGACAGGCTACTTTATCTGGCATAAACTTCCACGAAAAGTAGCCTGTCCCCTTTATTTGGTTATAATTTCCATGAAAAGTAGCCTGTCCCCTTTTTAAAGATGCGCCAGAGGGCGATCAGCAGCAGGCCGCCGGCGATGCCCAGCCAGAGGCCGTTGAAACTGCGCATTAGTGAAATCGCCAGGGGCGTGTGGATGTGGGCGTAGGTGTTGACCAGGGAAATCTGCCCGATGGCGCCCAGCAGGAGCAGGGGCATGTAGTTGTTGTTCCGGTACCCCAGGTAAAAGAGCAGCACCAGCAGCGGGTGGCCCAGGAAAAATTCCTTGGTGCGGGGGCGCACCCCCAGCAGGTTGTCCAGCAAAGCCCGGAACTTGAGCTCCAGCGGCGATATGGCCGCGGATTCGTTGCCCGTGCGGGAAACGTATACCAGCAGCGCCACCAGCAGTATGCCGCCGACCACCGCGAATTTAACCAGGATGGGCTGTTCCAGGAACCGCTTCAGCTGCCGCTGCCAGCCGCCCCCGTCTTCGTCACCCCGGAAGAAGAATATTATCGACAACAGCAGCAAGGGCACCACATGCGCCAGCTTGACCCCGGCAAACTGGTCCAGCTTGAGCATGAACCCCTTATCCGCCAGCAGGCCCACCATAAGCAGGGCCCCCACCAGCGAGTACAGAGAGGTACGCAACAGGAGAGCAACCGCCCTCCCCGGAGAAGAACCGCCCCGCTTCACGTGCAGCGCCAGTGAAAGGGTGGGAAATATTACCACCGCCGCAAAGGCCATCAGCTTGCGCCCCGGGCTCACCTGCCCGGCGGCCAGCAGCGCCACCCACAGCAGCAGTGCCAGCAGGCCCAGGTAGGGCGCGGCCCGGCCCCAGCCCATGGTATGGGTGAGCAGCATTTCCCCGGCGATAACGCCCAGGCCCATGACAAACAACAGCCAGCGGGAAACGGCCAGGGGCGGCAGCACCGCGGCATCCCCCACTTGCAGGCCCTCGGCAGCCAGGGTGTCCCGGGTCTTTTCCGCCAGGTCAAGATTCATTTGCAACACATCGGGAACATTGGTTTTCATGTATGAATGGAGCAGCAGCACCCGGATATTGCGTTCCGAAGCCGCCAGGGCGAACCGGTCCACCATAGCGGGTACGCTGTAGTTCTTTTTGGCATCTTCCGCCGGGGTCAGGGTGTGCAGCCGGACCACGTTTTTATCCAGCAGCAGGCCCAGCCGGGACAGCCCGACCTGGTTGGAAAACTCTATCTGTACCACCGGCACATCCAGTTTTTGCATTTCATAAGCCAGCGGCCTGATCAAATCAGGCACGCCCGGCAGTACGGGGTCGTTGAACAATACGCCGGCCAGGTTGGGAATTTGGCTGATTTGGTCGAAAACATAATGCAGCCCCTGGTAATTGACCTGGTTCCAGGTGCGCAGCTGCACATAAGTCTTCAATCCGGCGGCTTGTACATCCTCCACGGCCCGGGCCGGGAAGCCGACTCCCATTTGCTCCAACAGCCCCCAGTCGTAGGCCGTTTCCAGAATATACACGCCGGAGCCGCGCCATTCCCTTAAGGCGCGCACGCCGTTATCACCATCGTTATCGCTTGCCGTTGAAACCGGCGCTGCGGGGCCCGCGGTTTCGGGAATGCCGATACCGTCAGCCGCGGGGGACGGGGCCCCTTTGCCAACGGTGCCGGATCGGTCGGCCGCGCCGGGATCATTCACGTTATCGCCTGCCGCCGGGGCGATCTTGGCTGACAACTGCCCCTTCACCCGCTCGAAAATTTGTTCATCAGTAAATACAAAGTACCAAAGGTCGTTTTGAATATCGCCCGGGTAAGCGGAACCAAAAGCCTTAATAATATCGGGATCGCCCAGCGCCAGCAGTTCCTGGCCGGTGCGCAACGTGAACTCCCCGTTTTGCTGCGCCTCCCGCACGGTAGGCTCCTTGATTAACACGGCAGTGACGCCGCGGGCTTTATATTTTTCCAGCGCGTCCCGGGTGGTCAGGCCGTTCATCCGGGCCAGGGCGGCCACCTCGTCGTACACCACGGCCAGCGCCACACTGCGGTGCTGCCTTTCCAGGACATACCGCTGCCAGGCCGCGTAGCCGGCGGCAACCAGGGAAACGATTATTATACCGATAAGCAGCAGCTTCCATTTTTTATCTTTCACAGCAGTTTCAACCTCCATGCGCAAACATTTCAACACCCGGCACCCTATTCCCGTAGCATCTGTATAAAATCCTTCACCAGCATGTACGCCGCCCCGTGGGTCAGGGGTTTTTCCGGGGCCAGGCGAGTTTGCCAGTAATCACCGTCCCGTTCAAAAAGTCCCCCGGCCTTTAGGTATTCGAAGGCTTCTTTTTTGCCGGTCTCCAAGCCCAGGTAACGTGCCAGCATATAGCAGGCGTCATACAGGGTAAAGGCGTTGGCCTCGGGGTACAGGGAGGGATGTTCTTCAACCCGGACCCCGCTTTGCCGCACCGCCCGGGCCAGCACATTGATAAACCGCCGGTCCTCGATGGGCCGGTCCAACTTGTAGTCGTTATTATACCCGCCGGCGGCCAGCCCCAGGCTGCGCACGAATTTCAGCCCGGCGTAGGCCGGGTGACCGGCCAACTTATTTTCGATATGGAAGGGTTTCAACTCCATTCCCTGTTCGTTCAAACGGCGCTGCAGTTCTTTGACCAAGGCGGCGTCGGCGGCAAGTTCGCGAAAGCTCACATCATTCTCCAGGGCCAGCGCCGCCGCCGCGCCCGCGGCCTGCCCCGCGGCCATGCCCACGGGAATGGTCCTGGCGCTGCCGTGGGCCAGCGAATCAAAGCCAGCCGCCCGGCCCACCACCAGCAGCCCGTCCACTTTTTGCGGCACCAGGCATCTAAAAGGAATGGCATACTGCTCGGGTCTCCCGATGATCACCCCCGGTATGTCGGGGCCGGACGGCTGTATATCCACGGGGTATGAGCCAAAGGCAACGCGGTCCGGGAAATCCCGGTTCTCCAGCACGTCATCAATGGTAAGCCGGTATTCCCCGTAAATATGCCGGGACTCGCGCACGTACAGTTCCGGGGCCACCCCGGCCGGTTGGGCGTCACCCAGGCCGGGAACGTACTTATTCAAAAACTCCACCACCCGCGGCAATTCCTGCACGGCCACTTCCCCGGCCTCTCTTCGCGAAGCCGGGTCCAGGGGATCAACCCCGAAGATCAGCAGGGCGTTCACCAGCACGCTGCCGTCATTTTGCCGGCCCATGTTCAGCCCCCGGAGCTGCAGCCTTTCGGTGGAGGGTACGTACTTGGAAGTTATCTCGCTGAAGCCCCAGGCGCTGTGCCGGTTGGCGCCGGTGCTCTTATTGTTGTCCCGGTAAGTCAGATAATAGCGGATTTTCAACCAGTCCAACAAATCGACGCGATTTAATTTAAACACCAGAGTGGTGGCCATCCGGCCGGCCTGCCGGCCAATGTCCTCCTGGCCGGTACTGTACGGCACCCCGGCCAGGGCGGCCAAATCCGCGTCCTGGGTGGCATCGATCACCCGGGCCGCCTTGATTCGCCTTTCCTCCCCGCCCGCCGCCAGCCGGACGCCCCGAACCACCGGGCCGCCGGCGTTATCCTCCACCAGGGGAGTTATTTGGGAGGCATTCAGCAAAACAGTCAGGTTCTCCTCCCCGGCAACCAGCTTGTTGAACACCCGCACGGCATTGGTTACGTCGAAGGAGTCGCCCTTGACTTGCCGGTAAAACTCCAGGAAGATGCCCTTGTTCAAAATATCCCCGTCCGGGCCGTAATTCATGTCGATGCTGTTCAGCCAGCCCCGGGTCATCAGCCCGCCCAAAACCGGTCGGGTATCCACCAGCAGCACGGACAGCCCGTTCCGGGCACCGGATACCGCGGCGGCTATGCCCTCGGGGTCGCCGCCCACCACCACCAAGTCATAAACTTCCCCCACCCGGTCGGGTGGGGGTAACTTGACGTCGCCTGCCCCGGAAGGGCTGAACGGGTTGTAAACGATCAGCCACGTCGCAGCAATCAGGAGCAGGGCCAAAAACAATATTCGCTTGTTGAATCTAACCAGCACTTTCCAAACATTAAACATACCATACCCTCAAGAGACCGGAGCCGGGCCGGTGGTTATTCCACAATTAACTATTCACTAAAACCGATTAAAACTTTACAATAAGAAAAAGGGGACAGGCACCTTGGCCAGGCACAGGCACCTTGGTACCTTCGCGAAAAAGGGGACAGGCACCTTTTTCAAAAAACGAAAAAGGAGCCAGTCCCCTTTTTCGTATATACTTTCCTTAACAATCAAAAAACCGCTAAAAACCACGGTACATTATAATGGTTTGCTTTTGCGCCCTGATACCCCGGCCGTCCGATCTGGGTATGGTGAACAGGTGATTGTTGGCCGCAGGCTGGCCCGCGAGCACGTTTTTCCCGGCCGTTAAATCGGGTATACCGCTGCCGGTCGGGTCCACCACCACCGCGCTGCCGGTGCGCACGATAAACTCGGTGCCGGCTTTGCCGATGAATTCCTGACCTTCAGCCAGTTTGGTCACGCTCCATTCCAGGGAGCCGCCCCCAGCCGGACCGACTTCGCTCATAAAGTCCTGCACGTATTTTTCCACAAAACTCCTGGTAACCAGCGGATCGCCCGCCGACCCCGGGTCCCCCGCCGCCCCGGCGGCGGCCAGACCTCCATATCCGACAATACCGGCAACCATCACCAGCAAGCAAATCCAAACCAGTTTTTGCTTATTAAATTGCATGAAGGCAACCTCCCGCACATGCTTATTCAACCTTAACATTTCGACAGCAAGGGAACATCTCCTGCAAAATATAAAGATGAAACCCACAGGTTTGAGCAGAGCAACTTCGTTCTTCTGGCGCAAACAAAAAAATTACGGCTTTGTGGATAGGTTATTAAAAAGGCTCAAAAGTCGTCTAATATATGACAGTTGAGCCACTTATGCGCGCAAAACTTCCGATTACGCCCATTAATAACCACGCCCTGATTGGTTGCCGACAAGAGAAACAGTCCCCGTAGTTGCTTCAGGAATCTAAACTGAATCCGCCCAAATCATTTTACCTGTTGAACGAATTTCTGAAATAAAATAACTATTACTAGCCTTAAATTCGCCCGGTGTAAATGTATGAATTTCAAAAAAAGGCTCAATACCCTCCTTAATTATGGTTCTGTAAATTAATTGCTTATCTTTTAAGGGGTTTTGTCCAAACTCAGGAGAGATTACGGCAATATCAACGTCACTTTCCTCAACAGCAGTACCTTTTGCATAAGAACCAAAAAGGATAACAGAATCCAGCTTAATATTTTTTTTAAGAGATTGTACTAATTTTTTAATTTCATTTATAATTTCAGATTCTTCTCTAACCATTTAGCTCCCTCCTGTGTTTTAATCAGGATTTCTTGAAATACTCTTTTAGGAGTGCTTTCCAGTATTTTTCTTCTATCCTCGGGATAACGCCCTTCAATATTAAACGGCTGAAGATCAGCCAACAAATCCTTCATTGATTCATCAAGCCGGTCAAGAATCCCCGACTTTTTAGCAAGTAAAATTAGATTGTGACTCTTTGGAGGAACAGACTTGGTATTGTGTAGTATTAACGCTTTAAATATTTTTTCTATAGCAAGGTGACAAAAAAAGCCACATTCTAAATATCGTTTCGATTTTAAAAGAGCTTCAGCAGTTATCAAATCTTCTCTTGCTTCATCAACCCAATACCTTATAGCATCAGCCAAAATATCACCTCCGATTAACAATATTTTACACCAAACAAATGTATTTTGCCAACGATAAACGGTAAAAAGGTCATGAAAACCCACTCATAAAAAGGGGACAGGCACCATTTTCAAAGAGCGAAAATGGAGCCAGTCCCCTTTTTATGGTGCCTGACCTTTTGTCCAGCCCCTATTTACCGGTTATTCCAGAACCACTTCGTACACCATGTTCCTCAACATGTACAGGCGCACCCGGTCGCCTTTTTCCAGGCTGCTGATCCCGGAGAACACGCTGTTGGCGTCGTGCAGGTAAAAGTCCTCGTCCAGGTTATAGTCATCCCAGCTGTACCCGTCTTCAAGGTACACCTCATCGTCATCGTCGTCCAGGTCCGCGGCCAGTTTCCCGGCCACCTCTTCCATAACCAGGAAAGAAAAACCACCGTCCAGGTCTTCCAGCACCTCGACCCGATCGCCTGTCTCCAACCTGCTCAACGAATCGTATATTTTGCCGTCAATATTCACCCGGCTGCCGGAGGTAAAATCTACAGACGTGGTTTTACCGCTGAACAGCCGCAGGGTAACGCTCTTCTGATAATTATTAAGCGAAATTACTTCCCCACGCAGGGGCTGGAGTACCTCGACCGTGTCCAAATCCCGGCCCATATAGGTTGCCCGGACAAGGTCGCCGACCTGCACATCGTCCAGGTCGGGGTAAGTAACACCCGGCACGATCAAGTCCACGTCGCCTCTGACGTACAGCCTTGCGCTGTCACCATCCTCGTCCTCCACTTCCAGGCGGTCATAAACGTCCCGGACCCTTTCCACCCGGCAGGTGCTTGCAGTGCGCAGCTTGATTTCCGTTACCCGGTTATTATCCAGAACTATCCGGGCATAATCGCCCCGCTTGATGTCATCCAGTTCATCCCGGTCATCCTTGCTATCCACGTCCACATTTTTATCTAAAATATAGGTTTTCCGCTCGCCGTTGTCCCGCTGCAGCACAAGGAGCAGCCCGTCTTCATCCAGGCTGGTGATGGTACCGTCCAGCGCGTCGTTGGTCTCCACGTAAATTATATCTCCGTCCAGCAGGCGAATCTTTACTTCCATGTCCTGCCGGAGGTCCGTCAATTCGGCATCGTCATCGCCGTCGATATTAATTCGGGCTTCCTCCAGCACATCATAGGCCAGCAGTTTATCTTTATCGTCTTTCAGGGTCAGCACCCGGTTGTCCGCATCCACGGCATATACCGTGGCCGTCAGGGCATCTGTGACCTCCCGCCCGGTTACTTCCAGGGAGGTTACCACTCCTTCCTTGATCACCGCGGTAACTGTGTCCCCCTCATCTATGTCGGAAAGGAAGGCGTTGCTCAATCCGGGAACGGTGACCTGCACATCCGGCGCCAGGCTGTACGCCCGCACCCGGCCGTCAACCTCCAGATTGATAATATCCTTGTCGGTATCCAAAATAATTACTTCGCCCGTGACATTCAGACGGGCGGCCATTTCCAGAACTTCAATGCCGGTGACCAGACCATCTTCAACGGTTATTTTCACCCGGTCGCCACGGCGGATATCCTGCAAACCGGGGAAGCGGACACCGTCCACCTCCACCCGGACGTAATCATCCAGGCGATAGGACGACAAACGCTCGTTATCTGACTGGAGAGTCAACAGGCCGGTATCCAGGTCCAGGTCATAAACCACACCCTCGTTACCCGCAACGCCGCTCCGGGAATTTACCACAATACCGGTAACGTAACCCGCAGCATTCAGGGTAACCTCCACCTCGTCGCCGGGCTGCAGGGCGTTCAGCCCTTGATTGCCGGAACCCACCACCGAAATATCCGCGCCGCCCGGCAGGTACAGGGTCCGCAGGCCGCCGCCGGTTTCCTCTATAACAAAAGCGTTGCTCTCGGGGTAAACTTTAATCACGGTGCCGCTGGCATCTGTGAAGCCGGGTATTATAATGCCGGTCTGCCCGGATGCGCCCGTGCCGGTTTGACTGCCGCTGCCGGGAACCGCGGTCCGGTTCGGCAGCTTATCCATGGCACGGCTTAAAAAGGCCACCATTTCCGCCCGGCTGACCTCATTGTCCGGGCGGAAAGTGCTATCGGCATAACCCGCGATCAGGTCATAATCCTGAGCCACCCGCACGTAATACTGCGCCCAGTCGGGAATTTTGTAAGCGTCCGTAAAATTGGGCAGTAACAACCTCTCCTGGGCCTCGGACTCCTTGCCGATCATCCGCACCAAAAGCCGCGCCACCCACGCCCGGGAAGCGCCGGCATAAGCCGTGAATTGATCGGTTTCCTTCAACAGCCCTTGCTGCAAAGCCAGCTTGGCATCGGCTTGCGCCCAATCGGGCACGGGAAAGGGCACTTCGGGCAGATCGGCGCCGGGCGCGGCCTGCAGTCCCATGGCCCGCACGGCCATACTCACAGCCTCAACCTGCTTTACGACAGTGCCGGGACGAAAAGTACCGTCGGTATAACCGCCCACCACCCCCAGCTTGCTCATTTTCTCAATATTACCGGCCGCCCAGTGGCTTTCGGGCACATCACTGAACCCGGCCAATGCCGCGCCCCCCCACAGCAGCGTCGACAAAAACACGACCGGTATTATAAAGCTAATCTTCGGTAAGCCCCGCCTCCTCATGGCAAAATTCACACTCCCTTGGCAAATTTTTTCACTTTATGTTTTTTATTTCGACATGAGAGGCGATGGTCCTGCCGGGTACGGGAAAAAGACGCTGCCTGATACGTTATTTCCGAAAACGGGATGCCCAAAAGGACTTTCCTCAAAAAACCGAAACTATGGAGTGCCTGGCACCGTCATAAAATGGTATAATGTTTAAAGTCAGGGCATAAGGTCCAATCGACTACCATAAGTGGAGTGAAAAATATGGCCAGAACTTCATTTGGCAAAAAACAAAAAAAATTCTCTATAGGCTTAACTGAAAAAACTTCTCTACTTGAGAAGTTAACACATACCTTAAATAAACAGACCAATGCCGCCTTTGCTTATATTCATGGTTCATTTTTAGATGATCAAGCTTTTGGCGACGTGGACATTGCCATCTACTATGCTGAAAACAACCTTCCGCCAAAAGAGCAAATTATACAGCATGAACTTTCCCTGGAAATGATATTACAAGAGAAGTTCAATTACCTTTTTGATGTGCGAATTATTAACAACGCCCCCTTATCCTTTTGTTATAACGTATTGAAAAATGGCCGGCTATTGTATTCAAATGATGAGGAATTGAGAATACAATTTGTAACCAGAACCATTGACGACTATATAGATTTCCTTCCATACCGAAAACGTTACTTAAGGGAAGTGTTAGGCCTTGAAATTTAATCCTGATGCTGTGCAAAAAATACTGGCGGAATACCTGGAAGCATGCCGGAGACTAAAGGAACTGGCGCAGTTATCATTTTCAGCGCTGGCAGCAGACCCACACAAAATTGCCAGCAGCAAATATCACTTTATCATTGCCATTGAGGCTGCCATTGACCTATGCAACCATCTAATAGCCAAAAATAATTTACGTGTTCCGGAAGATTATGCCGATACCTTTAGGGTAATGGGCGAAAACGGCTTGATAGACAAGGATTTCATTTATGATTTAGCGAATATGGCCAGATTTAGAAACAGGTTGGTCCATCGTTACTGGGACATTGATACAGAACAACTTTACAATATCCTGAAGAACAACCTTGGAGACCTGGACAGGTTTTTACATGAAATACGCTCCAATTTAACTAAGAACTCGGTTTGACTAGCAATAAATGTGATGGTTTATAGTATATCTTGGTATTTTCGGCGACCATAGAGTGCCCCCGCAAACCAAGATCACGGATATCATCTGCAAAATATCCAGCCATTTAGTTCCCAGTATTTTCAAGCTTTCGAAGCTTTCTTACAGGTGCGAAAGTTGAGTTGATAACCTTTTAAAAATATAACGCTTCAATAAATTGATTATGAAAATCTTTATGCGAAGCTAATTCCACATGCCTAATTCTCTCTGCTATACGGTCGGCCTCCATCCTAAGGTTTTCGGATATCAGCGCCATCTGCGCCCCCATCCCGGCGGCATTACCTACAAATTCAATCTTTTCCGGAGCAATCGACGGCAAAAGACCGATGGTAATAACACTTTCTTTTTTAATATAGTTACCGAAAGTACCAGCTAGTAAAATTTTATCCAATTCACCGGGCTCAATTTCCTGATCCGCCAGCAAAATTTGAATCCCGGCCTTAATGGCTCCCTTGGCCAGTTGCAGCTCTCGTATGTCCTTTTGGGTTATCAGCACCGGGCCTTTGATGGTTGTTTCCTCCTCGGTGGCCAGTACAAAATATTTACCCCCGTCTCCCTTTCCCAACCGCTTTTGAAGTTGCGGCGGTAAATGCGAGGCTTCTTCAGGTGCAATAATTTTACCTGAAGCGTCTATTATTCCTGCCGCAATCATTCCGGCCACAGCATCAAGCAAGCCCGATCCGCAAATTCCCCTGGCAGCATAACCACCAATGGTCTTTATTTCAACATCCTCGCCGATAATAACTTCTTCAATAGCTCCTTCCGCCGCACGCATGCCGTACTCAATTTGTGCCCCTTCAAAAGCCGGACCGGCAGCAGTAGAACAAGCCACGATCTCCCCGCGCCCGGCAAGAACAATTTCACCGTTGGTACCGATATCAATGACCAACTTAGTACCGCCATCACGGTGAATCCCGGTAGCCAAAACAACACTTACGGTATCAGAACCCAAGAACCCTGCTATATTTGGCAATACGTGCACCTGCGCATGCGGCGCCGCGTGAAGACCCAGATCGCGCGCTTCCAATACCATGCGCCGGGTGGTCACAGGTATAAATGGTGACAGCGCCAGGTTGGAGGGATCCAGTTTCGTAAAAAGGTGCGTCATGGTAGTATTGCCTACCACCGTCACCTGGTATATGTCAGTAGATGTGATACCGTTTATGTTACATAATTCATCAATTAATCCATTAATAACTTCCACTACCATGGCATGCAGTTTTTCCAATCCGCCTTTATTTTCCATACAGTAGGTAATACGTGAAATAACATCGGCCCCGTAAATATTTTGCCTATTGGTAGCTGAAGCCGTACTTAACTGCTTGCCTGTATTTAAGTCCAGCAATGATGCGACTATGGAAGTAGTGCCCAAGTCAACTGCTACACCGCACAGCGTATTTGTCGTGTCGCCCGCCTCAACGGCAATTATTTTGTCCCCGCAAAGCACTTTCGTTACCAGGTGTTCCTTTTTTCGCAATGCATCCGGAAGCATTCTTAACGCTTCCAAACAAACTTCATTTACATTATCCTTGGTGTCATTTAGTTGTTCTAAAAGACGCTCTCGATCTGAAACCTGGTAGTCAAGGGAAGGCTTGCTTATTTGAACACAGGCTTTTTTTATTCCTGGATTTACTTCCATAGTCAAACCAAGATCAAAAAGGTTAATTTGGTTCTTGCGATGCACTGAAACGGCAACTTGGGGAACCTCAATGTCCATATCCGATTTTATTTTGGTCCGGCAAGCCAGCACTTTTTTATAATCGACGGTCTGTTCATTATTCTTACCCCTATCCCGTATACGGACCATGCACTTTCCGCATCTACCTTTACCGCCACAGGAGTTTTCCAGTTTTACCCCGGCCAGGCCGGCAGCCTCCATTATGGTAATCCCCTCAAAAGCTTTAACTTCCTTATTGTCCGGCAAAAACAGTACTGAATACTGTTTCATATACCTATCCCTCACCCATAACAATTTACTAAATATACTTTACCAAAACGCACCATAAAGCCCCCGCTAGCCGTGGGGAGTGTCAAGCCTTATTATAGTAAGCATCTACTTTGAAAGAAGCCTTTGCGAAGCTTTTGAAAGTTTTCTATAAGGGCAAGTATCTACTGCGCTACAGATTTCGCAATCCGATCGGTTATGGCCTGAAATTTTCAAGTTTTTCCCGAACGGGATCAATAATGAATAAGACTTCAGGGGGATCATTAAGTTGGAATGGGTGACTGTTATGCCGATGCGATCGGCTTCAACCATGGCTAGGATATCACTTTGTACGTCAAGCGGAATGTTGTGACAACCAGGACTCAAGGCAAAGCCATATCTCATTCCTTCCCCCCCCACTAACCCTTTGGTATGTTCCTTGGCCGATTCCATCAGCTTATCCAGCATAATAATGCCGATTTCGTTCAATACCAGAGCGTCAATGTGCTGGCTGTGGTTGAAGAGCCTGGAGGTTTCATGTTCCAGCTCTTCTCCCACAGTCCCTACAACCAAAATACAACCAGAAGCCCCTGTAAAGTATTCAATAAAAGGAATGCGTAATGTGTCGGAAAGGGTGATCAACCCGTCAGTGCCGGCCGCCACCCGCACCGTTTTGAATAAAGCCCTAGGCGATATAAGTTCGCTGGCTTTTTTGGACTGCCGCTCGATTGCGTTATCAACTTCCAGTCTGGCCCTGCTGTTGATTTTAGTACCTAATGACCTAAATACTTCTTCTTTGCTTACATCTATTTTATCTAATATTAGTAAATTACTCATTTTTTACCTCTATATTTTTTACTTCTATAATTACAGTGTGGGACCCACCCGGTGAATACCAAACTCACAGTGTCCAAGCATTTCGGCCCTGGTTTTTTCCCCTGCAGCAACTTTCAAGAGGTAATCATAAATCTCATTGGCCGCAAAATCAAGAGTTGAGTTTCCGTAAACAACCTGAGACAGGTCAATATCAATGTTCTCAGCCATTTTTTTTACCGTCTCGGGGTTGGCACAAAGTTTTATAACCGGAGCTAAAGCGTTACCGGTGGGTGTGCCCCGGCCCGTAGTAAACAAAAGCAACTGCGCTCCACCGGCTACCATCCCGACCATAGAAGTTACATCATGTCCGGGGGTGTCCATAAATGAAACACCGGGAAGAGTGCATGGTTCGGCGTACTCCAAAACATCAACAATGGGCGAGCTTCCAGACTTGCAGATAGCTCCCAGCGATTTTTCCTCAATAGTGGACAACCCACCGGCGATATTGCCCGGGGTGGGCTGCGCCCCACGAATATCACAATTCATACGCCGGGCATCTTCTTCTACCCGGTTTACCATCTGTTGCAACAACGCTCGTTTGGTTTCGGATGCGATTCTGGACATCAGCAGGTGTTCCGCACCAACTATTTCAGTGGTCTCGGAAAACACCACCCTGGCCCCTTGTCGGACCAGGCTATCAGCACAAAGTCCTGCAGCCGGGTTAGAGACTATCCCCGAGGTATAATCAGATCCTCCGCACTCAATACCTACCGTCAGCATATGAAGGGGACATTCTCGTCTCTGAATATCTCTTATACCGCTATACAGCTCTTGGGCCAGTTTAATGCCGCGAGCAATAGCCTTGCTGGTTCCACCCTCCTCCTGAATGCTTAAACAGCACACTTCTTTCCCTGACGGAATAATAAGTTCAGCTATTTCCCAAGGGTTAAATTCCTCGCATCCCAACCCGACAAGCAGTACTGCTCCCACATTCGGGTTCTTGCCCAATCCTGCCAGGGTCCTTTTAAAAAGGTCGGCATCTGCTCCAATCTGGTTGCAACCGTGTTCATGAGCAAGAGCCACGCTTCCGGGAATCTCACGCGCTATGGATTTGGATACATGGTTGGCACAAACCACGGTGGGGATAACCGCCAGGTAATTCCTTACACCTACCGCCCCGTCCGGCCTTGGAAACCCCGAGAAAGTCATGCGCACCCCCCCTTGCCTGCAGCCAGATCGCCGCGTCCCCTGCGGCTTGCTAAATTGTGTACATGAACCCAGTTGCCTGTAGCTATACCGGATACGGCACAACCGATATCGTTACCGTACTTCACGACCGATTCCCCTGGCAAAACGGGCTTAACACAAATTTTGTGCCCCGCAGGAATAACTTCCTTTGCCTCGATTTGACAAATACACCTTCCATCCCGACCTAAAATCATCACCCGCGCGCCTTTGGCGACGTCCGCAAGGACAGTGGCCACGTTATCACCCTCATTAAGCACCAACGCGCTGACTTGTTTAAGCTGTTCGAACATTTAAATCCCGCCTTTAAAATATTAGATATATTTACCGATACATCATGTTGGGTAACCATGTAATAAGTGGTGGGAACAAGATGCAAAGTCCCAAAACAACCACCATTACCAGCAAGAAGGGATACAGCGCCCTAAAGACCTTCTCCACAGAAGTTTGCGCCAGGTCGGCGGATAGGTAAAGGTTTAAGCCGACGGGCGGGGTCAAAGTCCCCAGGCAAAAAGCCGCGGTTACCAGCACGTAAAAATGTATGGGATCAATCGGAAGACTTAAAACGAGCGGAGCCACTACCGGCACAAAGAGCATAATTGCCGGGGTGGTTGATAAAAAGCATCCTATTAACAATGCCGCCAACACAATAATAGCCTCCAGAACCATGGCATTGCCGGTTAAGCCGAAGAGGAAGTTGGCCACCTGCTCTGTAATCCTTTCCCTGGTCAAAATGTATGAATAAACTGCCGCCATCGCCACCACAAACATAATAGTGCTGGTGGAAATTACCGCTTCATGGCACATTTGAGCCAATTCTTTAAAGTCTACTTCCCTGTAAATAAAAACACTTACAATCAAAGCATAAACAACTGCAATCGCCGCAGCCTCTGTCGGGGTGAAGACGCCGGATGTGATACCGCCAATAATAATTACCGGGGCCAGCAACCCCCAAATGCTTTCTTTAAATGTCTTCCAGCCTTCTTGCACTGTCATGGGAGCGCGGCACGGGTAATTGGCTTTTCTAGCCATGATGTAGGCCACAATCATCAAACCAAGCCCGTATAGCAAACCCGGAATGGCCGCCCCCACAAAAAGCTTGCCCACCGAAACGCTGGCAATGGCCGCTGTTACAATCATGGGCACGCTGGGCGGAATAATTGGGCCGGCCACTGCGGAAGAAGCGGTCACTGCCGCACTGTACTCCGGACTATAACCTTCTTTCTTCATCGCCGGAATAAGCACGCTTCCAAGCCCGGCAGTGTCGGTGATAGCGCATCCGGACATACCGGCAAAAATCATGCTCGATAAAATATTGACCTGAGCTAATCCCCCTACTATTCTGCCAACCACGTAATTGCAAAAGGCTAGAATCCTTGTGGTAATACCGCCGGCATTCATGACTTTACCGGCAAACATGAAAAGAGGTATTGCAGTAAGCACAAACTTATCGGCACCGCTAAAGGATTGCTGAATAACCAGCTGAATTGGAATTCCTTCCAGATAAAAATACACCATGGCAACCACGAACATAGACATCCCGATAGGCATGCCTACGATTAAAAGAAATAACAACGACAACAAAACAAAAGCAATCAAGTTTTATCCCCCCTTCAATTCCATTTGGCTAAATTGTCGGGCCCTTCTTAATACTGTAGTAGGTATTTTTCAATATGTGGAAAATCATGAGCATGAAGCCTAAAACCACGGCGAGATACACGTAGGAAATATTGATTCGGAGCACGTCGCTAATCTGAGTGTGAGCACTTATGACAATCTTAACCCCGAAATAAACCCCGATAGTTAGGAATACCATTGATATCAAGTTATTCAATAATCCAAACACAAACTGCAACCTACCGGGCAACCTGGTAACAAGCGCATCAACCCGCAAGTGAGCATCTCTTTTAGTTGCCAGCCCCGCACCTAAAAAACTCATCCATACCAGAATATACCTGGTTGATTCCTCGGCAAAAGCGATCGGACTATTAAAACAGTATCTTAAAGTAACGCTGGCTGTTAAAATTACTACCAACAGCACCATCAGTATAGTTGTCAAAATTTTCATTACTATTTCCATAAAAAAAACACCTCCTTTTGAAGGGGGAAGAATGCCTTCCATTAAGAAGGCATTCTCATAAACTGGTTACTGATTCATTGTTCCATACATTACATTATCAATTGATCATTCTGCTTCAATAGCATAAATCTTCTCAGCCATGCCTTTGGCATTGGGCCAAATTTGTTCCAATTCGGGTATCATGTCTTTTACAGCTTCTACAAACGGGGTGATGTCATCGGGCTTAACCAAAATCATACCGGCTGCGGCGAGTTTTTCTTCATAATCCGCTTGCTGATTCCAGGTTAATTCGTTCTGATATTCTCCAGCCTCTTTAGCCGCTTCTTCCAATATCTGCAATTGTTTAGCAGAAAGTTTTTCCTTGGTTACGGCGCTCAAACCGACACCAAGGGTGCCGTAAGTATGGTTAAGCATATTGCAGTACTTGTTCACTTCGTAGATACTGTAATCATAAATGTAATCGGTGGGCAATTCGACTCCGTGTACAACTCCCTGCTGCACGGCCAGGTACATCTCATTCAAAGGCACCTTAGTCGGTTCAGCACCCATGCGTTTAAACACTTCAATAGGTGGTGTTGCGCCGGCACGAATAATCTGTCCCTTCATGTCCTCAATGGTCTTGATGGGTTTGTTGGAGGTGATTTGCCTGGGCAGCCTGTCCCAGTTCATGTCCAGCATATAGATGCTGTTTTCGAGCATGCTTTCTTTTAGTTCATTCCCGAGCTCACCATCCAGTGCCTCATGTATTTGCTCCTGGCTCCTGAACAAGAAGGGAACCTGCATCATCATGAACCGGTCATCCAGGTAGCCGAATACCCCGAGGCCGACGACAACGATGTCAATTCCACCCATAGTGGTCTGCTCAATTATTTCCCGGTTTCCACCCAGCTGGTTGGCCGGGTAAATTTCAACTGTCATTTTCCCGGAAGATTTTTGCTCCACCAGTTCGGCAAATTTATGGGTCCCTAAATCAATAGGCGAATTCACCTGGGCATTATGAGCCAGTTTTAACGTTACCTCGTTAATCTCTCCACCGGCGTTGGAATCGCCGCCGGAACCTCCACCGCAACCGGCGGCAACAGCCATGAGAAGAACCAATATGGCTGAAAAAACCACCAATCCTAATCTTTTTTGCACTGACATCCTCCCTTTCTTTTTTATAATTAGTTTTTAGCACCCAACAATTTTCTAGCTACTTCTACCGCAGAAGCCGCGTCAGGTGCAAAACCATCCGCACCAATACTTTTGGCAAATTCTTCAGATACAGGCGCTCCTCCAACCATGACTATAACCTGCTCCCTGAGATTTTCCCTTTCCAATCCCTGGATTACTACTTCCATTTGGTGCAGGGTATTTGTCAATAGCGCCGACATGGCCAGAATATCGGGCTTGTGCTCCTTAACGCCTTCAATAAATTTTTCCATGGGAACGTCAATTCCAATGTCAATAACCTCAAAACCGCCGCTTTTGAACATCATGCCCACAAGGTTTTTTCCGATATCGTGGAGGTCATCCTTGACCGTGCCCAAAAGAACCTTGCCTTTTGAAATCGCTTCCCCCGCCGACAGGTAGGGCGCCAGCATTTCCAAAGCCGAGTTCATTGTCCTTGCAGCAATTAGGACCTCGGGAACAAACAGGATATTCTCCCTGAACCTTTTCCCAATATCATTCATGGCCGCAATTAATTTTTCGTTGACTATTTCGTAAGCTTTCATGCCCTCATCAAGTGATTCTTGGATCATTTCTTGAATTTTTTGTTTGTCTCCGTTTTCCAAAGTTTCAATTACTACCGAGAGTTCCATATATATTTCTCCCCTTTTTCACATTAAGATCAAGAAATTTATAACGGGTAATGGCCGTACTTAAGCAAAGCATTATTCATGGCCATTATGTTTTCAGGCTTGCAGTATGCCGCTACACCGTTTGAAGTGGCGATAATATAACCGCCTCCGGGTCCAACCCTATGGATCTTTTCCCTTACCTCGTTTTCTGTTTCCTCTACCGTACCTTTACTTAGTGTATAATGCAGGTCAATGTTACCCATTAAACAAACCTTGTTGCCGTAATCCTTTTTTAACTGGAATATGTCCATCGGCCCCGGCTCAAGATTGGATATACCGTTCATACCCAGGGTGAGCAGTTCATCCAGAATGGAGTTTATATTCCCGCAACTGTGATAAATCCAGGGCTTTTCAATTTTAGCCGCCACTTTTCTCATGTGCGGCATAAAAAAACGTTCCATGTGCTTAGGGGATATAAATGTCCCGGATCTGAAAGCTAGGTCGTCAGAAACGAAGATGACATCGAAATCCATGTTCTGGATCACTTCCAGCACCCGCAGGCTGAATGAACTGAACATATCCATTATAGCGTCTACCAGGTCCGGGTCATCAAACAACATATAAGAAAAGTGTTCAATCCCCATGCTTAGATAGGTATTGCTCGGGCCGAACCTTACCCCCGCAAGGGCGGCGTAATCCTTTCTGTACTTTTTCAAGTACTCCTCAGCCGGCTTGTAAAATTCAGCCGCACCGGGATCGGGCATCTTCTTTTTGCATTCCTCAAAGTCTTGCCATGTTTTTAGTTTTCCAGCGCCCACGATTTCAATATCGCCCCGCTTTTCGATCTCGGCATAGCGAGGCGGAGCAAAATTATAACTAATGTTGTCAATAGCCAAAACTTCTAAAATCTCGGGAGCAGTCCGCGCACTCCCCGGAGGGTCGGGGATTGGGCGACCCAAAATCTTTTCCCCCAATGCTTTATGGACATAACCCTCTACCCAGGGAACCCGGTCAGGTTCCTTAAGTTGAAGTGCGGTCAAGACCCTTTCTCTCGGAGTCATAGTACTCATCAACAATCACCCACCTTTAAATGTTTATTTGAACAAACCTTTTCTGTAAGCGGTTAAATAACCTTTACAATAAGGATCCTTATTGGTAAGTGCCACGCCGGCCTTAAGTAAACCCAGAAGGTGCTTATCAAGCGGGTTAAGAATAGCGCTATCCAGCCCGCTTGCCACCGCCATAGCGGCAAAAGCGTGGTTAATAAACTTTCTGCCGGGCAATCCAAAGGAAATATTGCTCAGGCCGCATATCGTGTGCACCTCCCAATCTTTACCGGCAATATAATTAATTGTTTCAAGGGCGATCAAGCCATTTTCATCCTTGGTGCTAAGCGGCTCAACCAACGGGTCGATATAAATCCTGTCCTCGTTAACACCATCTGCCACAAGCCTCTCAACCAGTTGCTCCGCTATCTTAATCCGCTTTTCCCGGTTATCCGGAATGCCACTCTCATCAATGGTCAACGCGATTACACGCGCGCCATACTCTTTGACCAGCGGCACAATCTCCTTGTACCTCTTTTCTTCAGCAGTAACCGAATTAATCAGCGCCTCTCCCTGGTGCTTTTCCAAGGCCCGGCGCAGGGCATCAGGGTTAGGGGAATCGATACAGAGGGGACAGTTAACTTCCTGCTGCACGACTTCAACCAGCCATTCCAGTTTTTCCGGCTCGCGCCCGTAAAATGTCCCGGCGTTAACATCAACATAATTTGCTCCGGCCTCAAATTGGTCCCGGGCCAGTTGTTTGATAAATACATCACCTCTTTTTTCAATCGCTTCTTTAATCTGGCTTCTGCTGCTGTTGATCAGCTCTCCTACAATAAGCATCTGCCAACCTCCCTGATTCAATCCTTTTCGAGCCGTCTTAGATCTATTTTCTCTACACCTTTTTATCTCACCTTGATATAATAGTTTGATTTATTAAGTATCTTTAGAAAAGAAAAAACCCGAAAAACCGGGTTTTCAAACTTTCCAACAGGGCTTTTTATTGCAAGCCCAGCAGTTTATTTGTACAGCTTACGGCATCCAGTGCGGTTTCAGCATAACCGTCAGCCCCGATTTGGCGGGCAAATTCAGGTGTTACCGGGTTACCACCCACAATCACCTTGCAGTTATGAATTAATTTTTGTTTCTTTAATAATTTTATGGTTTCACCCATCCAAATCATAGTCGTGTTGAGTAAAGCCGACATACCCAGAACATCGGGCTGATATTCTTTTACATATCTAACAAAATCCTCTGGCGCAACATCAATGCCTACATCAATCACCTGGAATCCCGAACTTTTTAAGAAGATTCCCACCAACCTCTTACCTATGTCGTGCAGGTCGCCGGCAACGGTCCCTAAGAGTACTTTCGCCTTTTCTTGAGCCGAGTTGTCCGGAAAATAATGCTTAATTTTAATAACTCCGGCTTGCAAAGCCCGTGACGATAACAAAACTTCCGGAATATGAATTTCATTAGCCTTAAACTGCCTACCTATCTCGTCCATCCCGGGCAACAGGTGAAATGTTAATAATTCCTCTGGTGTACACAGTTTAGTCCCGAGAGCAAAGTTGACCAACTCCTGAACCCGTCCCACATCACCTTCAATGACTGCCTGGGCTATGCTGCTAAAATTCTGCATCATGTCTACCCCCATTACCAAAACATGAGCTATTCAATCTTGGCTAGCTTACGATATTCCCCGGGTGGCATTCCTACCAGTTTCTTAAACACCCGGCTAAAGTATGTTTCACTGTTAAAGCCAACTTCAGCCGCTACCTGACTGACTGTTTTGTTGGTGTTCAACAGCAGCTTTTTGGCCTCTTTTACCCTTGCCTGAGTCAGATAATCGACAAAGGTTACCCCTAATTCTTTCTTGAAAATACTGCTCAAGTAACACGGGCTGTAATAAAACAACTGCGCCAAGCTATCCAGGGTGAGGTTTTTGGAGTATTCCGCCTCCACATACTTGACGACCTTTTCCAAAACCCTGGTGGTTCTATCTTTTTTAGCCTTGGACAGGTGTTCGAAATATTCCGCCAACACCTTTTTTACCCAAAGATATAACTGGTCAGCCAGTTTGATTTTGGACATTTCCAAAGTATACTTCATGTTTAATTCCAACAGTTCCTCGACATCACAACCCCTATCGGCCAGAGCCCGTGAAACCAGAACCAGCAGTTCTAAAATCCGGGCCTTTACATAATTGGGCCTGGTTGAGTATTCAGGAAGCAAGCAGAGCATTATGTCGTCAAGAATCCGCGCCGCATGGCCCGGTTTACCCTCACGGATACTATGAAGCAATTCCCTCTCCATGCGGACGGAATAAACCGGTACAAAACTACTCGAATTTGAGCGAGCGTTTTTTTCCATAATCCTCCTGTTGAGCTCCGCCTGCTGTTCCTCGATCACCTTGCGCTGCTTTTTAATGGTAACCCGGGTTTCCGTAATGGCATTGGCCGTAATGTATAACAGGTTAGCGGCGGATTTGGCCTGCCTGGCGGAGATTACCCTGAGCATGCCGGCAGCCTGCTTTAGCTGTTCGAAATCAACATTAATACCGGCAGTCATTTCACGGATTTCTTCCCAGAAGAAATCCTCCGGTTCCCACATAAGCACCTGCCCGCAAATTATGTTGCCGATATGCAGGCCGTTCATAACCACCGGAGCAGCCAGCCCGATTAAACCTGCGTGGCACCTGAATACGTAAGGTTCATCCCACTTAACCGCTTCACGCCCGGCGGTAGCATAAGACTTGAAACACTTATATTCAGCTCTGCTGTTTACTAGTTTACAAAATTTAGGTGCATCAGTGGAGCGCGGCAGAAACACGGGCCTGCCGTCAAGGTTGGTAAACATCGCTCTTAAACCGGTAGCCTCTGAAAAAGAATCCAGTATATCCTCAAGGAGTTTTTCGTCGGGAAAACTCGTTACCTCGGGTTTATTATCGTTCATCATCCGTACCATTCCTGTAAAATCATATTATAAGTATTCAGCACTGGGAGCAAAATCCCTTTGCCAAAAACAAGAGTGATATAAATAATGACTGAAAATTTTTTTTATGACAAATATTTAATGATTTAAGCAGATGAGATTCCACCCCACCTGAAGTAAAAAGAGGAACTCCAACTATAAAAAAACGCGCCTCATTGTTCTTCTCCCTCCAATAACCCCAGGTATTCCACCAATGGTACCGGTAACCAATCCTTATTTTCCTGTAAACCAGCAGCATATGGCAACGACTTATCCAGCCAATTTACCAGCGGCAGAAGCCCTTCCCGGTTTGAACCGAATACCGGCATTACCAGAGCAGAATTCGCTGCGCTGCTGGTGAACGTGCTGCAGGTGGGAAAACCGGCGGAGATACCTTTTACGGACGTCCCGCAAAACGCCTGGTACAGGGACAGCGTCGCCAGGGCCTTTGGAGCCAAACTGATAAGCGGCACCAGCGCGGTGCAATTTCAACCGCAAGCCCTGATTACCCGTGAGCAAATGGCGGTCATGATCGCCAATGCCCTCAGGTATAAAGGGGTGCATGTCAGCAGCGCCGCAACACTGGAATCCTTCCAGGACCGTCAAACCATCGCCGCCTGGGCTGTGGATTCAGTGAGGCTGGTTGCCGGGGCAAACATCGTCCACGGCAAAACAGGAACCAACGGCCCTGTTTTCGCCCCCAAAGACAACGCAACCCGGGCAGAAGCGGTGGTCATGCTCAAGCGCTTATTAGATAAATTGCAAGGGCCGCAATCTTGATATTGCTGTGTACAACAAAACCGGGGTGGCCTGACCGCCCCGGTTTTCCCTGCACA
>NZ_FOYM01000059.1 GCF_900115975.1 Desulfoscipio geothermicus DSM 3669
ATCGAAGTCGCTTTTTCCCTGGCATAATAAGCCAATGTATGAAGTAGCCACATCACCATGTGATATATTTGGTGTATATACACCTGGTATTCTTGATTTATCAAGTCGCTTTTTTAGGTCGGTTTTAGCAATAAGAGCACCTACAAATGTAAGCCCGGAATGAGTAGTAAGGTATTCGTTAGATTGTTCTATGACGAATTTCACGTGTGCACCCCACAGGTGAAATATTAGTATCTTAATTATCTTAGCGTATCTTTATTATACTAAATATTTCACCTGTTATGGGCGGTTTTCTAATATTTAGTTCACGGATTCAGGTTATAGCATAAAAAAATATGGGCATTGGTGCAGTAAAACAGTTTACACAAATTTAAATCATTTTTGTGCACATGCCTTAACGCACAGGCCGCAGCGCTTGCCGGCGCTGGTTACAAACATATAATGGGCGCATTTTTCCTTATTAATAGTCCAGCCGGTTTGCGGGGAGTAACTTTTTTCCCAATCATCCAAAGCGCCGGATGGGCATTCCCGCACGCATTTTAAACACTGGTGACAAACAGAGATAATCAGCGGCTCGTCGTAATCCAGCGGGGCGGTGGTAACTACACTGGCCAGCCGCACCCGGGCCTGGTGATCGGGCGTGAGGAGCAGGTTGTTGATTCCAAAGCTGCCCAGGCCGCACAGTACGGCTGAATGCTTGTGGGACAGGTCTCCCTTCAAGCGCGGGTAATCGCCGATGGCGGCTTCCGGTCCAAAGGCCACGCTTTCGTATCCGCCTGACTCCAAAAAGCGTGCTATTTTGTGGGCCGTCTGCAGTAAAAACTGGTTGACGGCTTCAAATTCCACCATGTACTGATTTCTGGTTACGGGAAGGTTGTTCAAAGGCCCGTCGTTCAGCTTGTAGGCAAATGTGACGACGCTTTTCGCAGCTGGCAGGAAATCCCCGGGCCGGTGGCCGGGTGGCGCCAGGTGGTAACGCTCAACGGGGGCGGTGCCGATGGCTGTTATGCCCAGATCGTGGGCATATTTTTTAAGTTTTTCAGTCATTCCGGTCATTGGTGAATCATCCTCCTTTAAGATAAAATGATACATAAGATTATATAGCTATTTAATTATTTCAGCTGTTAAAAAATTTACAATGGGTGGGAGATTGTTCCAATGGAAAATCGCCGTCTTTGTTTGAAGGACTTGCCTTTATTTGAGTGCGTGGAACAGCAGGTTTTCAGCCAGGTTTGCCGTAAAGCTGCGGTGAAAAAACATTACCGGCGCGGGGATATTTTATTTCACCAGGGGGATCCCGCTGATACTTTGTTTTTGATTAAAGAGGGGAGTTTTAAATTGGTGCGGGTGAATGAAGAGGGGAAAGAGGTTATTCTACAGGTGGTCGGCAAGGGTGAGGTGCTGGGGGAGGCGACCCTGTTCAGAGAGGGTACGCAGCCGACTTCCGCCATAGCTTTGGAAACTGCCCGGGTTTGCTCGCTCAGCCGCCGGCATCTGGAATATATTATCAGGGAGTCGCCGGACTTGGCCATGCAGGTTATTTTAAGTCTGGGCAACCGGGTTGAATAAACTCGAAGCCTTTATGCAAGACGGGCGATTGGAGAAAAGGAAAGGTGGGGTTTATTTGACGCTTACCCCAATACAGCTACGAAGATTTGCGCCTGCCGGATTTCACCGGTAATGCGGTCAACCACAGGTACGGTCTGGCCGGCATAATCAATAAACAGCTTTTCTCCCGCACGGTATGTCTGTCGCATGGTAATGTCAAGGGTGCCGCACCACCGGTGGTAAAGATCGCAAAACTGGCTGTATTGATAACCGTCGGGATAGTTTTGTTTGTATTCCTGCCACAGCAGTTGGAGCGTGACGCCCTTGCGGCGCAGTTCACGGTGAATCCACTCCATGTCGGGCTGGAGGCGGGCACCGAATGATGGAAAACAGGGTTATTTATAGGATTTTTACTAAATGGAATAGACCATGCTCTTGAGCTTTGTGATGCCTCCAAAGGGATTGATTTGATGTTAACTATTGATGCTGAACCACAAGTTAATATTATGGGGTTCGAATTAGAAGAAAAAATAAAGAAATTGCGCAATAGCAATGTGGCAATAAGCGTATTTGGCCCAGAAGAACTTAAAAATAAGTGGCGCAAATTGGTAATTCGGGATTCATTAGCAGATATCATAAAGGGAAAAGATTCAGAAGAAAAGCAAGTTAACGCAATCCATAATCGCTTAAAAGAATGGTGTGTAATTTTATTTAGCGATGGTAAACTGGATGAGGCATTTGATAAAACATTTTATGAGCCTGTTCGGTGAGGTCGGGCAAGGTCGACGGCGTCGAACAGCCGGAAGACAGGCAGTCTCGTTCCTTTGCCGAGATGTTAGAGAAGACTTTGCGCGCATATCATAACCGCACTATTGAAGCAGCTCAGGTTATTGCCGAACTTATTGAACTGGCGAAAAAGATGCGGGAGGCGCATAAGCGAGGAGGGGAATTGTAATAAACTATAGACGCCTAATAACCGCAAGTCTGGAGCTAAAAAATTACCCCCGAAATCCGGGGGTTTTGCGTTAGTTAAACACTACGCAGCTGTTCCTTAATCCAATGAGTAATCAAATCAGTTAACCCGACACCTTTTTTATTGGCGAGCATACGCAGGCGTTTCATATCTTCTTTTTCCAGGTCGAGGGAGACCACCAGGTTATTTCTTTTGACGAACTTTACATCTCTGGCCACTTCAAGATCATCAGCAAAGTCGGCCAAGGAGTGTATTTCCCAAAATTCACGGGCTTCTTCGATTGTTTTAAAATCGGGAATATTATGCTTTGATTTTGTCATTATGGAAATCTCCTTTTGTAATATTTTCTTTCAGCCTGGTCCATGTCGCGGGCGGTAATCACCATTGCCCGGCCCTGCTTAAAATATATGAATACAACAAAAAGGTAACGACCGGTATCGGTTTGGCCGAGAGCATAATAAGTGGGGTTAATTCCTTTGGTAGCTTGTTTGTTTTTAATAATAAGAGGACGACCAAAACAAACCTCCTCGACTTCTTCCGGCGTAACATCGTGTTTGGCAATATGCTCAATGATATCCTCGTTCCAAATAAATTGAGAAATTTCCAACAGATATCACCACTTTTGTTGCATACAGTTTTTACCACTTCTCTAATGCTTATTCTAACATGCAGTGGAATTGAAATCAATGCATTATATTTTGATTTTTGTAAACCGACCAACTTCCGCATAGAGGCCCTGTATTTGTTTTTCATAACCGGTTCTTATGGTATCCAGGCTCTTGGGTTAATCCAGTAAAAAGCTGCGGCAGACCTTCAAGAGCTACTTTTTTCAGCGGTTCAGTTGGTTGGTGTGTATTCCTTTTTCAGAAGAAATCTGTGATGGTGATTTTTCTTCCTTGAGAACCGGCGAATACACCAAGCAGAACGGGCGCACCTACAGGTGCGGCAACACCGCCTACGGGTACACCGACATACATTGCGATGTGGTAGGATCACGCGGTGTATTGACAAGTTCGTAAACGGGAGGTTCACCAAAGGCCGTAGGCTGCCGTAGTAAGTGGAATACATGCGGTTGAAGGTACTGACACCGAAAAAAACGGCCAAACGTATCTACGACGAGTAGTAATCGCTCATAGACTGGGCCTCCCAGTGACAGCCGGGATGTAGCTTACGAGGAAATCGTAAGACCTGCTTTTAGCAGGCAGTGTTCCAATGACATGGGAATATTCCGTGGAGAAGCTCCGGGCTTATCCCCGGAGGTGGTTTACAATGTATTGTTAATTATGTAACCTATTATAATAAAACAATTATAACATGTGATACAGATTCGTACTTAAATCCACCCGGCCAAAAGCCGGGTTATCGTGTTTTTAAAGAATTATTCACCGGGAAGATGTGCATTATGTTAAAAATGTGCAGCAAGCAGGGTAGGAAAGCTATCCGTTAATTAAGAGGCGAATTTTATCTTGCTGCCGGCAGTTTGGCTTTACGGTATTTACGATGCTTATAAAGTTGAAAACAGCTTAAATGAACTGTCTAAGCGGGCGCAAATAAATTGACAATAATACAAAGATAGTGAGATAATCTTTAAAATGTAACTTGAAAGGTGGGAGTAAGATGAAGTTATCTAAATCAACTACATCTAAAAACAGTAATATCAAGGTAATCGCAAAAACATTATCACCTATAAAAGCATTGCGAAGAAAGCGCCGTTTAAAGGCGGCAAAAGCCCTTTTGGGAATGTGGGCAACAAAAGACACATCTTTTTTTGATAAGAGGTAAATAATGGACGGTGCGCTTCTGGATACTAATATTCTCGTTGATTGGTTAAGGTGGCATAGAAGTTCCCGACCCAAAACGGACGAGCGAAGATTTAATTCCCAATCCGCTAAAGAATTAATCGAAGATTTTATTATTAATGATAAAGATATATTCATTTCCTGCCATACCTTAAAAGAGTTATTACAGTATCCAAATATATCTGAACAAGAAGAATCCAGGATTAATACCCTATTACCACAATTTGCAAAGGTTCTGTCAACAACCCCTGAAGTTGCTAGAACAGCGGGTTACCTTTCCAGACGATCTGTTGAATATAGAGAACATAACATTGAAGACTGTTATATAGCCGCAACAGCAATAACATATAAATTGCCATTATATACACGCAATCCCGGCGATTTTAAGTACATCCCGCATCCGGATTTAGAGATCGTAATTCCATATCAGTACCAACCGGAAAAAGCATATTAGTTCAGCAAATAAGGCACATGACGGCCTTTTTTTATTTTCAGAGGGTGAAAAAGGGAACCAAAATATTTGTTTGCATATCTAAAATATAGAGTGGAAAATAATTCAACATTATGTTAATGGATTGGCCGTTCAGTAAACGTGATATCAAACGGCTATTCGGAGTGAATGCGCGCGCTAGAGATGAACTTAAAGAGTACAGAAATGGTTGGTGGCAAGTTTGGTGAGGTTCAAGATTTTACTTGCCGGGAGATGACATAATCAAATGAAAAGCCTGATTTTAGCCGAAAAACCATCGGTGGCTCGGGACCTGGCCGGAGCGCTTGGACAATTCAAAAATAAAGACGGTTACCTGGAAAATGACAAATACGTTGTAACATGGGCCGTCGGCCATTTAGTTGAACTGGCCGACCCGGAAGATTATGATCTTGCAAGCAAATCAAGATCCCCTGGGTAAATGCCCTATTTGCGGGAAAGAAGTCATCGAGGGCAATAAAGGTTACGGCTGCAGCGGTTACAAAGAAGGCTGCAAGTTCGTGATCTGGAAGGAGATCGCCGAGAAAAAGATCACCCCGGCACAAGCCAAAGTATTGCTGGCAAAAGGTAAAACCGGTATCATCAAAGGCTTTAAATCAAAGAAAGGCAACAAATTTGACGCAGTATTGCAGCTGAAAGACGGCAAAGTGGAATTCTGGTTTGACAATGATAACACAAAACAAGCTATAGGAAAATGCCCTTTATGCGGTAAAGACATCACCGAGTCGGCCAAAGGGTACGGTTGTATCGGCTATAAAGAAGGCTGCAAATTCGTGATCTGGAAAGAGATTGCCGG
>NZ_FOYM01000024.1 GCF_900115975.1 Desulfoscipio geothermicus DSM 3669
ACTAAGCTTCACGACAAGATAGCCAACCAGCGCAAGGATTTCCTGCATAAGACTTCTTACGGCATAGTCCAAAAATATGACTTAATAGCCGTGGAGGACTTGTCAGTCAAAAACATGGTTAAAAACCGTCATTTAAGTAAAAGTATTGCCGACGCCGGGTGGGGAAAGTTCGTGGACTACCTGGAATACAAGTGCCTAAAATATGGCAAGTCATTCGTAAAAGCTCCAGCCAGTGGAACATCCCAAACCTGCGTGTGTGGTGCTCACGTACCCAAGGACCTGAGCGTTAGGGTGCACAAGTGCCTAGAATGCGGTTTGGTTGCAGACCGGGATGTGGTTTCAGCGATGGTGATACTTCAAAGAGCAAGTTAAGTTTTTGTGATTCAGTAGGGCTGGTAGCACCCGAATTTACGCCTGGGGAGATTGCATAAGACCTCAAAGGCTGCGGTCGATGAACCAGGAAGCTCCCGCCTCTTAGCGAAGCGTAGGCGGGAGAGGCTTCACCCAACCGGCCTAATCAAAACTTTTGCAAATGTAGCACAGCCCCATATCGGTTGTCAATAAAAAATGTGCGCGCCTTTCGGCGCTTTGTTACACGACAAAGCGGGGATTATTCATCCCCGCTGATCACTCTGGCCACGGCCACTACATGATCCCCTTCACTGAGTTTCATAAGTAATACTCCCTGTGTAGCCCGGCCAATTAGAGATATGTCATCCGCTTTCAACCTGATCATGATACCTTCAGCGCTGATCATCATCACTTCTTCTTCCGGTTTAACTACCTGCAGCGACACCACATAGCCGTTGCGCTCGGTGCACCTGATATTAATCAACCCGATACCGCCACGGGATTGCGCTCTGTATTCACTAAGCCTGGTCCGCTTACCGTAACCTTTACTGGTTACCACCAGTAAATCTGAATCATCTCGCACCCGGTCCATGGAAACCACCCGGTCGTTGCCCCTTAAACTAATTCCCTTGACACCCCGGGATACCCTGCCTGTGGACCGGACATCATCTTCAGCGAATCTGATAGCCATGCCCTGTCGAGTACCAATAATGATTTCCCCGTTGCTTTCGGTCAGCAGTACATTGACCAACTCATCTCCTTCATCCAGGTTGAGGGCGATAATTCCGTCGCGCCTGGAATAACCGTATTCACTAAGAGGTGTCTTTTTAATAATGCCCCTGCGGGTGGCCATAAGCAGGTAATAATCCGGTACAAACTCGCGTATGGGTATGACCGTGGTAATAAATTCGTCTTTCTCTATATACAGTAAATTTACAATAGCCGTACCCCTGGCCTGGCGGCCGGACTCGGGAATTTCATACCCTTTAAGTCTATATACCTTACCTTTATTGGTAAAGAAAAGAAAATAGTGATGGGTAGTGGCAATAAACAAATGCCTTAAAAAGTCATCCTCTTTAACACCCATGGCGTGAATGCCGCGCCCGCCCCTGCGCTGGCTGCGGTAGGTGTCCAGCGGCATTCTCTTAATATAACCCTGATTGGTGATGGTAACCACCACATCTGCCTCGGGTATCAAGTCGGCTTCCTCAAAATCCGTGTCTTCATCGGAAATTATCGTGCGCCGCTTATCGCCGTATTTCTTTTTAACCTCCAGGATTTCCTCCTTGATAATGGCCAGGACCATTTTCTCATCGGCCAGCACGGCGCGGTAGTATTCAATCTTCTTGATCAGGTCCTTGTATTCGGCCTCCAGTTTATCCCTTTCCAGGCCGGTCAGCCGGTGCAGCCGCATATCCAAAATGGCCTGGGCCTGTTTTTCGGAAAGACCGAACCTGTCCATCAAGCCATTTCTGGCCTCATCCACGGTTTTGGAACCGCGGATAATCTTGATCACCTCGTCCAGGTTGGCCAGAGCAATGCGCAGCCCCTCCACGATATGGGCCCGTTCTTCCGCCTTACGCAAATCATACCTGGTACGGCGGATGATGATCTCTTTCTGGTGTTCCAGGTAATGATAGAGCACCTCTTTTAAATTCAATATTTTGGGCTGCCCGTCAACCAGCGCCAACATGATGATGCCGAAGGTATCCTGCATCTGAGTATGCTTGTATAGCTGGTTCAAAATTACCTTGGGCTTGGCGTCCCGGCGCAGTTCTATTACAATACGCATGCCATGCCGGTCGGATTCGTCCCTTAAATCCGAAATGCCATCAATTTTTTTATCTTTGACCAGTTCGGCAATCTTTTCGATCAAACGGGCCTTGTTAACCTGGTAAGGAATCTCAGTGACAATGATACTGGTTTTTTTACCGTTGTCTGTAATTTCCGCTCTGGCCCTGACTTTAACAGTTCCCCGGCCGGTTTTGTAAGCCGAGCGAATGCCGTCCCGTCCCATAATGATGGCACCCGTGGGAAAATCCGGGCCGTGAATGATTTTTATCAGGTCATCAACCCCGATTTCCGGGTGATCAATCATCCTGACAATGCCGTCAATCACTTCCGTCAGGTTATGGGGCGGAATGTTGGTCGCCATACCCACGGCAATGCCGGCCGAGCCGTTCACCAGCAAGTTGGGTATCCGGGAAGGAAGTATCACCGGCTCTTTTTCACTCTCGTCGTAGTTGGGCGCGAAATTAACGGTTTCTTTATCAATATCCGCTAACATTTCGGTGGCTATTTTAGCCAGGCGGGCCTCGGTGTAACGCATGGCCGCCGGCGCATCACCGTCCACCGAACCGAAGTTGCCATGCCCGTCCACCAGCGGGTACCGGGAGGCAAAATCCTGGGCCAGCCTTACCAGGGTATCGTAAATAGCCGCATCACCGTGCGGGTGGTACTTAGCCATTACTTCACCGACAATGTAAGCCGATTTGCGATGCGGCTTGTCGGGCGTAACCCCCAGGGTGTGCATGGCGTAAAGTATCCGCCGATGCACCGGTTTCAAGCCGTCCCTTACATCGGGTAAGGCCCGGCCCACAATCACACTCATGGCGTAATCCAGGTAAGACTTTTTCATTTCATCGTTTATGTCAATAGAGCGGACTTGTCCAGTTAAAGCCGGCACAGATTCTTCACCTCATAAAATAAATTAAAATTAAATACCTATAATAGTATAATTGCCTTATTTAAGCTAGGCAATACCGTAATTTGGTAAATAAAAAGCAGGAGAACGGCACTCCCGCTAACGATAAACGTACTTTACACGTCAAGATTTCTGACTGAACGGGCGTTATCCTGGATAAATTCCCGGCGGGGTTCCACCTTGTCGCCCATGAGCATGGAGAAAATATGGTTAGCTTCAATGGCGTCCTCAAGTTTCACCTGCAGCACGGTCCGCGAATCAAAGTTCATGGTGGTTTCCCACAACTGATCCGGGTTCATTTCACCCAGACCCTTGTATCGCTGAATGGCTATTTTATCCCGGCCGATCCGGTCCAGCAATTTTTCCAATTCCTTATCGCTGAATACATAATGATCTTTTTTACTTTTACGCACCTTGTAAAGGGGGGGCTGAGCGATAAAAACGTAACCGTTTTCAATCAACGGCCGCATATACCGGTAAAAGAAAGTCAGCAACAGGGTGCGGATATGCGCCCCGTCCACGTCCGCATCAGTCATGATGATGATTTTATGGTAACGGGCCTTTTCGATGTTGAAATCTTCCCCAATGCCCGTGCCCAGGGCGGTTATCAGGGACCTGATTTCTTCATTGGCCAGTATTTTATCCATGCGGGCCTTTTCCACGTTTAATATTTTACCCCGTAAAGGTAGGATGGCCTGGTAACGCCTGTCCCGACCCTGTTTGGCCGACCCGCCGGCGGAATCGCCCTCGACAATAAATATTTCGCTCAAGGACGGGTCCCGTTCGGAACAATCGGCCAACTTTCCCGGTAAGGTGGAACTTTCCAGAGCGTTTTTACGCCTGGTCAACTCCCGCGCCTTTCGCGCTGCCTCCCGGGCGCGGGCGGCATTAACCGATTTTTCCAGGATCTTTCGGGCCACGGAGGGGTTTTCTTCAAAAAAGGTGCTCAGTTTTTCAGACACCACGGTGTCCACGATGCCGCGCACCTCGCTGTTGCCCAGCTTGGACTTGGTCTGCCCCTCAAATTGCGGCTCCGGCACCTTTACACTGATGATGGCTGTTAAGCCTTCCCGGATATCTTCCCCAAGCAGACCGGAGATACCGTTTTTAAAAATGTTGTACTTTTTACCGTAATCATTGATCACCCGGGTCAGGGATGTCTTAAAGCCCGTTTCATGCGTACCTCCGTCCACGGTGTGAATATTGTTCACGTAAGAAAACAGGTTTTCCACAAACCCGTCGGTATATTGAAAAGCTACCTCCACCATCACCTGTTCTTTTAATTCTTCCAGGTAAACAGGCTTGTGCAGCACATTCTTATTTTTATTTAAATGCAATACAAAATCCTTGACACCGCCGTTATGCTGGTAAACAAACTGCTGTCCGGTGCGTTCATCGTTTAAGGTGATCTTTACTCCCTTGGTCAGGAAGGACAATTCCTTGAGCCGCTTTATCAGGGTTTCCTGGTTAAATTCCAGTTCTTCAAAAACTTCCGGGTCTGGCTTAAAGGTGACCTTGGTGCCCGTACTTTTAGCCTTACCCGTTTTCTGTAGTCGGCTGACGGCAACGCCCCGTTCATAACGCTGGTGATAAACAAAGCCGTCCCGGCGCACCTCCACTTCCAGCCATTCGGAAAGGGCGTTGACCACGGAAACACCTACCCCATGCAGGCCACCGCTTACTTTGTAACCACCGCCCCCAAACTTTCCCCCGGCGTGCAGCACGGTAAGCACGACCTCCACCGCGGGCAAGCCCATCTTGGGATGAATGTCCACGGGTATGCCGCGCCCGTTGTCTATTACGGTAACTGCATTGTCAGGATGGACAATGACATCTATTTTGTTGCAATAACCGGCCATGGCCTCGTCTATGCTGTTATCCACCACTTCATAGACCAGGTGGTGCAAACCCCGGGCGCTGGTGCTGCCAATGTACATGCCCGGCCGGCGCCGAACAGCTTCCAACCCTTCAAGCACCTGGATTTCTTCGGCACTGTACCTTGTATTATTTTCCAACAACAGGGTTCCTCCGTTCTTTTAGTTACTCAAGAGCTCGTTTTTTCAGAGTATTGCATGATATGGGGGACAGGTAAATTTCATTGCCTGTTATAACATAGGTTTTTTCCTTGCCCGGCTCGGATATATTAACTATAAACCCCTCATCGCCGGCTATTTCCAAATATTCACGGGTAATACCGGAAGACTTGGCTCTGATATCCAAAATTGCCACTATATCTTTTTTAGGCACCACAACATCGCCGCCCAGGTGTAAAAACATTAACTTTCCTCCTTCACTGTGCCTTTATTAACAAAGTATACCCGATCCACATACCGCTTAATTGAATCGTCCAGGGTAGTGGAAGTAATAAATGATTGATATTTGCCGGCAATCAGCTGCAGTAAATAATGCTGCCGCCGGTCATCCAACTCCATCAGCACATCATCCAGCAATAATATGGGTTGCTCACCGGTTTCCAAGCGAAACAATTGCAACTGGGCGGTTTTCAGGGCCAGAACAATGGACCTGATCTGTCCCTGGGAGCCGTAATGGCGAGCATCCTGTTTATTAATTAAAAAGACAATATCGTCACGATGCGGACCGATAACCGTTTGTTTTTTATAAAATTCTTCCTTTTCCCTGGTTTTTCCTTCAAAAATAAAATCGTTTATAATTTGCTCCGTATCCGTTCCACCAGATATTTTTACGGTTGAAAGGTATTTAATCTCCAGGTTTTCATGGTTTCCCGCAATGCTGGCGTACATTTCCCGCACCAGGGGAGAATATTTTTTTAATAATTTAATGCGACCGGATAAAACTTCCGCGCCATACCGGTAAAATTGCTCATTCCATATTTTCAGTGATTGTAAATCCTTACCGCCACCCACGCGCAATAAATTATTTCTTTGCTCCACCACACGCCGGTACTGCTGCAAGCGGCGGCGGTAAACCGGCTCAATCATGCCGATCTCATTATCGATAAATTCGCGCCTGCGGGCCGGCGGTCCTTTAATTGTTTCCAGATCGTCCGGCCTAAATAGAACAATGCCGAAACGTCCCGGTAAAAATTTCCGACCGTCTTCGGCACCGTTGATCAATATCTTCTTTTTTCCCTCTTCGTTGATATCAGCTACTATGTCAACCGGCATGTCCTTTAAAAAATAAGTGGCCCTGACGGATGAATGTGTCTTTCCCCAGCGGATGACATCACGGTCTTTTTTACGAAAAGAATAACCCAGTCCGCTGAAAAAAACAGCCTCCAACAAATTTGTCTTACCCTGGGCGTTGGACCCGGTAATAAAATTTATCCCATTACACGGCTCCCATAGTATTTTATCATAATTTCGAAAATCATTTAATAGTATATTCTTTAAAAACAATCATGAGCACTCCTGTTCGGTCACAACGCGAAAAGAGCCCATGTTCTCCACTTCCACCAGGTCGCCGTGTTTCAATTTACGCGATCGCCTGTTTTCTAAACGGCCGTTGACCCGTACCATGTCGCTGGCAATCAACAGTTTGCTTTGACCACCGGTGGAAGTCACGCGGGACCATTTTAAAAATTGATCAAGTTTAATTTCGTCCCTGATAAGAATGTCTTTTGCCAATAATCACTCACCCTTAAGGAACAGCCGGCACCAGGATGGCAAAGTAATTATCATCATCAATGGGTTTAAAAAGGGCCGGGTTTTCCGAGCCGCTCAATTTAATGATCACCTCGGAGGTGTCTAAAGATCGCAACAAATCAATAAAAAACCTGACGTTGAATCCAACATCCAGTTGATCACCGGAAAAGTCAGCAGTAATTTCCTCCCTGATTCTTCCAGTTTCAGTATAAAAGTAAATTAACAGGTTACCGGGTTGAAAATTAATGTTGAATACGTTTCGCCTGTTATTAACCAGCAAGGACGCCCTTTCAGCAGCATCCAGGAGCGCACTTACCGGAGCCCTTACTTCACAAACGTATTCATTGGGAATGACGATTCTATAATCGGGATATTGCCCGGCAATTAAACGGGACATCAGGCAAATATTTTCAAAGGCAAAAAAAATCTTATTGTCCGTAAGATACAAATCGAATGTATCGTCCACTGCATCAATTAATTTATATAATTCATTTAAAGTTTTACCCGGTACGATAATATTTATAAAATTTTCAGGCGCTGTTTCCAGTTTTTCTTCGCACACGGCCAAACGCCGGGTATCCGTAGCTACCATGGAAATAGTTCCGCCGGTATCTATGCGAATATTGACACCGGTAAATACGGGGCGGTGTTCTTCGGTGGCCACTGCAAAAAGAACTTGTTTAAGCATCTTTTTAAAAATTCTTTGATTAATTTTCAGAGCCTGCTTTTCAGGCAAAGCCGGAAAAGGAGGGAATTCTTCAGCCGGATACCCATGAAGCACCACTTCGGAATCACCGTAAGAAAAAACAGTGGTGTTGGTTGAAATATCGCATTGCACATTTAATTCAACTTCCGGCAGGCGATTGATAAAATTGGCCATGTACTTGGCAGGCAAAGCAGCAGAGCCTTCAATTACAGTATTTACCGGAATGGTGCAGCGGATACCGAATTCGAGATCGGTAGCTGTTACAGTAAGTGTACCACTGGTGGATTCCATATGCAAACAAGATAATATGGGCATGGGATTGCGCAAAGAAACCGCTTTTTGAACAACCTGCACGACGGAATTCAAATCCTCTCTGTGAACGGAAAAATGCATAATAACCACCTTATAAACATATAATAATAAATTACGTAGTAGTAATAGTAAGGAAAAAAATGTGGATAAAGGCCACCGGATTAACGGCGGCAAGCTATCAAAGGTTTTAAAAAAATGTGAAAAATGGCTGGGAAATTTTTTATAAAAATGTTAACCGGAAAAACGCCGGTAGAGAAATCAACAAAAAAATAAACAGGGTTTGTTAGTTTTGTTTAATAAGTTCCTTGATTTTAGTAATGGTCATGGCCAGGGTGGGGTCGTTGTTCATTTCTTTAGTAATTTTTTCTTGTGCGTGCAGTACGGTTGTATGGTCGCGACCCCCAAACCGGTTACCTATTTGGGGTAAGGATTCCTCTGTCATTTCCCGGCAGAGAAACATGGCGATTTGCCTGGGAAAGGCGATATTACGGGTTCTTTTTTTTGATTTTAGGTCGTCCACTTTCACGTTAAAGTATTCAGCCACTTTTTGCTGAATTCTGGGAATGTTTATTTCCACTGGTTTTTTGGCCGGTAAAATGTCTTTAAGTACCTCGGCCGCCATGTCCTTGTTGATTATTTCATTGTTCAACGTGCTGTAGGCGGCTACCCTGATCAAAGCCCCTTCCAGTTCTCTTATGTTTGAATTTATACGGTCTGCAATGAAATTAATGATTTCATCGGGGATAATTAAATTTTCCATCTGGGCTTTCTTTTGTAAAATAGCTATTCTTGTTTCAAAATCCGGTGGTTGAATGTCCGTAATTAAACCCCATTCAAAGCGGGAACGCAACCTGTCTTCCAGTGTGGGTATTTCCTTGGGCGGGCGGTCACTGGAAATAACTATCTGTTTATTTGCTTCGTAAAGCGTGTTGAAAGTGTGGAAAAATTCTTCCTGGGTTCTTTCCTTTTTGGCTAAAAACTGAATATCGTCGATCAATAAAGTGTCTATACTGCGGTATTTATTCTTAAATTCCACAGTTTTTTCTTCCCTGATGGCGTTGATCAAGTCGTTGGTAAATTTTTCGGTGGTCACGTAAGCCACTATATAATTACCGCTGTTATTATTTCTGGCGTAATGGCCGATGGCATGCATCAGGTGGGTTTTGCCTAACCCGACACCGCCGTAAATAAACAAGGGGTTATATGCTTTGGCCGGTGATTCGGCTACAGCCAGACAGGCGGCGTGGGCAAATCTGTTGCTGTTGCCTACTACAAAGTTATCAAAAGTATACCTGGGATTGAGTAAGGTGTTCCTTAAATCGTTTTCCCTGTAATCCGAATTATCCACAGATTTTTCTTGCTGATCGGCAATATGGGGTATGTCTTCGTCCAGTATGAACTGTACATTGATTTCTGATTCAGTAAAATGGCTGATGATTTCCCGAAAAAGAGGGGCATAACTGTTGTTCAACCAATCCCGTGAAAAATGGTCTGGTACACCGATGTAAAAAGTATTGTTTCTGATTGTTACCGGTTTCATTGCTTTAATCCATGTTTCATAGGAACGGGCATTCAATTTGTTTTTTAGTTGGTTGATGGTTTTTTCCCAAATGGCGTTAGTGCCGGAATTTGCCAATGGATAATCCCCCTGAACAAATTTGTTAATAAAAAAATAAGCGAGTGCAGTATAAAATATCTAATCTTAACAATTTACACACAGATTTATCCACAGGTTGTGAATAATTTTATTGTCTGAAAGGCTAAACTAAATGATACCAAATCTTACTGATCTATTCAATAAGAATAAATAGCTCGTAGTTGGCGGATTAAGTTCACAATCTATAACTTGACTTGAAATAAGGGCATACTATATAATGAGAACGTACGCCTAGTATTTTCCAAAATTTTTCGTCAAGATAAAGCAGCGGTTAGGGGGATTTTGGTGCAATGAAAAGAACTTACCAACCTAAAAAAAGGCAAAGAAAAAAAGTACATGGTTTTTTAAAGAGAATGTCTACAAAAGCGGGACGGAGGGTTATTAAGAACAGAAGGCTAAAAGGAAGAAAAAGATTGACTGCGTAAGGCCGCTTGCTGAAAGTGGCCTTTTGCTAATTGTATAAGGATGTTCCAGACAGGTTAAATTTTTAAACATGCACAAAAAAAAGTTTATAAAAGACAATAAAGAATACAGAAAAGTGTACAGGGAAGGCATATCGCTGGCCAATCGTTATGCCGTGCTTTATGCGTGTAAAAACACTTTAACCACAAAGCGGTTTGGATTTTCCGTCAGTAAGAGAATAGGTAAGGCCGTGGTTAGAAACAAGATAAAAAGGCGGCTGAAGGAAGTATGCAGAATACACGGTGACTGGTTTGCCGATGGTTATGACTATATTATCATCGCCCGCAGGGGTATTGATGAATTGTCCTTTAATTCGGTAAAAAATAATTTGGAAGACTTGGCGTACAGGATAAATAAAAAGATTATAAGGGAAAATCGGTTATGAAAACTATATTGATTGGTTTGATAAAAGTTTACCAGATTTTTATTTCCCCGCTGAAGGGTCCGACCTGTCGATTTTACCCCACATGTTCCGAATACGCGGTTCAGTCATTGGTAAAATATGGATTTTGGAAAGGGTCTTTAAAGGCAGTATTCAGGTTATTGAAATGTCATCCTTTTAACCCGGGAGGGTATGATCCTGTATAATAATGCCTGGTTATCAAGAGTTGTTACAGGGAGGCGATGGTTTGGGAGAATTGTTCCAGTCACTGGTTAATGCCATGACTTCTTTGACACACTGGCTGTATGAATTGACGGTATCGGTAGGTGTGCCCAGTTATGCTTTAGCCATTATTATTTTAACCATATTGATTAAAGTGGTGTTGTTTCCGTTAACGCAAAAGCAAATGGTATCTATGAAAAAAATGCAGAAAATCCAGCCCAAGATTAAAGAAATACAGGACAAATACAAAAACAAGGACCCGCAGAAAATGCAGCAAAAAATCATGGAAATGTACAGGGAAAACAATGTCAATCCCATGGCCGGATGCCTGCCCATATTAGTGCAAATGCCTATTCTTATCGCATTATATCGTTCTTTATTGCATATTGAATTTTTAAATAATGAACATGCCGGCTTTTTATGGATTACTACCTTGACGGATAAGGATCCGTACTTCATTTTGCCGCTGCTTGCCGGTATTACCACGTTTATGCAAACCAAATTAACGACTTCCACCACGGACCAAACCCAGCGCATGATGCTGTATATGATGCCCGTATTTATCACCTGGATCAGCACGACAGTGCCGGCGGGGTTGGTGTTATACTGGGTAACGTTCAATATTCTGGGGTTTGCGCAGCAATTGCTGGTAAATAAACAAGTTGGGCAAGTAAAGGAGGGTGCTCCTTCGAAGTGAATTACGTGGAAAAAAGTGGTAAAACCGTGGAAGAGGCAGTGGAAAACGCACTCAGGGAAATTAATTTAACCAGGGATGAAATTGAAATAGAGGTTCTGGAGGAACCCAGCAAAGGGTTGTTTGGTTTTATTGGCGGCAGGCCGGCGCTGGTGCGGGTCAAACCAAAGGAAACGCCGGCCCGGCAAGCCAGGGCACTACTGGAGAAGGTAATGCAAACAATGGATTTGGACGTGGATATTGATGTAATAGAAAAGGATGAAAAAATATTAATTAATATAAACGGTCCCGATCTTGGTATATTAATCGGTAGACGTGGAGAAACTTTAGATGCGTTGCAGTACCTGGTGAATTTATCCGCCAACAAAAATACCGACAAGCGCAAGCGAATATTAATAGATATTGAAGGTTACCGCAAGCGCCGGGAAGATACGCTGAAAAAGCTGGCTTACAAACTTGCCGACAAGGCCAAACAGCGAGGGCGCAATGTTATCCTGGAGCCTATGAATTCAATGGAGCGGAGAATCATACACACGGCATTGCAGGGCAGAGATGATATTTATACATTCAGTGAAGGCGAGGAGCCTTACCGAAAGATAATTATCGCACCCAAAAAATAATATGCAAAAAAACCCAGCCCGGTATCCCGTGCTGGGTTTTTTAGAAATTTCGGGGGTAGGTTATGCTTGACGATACCATTGCCGCTATTTCCACGCCGCCGGGTGAAGGTGGAATCGGTATAGTAAGGATTAGCGGACCGGCAGCAGTAGAAATCGCGCAAAAAATTTTTCGCCCGGCCAAAAAAAATAACTGGCAAAAGCAAACTTTTCGGTTGGTGTACGGGCATATTTACGACCCGGGGGACGGACAAGTAATTGATGAAGTATTGCTGGGCATTATGCGCGCCCCCCATACATACACCAGGGAAGACGTGGTGGAAATCAACTGTCATGGCGGGGCGCTGCCATTGCGAAAAACCCTGGAACTGGTATTGGGCGTCGGGGCCCGTCCGGCCGAACCCGGCGAGTTCAGCAAGCGCGCTTTTTTAAACGGGCGGCTGGACCTGGCCCAGGCGGAATCAATAATCGATGTTATCAGGGCCAGAACCGGCGACGCGCTGCGCTTGGCCGTCGGCCAGCTGTCAGGCGGACTGTCAAAAAAATACGCGTCGATTCAGGAAGAATTGCTGGCCATGACTGCTCTTATTGAAGCCAATATTGATTTTCCCGAGGACGAGGTGGAAGAATACAACCTGGATGAAATATACTCACGCGCCGGAAAGATGGCCGGTGAAATACAAAAATTGATTGACGGCGCGGAAACTGGTAAGGTGTACCGGGAGGGAGTGCGTACAGTTATAGCCGGTAAGCCCAATGTGGGAAAATCATCTTTATTGAATGTTTTATTGCGGGAAAAAAGAGCCATAGTTACGGATATACCGGGCACTACCAGGGATATTATCGAGGAAATTTTGAACATCGGCGGGGTTCCTTTAAAAATTATCGATACCGCGGGCATTCGGGATACTGAAGATATTATAGAAAAAATCGGAGTGCAAAAAACCAGGGAAAGTATCAAGGGGGCTGACCTGGTTATTCTGGTTATTGACGCGTCCAGCGGAATAAGCGATGAAGACCGGAAAATCATTGATCTGGTGAAGGACAAGCAGGGCATTAAGGTGATGAATAAGATTGATATAGTTGAGAATGATGAAAACCGGCGATATATTGATGCTGTGCTTCCGGAATGGCCCTTGGTGCGGGTTTCCGCTACCGAGGAAAAAGGCATAGAACAGTTGGAAAAGGAGATAGTGGAAGTGGTTACCGGTGGAAGGATCATACCGGCGGATGGAGCTATGGTTACCAATGTACGGCACAAACTGCTGTTAAAAAAGGCGCTGGATCACTTAAAAGAGGTGCGGGCAGCTGTAGAAAACCGAGTGCCTCTGGACTTGATTGCCATAGATGTGCGAAGCGCATGGGAAGCGGTGGGTGAGATAACAGGCACCGTAACCACGGAAAATATTATCGATAAGATTTTTGCCGATTTTTGCATCGGAAAGTGAGGGATGGACTTGGAATACCTGGCCGGTCAGTATGATGTGATAGTTATCGGCGCCGGTCATGCGGGTTGCGAAGCCGGTTTGGCGGCGGCGCGCATGGGCATGAAAACACTGGTACTAACTATAAATATGGAAAATATAGGAATGATGCCTTGCAACCCGGCCATGGGTGGTCCGGCCAAGGGACAGTTGATCAGGGAGATTGATGCCCTGGGCGGTGAAATAGGTTTGAACACCGACCGGTCGGCCATTCAAATGCGTATGTTGAATACGGCCAAAGGACCGGCGGTGCAGGCACTGAGGGCCCAGGCAGATAAAAATATATATCATGTAAATATGAAATGGGTACTGGAAAATCAACCTAATCTGGATGTCAAGCAAGTAACGGTAGAAAAAATTTTGGTTAAAGGGGAGCGGGTGGCCGGTGTTGTGGGCCGGACGGGGGCGGTTTTCAAGGCGCATGCGGTAATAGTAACCACGGGGACGTTTCTAAGGGGACGCATTGTCATTGGCGACCTGGCCTATCCCGGTGGTCCGAGCGGTAATTTTTCGGCAATAAAATTATCGGAAAGTTTACAGGATCTGGGTTTTAAATTAGGCCGGTTTAAAACGGGTACGCCGGCCAGAGTGGACCGGCGCAGTATTGATTTTAATAAAATGACTATTCAGCCGGGGGATGACCGGATATACAATTTTTCTTTTATTTCAAGCATAAAGCAAAGGGAACAAATACCTTGCTGGTTGACTTACAGTAATGAGCAAACCCATGATATAATCCGGGAGAACTTGCATCGTTCGCCGCTGTACAGCGGTTTTATCGAGGGCACCGGTCCGCGATACTGCCCGTCAATAGAGGATAAAGTGGTAAGATTTGCGGACAAGCCCGCCCACCAAGTTTTTGTAGAGCCCGAAGGAAAAAAGACCAATGAAATGTACGTGCAGGGTATGTCCACCAGTTTGCCGGAAGATGTACAGATGGCCATGCTGCGGACATTGCCGGGGTTGGAAAAGGTGGAAATTGTACGTCCCGGTTATGCCATTGAATATGATTACGTGGTGCCGAGCCAGTTGAAACTGACATTGGAGACAAAAGCTGTCAAAGGGTTGTTTACCGCCGGACAAATCAATGGCACCTCCGGGTATGAGGAGGCTGCGGCCCAGGGATTAATTGCCGGAATTAACGCGGTGTTGTATATAAAAAATAATGAACCGTTTATAATTTCCCGTTCCGAGGGGTATATCGGTGTGTTAATAGATGATCTGGTCACAAAGGGGGTCACTGAACCGTACCGCTTATTAACTTCCAGGGCTGAATACCGTTTGATGTTGCGTCAGGACAATGCTGATCTGCGGCTTACAGAGCGAGGCTACCAGGTGGGACTGGTTTCGGCGGAACGTTACGGCAGGTTCATTAAAAAGCGCCGGGCTATAGAAGAAGAAATTGAGCGTCTTGAAAAGACCGTAGTACCGGTGGGACCGGAGTTGAAAAACGTATTGGAAAGAGCTAAATCGGCCCCGTTGCAGGGCGGTATTAAACTGGCCGCCTTATTGAAAAGACCCGAGATAACCTATCGGGACATAGAAGATTTACCGCTTGAACATCCCAATCTTGATGAAGATGTCAAGGAAGAAGTGGAAATACAAATCAAGTACGCGGGCTACATTAAAAAACAGGCGGCACAGATTAATAAGTTTGAAAAAATGGAAAATATGAAAATACCGCCGGATATTGACTACGGCAAGGTACGAGGGCTGGCGGTGGAAGCAATGCAAAAACTGGACAAGGTAAGACCGGTTTCCATTGGGCAGGCATCGCGCATATCCGGGGTTAACCCGGCTGATATTTCGGTATTATTAATTCACCTGGAACAAAATAAGCGCCAACAAACAACTGGCGGCAGCGCGAAAGATGATAGCCATGCATAACGAGCTCAGGGAAGTTATTATAAGCGGTGGACGGAAATTAGGGCTGTCTGTTTCAGAAGAAACGGTGAATAAATATGAACAGTATTATCAAAAGTTACTGGAGGAAAATAAAAAGTATAACCTAACTGCTATTACCGCTGCTGCTGAAGCGGCAGAAAAACATTTTTTGGACTCATTGTTATTGGTTGAGGATCTACAAGAAATATATAATACCAGTGTGGTGGATATCGGCAGCGGGGCGGGTTTTCCGGGATTGCCTTTAAAAATATATCTGCCCGGTCTGAAAATGACCCTGCTGGATGCGGTGGGCAAAAAGGTTTTATTTTTACAGCAGGTGATTAATATTCTTGAATTATATAATGTGGTAGCTGTACACGCCCGGGTGGAAGAATTTGCTGCAAATCATCGAGAAAGTTACCATGTAGCGATCAGCAGGGCGGTGGCGGAATTACGGGTGCTGGTTGAATACGCCCTGCCCCTGGTGCAGGTGGGTGGTATGTTTATCGCATCCAAGGGACCTGCAATAAACGAAGAACTAAGAGCAGCAGAGCAAGCCATAGAGATTTTAGGCGGGCGATTGGAAAAGGTGCGCGAGATAGCATTGCCACTAAGTAAGGAAAGGCGTTCCATTGTTATCATTAAAAAAATATCCGACACCCCCGCCAAATACCCGCGCCGGGCCGGGATACCAAAGAAGCGACCATTGTAAAATTCGGAGTAGATTTAAAAACGGGGATAAAATGTCCCTGTTTTTTATTTGCCCAAAAAACAGAGCAGGAAGTAACGTTATAAATGTGGAATAAAAATTGAATGTAAACTTTGGCATCTAAGGGGTGCATAGCGTGGGAAAAATAATTGCCATTGCCAATCAGAAGGGGGGTGTGGGTAAAACCACCACTGCAGTAAACCTTTCAGCATGGCTTTCTATGATGGAATGCCGGGTATTACTGGTGGATATCGACCCACAGGGAAATGCCACAAGCGGGCTGGGGATAGATAAGGATGCCCTGGAAGGCTGTATATATGATTTATTGCTGGATAGCGCGAGCATTGAAAATATTAAAATTTGTAATGTACTGGAAAGACTGGACCTTATTCCATCATCAATTGAACTGGCTGGTGCGGAAATAGAAATGGTGGGTATTGAGTACCGGGAAAATTTATTAAGGAATATATTATACCGGGAAAAAGATGAATACGACTATATTATTATTGACTGCCCGCCATCACTAGGATTGTTGACGGTCAATGCCCTGGTGGCGGCGGATTCGGTGATCGTGCCTCTACAGTGTGAATATTATGCACTGGAAGGCCTTGGCCAGTTAATGAATACTATAAAGCTGGTACAGCAAAGTATGAACCGTGGACTGGAGATAGAAGGCGTAGTATTGACTATGTTTGACGGGCGTACAAATTTATCTATTCAAGTAGTGGATGAGGTAAAAAGCCATTTTAAAGATAAAGTTTACAAGAGTATTATTCCGCGTAACGTTCGGCTAAGTGAGGCACCCAGTCACGGCAAACCGGTAATGCTTTACGATCGTAGGTCCAGGGGAGCGGAATTGTACCATGATTTGGCGCGTGAGGTGATGGGTCTTGAGTAAAAAAAGGGGCCTGGGAAAAGGACTTTCGGCATTAATACCGGTGGAGCCTGGTGATAAAGTAAAGAATAATGATAATGAAATGTGCTATATTGAAGTGGAAAAAATATTTCCCAATCCTAATCAACCTAGGAAAAATATTGATGAGCACAACCTGGAAGAACTTATAAAATCCATAAAAACCCACGGTTTAATCCAGCCTATAGTAGTACGTTCCAGAAGTAATGGCAATTATGAAATTATTGCCGGCGAGCGTCGCTGGCAGGCCTGTAAAAAATTAAAAATGAATGAAGTACCGGTTATTATAAAAACATATAATGACCTGGAAGCTTCCGCCGCTGCCTTGATCGAAAATATACAGCGGGAAGACCTGAATGCCGTGGATGAAGCCAATGCGTATCGCCGTTTGATGGAGGAATATGGTTTAACCCAGGAGGAATTATCGTCTCGTCTGGGTAAAAGCCGGTCTTTTATAGCCAATATGGTGAGGTTGCTGGGATTACCCGGGGAACTCAGGGAAATGCTGGCGGAAGGTATAATTTCCACCGGTCATGCCCGCGCGTTGATTCCTTTACAGGATAGTGAAACACAAATAAAATTTGCACTCAAAATAATTAAACAGCATTTAAGTGTCCGCAAAACAGAGGAAATAGTAAAAAAATATATTGAAGAGGCGGGTAAAACCAAGCGAGCCAGGGAAAAGGATCATGAAAGCATGGAATGGGAAAGATTATTAAGTAAAAAATTAGGAAAACGGGTAACTATACGCCCTAACTCAAACGGTAGCGGTAAACTAATTATAGAATATACCACACGAGATGAACTGGCCGCCATAGTTGATAATATTAAAATCAATTAAATGTTTCACGTGAAACATTTTATACGGGAGTATATTTTATGACAGGTACTATAGTAAATATTATAGCCATCGGAATAGGTACGTCTATTGGCTTGTTTTTTAAAAAGGGAATATCGCCACGTGTAAAAAATACGGTGATGCAAGGCATCGGACTGGCGGTCTTGCTAGTGGGCTTACAAATGTCATTACAGGGAGAACAGTTATTGATAGTAATTATCAGTTTGGCCCTGGGTGGGATTTGCGGCGAACTGTTAAAAATAGAATATAATCTGGAACGCCTGGGAATGTGGTTGGAAAGTAAGGTGGGTGATAATGGCGGAAACGTGGCCCGGGCTTTTGTTACAACCAGTTTAATATACTGTGTGGGCGCCATGGCCGTGGTGGGCGCTATAGAGGACGGTATTTCCGGTAATACCGATACATTGTTTGCCAAGGCCATGCTGGACGGAGTAAGCTCCATTTTCTTTGCTTCTACCATGGGCATCGGAGTTATTTTTTCCGGTTTACCCGTACTGGTTTATCAGGGCACCATCACCTTGCTGGCCGCATCGTTGAAAGATATTCTCAACCCCTTTGTGATTAATCACTTAACTTCCACCGGTGGCCTTTTAATTATTGGCATAGCGATAAATATACTGGAAATTAAGAAAGTAAATATTGGTAACTTGCTGCCGGCCATAATTATTGTCATACCGCTGGCATATTTTATGCAATATTTGCATTTATTTTGACCAAGGGAGGGGTAAAATATCCTCTCTTTTTTTTAATAGTGCGCTTTTGGAAGTAGCTTTCTTCGCTAAAAAGCTAAATAATATAATAACTATTAACCAAAACATTTGACTGCTGTAGTATCGCCCATAAGCGAACGACTTGCGTAGCGCCGGTAACAGAACCCGGGAAAAGCTTTTAGGTAACCGGATAGCGGCGCGAAAACAGTGGGTTACTAACAGTTTGCGATTTAAAAAGATGAGCTTTAAAGTCAATATATCAAAAATATGAATACATATCGCGCCGCTTTTGCAGCTCCGCTAATCCGGTCCGAAGCAAGGCGTGGTGTGCATCACACGCGAAGCATTAAAGTGAGTGTTAGGCATTACTACAGCGGGCTTGCTGAATAGTTACATAATATATTACCCACAATCTTTTGCTCTATTAATAATTTACAAAGCATGGCGGGCAAAATAGAGTAAAAAATCGGGGGCGGTATGAATGTTCGATGAAAATTATCAATACAAAGATCGTCTTGAGGCGGGAAATATATTGGGCTTAAAGTTAATGGAAAAAGTTAGCAATAATACAGTGGTAATCGGCATACCCCGGGGCGGAGTTGTGGTGGCCGCCAGGGTGGCAGAAATGTTAAATAATCCTCTGGATATAATTATCCCACGCAAGATAGGGGCACCGTTTAATCCCGAGGTGGTCATTGGAGCTGTGACACAGGATGGGACGGTATTGTTAAACAGTCATGTGATGGCGGCTTATAACATAGAAGAGAAAGAAATTGAAACGCTGATTCAAGAACAGGTTGCCGAAATCAAGCGACGCATGGTTAAATATCGCGGCAGTGCAGATTACCCGGATTATTCCGGGAAATTAATTATTCTGGTGGATGATGGCATTGCAACGGGTTTTACTGCCAGGGCCGCCGTGCAGTCGTTGAGGAATATGTTTAGGCCGCGAAGAATTATCCTGGCGGCACCGGTTATGCCGGCCGATACAATAACCAGGTTAAGTGGTGATGTTGATGAAATAGTTTGCCCTCTAACTGCCGAAAAGTTTTATGCCGTGGGTCAATTTTATAAGGAATTTGAGCAAACCACCGATGCTGAAGTCATTAATCTCCTGCATAAAATCAAAAAAGCCAGGAAAGATAATACAGGAGGTGTGAATATGAAAAAGATAGCACTTGATGATGATCTACAAAGGTTCCGCAAGGATTTGGAAAGAGAAGGCTTTACGGTGGTTGACGGTGCCATGGCTGACGATGCTGACGCGTATATTGTTTCCGGCATGGAAAACAACTTTATGAATATGCAGGACAGAGCGACGGAGAAAAAAGTGATTGACGCCAGCGGAAAAGACATTAATGAAGTTATAAACGAATTAAGAATTATTCCATGAAGGAACAAGAAAGGCGCACGCTTTCCAGTACTGCAATGTTTTGCCCGGCTATGAATATGGCCGGGTATATTTCTTAAAGTGAAAGTAACTATTCAGTAAGCCCCTGTGGTATTGTCCAACGTTCACTCCAGTGCTTCGCGCCGCTATCCGGTTACCTAAAAGCTTTTCCCGGGTGCTGTTACCGGCGTTACGCAAGTCGTTCGCTTATGGGCAATACCATAGCAGCCAACTGTTTTGCTGAATATTTACCTTTAAAGTGAAAAACTTAAAACCCGGAGTTTAGCAACTCCGGGCCTTTTTATGCCTGCTCTCCCTGGCAACCTTGTTCAATCCTGCTACAATGGTATTGGTAATCTTCATTACCAGGCTGAGGCGGGTGTTTTGCAATACCAGGTATTCCATAAAACCGCCTACATTTACAATGCCGGTAATATAAATTTGACCCACGGAGGGTAAAGACTTGTTAACACCGGCGCCAGGCTGCAACGATCCGTCACCGATATTGATGCACCCGACATTTTCCAAGCTGCCAAGGCAGGCATCAACGGCTATAATAAACGGGTCGCTGTATTGTTTGTTGATCATATCCAGATATTCCTGTAAATTACCGGCATGCACCGGCTGGTCCAGGGTACCGTAAATTTGAAACAGGTCTTGATTTTGATATTCCAACTGGGTGCCAACCAGCGGTCCCAGACAATCGCCGGTTGACCGGTCGGTGCCGATACACAATAATATCACGGGGCCGGTATGCAGCGCTTCATAACGGGTTAGTTTATCCATTAAAGCAAGGTATATTTTCTCCGTTGCCAGCTGATCATCAACATGTATTTTAATTTTAGGCATAGAATGTTGTTTTATGAGTTGCTTTGCCACAGCCATAATATATCACCTCTTTGTTTAAAAAAACAAACTAATATATTTATTCCCTTAAACTTATGGCTTTATTCCTTTTTTGTAAAAAATTAATTAACTGGTGCATAAGATCATTAGAGGATGGAGGTGAAATAGCTGTCGTTAAATAAACAAATTTCAATATTAAAAGTTATTGCCATGTATATGGGTGCGGTTATAGGCGCGGGTTTTGCCTCAGGCCAGGAAATTATGCAGTTTATTACTTTGCATGGCCTGAACGGGTTAAAGGAAGTTGTTCTGATAACCGCATTATTCGCTTATCTGGGAGCATCAATACTTTACCTTTCAGTAAAACTAAGCACGGATAATTACTTGGCACTAATTAATTATTTACTGGGTAAAAAAGTGGGAAAAATGTTGGATTTATTAAGCATGTTGATGCTTTTCGGCGGTTTGAGCGTTATGCTGTCCGGCAGTGGAGCGATATTCAGCGAACACTTTAACATTAGTGCAAAATTTGGAATATTTATAGTAGTGGTGATAAATTGCTTTATTTTGCTGGGTGGTTTGAACGGTGTGGTACTGGTAAATGCGGTGTTGGTGCCCATAAAAATTATAGCTATTCTAATTATATCATTATTAATCTTACAGGCTGAAAATACTTCGTTTGTACAAAATAATGCCGTGCTGTTTACGGGAGCGGTAACGGGTCACTGGTTATGGTCGGGGGTACTGTATGTGTCGTATAATATGATTCTGGTTGTGGCCGTCTTAACCACACTGGGAAAAAGCATCACCAAAAAGGTAGCATTATGGGGCGGCGTAGCCGGCGGCGCTAGTCTGGGAATTATAGCCGGAATCATGTATCTGGCCGGGCTCAGTTTGTATCCAGAAATTATCAATTACAAAGTGCCCATGTTATATATGGCCGGCAAGGTGGGTCAAGGATTTAAATATATTATGGGTGTATTGATCTGGCTGGCTATTTTAACCACAACGGTGGCCAATGCCCACGGGTTCGCTGCCCGCATGGCTGACGCGGGAAGTAAAAATTACAAAATAATTGGTATCGGCGCAACTTTGCTGGCCGTTCCACTGGCAGGAATGGATTTTGACCGGCTGGTGGGCACCATATATCCTTTATTTGGTTATGCCGGTTTATTGTTAATGTTATTCTTAATAATGGCACCCCTGCTGGTGGTGCGGCGCAGGCAGTAAACCAAATAATCAAAAAACTGACAGGTAAAAAATATTAACAGAAAGAATAATTATAATGAGGAGGTGAAGCAGGCTATTATGAACTGGTTGGATTGGTTAATGTTGTTGATTATTTTCTTTTCAGCCTGGCGCGGGCTGCACACCGGATTTATAGCCGGCGCGGCCGGGCTGGCAGGTCTGGTGCTGGGATTGGCGGCAGCCTTCATCGGGTATGCGCCGCTGGCATTGTATATGGAAAACCGGTGGGGTTGGGGAGGCGCCATCGCTACATTTATTAATGATAAACTACCTCTTTCCGTGCTGGATGAATTAATCAAGAATGATTATATGAATAACCTGCAAATTACGGTGCCGGGCGTCAAAGCCACGGGCTATATAACAAACATGGTGTATCAGGCAGCCATGTCAATTCTGGAGATAATATCCTTTTTATTACTGTTGGTGGCGGTATCCCTGCTGGTGAAAATTGTATTGCGCATGTTTTCCGGGGCGGTGGCGCATACATTTTTCAGCCCGCTGGATCGCTTTGGCGGGTTGTTGTTGGGAGTGGTAAGGGGGCTTGTAATTATCACGTTAATGGCGATTCTTCTAGAGCCTTTGCAGGCCACCGGTGCGGCGCCGGTTCAAGGAGATCCGGGCTTTTTGGGACGGGCCGTCGCCGGATCCGCGCTGATGCCGTATGTATGGCATCTTTTGAATATATTAAATATGCATATACCAGCCTGGCAATCCCTGGGGGATATATTTAAATCCGGCGGGAGTAATTATATATATCCCGGCCATACTAAAACATCATAACTATGGGTTGGAGGTTGACCGATGAGTAAAAAGGGCCAACTGGCTTACAGTAGGAAAAATGTTTGGGAAAAAATCAGTGAACTCGAAAAAAAATCGGTATTAAGCATGGGTGAAGATTACAAGCAGTTTATCAAACAGGCCAAAACGGAACGGGAAACTATTTATTTGATTAAGGAATTTGCCGAGAACAACGGTTTTAAACCGCTGCAGGGAATATCAGGCCCGTTAAAACCCGGTGATCGCGTGTACGCCGCATTACGCAATAAATCGATGGTCATGGCCGTAATGGGCAGCCGCCCGCTGGTTGAAGGAGCTAATATTATCGGAGCGCATGTGGACAGCCCGCGCTTGGATCTAAAAGTTCACCCGCTGTATGAAAAAAGCGATCTGGCTTTATTGGAAACCCACTATTACGGGGGTATAAAAAAGTATCACTGGCTGGCGCTGCCGCTGGCGTTACACGGAGTGGTATTTCGCAAAGACGGCATTCAAGTGAATATTTGCATTGGCGAAGAGGAAGGCGACCCGGTATTTACCGTAACCGACCTGCTGCCCCATCTGGCCCGGGAGCAGGCGGAGAAAAAGGTATTGGAGGCTTTCCCGGGTGAAAGCTTGGATGTTCTGTGCGGGAGCCTGGCGGTCAACGACCGGGAAGTCAAAGAAAGGGTCAAGGAAACAATCCTGGACCACCTGCATGAAAAATATGGTATAATAGAAGAAGATTTGGTTAGTGCCGAATTGGAGTTGGTCCCGGCGGTGGCTCCGCGGGATATCGGTTTTGACCGTTCCATGATAGGCGCATACGGGCAAGACGATCGAGTATGCGCTTATGCGCAAATGATGGCCATTAATGGCGTTAACTTGCCCAATCGCACGGCAGTGGGCATATTTACCGATAAAGAAGAAATCGGCAGTGTTGGGAACACAGGCATGCAAGCCAGCTTTTTTGCTAATATTATGGCAGAATTATTGGAAAAAAGTACCGGTAAATATAATGAGTTGCTGCTGCGCCGGGCCATGAATGCTTCCCGGGCATTATCAGCCGATGTCAATGCGGCTTTAGACCCCAACTTTGAGGAAGTGATGGAAAAGAATAACGCCGCGCGGCTGGGATGCGGTGTAGTCATTACCAAGTATACCGGTTCCGGCGGCAAAAAGGGGGCCAACGACGCCCACGCCGAATATATGGCGCTGGTCAGAAAAATATTTAATGATCATAACGTTATCTGGCAAACCGGCGAACTGGGCAAGGTTGACCAGGGTGGCGGCGGGACCATAGCTTATATGCTGGCTGAGTACGGGATGGACGTAGTGGATTGCGGAGTGGCATTGCTGGGGATGCATTCACCGTTTGAAGTGAGCCACAAGGCCGATATTTACATGATGCACCAGGGTTACCGGGCCTTTTTTCTGTCATAAAACAACGGGGGTCGGTCTATGTTTGTTAAATATAATATAGGGGACGTTGTTAAAATGCGCAAGCAGCATCCCTGCGGCGGAGATGAGTGGGAGGTTATGCGTACAGGTGTGGATTTTCGTATCAGGTGTACAACCTGCGGCCGGGTAGTTATGCTACCCCGGCCCAAGTTTGAGAAAAGCGTGAAAAGAATAGTGCAGCCGAAAGCCGAATATTGAATGCATTGCAAATTCCCATATCATAATAATAGTTGTTGCAAGACCAAATTCCTTGCTACGGCTAAATAATTATGCTATAATTTTATAGTTAAAGCTGAAACTGGCCTAAAATGCATATTTTATGGACCTACCCTGCTCTACCGAACAGTAGGGCCTTATGTCCAAAGGGAGGAGGTGAGCATTGTGCGCCAGTACGAATTGGTATTTATTCTTAAAACAAACCTGGATGAGGAAGCCACCGAGGCGGTAATCGACAAAGTAAAGGGTATAATTGAAAATAATGGCGCCGAGGTAACCAAGCTTGACAAGTGGGGCAAGCGCAGGTTGGCTTACGAAATTAAGCATACCCGCGAAGGTTATTACGTGATAATAAACTTCAAAGGCGAGCCGGCGGTGGCCGGTGAACTGGACCGGATCCTGAAAATTACCGATGAAGTTTTAAGACATATAATTGTGCGTAATGATGATTAAAGATGTAACCAGAGATAGATTTACTTACACCGGGGCGGTGATTAAAAATGTTAAATAGAGTAATATTAATCGGCCGGCTGGCTCAGGACCCCGAACTACGCTACACACCGAATGGCGTACCGGTGGCCACCTTTACCCTGGCGGTGGGTCGCCAGTATACCAACCGGCAGGGTGAACGTGTGGAAGCTACCGACTTTATTGATATTGTTGTGTGGCAAAAATTGGCGGAAACTTGTACCAATCATCTGGGCAAAGGAAGGCTGGTGGCCGTCGAGGGCAGGTTACAAGTTCGTTCTTATGATGACAGCCAGGGGATTCGCCGCAAGGCGGCCGAGGTTGTGGCAAACGATGTGCGCTTTTTGGATTGGCCTAAAGAGGCCCGGGGATCATCCACTGGTGGAAGTAAAACAACAGAAGGAGAAAATTTTGCCAGTGAAATAAGCTTTAACGAGGATGAAATTCCGTTCTAGGAGGGAAGACTATGAGACGCGAGCGTGGGCGCCGGGGCAAAAAGCGTATTTGCAGCTTTTGCGTTGATAAAATGGATAAAGTTGATTATAAAGATGTGCCGCGTTTAAAAAAATTTATCACTGAAAGGGGTAAAATTTTACCCCGGCGCATTTCCGGCAATTGTGCCAGGCACCAGCGGATGCTGACTGTAGCAATCAAAAGGGCTCGTAATATTGCCCTGTTGCCCTTTACAGCAGAATAAATAGTACATGTTAATAGGTGTATTTAATAGGGGAACATGGGTTCCCCTTCCTTTGTTTTGTACACTTGGTACGACGGGTAACAAATAACAGGATACACCTGCTTCGCCCGGGCAGGAAAAGCGGTTTATGTGCAGAACTATAATACAATTGTGTAATAAAAATATAACGAGGTGGTTCCCCGGACTTATGGATAAGTATCCGAATGTGCCAGAAACAGTCATAGTGGCCACCGTCACGGCCCTGCTGGGATTGCTGGGCCTTTATATTACGCCGGTGTTTTTTTTGACTTCCTTGATTTTGCCGGTGCCGCTGGCATATTTGATTTTAAAAAGGGATTTGAGGCATGGCCTGCTGGCTTTAATGATGTCTACGGTTATGTTGATGTTTGCCTTTACTCATATTAAGGCAGCGTTGCTGATGGTGCTGCAGTTCGGCCCGCCGGGCGTTATTGTAGGATTGCTGCTCAAGAACAGGGTGACGGTGTCTAAAAGTATCAATGTATTATTCTTTTGGGCACTGGTGGCCGCGGCAGTCAACCTGATAATCAGCTTCGCGGTCAATGACGCCGGCACAGCCAAGGTAGCGCATGAATTCCGGGCAACTATGGATCAAATGGCCCGGGTGTACATGCAAAACGGTATCATGGACGAATCCGGCAGGCAGCAGTTTATGGCCGCCGCCGAGCAGATCGCCCGGTTGGTGCAAACATTTATCCCCGGCAGCGTGGTGGTCTGGAGCTTGATCATGACGCTGGCAAGTTATTTTATAACCAGGTATATCATGCACAGGTTGGGCTTGGCGCAAACCGAAAAGTTTGACTTTGCCAAGTGGCAATTGCCGTGGTACTCTACATGGCTGGTAATAACCGGCCTGGCCCTTACTCTGGGGGGCGATGAGTTGGCAATAAGCACCATGGGAATAGTGGGCAAAAATATACTTTATATTGCGGCATTTGTATTTTTTGCGCTGGGCACTGCTGTACTGACATACTTTATGCAAGTTTGGAAGGCTTCCCGGGTTGTCAAAATAATCATTATTGTGGTTCTGACATTGTACTTGCCTTTTACCATTACCATGACGCTGGCGTGCGGTGTGGTGGACCCGCTGGTCAACTTGCGCCGGTTGACCGCCAACGGAGATGAGGGGATCAAAGGGGGTTAAAAACATGCAGGTAATTCTTCTGGAAGATGTGAAAAAGCTCGGTGAAAAGGGCAAAGTGGTGAACGTGGCGGAAGGCTACGCTCGCAATTATTTGATACCCAAAGGATTGGCCGTGGAAGCTTCCAAGGGTAGAATGAAAGACCTGGAAAAACAAAGAGCTATTCAGGCGGAAAAAAAGAAACAAATTGAGGAAAAAGCCCGGGAACTGGGCAACCGGCTTGACGGGTTGAAATTAACCATACAAGCCAGGGTGGGTGACGCGGGCAAACTCTTCGGGGCCATTGGCAATAAGGATATTGCCGGCGCCTTGAAAGAAAAACACGGGCTTGAGGTGGATAAGAAAAAAATCATTGTAAAAAACCCCATTAAAGCACTGGGCGAATATCCCATTATCATTAAATTGCACCCGGCGGTACAGGTGGAAATTAACTTGGAGGTAGTGGCGGAGTAGTTTTTCGAAACAGGCCGAAACTGACATTAAGGAGATTTGACAGCAATGAAAAGTTTTCTGGAAAAAATCAAGGGTAAAAACGAATTGGGCACCAACTTCAGGGAACAGGAACAACTACGGCGACAGGTGAGTTCTCTTTACAACATCATGACGGACATATACGGTTCGGACAAAATCGTACTGCGGGCCGGTAAGCTGGGCGTGCTGCAGATGATGCGATCCGAGTATTTGCCCGAGCGAGTGTTGGCCCTGCAGAAAATTGTTCTTGAAGACCCTACATTGGATACCGTACCTGAGCCGGAACATATACGGGACATTCTGGATGAATTAGAAAATGAAATTGCTGACATCATAGCGCGTCGCGCCGTGGAAGACGAACTGGAAAAAAAGATTAACGAGCGCTTGCAGCAACGGCATGAAGATTACGTGCGCGAAATAAGAATGCAAATTGTAAAGGAGAACACCGGCCCGGAAAATGCCCAAACCTTGAAAAAACTGGCTATTCTTGAAAAACTGGAACAAAAAAACCTGGTGCGTTCCGCCCTGGATGTGCTCCGGCCGTCCAGCCTGGATGAGATTGTCGGCCAGGAGCGCCCGGTGCGGGCTTTGCTTTCCAAGCTGGCCTCACCGTTTCCACAGCATATTCTGCTTTACGGCCCGCCCGGAGTGGGTAAAACAACCGCTGCCCGGATCGCTTTGGCGGCGGCGCGCGACTTAAAATATAGCGCATTTGCTGCCGGGGCGCCCTTTGTAGAAGTTAACGGCACCACCTTGCGCTGGGACCCGCGCGAGGTTACCAACCCGCTTTTGGGCTCGGTGCACGACCCCATTTACCAGGGCGCACGTCGCGACCTGGCGGACAGCGGGGTACCCGAACCCAAACCCGGTCTGGTGACGGACGCGCACGGGGGTGTGCTTTTTATAGACGAGATCGGTGAATTGGACCTGATTTTACAAAACAAATTGCTCAAGGTGATGGAAGACAAACGGGTATTTTTTGAATCGTCATATTACGACCCTTTAGACAACAATGTTCCCCGGTATATTAAAAAGCTGTTTGAAGAAGGCGCGCCGGCTGATTTTATCCTTATCGGGGCCACCACCCGAGAGCCCGAGGAAATTAACCCGGCCATCCGCAGCCGGTGCACGGAAATATTTTTTGAGCCGCTGACGCCCGCGGATATCTGTCAGATAGTCCGGCAGGCCGCCCGGAAATTAAACGCACCCATGGATAACGGTGTGGCTGAAGTAATTGCCGAATATACCATTGAAGGGCGCAAAGCGGTTAATATACTGGCTGATGCCTATGCGCTGGCCTGCCATAAAGTTGTTGACGGGCAAGAACCGGTGATCACGCTGGCGGAAGTATATGAAGTTGTTCAAGTGAGCCGGCTGACTCCCTATATAACCCGGCGTTCCAGCGCCAACCACGAGGTGGGCAGGATATTCGGTCTTGGAGTGGCGGGATTTGTCGGTTCAGTGCTGGAAATCGAAGCAGTGGTATTTCAGGCCCGGCGCAAGGATGGCGGGGTCATCCGGTTCAATGAAACAGCGGGCAGCATGGCCAGGGATTCGGTATTCAACGCCGCCTCCGTGCTCCGTAAATTAACCGGGCGCGATCTGAACGAATACGACGTGCACGTTAATGTGGTCGGGGGCGGGCGGATTGACGGCCCGTCAGCGGGTGCGGCCATTTCCCTGGCCATATACAGCGCCCTGGAAAACCGCCCCATTCCCCAAAATATAGCCGTAACCGGTGAACTGTCCATTCAGGGCCGGGTCAAGGCGGTCGGCGGGGTGCCGGAAAAAATTTACGGTGCCAGGCAGTGTGGCATTGAAACGGTGTTTGTGCCCCGGGAAAATGAAAAGGATATACCCGCCGATACCCGCGGCGTCAAGGTGGTCCCGGTACAGACGCTGGAGGAAATAATTGCGTCAATTTATCCGACAGCCAAGGAAATGGTTAATTGAATAATTGAGTCAGGTGATGATGGTTTATGTGGGACAAAACACCTCCCCACAATATAGACGCCGAGCAATCGGTGTTGGGTGCACTGCTTCTGGACAACAGCGCCATTTCCAAGGTGGTCCGGTATCTTCGCCCGGAAGATTTTTATGTAGAATCCCACAGAGTCATTTTTGACGCTATTTTGGAGTTGGATGAAAGCGGGCAGGCCGCCGACCTGGTGACCGTGACCGATAAACTGCGCCGCAGCGGCGAATTGGAAAAGGTGGGCGGCGCCGCCTATGTGGCCACATTGACCAGCGTCGCTCCCACTTCGGCCAACGCCGAGTATTACGCGCGTATTGTGGAAGAAAAAGCGCTGTTGCGTAATTTAATCAACCTGGCCACCCGCATAGCCGGGCTGGGTTACGAGGGCAGCGAGGACGCCGAGCGGCTCATGGAGGAAGCCGAAAAAATGCTGCTGGAACTGGGCTCACGGCGTACCACGGCGGTATTTACGGAAATCAAGGATATATTGCTGGATACCTTCAAGCACCTGGAATTTCTATATAAACATAAGGGAGAAATAAACGGTATCCCCACCGGTTTTAAAGACCTGGACCGGCTGTGCCAGGGCTTGCAATCCGGTGACTTGGTGATCGTGGCGGGACGCCCGTCCATGGGTAAAACCAGCTTCGGGTTATGTATCGCTTTTCACGCTGCCGCCCAAACCAAAAAACCGGTGGCCATATTCAGCATGGAGATGTCCAAGGAACAACTGGTGCAAAGGATGCTCTGTGCCGAAGCCATGGTGGACCAGCATAAAATACGCAGCGGCTTTATTCAGGACGAGGATTGGGTCAAACTTACGCAAAAGGCTCGGGATATGGCCAGGTTGCCCATTTATATCGATGATTCCGGCGTGCTCACGGCGCGCCAGATACGGGCCAAGGCCCGGCGTATCCATGCGGAAAAGGGGCTGGGGTTGATTGTTATAGACTACCTTCAGCTGATGCAGGGTAGTCGACGCTCGGAAAACAGGCAGCAGGAAATCGCGGATATATCACGGTCTTTAAAAGGGCTGGCCAAAGAACTGAACGTGCCGGTGCTGGCCCTGGCCCAGTTGAGCCGCTCGGTGGAGCAGCGACAGGATAAGAGACCCATCATGTCCGATTTGCGGGAATCCGGAAGCATAGAACAGGACGCGGACGTGGTGATGTTTATTTACCGGGATGAATATTATAACCCGGAAACCGAGCGGATCGGCATTGCAGATATAATTGTGGCCAAGCAGAGAAACGGCCCCACCGGTACGGTGGAACTGGCCTTTTTAAAAGAGTTCACCAAATTTATGAACATCGCCCGCCGCAAGGAAGGGGAATAAACGGTTATTACGGTTATTAATTAGTTGCTAAGCAAATTTAAATTTGATATAATTACATTGCTGTGCGTCTTAACAGTTACCTAAATAATCTTATTTACATTCATAACCGGTATATATTGATTAATTGACTCAAACAATATTATCCGTTTGGGTTATTTTTATGTCGAGGGGAAAAATATTTTGCAGAACAACAGGGGGTTTGCCCAGTGTCTAAACATTACGACATCATTATTGTCGGCGCTGGCCCGGCAGGTATATTTGCCGCCATGGAGCTGGTTAAAAAAAGAAGTGATTTGCGTATCTTGATTCTGGAAAAGGGACGCGATATCAACCAGCGCAACTGTCCCTCCCGGGAAAAGGGTGGCAGTTGCTTTAATTGCAACCCCTGCTCTACGGTTTGCGGGTGGGGTGGTGCCGGGGCTTTCAGTGACGGCAAACTGACCCTTTCATCGGAAATCGGCGGTAGCCTGGAGCAGTACATGGGCGAAGAAAAACTGGTGGAAATGATCAATTACATTGACCGGGACTATTTGAAATACGGGGCCCCGGAACACATATACGGTTTGGAACACCAGGAGGAAATTCAAGAGTTCCAGCGCCGGGCCACCCTGGCCGATCTAAAGCTGATTCCGGTGGCTATTCGTCATCTGGGCACGGGGCGGTGCCAGAAAATATTGGAGAACATGTACCACTTCTTAATTGGTAAAGGTGTGGAAGTTCGTACCAGAACCACCGTGGATCATATAATGACAGACGGGCAGCGGGTCAAGGGCGTACAAATCGCGGGCGGCGAGGAAATCACCGGTGATTATGTTATCATGGCGCCCGGCAGAGAAGGAGCCGAATGGCTGGCCCAGGAGGCCTTCCGGTTGGAATTGCCGACTTCGGTCAATCCCGTGGACATCGGTGTGCGGGTCGAGGTTCCGGCGGCCGTGATGGAACCCCTGACCAGGGTGTTTTACGAATCCAAGTTGATCTACTATTCACGGACCTTTGATGACCGGGTGCGTACTTTTTGCATGAACCCCCGCGGGGAAGTGGTCATGGAAAATAATGACGGCTTGGTGACGGTCAACGGGCACAGCCATGCCTTCAATAAGACCGATAACACCAACTTTGCCGTACTGGTCAGTAAGACCTTTACTGAACCCTTCCGGGAGCCTATTGCTTATGGAAAATACGTGGCCAGCCTGGCCAACTTGCTGGGCGGCGGAGTAATTGTCCAGCGTCTGGGCGATTTGCTGGACGGGCATCGTTCCACGGTGGACCGCATGAAAAAATGCCTGGTGACACCTACGTTGAAAGAGGCCACCCCGGGTGACCTCAGCCTGGTATTCCCTTACCGGCACCTGGTGGCCATAGTGGAGATGTTGAAAGCGCTGGATGAAATAGCGCCCGGCGTATATTCCCGCTATACCCTGCTTTACGGTGTGGAGGTCAAGTTTTATTCCTCTCGATTGACACTAAGTAACGGTCTGGAGACAAAAATTAAAAACCTGTTTGCCGTGGGTGACGGGGCCGGCATCACCAGGGGACTGGCCCAAGCCTCGGTGGCGGGCGTGGTGGCCGCCAGGGAAATCATTGGCAGAATATAACGAAAAATCATTTCCACCGGCATTAAGATGATGCATATTGGAAACAGTTGGGTTATAATATAGGCAACGCATATTATTATATAAAGATAATGCAGTAAGAGGGAAAATTGTAAGGGGGTTGCCGAATGTCTACGGTAGTATTGGTTGGAGCGCAGTGGGGAGACGAAGGTAAGGGTAAGGTAACCGATTTTTTGGCCCGCAAGGCCGACATGGTGGTGCGCTACCAAGGCGGTAACAACGCCGGTCATACCGTAAGGGTGGACGATAAAACTTATAAGTTGCACCTGATTCCTTCCGGTATCCTGTACGGTGACAAGCAGTGTCTTATCGGCAACGGTGTAGTTATTGATCCGGACGTATTAATACAGGAGTTGGACAATCTGGAAAAACAAGGTATTAGCACCGCCAATTTACGGATCAGCCTGAGAGCGCATGTAATCTTCCCTTACCATAAAAGCATAGATATGGCCGAGGAAGAGAGCAAGGGCAATCGTAAAATAGGTACTACTTGCCGGGGCATCGGTCCTGCTTATACCGACAAGGCATCCAGAGTGGGTATTCGCATGGTGGAATTGATCGACCGGGACGAACTGGCGGAAAAACTGCGCGATACGCTGGAAGCCAAAAATAAGCTGCTTGCCGGCTATTATGGCGCGAACGACCGGTTTGATTATCAGGATATATTCGACCGCTACAGCAGTTATGCTGAGCGCCTCAAGAAATACGTAGCGGACGTATCAGTGCTGGTTAACGAAGCCATAGACGGGGGGGCCAGGGTATTGTTCGAAGGGGCCCAGGGCACGCTGTTGGACCTGGACCACGGCACTTACCCCTATGTCACTTCCAGTCATCCCATTGCTGCGGCGGCCTGCCTGGGCGCCGGTTTGGGGCCCACCAAAATTAGGACGGTATTGGGTGTGGCCAAGGCCTATATTACCCGGGTGGGCGAAGGGCCTTTCCCCACCGAACTGCATGATGAGCTGGGCGACCTGATCAGGAAGCGGGGACATGAATTCGGCACCACTACCGGGCGGCCGCGCCGCTGCGGTTGGTATGACGCTGTTATCGCCCGCTATGCTGCCCGCATCAACGGTCTCAGTTACCTGGCCATTACCAAGCTGGATGTGCTGTCCGGCTTGGAAACCCTGAAAATTTGCACGGGTTACCGGTACAAGGGGGAAATTATCAAGGAATTTCCCGCCAGTTTGAAAACGCTGAACGAGTGCGAGCCCGTTTACCGGGAATACCCGGGCTGGCAGGAGGATATTTCTGCAATAAGCGATTATGATGATCTGCCGCAAAATGCCAAGGAATACCTCAAACACCTGGAAGAATTGTCCGGCGTACCCGTGGCTGTCGTGGGCGTAGGTCCCGGCCGCGCCCAAACCCTGGTGCTGAAGGAGATATTTTAAGTATATGTTCGAAAGAGCACATAGGTACTAGTACAGCATTTGAGCAAAGTTTGCCAAGTCGGGGTAGTTAGCTTTGGTGCCAGGTGTTGAAAGTTGAAAATCAAAGATTTTCAACTTTCAACACCTGGCACCTATCACGGATTTTTTAAATAACCTTTTTTAAATGTAAAACAATTACAAACCTGTAATTATAATATTGTTGACACATTAGCTAATCTAATGTATCATGTAAAATTGTAAGACATGCGTGAGCCATTAGCTCAGTCGGTAGAGCACCTGACTTTTAATCAGGGTGTCCCGCGTTCGAGTCGCGGATGGCTCACCACTATACCGGCCCCATGGTCAAGTGGCCTAAGACACCGCCCTTTCACGGCGGTAACCCGGGTTCGAATCCCGGTGGGGTCACCACAGAAATCACCTTCATATGAAGGTGGTTTTTTTTTTATTATTAAGGAAAGTATACCAAAAAGGGGACAGGTTGCTTTTTTCGTTTTTTGAAAAAAGATGCCTGTCCCCTTTTTGGCTTTTTTATTTGTTAACAACCCTGCTCAGTCGAGCATATAAATGTATGAAATTTGCAAGATCCAGGAATGGGGCACCGATGAAAAGTAAGATGACAATGCTGCTAAAAATAGCCATAGACTTAATAGCGGTTAATACGGCTCTTAATATGATGCTGGCTCTGTCAGGAGTTTTTATCCCTGAACGGGAAGTGTTTTGGGCGCTGCATTTAATGGCCTCGATGATTGTCGTGGGCATTTTTTACATCCAGGAGATATACCACCGTTTATGGCAATTTGCCGGGCTGCGTGATTACATGGTGCTAATAAATGGCGTGGCCGGTTACGTTCTAACCTTTTATTTCGGTTGCAACGTGTTGTTTTCTATCTCCCTGCCGCCGTTGGCGGTGATTGCAATGATTTGCGTCACGGGATTTTTGGCCGGTGGTTGGCGTCTGGCATGGCGAATAATCCGGGAATTTAGCGGTAACCGTAAAACGGTGCAAAAAGTCAGACCGACGTTGATAGTCGGGGCGGGGGGCGCCGGCTCCCTGGTGGCCCGGACTCTGCTGGATAACCGGTCAATGTTGAGACCCAAGGGCTTTGTGGACGATGATCAAGCCAAGCAGGGCATGAGGCTTATGGGTTTACCCATTTTGGGCACCCGCCGGGATATTCCCGAACTGGTTAACCGTTTAAAAATCGAGGAAATCATTATCGCCATTCCCTCGGCCGGGGGCAGCGAAATAAAAGAAATTGTCGAGTTGAGCCGCAACACTCCGGCCCGGCTTAAAATACTGCCCAGCGTCTTTCAAATGATCGGAGGGAAAATTCCGGAAGAGCAAATTAGGGACATCCAGGTGGAAGACCTGTTAAAAAGGAAGCCGGTGAAATTAAACATAGAAATTATTGGGGGGTATATAACGGGCCATGTCGTCCTGGTTACCGGTGCCGGTGGCTCGGTTGGCGCGGAGTTGTGCGTGCAGCTGGCGGGTTACAATCCGGCGTCGCTGGTGCTGCTGGGTAAAGGAGAAAACAGTATTTATGAAATAGAAGCCAGGCTGGCTGCCGGTTTTCCCCGGTTGAAAATTTTTTCTGAAATCGTGGATGTCAGGGATTATCCCAGGATTTCACGTATTTTTCAAAGGTATAAACCGGCGGTGGTATTTCATGCCGCTGCACACAAACACGTGCCCCTCATGGAAAAAAGCCCGTCCGAAGCGTTTAAAAATAACGTGTTGGGCACCTGTGCCGTTGCCCGGGCGGCTCTGCTGAACGGTGTCAAAACCTTTGTGTTGATTTCCACCGACAAGGCGGTAAACTGTACCAGCGTAATGGGGGCCACCAAGCAGTTGGCGGAAAGGATTGTGCGGGAATACAACGAGCAGGGGGACACCCGTTTTGCGGCAGTACGTTTCGGCAATGTACTGGACAGTAGGGGTAGCGTTATTCCCTTATTTAAAAAACAAATTGCCGCCGGTGGACCGGTGACGGTAACTCACCCGGATATGGTGCGCTATTTTATGACCATTCCTGAAGCCGCCCAACTGGTCATTGAGGCTGGAGGTATTGCCAAGGGGGGGGAAATTTTTGTGCTGGATATGGGGGAACCGGTAAAAATTGTTGATCTGGCTCTGAATATGATTAAATTATCGGGCTACCGGCCGGAAAAGGACATCGCTATTAAATTTACCGGCATACGCCCGGGCGAGAAGCTATATGAAGAATTGTTCGGAGCAGACGAAACAGTGGTTGAAACCCAGCACGAAAAAATACTCATGGCCCAACCGGCCGATGCGCAAGGCAATATCTTGGAATTTATAGCGCAATTAACCGAAGAAGATATTAATGAGGATATAAAAGTCCTGGGAATTATAAAAAAATTTGTCACCATATATAACGCGGAGGGGGGATTAAACTGAAAGCGTTCAATTTTGCCATTGTGGGTTGCGGTTTCATTGCAGCAAAGCATGCGCAAGCTTTAAGCGACATGCCGGGTTGCCGCCTGGTGGCGGTATATGACGTGGACAATATGGCGGCTGAAAAACTGGCCCGTTCCACAGGGGTCCAAATTTACCGCAGTTACGATGACTTGCTGGCCGACCCCGGGGTGGACGTGGTAAACCTGTGCACGCCCGGGAGTTTGCACGCCGTTCTTGGTATCAAAGCCGCCAGCCACGGTAAGCACGTGCTGGTGGAAAAGCCAATGGCCGTCACCCTGGAAGACGCCGATGCGTTAATTGAAGCCTGTGACCGAGCCGGGGTGGTATTGGTAACGGCGCATCAGAACCGTTTCAAAGGGCCTGTCCGGGCGTTAAAAACTGCGTTGGAACAGGAAAAAATGGGCCGGATATCCCACGGGTCGGTGGTGCTTCGCTGGAATAGAAATATGGATTACTATTTGCAAAAACCGTGGCGGGCAGATGCTTCCCAGGGCGGAGGGGTTTTGTTAAATCAGGCTATACATAATATCGATCTTCTGCAATGGATGTTGGGACCTGTCAACACAGTGTACGGTCTGGCTTCCAGTGCCACACCTTCTCTCAAGGCGGAAGAAAGTGCTGTTGCTGTTTTAAAGTTTGCTTCCGGAGTACTGGGGATAATTGAAGCTTGTTCATCGGTGTACCCGGTAAACTTGGAAGAAACACTGTCTATATTTGGTGATAATGGTACGGTTATTTTAAGTGGAACAAGTATAGGCCAAGTAAAAAAATGGCAATTTGCAGTAAATATATCCAAGCCTCCTGATCATGTCGTGAATCCTACGGATCCCGGTGGTTATCGTCCATTACTTGAGGATATGGTACAGTGCATAAAAACCGGGCGCAAACCACTGGTTGACGGTTGGGAGGGGCGCAAGTGCCTGGAAATTATTCAGGCTATTAAACGTTCAAATAGAACCGGCCTTCCGGTTAACCTACCCCTTTTTAAAGATAGTAAAGTAAATAACTAACCAGATGGCTCCGGGTTTTTTCCCGGGGTCTTGTTGTGCGGCTGGCAGTCACACTTTCTGTCCGGTTAGAATAATATGCCTTTACAAAGGGAAAAAAGGTCGTCAATTTGGAGAGATAACTTGTGCTTAGAAAAACTTTACCGGTTGGGCTTTTTATCCTGTTACTGTGTTCGCTGGTAGTTGTATTAAAAGCCGCCGGGTTAGAGCAAATAAACCAAAATAGCCCGCCAGATATTAATTTAATTGAAAGTACAGAGAAAAAGAACTCTCTTGCCAAATTGCAAAAGCCGGTAAATGTTTTAATTGTCGGCCTTGACACAGGCCGGTTTCCCGGGGGAGCAAGCAGGGAGGGTGTTGGCAGAACAGACACTATCATATTGGCCTGCCTGAATCCTCAAAATCAGGCTGTAAACCTTTTATCCATACCCAGGGACACTCTGGTCGAAATACCCGGACACGGGGAAGATAAAATCAATCACGCTCACCCTTTTGGAGGGATGCCGCTGGTCATAAAAACTGTGGAGCGGTTTAGTGGGGTGAAAATTGATTACTATGTCAAATTTAATTACCTGTGTTATGAAGAAGTGGTCAGAACATTGGGCGTTGTTGAAGTTACTGTCACTGAAGAACTGCACCATAAATACTATGACTTCTATCCCGGCAAAATGAAAATGGGACCGGAACAGGCATTTATTTACCTTCGCCTGCGCAATGTGCCCAGAGGGGATATTGCCAGGACGGAGCGCCAGCAGAGATTCTGTATTGATCTAGTTAAAGAAATTAAAAAACCTAAAAACTGGGCGCGTTTGCCTAAGATTTACCAAATTATTAACGAAAAGGGTGAAACTAACATTAAACTTTGGGATTTGTTGAGAATTGCCAATACTTTTAAATCAATCAATGGTTCAGATATATCCGTCAATACGGTAGCCGGAAGCAATTACAAGGAGAGGGGGATTTATTATTGGAAACCCGATATGAAAAAAACAGCAGCACAGATAAAGTTACTATTTGATACAGATAAACAAAATTAGTAGTAAAGTTCCCGGAATATTCTGCGTGGGGACCGGTGGTTTCACGCAAGTAATGCAACAGACCGATAAAACCTCATGCTGGAAGAAAGCGGAGGGATTATAGTTGAAGGATGTGGATAGCATAGCGGCTTTATCCTTAAAAGAAAAGATAATTCAGAAAAAAATTGTATTAGCCGTTATCGGCCTGGGATACGTCGGTTTGCCGCTGGCACTGGAAAATGCCAAATCAGGGTTCTTAGTACTGGGTATAGATAAGGATTCTGATAAAGTAGCTCAGGTTAACCTTGGTAACAGCTATATCCGGGATGTCAGAGACAGCGATTTGTTACAGGTAGTCAGCCGGGGCAGGTTGTCTGCCACCACTTCTTTTGGTGTTCTGGAAAGGGCCGATGTGGTAATTATCTGCGTTCCCACCCCCCTTACCGCGACAAGGGAACCGGATCTTTCATACGTTACAAACGCTGCCTTGGAAATAGCAAAGAGGTTACATCGTGGACAGCTGATTACCCTGGAGAGCACTACATACCCGGGCACTACGGAACAGGTTGTACAGCCGATATTGGAAAAGACGGGGTTAAAAGTCGGTCGGGACTTGTTTTTGGCTTTTTCACCGGAACGGGTTGACCCGGGGAATATTAAATATACAACTAAAAACACTTCCAAAATTGTCGGGGGGGTTACCCCTGCATGTTTGGACCTGGCATGTACTTTTTATAGCCAGACTTTACAGGTAGTACCGGTTTCTTCGCCTGCCGTGGCAGAAATTACTAAATTATTTGAAAATACCTATCGGGCCGTTAACATTGCTTTAGTAAACGAATTAATGTTTTTATGCGACAGGATGGGGATTGATGTGTGGGAGGTAGTCGATGCAGCCGGTACCAAACCTTTCGGCATACAGACTTTTTATCCCGGGCCGGGTGTGGGGGGGCACTGTATTCCCATAGATCCCTTTTATCTGTCATGGAAGGCCAAGGAATATAGCTATAACACCAAATTTATTGAAATGGCGGGGGAAATTAATGCTGAAGCCACGCAACACGTTTTTAAAAAGGTGTACCGGGTGCTGAATAACCGCAAAAAAAGCATCAATGGTTCGCGCATACTGGTTATTGGCGTGGCCTATAAAAAAGATATAGACGATGTTAGGGAATCTCCCGCCTTGCGCATCATTGCAATGTTACTTGACGAGCAGGCGGATGTAGTATATCACGATCCTTACGTACCATCCATTACCCTGGCGAATTCGGTAAGCTTAAAAAGCATTGTTCTTAGCGAGGATGAAATAAAAAAGGCGGATTGCATGCTGATACTGACTGACCACTCATGTTTGGATTATAATTGGCTGACTGAACATGCCGCCGTAATAATAGATGCCCGTAATGCTACAAAAGATGTTAAAACCGGGCGGGAAAAGATTGTCAAAATATAGGTGATGGAATGATTAATTATATTCATGAAAAAGCGGATATTGGTGTTAACGCAAGAATCGGACATTTTACAGTAGTTAATGAAAACGTAAAAATAGCTGATGATGTACAGGTGGGTCATAACGTTATAATTTATCCCGGGACCATTATTGACCAAGGCGTAATTGTCGGGGACGGTGCAGTTATCGGCAAACCGCTGACTGTCGCAGCCACCAGCACCGTCAAATCCGGTCAGAATCTCGAACCGGTCCGGATAAAGGAAAAATCTATTATTGGCGCTTTGGCTGTTATATATGCCGGGACGGTGATTGGCGCCTATACTCTGATCGGTGATCAAGCATCTGTGAGAGAAAAGTGTCAAATTGGTGATTTTGTCATCATTGGCCGGGGGGTTTGCCTGGAAAACTCCGTTTTAATTGAAAATTATACCAAAATACAGAGTGGCGCTTACATTACGGCCTATACCGAAATAATGGGTCACGTCTTTGTTGCGCCCATGGTAACTACAGCTAACGACAACTTCATGGGGCGTACCCGGGAACGTTTTAAATACATTAAAGGACCGGTTATCGAAAGAGGCGCCCGGGTGGGGGCGGGCGCAATTTTATTGCCGGGAATCAAAGTAGCGGAAGAAACCTTTGTAGCCGCCGGGTCGGTAGTAACCAGGGATACGGGTGCCAAAACCCTGGTCAAAGGAATCCCGGCAAGGTACGAAAAAAACGTGCCTGAAGAACAGCTGCTTTGGGGCACTGACAGGGAGGATATTGAATAATGATACCCCTTTTGGACCTGGTGGCCCAATATAATGCCATTTCCCGCGAAGTGAACGAAGCTGTACAACAGGTTTTATCCGGAGGGAGGTACATACTGGGCCCCAACGTGGAAGCATTGGAACAAGAAATAGCCGGTTATTGCGGTACGGATTACGCTGTCGGTGTGGCCAGCGGTACCGATGCGCTGCTTTTGGCTTTGGAGGCTTGTGGGGTTAAGCAGGGGGACGAAGTGATTACTTCTCCCTATACTTTCTTTGCCACCGCCGAGGTAATATCCAGGCTGGGCGCGAGACCGGTTTTTTGTGATATAAATCCTGACACATACAATTTAAATACCGATTTACTGGAGCGCTTGGTTACTTTACGTACCAGGGCCATTGTTCCGGTACACCTTTATGGGCAGGTAACCGGCATGGCTGAAATTATGGAACTGGCTCGCAAACACAATCTGGTTGTGGTGGAGGACGCCTGTCAGGCCATGGGCGCACAGCAGTACGGGAAAAAAGCGGGTGCCTGGGGAGATGCCGGTTGTTTTAGTTTTTTCCCTTCCAAAAACCTTGGCGGCTGTGGCGACGGTGGCATGGTTGTAACTTCTAATGCTGAAATCGCAGCTAAAATTAAAAAATTGCGGCACCACGGCACTGACAAGAAATATTTCCATTCGCTGGTCGGCTACAACAGCAGGTTGGATGAAATTCAGGCGGCTATTTTGCGGGTGAAATTAAAACGATTGGATGAATGGAATAACGGGCGGCGAGAAAAAGCAACCTTATATAACCGGTTATTTAAAGATACGGATATTGTCACACCCCTTGAAGTACCCGGAAGCAGGCATATCTATCACCAGTATGTAATCCGGCATATTCAACGGGATAAAATCATGCAGATTTTACAAGAAACTAACATAGGCTGCGCAGTGTATTACCCGTTACCCTTGCATTTACAGGAGGTTTACCAAAACTTTGGCGCCAAGCCGGGCGACTTGCCCGAGGCGGAACGGGCCGCAAGGGAGACGCTGGCCTTACCGGTTTTCCCGGAATTGAACAGGGCGCAGGTTAAGTTTATTGCGGAAAAAGTAATCTTCGCTTTAACTCAAAAATAGGAATTTGGCACATGTAAGCGCGCCACCGGCCGAAAAGGATGAATATACGTGTTTGAAGTAGGGATATTTTAATGCCTAAAATTGTCACAGTTGTAGGAGCAAGACCGCAGTTTATTAAAGTGGCTCCGGTTTCCAGGGAATTGAGACGCTTTCATCAGGAAGTGCTGGTGCATACCGGGCAGCATTATGATTATCTGATGTCGGAAGTATTTTTTGTGGAATTGGGTCTTCCACGCCCGGATTATCATTTGGGGGTTGGTTCAGGTTCACATGGCCGGCAAACCGCCGGAATGCTGACTGCTCTGGAGGATGTTTTTTTAAAAGAAAAACCGGACTGGGTACTGGTATATGGAGACACTAATTCAACTTTGGCCGGTGCCATTGCAGCAGTAAAACTACACATCCCGGTGGCTCATATAGAAGCCGGTTTGCGAAGCTTTAACAGGAGAATGCCTGAAGAAATTAACAGAATCGTAGTAGATCATATAGCAAACATACTTTTTTGTCCTACTGAAAATGCAGTAGCCATGTTGGCCCGGGAAGGTGTCACGGAAGGCGTTCACTTCGTGGGGGATGTTATGTATGATGCTATTTTAAGTTTTACGCCAAAGGCCGATCAAAGTGACATATTAACCAGGTTGGGTATTGAACCGGGTAAATACTGGCTGGCCACAGTGCACCGGCCGGAAAATACGGACCGGCCCCAAAGGCTTGAGAGTATTTTAGGCACCCTGTCCGAACTCGGAATACCTGTAATATTGCCGCTGCACCCCCGCACCGCCAAGAAAATTATTGAATTTTCTCTTACTTCTTTACTAAAAAACTTCGGAGTTATTGAACCTGTTAGTTATATAGAAATGATAGCTCTGGAAAAAAACGCGTGCGGTATATTTACCGATTCCGGCGGTATGCAAAAGGAGGCCTATATTCTCGGGGTCCCCTGTATAACTTTAAGGGATGAAACGGAATGGGTAGAGACGGTGAAAAGCGGGTGGAACATGCTGGTTGGGGCGAACCCGGAGTTGATAAAGCAAGCCGTCCGGCAATTTCACCCCCGGGGACCCAGGCCGGCTGTTTTCGGCCGGGGAAAAGCCGGCCTGGAAATTGCCAAATTGTTGTTGGGGGATGACTATGCAACATAATATTTGGATAATCAATCACTATGCCGTACCCCCTCAACTACCGGGGGGAACCAGGCATTACGAGTTTGCAGCGCAACTGGTTGCCCGGGGTTATGCGGTAACCATCTGGCTTTCATTATTCCACCACGGGATGCGGCAGTATGTTGATAAAACCTTGCGTAATCAGATTAAAAACGATTTACCCGGTAATTTAACCTTTAACTGGGTGTGGTCATTGTCCCATACCGGTAATGATTTGCGCCGGGCCCTCAATATGCTTACCTTTTTTATGCTGGTGCTTTTGCGGGGCCTTTTTGCGCCGGCACCGCAGGTTGTTATTGCTTCCAGCCCCCATTTACTGGCCGGTCTGGCGGGATGGGTTCTGAGTAAAGTTAAAAGAAGCCGATTTATTCTGGAAATACGGGACGTTTGGCCTGACAGCCTCGTGGTGGTGGGAATAAAGGAAAGCTCTCTAAACTATAAAATTTTTTACCGCTTGGCGCATTTTTTGTACCGAAAAAGCCAGCGCATTATTGTATTGACGGAAGGTATTAGGGATACGCTGGTGCAGCAAGGGGTTGACGAGAAAAAAATTGTTTTTATTCCCAATGGAGTGTCTCTCAACTATTTACAGCAAACAGAAAGCATTGAAGAAACCAGGCATAAGCTGGGCTTTGGCAACAAATTCGTTTGCCTTTACGCCGGCGCGCACGGGCCCGCCAACGCGCTGGATACAGTCCTGGATGCAGCCGGGTTGGTGGGTAATAATAAAGAAATTTTAATTGCGTTAATGGGCGATGGTCCCGATAAACCAAAATTACAGGCCAGGGCCCGGGAAATGAACTTAAAAAATTTAATTTTTTTGGATCCTGTGCCCAAGAGCGCAGTGTTGCAGGTGTTGCAGGCGGCAGATGCCCTTATTTTATCCTTAAAAAAAGACAAAATGTTTGAAGGGTCCAGGCCGAACAAGTTTTTTGATTACCTGGCAGCAGGCCGGCCAGTCATCTGCGCTGTGGAAGGTGAAGTCAGGAAACTGGTGGAAGAGGTCGGGGTAGGAATATTTGCCCGTCCTGAAGATGGGGAAAATTTGGCTGCTGCGATAAATCAGATATATATTAACCGGCATGAAATGACTGCCAGGGCATCCAGCAACGGCCCTTCGTATATTAAAAAGCACGCGAGCCGGGAAAAGATGACTGATATTTTGGAAAAGGCCATTACCCAAGATTGTGACGGGGTAGATGAAAGCCCGGCTGTATTTATTATGACTGTACATCGCTGGGATGACCCGCGAATTTATTATAAGCAAGCCCATTCCCTGGCCCGGAAGTACCGTGTAGAATTGCATGCTCCGGGGACTGGTAAACCTTTTGAGCGGGAAGGGGTCAGGGTTGTGCCCCTGCCCCAATATGGCAACCGGTATTTTCGCCCGCTCAATTGGGTGCGGCTGTTTTATCGTGGCTGGCGTACCCGGGCTAAAATCATTCACCTGCACGACCCGGAATTATTACCGCTGGGCTTCATTATCAAGATTTTGTTCAAGAAAAAAATTATTTATGACGTCCACGAAAATTTTGCCGCCACAATGGAATATAAGACATGGGTGCCCGCTTGTATGAGACCTGTTTCGGCTACGATATTGGGGGGGGCGGAAAAATGGTTTGCCCGGCGGGTTGATGCATTGGTACTGGCTGTTCCTTTTTTAAAGGAATTGTTCGCTGGTTGCGCTATGCCCAAGACAGTTGTTTGCAATTACCCCCTGTTAAATCAAATTCCCGGGCCAAGGGAACATAAGCGAACCAATATTTACAAAATAATATATGCCGGAGGTATTTCCAAACCCCGCGGTGCGGTCCAGATGGTGCGCGCCCTTTCCCGGGTGAACTGGCAGGGTAAAGACTTCAGGCTATATCTCGTGGGGCCCTGTCAACCCCACTCGTTTCGAAAGGAGTTAATTGATTTAGCCGTGGGTCTGGGTATGGCGGATAAAATGGTGTTTACCGGCCTTCTGCCACTGGAGGAAGTGTATAAACATTATTCTGATGCGGATTTGGGCCTTTCTCTGTTACACCCGGAAAAAAACTATATCAATTCCCTTGCTACAAAAATATTTGATTACATGGCAGCCGGTCTACCGGTAGTGGCCTCGAATTTCCCGCACTGGATAGAACTGGTGGAAGGCAATAAGTGTGGAGTGAATGTTAACCCGGTTGACGAAATTGCCATAGCCAGGAATATTGAAATATTAATTCATGACATTAATCGCCGTAATACAATGGGCATCAACGGCTACAGGGCATTTATTCTAAAATACAACTGGCGCACGGAAGAGCGGAAACTATTGAGCCTGTATGACAATTTATTACTGCCTGGCGGGGGAAATAAAAATGAATAAAAGTTATAAATATATTTTACTGACAATTTTAGCAATACTGACGTTTTGTATAATAATTTCGTTCTTAAACGGGGCCGATCCCCGGGTGACGGCCCTGTTATTGCTGATGACACTGGTATTCCTGGGACTTTTGCTTCCCAAAGAATATATAATCATTACAGCTATATTCCTGATTCCTCTGGCTCCCCATACCAAGTTGTTCAGTGAAAACTTGCCTGCAATGACCATAGAACTACCTTTTGCAGCAGTGTACGGGATAATGTTTTTGTACCCTGCCATGAAGCGGGCCGGGCAATTGAAAGGGCTATGGCTTCTGGTCGGGTGCTGGGGTATTTTTTCCATCCTGGTTGTGCTTAGCTGGAGGCATGCCGGCAGTAAAAATGCTAACGAACTGTTTGCCGTTAATCACTTTGCTTTTTTGGGCGCCCTCCTTGTCATGGCGGCAGCCGTCTATACAAATGATTTTGATTTTAAAAAGGTATGCCGGGCTTTTTATACCGTGGCGTTTGTAGTAGCTCTGATTGGATTGTTCCAGTATTTGTTCTTCCCTCACTTTATTAACGACCTGTATATTAACGCTTATATGAAATCAGGGATGGACTCGGGTTACTACGGGCGGATTTATGACAGAGCGCTTTCCACATTCGGTAATCCCCATACGCTGGGTTTGTTTCTGGGCATTATTTTAATGTTTGCAACGGGCAGTAACTTCTGGGGATTTACAAACAGGTGGACTAAATATGCCTGGATTGTAACTTTGCTGTCAGTTATCATCCTGACCCGTTCACGTACAACTTTTATTTGCTTGGTTTTGGGTTACTTATTTTTAATTTGTTTTAGAAGGTACGAATTGAAAAAAATCATTTATACCCTGGGGACTCTGGCTGCAATATTCGGCATAATAAACCATTATTTGCGAGACAACTGGATTGACAAATTGCTTAACTATGATATGTCTTTGCATGCCCGGTTTGTTAGATGGGATATGGCATTGGACCGCTTTATGTCATCACCGGTTTTTGGTGTGGGGCCAAATCCCAATATAAGAATCGGCAACGATATGTCTTCAGTGCCGATCGACAATATATATTTTACGGTTTTAGCTTCTTATGGCCTTTTAGGTACAGCCGCTTTAGCGTTAACCCTGTTTATTATTTTTTACCAGTTAATCAAACTGGCCAACTTTGATTTTAGATCCAAAAATATTGCGTTGGGGCTCGGGTGCAGCTTACTTATGCTGTTAATTGGCAATCTGAGCGGAGATTTTCTGTTCCATCCAAAGGTTATGGGCCCATACATGTTACTCTTGGGCTGCTTTATGGTTGCAGGTCAAATAAAAACCGGCGGGCCAACGAAAATACTGATTGTGGGTAATGCCAAAAGCATTCATATACAACGCTGGGGTACATCACTGGCGCAAAAAGGATTGTCGGTGCATGTGCTTTCCCCGGAAGCGCATGTTGTGGAAGGCTGTTCGGTACATGTGATCAAGGGGGCATCATTGTCTGTGCTGTCGCCGGCTGGTATGTTAAGCTTTGTCAGCAGGTTGTTGCAGGTGGAGAAAAAAATAAAAGTGGTTGATCCCGACCTGGTGCACATCCACGGCGCTTTTTCATTCGGCTGGTTTGCCGCATCCTGTAAAGGAAGCCCGGTTATTACCAGCACATGGGGCAGTGACATATACCGGTATGCCGGTGCTTCGCGGTTGAAATACAAGGTGGTTAAAAGCATCCTAAAAAGGTCGGATGTTGTGACAGTGCATAACAGGCAGATGGCGGATTATGTAGAGGAAAAATTTGGGGTATCCAAATGTTTTGTCTTACCATGGGGAATCGAAGACCGGGTTTTTAGGTTGGAAGATCACAAAGGGGCGGCCAATATTAGAGAAGCGCTGCAGGTCCCGGAGGCAAACAAAATTGTACTCAGTCCCCGTGGGATGACTCCTCTTTACAATATTGAAGTGATAATAGAAGCTATTCCGCTGGTGTTAAGGTCTGATAAGCACGTTACTTTTTGTTTTGTGCGGGGTGCCGGAAGCGCCGCATATGAAGCCCGAATGATGCAAAGGGCATTAAAATTAAAAGTGAACGACCACATACGGTGGATCAAGAAATTTCAAACTTCTGAACAGATGGCGGATCTTTACAGGGCATCAAATATCTTTATCAGCATACCGGAAACCGACAGTTCAGCATTGACCATCGCCGAGGGTTTGGCATGCGGCAGTATCCCGGTGCTTAAAAAGTTGATAACCTACCGGTGTTTTTATGAAACCGGGGCGGTTATATATACCGTGTCTGATTTGACACCTGCAAATCTGGCCGCTGTGGTTAACGAGGCGTTGAAAAAAGATGCCCGCGAAATAAGGGCTATAAACGCGGCGGCGGCGGCTTCCCTGGGTACATGGCGAAATGCGGTAAGCAGAATGGTAGAGTTGTATGAGAGTATTCATGCCGGGCGGCAGGTGAAAGGGGTTAGACAGGTTGAGTAGGATAAAGGGACATATGTTACAGGTAGCAATGTTTGTAATCAATAATTTTACAAATGACGCCAGGGTACACCGGGAAGCCGCTACCCTGGCGGATAGTGGTTACAGGGTTACGGTGATAGCACTCAAGGACGGCAACACGCCTGCTGAAGAAACCGTAGATAATTTTTACGTCAGGCGGATCAATCTGTTAACCAGATCCTTACCCAGAGTGCCCGGTTTTCAAATATTTAAGTACCTGGAGTTTATTATTTGTTCAGTGTTTCTGGCTGTTCGTATCAGAGCGGATATATGCCATGGACATGACCTGAATGCGCTGGTTCCTGCATTTGTGGCCGCCCGTGTTTTAAAAGCATATTTGATTTACGATACCCATGAGCTGGCCACAGGGCAAAACACCCAACGGCGCCGGATATGGGGGGAGATGTCTCTGTGGCATTATATGGAAAGATGGCTGATTAAAAGGGTGCACCTGGTGCTGACGGTTAGCCCCGGTATAGCTGATGAACTGGCCGGAATGTATGGGATTGACCGTCCCCAGGTAATTATGAATTGTCCACCTTACGAAAACGTAACCCGTAATAACCTGTTGCGCGAGTTTTTTAACTTTAATAAAAAGGATGTTATTGTAATTTACCACGGGGTATTTGGGCCAAACCGCGGGATAGAGGTGTTGGTAGAATCCTTTGTCCATATCCCGAAGGGATATAAACTCGTTTTAATGGGGCCGGATAACTCTTTTAAAGGTTTTATCAAGAATACCGTACGTAACCTAAATTTGTTGGACAGGGTATTTTTTCATCCGGCAGTACCTGTAAAAGATGTGGTTAAATATGTCGCTTCAGCGGATGTGGGGACTTTTTTGAGTAATCCGCAAATTAAAAGCCAGCAGCTTGGTTTACCGAACAAACTTTTTGAATGTATGGCGGCGGGCACTCCCATTGTAGTGGGAACCATTTGCCGAGAGCTGGTTTTGCAATTAGGGGTGGGCGTCGCCTGCGACCAGAACAGCCCGGTATCGCTGGCGGAGGCTATTCAAAGATTAACCACTGACAGTAATTTATATCACCGGGTTCAGCAAAGCGCTCGCGAATACGCCAGAAGCGAATATAACTGGCAGGCCCAGGGGAGAAAACTACGTGCCCTGTACGAAATGCTTCAGCACGAATCCCGCCGGCCCGGCATAAGTTAATATTAGTTTAACAAGTTAGTTAAGGGGTGCAAGGGTTGTTCCATAGGATATTGGTGTTGGCCCCCCATACGGATGACGGAGAATTTGGTTGCGGGGGCACCATTGCCAGAATGGTTGAGGAAGGAAAAGAAGTATACTATGCGGCATTTTCGGCAGCGGAAAAGTCCGTTCCCCCGGAATGGGAAAAGGACATATTAAGGCGGGAGGTTAAAGAGGCCACTGCCGTTTTGGGTATAAAACCTCAATGCTTGATAATCGAAAATTTTCCGGTGCGGGATTTCCCTGCCCTGCGCCAGGACATCCTGGAAAAAATGATTCAATTGCGTATGGAAATAAAACCTGATTTGGTTTTTTTGCCTTCGGTATATGATTTGCACCAGGACCACCTGACTATTGCCCGGGAGGGTATCAGGGCTTTTAAAAATATAAGTATCCTGGGGTATGAAATACCCTGGAACAATCTTACCTTCAGCACAAATTGCTTTATTGCCCTTGACAAAAGCCATGTTCAGAAAAAAGTGGCTGCTTTAAAGTGTTATGCTTCCCAGTCTTTCAGACCGTATGCCAGCGAAGATTTTATCTGGAGCCTGGCTCGCACCCGGGGTACCCAGATTAATGCTGTTTACGCGGAAGTTTTTGATACGGTCAGGTTATATATCAAGTAGCTTTTTTCATCTCTCTGATTGTGCCGCACAAGCGGCATGGGGATCTACCAACAAATTGGAGGTCTTGTTAAAATGGGGCAGCGTGGAGTTACGGTGTGGTTTACCGGTTTGAGCGGTGCGGGTAAAACAACTATCAGCCGGGCAATGGAAAAAGAGCTGCGGGTCAGGGGTTTAAATGTCGAAGTTCTGGATGGCGATATGTTACGCAGGAACCTTACCAGGGGGTTGGGATTTACCAAAGCGGACCGGGATGAAAATATCCGGCGCATAGCTTTTGTGGCCCGATTACTAACACGCAACCAGGTGATTGTGTTGGTTTCGGCCATTTCCCCGTACCGTGCGACCCGTGATGAGGTGCGGCGGGTGATAGGTGACTTCGTAGAGGTTTATGTCAATGCTCCCCTGGAAGTTTGTGAACAGAGGGACGTAAAAGATTTATACAAAAATGCTCGTGCGGGTAAGATCAAGTGTTTCACAGGGATTGACGATCCCTATGAACCGCCGCTTAACCCCGATGTGGAGTGTCGAACGGACCGGGAGAGCGTGCAGGAGAGTATGCAAAAAGTCATGCAAAAATTGGAATTATTGGGTTACGTTAAGCCGGTGGGGAGGTCCTGATGCATAAACCAATTTTCCTTCTCGGAGCGCATAAATCCGGAACCAGCTTGCTCCGCTCGTTATTTGACGGGCATAAAGATGTTTTTGTAGTTCCTATAGAGGCCCACTTTTTTCAACATATGAAATGGTGGGTTGATTATTCTTTAAGAAGAACGGTGCCTGCAAAACTGACTCTGGATCAATTTATAATCAATATTAAGGCCTGGGTAAAGCATTACAATGAATCTGAAGATTATCAAGCCGATAGTGTTGCCAGGGGAATATTTAACCTCCGGCGTTTCAATGATTATGTCGAGGAGTTTATCAATACCGCCCCCGGCCGGGTGGGCAATCTTTTTAATGTTGATACAGGTACCTTGTTCAAGGTTTATGTTAAAGCCATTCACTATTCAATCTACGGCTCAAGACTGCCGGAAACCGGGAGAATAGTGGAAAAGTCCGTTGAAAATGTGGAATTTGCCATGGATTTACAAGCAATGTTTCCCGATGCTGTTTTTATACACATAGTTAGAAATCCATATGCCAACCTGGTGTCCATCAGAAAATATATGACTAAGGATCATTACCCCAAATTAAGGCCCATATATAAGTCGTTATATAATTCCTATTATTTTTTATACAGAAACCGTCGGTTAATAAAAAATTACTTGGTAATTAAATATGAAGATTTAGCTCAAAATCCGGAACCTGTAATTAAACATATTTGTGATGTTGCGGGGTTGGAATTAACACCATCCATGTTTGAACCTACATTTATGGGTAAACCGTGGAAAGGTAACAGCACTTCGCCGGAGCAGTTTAAAGGCATATCTCCGAATCGCATTAACACCTGGCAAAGTGAAATTGCCCCGCTGGAAGTGGAGTTAATCAATAAATATCTTAGGCACGTTGTTGAGGAGTTTGAATATGGTGTTTTTAAGATGAAGAAATCGGTTTTTATTCCTGTAAGAAAAGAGTCTTTAAAGGCATACATTGCAAACCGGTTTTTATGGTGCGCCGGTTAAAGGTTGTTTCAAACAGCCTTGCCGGGTGAGTTTCTTATGTGGAGGCTCGTATGGGAAGTCTGGGTTTGCGTAAATTATTTATTAACATTGGTGGAACATTAGCGCGTCAAATGACTGCGGTTTTACTGGGCATATCTTTGGTGGTATTATTGGCACGCGCTCTGGGGCCGCAGGGTAACGGTACGTACGCTATGACCATCCTGCTCCCGACCCTGCTTGCCAATCTCTTAAACCTGGGCATTCCTTCAGCCAATGTTTATTATATCGGCCGGGGCAGTATTTCAGTGTATCATGCTTTTAAAACGAATATCCGGCTTTGGTTGTTTTTAAGCGGTCTGGGCGTGTTACTGGCTGTGCTCGTTGTCTGGGTGGGGGGCGAAGCACTTTTTCCGGGTGTTCCGAAAATTTTTTTATGGCTAACTTCATTATTGATATTTCCCATGGCGTTGTTGCAATTTTTGTTAACCAGCTTGCTGCAAGGAGTGCAGGATTTCCGGCGGTTTAATCATGTATTACTGGTAGCGCCCGCTGCTACATTGCTGCTCGCCGTTTTAACGGTATGGTTGTTTGACCTTGGAGTAGCCGGGGCGCTTACGGCTTTTGGCTTGGGTTATTTTTTGGGGTTGGTTTTTTCTATATATGCCGTTCGGACATATTTGCACGACAAAAGCAAAAGTACGCCACCCCCCGATTATGCCGGACAATGCATTGGTTACGGCTGGAAAGCACATTTAAGTAATATTCTTACTTTCATCAACTATAGGACCGATATCTACCTGGTCAACCTTTTTCTGAACCCGGCTTTCACGGGTATTTATGTCATTGCGGTGCAAATCGCGGAACGGTTATGGATGTTATCCCAGTCGGTCAGCACTGTTATTTTGCCCCGGTTATCCGAACTGCACCGTGATGAGGAAACCCGCAAGCGCCTTACACCCATTGTAGCGCGGTGGATTTTTATGGTGACGGTCGTTGCGGGAGGAACCCTGGCTCTATTCGCCAGTCCCCTGATTAAGCTTTTATTCGGCGCAAAATACCTGGCCGCCGCCGGTGCTTTGCTATGGTTGCTGCCGGGAATAGCGTTTACCAGTTTTTCAAGAGTTCTTGCCAATGATTTGGCCGCACGGGGCCGGCCGGATTTAAATATGTATGCGGCCTGTCTGGTCGTTATAGTAAATGTTATAGCCAATATAGTACTGATTCCCCGGATGGGCATAAACGGTGCTGCTTTGGCCACGACCATAGCATATACGGTTAATGCAGTTGTTAAGTTTTATTTATATGCCCGTTTGAGCGGGAATCCTTTGTGGCAGGTGATTGCCTTCAGTCGAGCTGATAGGGAGCTGTTGGCAAACGGAATAAATTCCTTTCGCAAACTGTTCGGTGGTTCGTTAAGTGCGGGGCAATTAATAAAATCCGCCAATACGAACAGAAGATATAAAAGATGTATGGATATTTTTTTTTCATTAATTTTTATTATAGCTGCCCTGCCCTTGATGGTTTTAATTGCCATGGCTATTAAATTTGAAACCGGTGCACCGGCAATATTTATCCAGGAACGGGCCGGTTTACAGGGGAGACCTTTTAAAATATATAAATTTCGCACTATGCTCAGAGATTTTGTTTCAACGGGCCAAAATTATGCTGATGAAGAAAAAAGGATTACCCGGGTGGGCAGGTTATTGCGGTCCACAAGTTTAGATGAACTGCCCCAGCTTTTTAATGTATTAAAAGGTGATATGAGCCTGGTGGGGCCTCGCCCGACTCTGCTTTACCAGGTTGAAAAATATTCCGACGGGCAAAAAAAGCGCCTGGATGTACCCCCGGGCATGACCGGATGGACCCAGGTGAACCGGGGTGAATGTTTCTCCTGGGAAGAGCGAATAAAAATGGACATTCACTATATCCAAAACTGGTCCCTTGGGCTGGATTTTAAAATATTATGGATGACTGCAGGGGTAATGCTGAAAAAACGAGTTGCCTGGGTGGACCAGTCTGATGACAGGATAGCCCGGATACCTACTGATGAAAGTTAATGCGTGGGGGGATGTAGTTGAAAAAGCTTGTTGTGGTAGGCGCCGGCGGGTTCGGGAGGGAAGTATTGCAACTCGCGATGCACCAAAACAAAATGACACAACAATGGAATATAATGGGTTTTGTTGATGATAACAGAAAGTTGCAAGGAAAGACAATCAACGGATTTCCCGTACTTGGGGACATTGACTGGCTGGCTGCCAATGCCGGCGATAAATATGCCGTTTTTGCTCTGGGCGAACCCAAGCTTAAAAGAAAGGTTGAGAAACGTTTGCAAAAATCGGGGATTCGTTATGCCACCCTGATTCATCCTTCGGCGGTTATGGGAGATTTTATTGACATACGGGAAGGAACCATTATTGCCGCCGGAGTGGTATGCACGGTAAATATTAAGATCGGTAAACACGTAATTATAAACCTTAATTGTTCCGTCGGTCATGATGTAGTAATTGGAGATTATGCAACCATCGCACCTGATGCCAATGTCATGGGTGAAACCAGCATTGGGGAAGGATGCTATATTGCCAGCGGAGTCACTGTCAGGGACGGTGTGAACATCGGTCAAAACACCATCATTGGTCTTGGTGCCGTGGTGGTTGGCAATCTTCCGGGTGATGTTGTTGCCCTGGGCTGCCCGGCTAAAGCGGTGCGGGAAAATACTGGCGGCAAAGTTTTTAAATAAATTGGGGGATAATTATGAATTTTAAGGTGGCTCCCTATACCCCGGGGGATGAAGGTAAAATACTGGAACTGTTCAGGTTGGTATATAACAGGGAAATGACGGGTGATTACTGGCGCTGGCGGTTTGCCGGCAATCCCGCCGGCAGCCGCATGATAGAGCTTTGTTGGGATGGTTCTACCCTGGCGGGGCATTACGCTGTGTCCCCGGTAAAGATGGTTATTAACGGAAGGGAGTATTTGACCGCCCTTTCCATGACCACCATGACCCACCCGGATTACCGGAAGAAAGGTATTTTTACCACCCTGGCCCGGTCTCTTTACCGCCGCCTGGAAAATGAAGGTGTGGTTATGATTTGGGGTTTTCCCAATAACAATTCCTACCACGGTTTTATGACTAAATTAAACTGGTTTCCCCTGGCCCGGATTCCCAAGCTGGCAATTAACAGGTTTCAAAAGGGGCAATTGCTGCCCGGCAGAAGCAGGCCGGAAATCATCGATGTTGACCGAATAGATCACCGGTTTGATGAATTATGGCATCAAGTTGATAAATCCGGTGTCAATATGGTGGTCAGGGACAGTAGATATTTACAGTGGCGTTATCTTGACAATCCTGTCAATAATTACAAAATATTTGCCTGGCAAGGTTTTACAAGTATAGCCGGATATGTAATATTAAAAACTTATCGAGACATTTCGGGGGAAGATGGTGAAATTGTCGACCTGATGGCTATAAATAATGAAATTAATTTTAAACTAATCAGCCATGCCGTTAATTATTTCTTTAAACAGGAAGTTGACAGAATAACGATTTGGCTTAATGCCCGTACAATGCTTTACCGGGCGGCCGTGGAATTGGGTTTTGAGCCTACAGATGAACTGACCCATCTGGGAGCGATGGTCAATGGCACGCAAATTTCCCAAAAAGATGTCAATGATTATACAAGATGGTTTGTTACCATGGGTGATTCCGATATCTATTAAAAGGTGGTGAGAAGTTTGAAATTATTGGTGCTGGCAGCTCACCCCGATGATGAAGTATACGGTGTCGGAGGGACGATAGCCAAGTACGCCCAAATGGGTGCCGAAATATATGTGGCCATTCTTACCGAGGGGTGTTCAGCGCAATATCCGGGGAGACCTGAAATGAAAGACCGTAAGCGGGAAGAGGCTCTGGCAGCCAATAAGATTTTGGGAACCAGGGAAATAATATTTTACGAATTGCCGGATATGAAGCTGGATGCGCTTGATCACGTGGAAATAAACAGTTGTATAGAGGATTGCGTAAAAAAGGTGAAGCCGGAAGTTATTTTTACCCATCACCACGGGGATGTAAACAAGGACCACCGGTTGGTATTTGATTCAACCCTGGTGGCGTCGCGTCCTTTAACCGGTAGCACAATAAAAAAGGTTTATACCTATGAGGTACCTTCCAGCACGGAATGGGCGGCGCCTTTTGAAAGGTGGTTTATCCCCAACTTTTACAATGATATTGGTAAGACTCTGGAAAAGAAAATCGCTGCTATAAAGGCATATAGTAGCGAGCTACGACCCTATCCTCATCCCCGCTCGGAACAAGCGGTACGCATTTATCACCGGCAGCGTGGTTTGTCATGCGGCCTGGAGTATGCCGAAGCCTTTATCCTGGTCAGGGAAGTGAACAGTTAAAAATAAATAAACGAATCAGCCGGCGTTTCAACGCCGGTAATTTTTTTGCTTTTTATTCTTGGATGGAGGGGGAGAGAAGGAGCACCCTTTTGCCTTAAATTGGCAAAGGGTGTGAAAAGGAGCTATTAAAAAATATGTCGAATTATGGTCTTAGTCCCCTAAAAAATGAAGTTTTGACAAAAGGAGGTTATGTATGTTAAAGACAAAAAAATGGGGCTATCTGACCATAACATTACTGGTCGCGGGATTATTATTCAGTTTGATTGGAACGGCGCATGCGGCGGTTAACATTTCCGGTACCGACCGGGCCGATCTTATCCGGACTTTTGATGTGCTGGATAAAGTGGGCAATAATGGCAACTGGTATCGGACAAGCACTAACGACTCCGGTGCCCTGGCCTGGAATGAGGGACCCGTGATATACTCTTACCTGCGAATGTACGAGGCTACCAGGGACAAAAATTATCTTGACCGGTTTATTTTACATGCTGACAGTATTCTCAAGAACCGTGACAGCGAGAGGGGAGTTTCCGATTATCGCGGGCTGAGCTTGCCGGCCTGGCGGGCGGGTGGAAAATATACCCTGGACGGCAAGTATTACATTTTTGCCGCTCACACGGGTATGATTGCCTCGCCTCTAGCTGATTTTGCCAGAATAGTCAAGGAATACAACTTGCAAGAATACCAGGATAAAGCAGCGGTTTACCTGCAGGCCGCCCGGGATGCGGTGGCGGTTCATGATGACGAATGGGTGGACGAGGGCGACCAGGGTTATTATATTATCAGAAAGGGGGCGCCGGTCTGGTCTGACGGAGTGGGCATTCCTTTCAACATGTACCTGATTTTGGGTGAAGCCCAAATATCCCTGTATCAGGTTACCGGAGACCCCATTTATTTGGAAAGAGCCACAAAAATGGCCCGGCATTTCAAGAGTCACCTGACCGTTGATCAAGCCACGGGGGCCTATGTGTGGAATTATTACTGGGGTCTTGCGTATACCGGCTGGACAGCCGCCAATAATCCCACAACCAACACCCCTGAATACAGAGGTTACAAAAATGTGGAAGATATTCGTCATGGTGTATTGGACATGCGTTTTGCAGAAAAAGCATACCGGGCTGGGATTGTGTTTAATGAACAGGATATGATTCGTTTTGGAAAGACTGTAACCAGTAATATAATTAAAGCTATCGACAGTGTGGCATTTCAAGTGGATGGCAGGGGGACCGACGGTACTAACCGGTTAACCGGTTGGACAATGTTGTATCCCTGGGCCCCGCAAATTCTTGACGTGGATAAAAACGCCCCTTATATTGCTGCGGGCAGCATGGCCGGGTTATCCTTGTATATTAAAGCTTTGTCTGAAATAAACGGTTGGAACGAGACCACCCCGCCGGCGGACAACGGCGGGAAAGGCCCCGGGGATGGTGGAATTACCCCGCCGTCCGACAATGAGCCGCCGGAGGAGCCGGTTAACGGTGGGACAACCCCACCGGCTGAAGAACCGCCGGCCGTACCGGAACAGGTGCAAAACGGCGACTTCAGCAACGACCGCACGGGCTGGCAGGGTAAATACGGTGAGCCGGGTGTGGAAGCAAACGGCAACAAATACATTTCCAACGGCGCCAACTGGGGCCTGTATCAGGATATTGCGTTGGAAGCGGGTAAAGAATACGTAATAAACGCCGATACCCGCAAAGGCAGCGCAGGGACTGCCGCGCGGATAGTGGTGCTGGGTATAGATGCCGGCGGCCGGTTGATCACAACAGACCCGGTGGAT
>NZ_FOYM01000027.1 GCF_900115975.1 Desulfoscipio geothermicus DSM 3669
ACCATAGCGGAGAGGATACACCCGTTCCCATCCCGAACACGGCAGTTAAGCTCTCCAGCGCCGATGGTACTGGGGTTCGTCCCCGGGAGAGTAGGTCGTTGCCGGAATTAATTTTCAAAAGCTCTTGGACTAAAACCAGGAGCTTTTTCTACTAAGGGTCAGACTTAAACTTATATAAACTAACTGTTTAAATACTATATATTGATAATATGGTTAGTTTAAAGAAGTTTAAGTCTGACCCTTAATGGGTATTATTTTGCCCGAAACTTCTCCTTCCAAGACCACTTTGTTTTGCTGGTTGGTACAAATTATTTGGAGGGTTAATTTGTTTTTTTGTGGGTCTTTTTCTTTTACTGTAACCCGGGCACAAATAGTTTCACCAATGTAAACCGGGGCTAGAAACTTAAAAGACATTTTAGTAGCCGGGTAAGGTTCAGGTAACAAAGTGCCTCCAGCATGGGTGATCATGCTGCCTGTTAAAAGTCCCGGTATAACCCGGTCTTTGAAACCGCAAAGGGTAGCGGCCCGGGGGTCCAAGTGAATGGGGTTGAAGTCTCCGGTTACACCAATGAAATTGGATACATCTCCTTCTGTGAAAGTGCGATAAAAAGTTATAGTATCACCAACTTGCATATCTTTCCATGATGAAAATGAACGCATTTTGTAAACCTCCTAATCATAGCTGTACTCCTATTGTTCCTACCGGCAACAATACAGAACCGCTAACGGTTCAGTTCAGTAGTTATTTAATGCTGATTAAACCGTACGAAAAATGTAGTTCCCGTGGGGCCGGTTTTTACTTCAATAGTTGCGTTATGCCTGGCTGATATGCTGTAGCACACGGCCAAGCCCAGACCTGTCCCGTTGTCTTTGGTAGTTAGAAATGGCGTACCTATTTTGTCCAGTATTGGGGGGTCGATTCCTTTACCCTCATCCTGTACCGCCAGAACCACCTCATCAGCATCTGTATATGTTTTTATGCTTAGATTGCCGGGGGAAGTCATTGCTTCCAATCCATTGCGCACCAGGTTAAGAACAAGTTGCCGGATTTCTTTATCATCCAGGTGTAAATCCGGTATATCATGAAGTTCTAAAACAATATTATTGTCAGTTTTAAAGGCGTCCGCCTGGATTAACGGGAAAATTGCTTTCACTATAGTATTCAGGTTTTGCACTTGCTTGTCAACGGGTTTATTTTTTGCCAGGGATAAAAAATGTGTTATTATGGAGTTAGCCCTGTCCAACTCTTCAATCATTAATTCAAAAAATTCTTTATATTGGATGCATTCCTTTTTGCTCTCAAGTATTTGTAAAAAACCCCGTACGGTAGTCATCGGGTTTCTAACTTCGTGGCCGATGCTTGCGGCCATTTCCCCAACCAAATTAAGCCGGTCAAGCCGGGCCATTTCCTTTTCCAATTGCTTGCGCCCGGTGATATCTATGCCTAATACCAGTACCAAAGGGGATCCATCGTTATCATGGAAAGGATAGGCGTAGATCTGGTAAGTCCGGCCATCAAACCGGTTCCACTCCCATGATCGGGGGCATTGTGTTTCTAAGACAGTGAATGATTTACAAATTTCACAGGGCTTATTTTTTTGTAATAGAACTTCATAGCAAGCTTTTTTTCCCGGCTTCCCGATGTGTTCCCAAAAATAGCGGTTGGCGAAACGAATTGAACGGTCCGGAGCGAGAAGGTAGACTAAAGCGGGTAAACTGTCCAAAAGTAAAAATAATCTTTGCCGTTCAGCCTGCAAAGCAGCCTCCGATTGTTTCAATTCGGTGATATCATTAATTACGCTGAGTATACATTTCTCCCCGGCCACTTCAATGATCTCCGATGACAGCGTCCCTACACGCATACCACCGGATTTTGTGCGAAAATTGGCTTCAATATTATTAAGGGTTCCTTGTTCAGTGAAAATACTGTCAATTCTGGCGTATTCTTCAGGATTGGCCCAAATAAACAGTTCTTCCGGAGTACGGCCGATAACTTCTTGGTGACAAAAACCGAAAACATGTAAAAAACTCTTGTTAATATCAATCAATCGTCTGTCTCCAAGTTTGGAAATATACATTGGCAGCGGACTGGTATTAAATGCTTTGGAGAAACGCTCCTCTGACAGGCGCAGCGCTTTCTCCGCCTGTTTGCGCTCCGTGATGTCCGAGACTACCCCGACCAGACCGCCCACGGTGCCGTCAACATTTAAAAATGTGGCTTTATTGAGGATAACATCGTGATTGGTGCCGTCGGCATACGGAAGAGAAGTTTCATATTTCTGGACACCGGGGTTGCGAAACAATACTAAATCCATCCAGCGATATTTACCGGCCAGATCTTTGGGGAAGATGTCATATACGGTTTTACCCACAATTTCCTCTTTGGAAAATCCGATTTGTTCCTCGAAAGCGGCATTGCAGCCCATATATAAACCATCAACATTTTTATAATAAATCGGGTTGGGTATGGTATCAATTAATCGTTGCAGGAAAAGCAGTTGTTCCTGTAAAGCCTGTTCAAACTCCTTATTTTTTTTTGCATGTTCTGATATATCTATCGCACAACCACACGCGCCCAGGAGGTTGTTTTGTTCGTCGTAAATAAAATCTCCTTTTAATAAAACGGTTGTTAATGTTCCATCTGCGGATAATAATGTGGTTTCGTTAATGCTGAAAATACCGTCACTTAAATCTTTGCAAGCAGTTTGGGGATAAACTATTTTAGTTGATTTACCGGGTTTTATCTGTAGCCGTTTCAAGTATTCTTCCCGGGTTAGCCCCAATAACTGTGCATCATCATAACCATCAACTATCCGTGTGGCCTTGTTTCTGTAAATAACTTTACCGGATTCGTCATAAATGATTGTATAAACCGGTAGCTGATCAATAATGTATTTATAAAACTTGAGCTCTTTAACTTGTTGACGTAGCTCAACCAATTCACCTATTAGTTGCTCTTTTGTTTTTTCTGAATCTTTCACTTTTATATTACCCCCGACGAATGACTTGAAAATTCTTATGATATGGTATAATTGATTTTAGATCACAGCCGGCATATTACCTTTGGGAATTATGTCGAATTTAGAAAAATTTTAAGGAGTTGAGCCAATGGAAAGCACTCTGCAAAACAACGATGCCCAATATTTGCTTGCCGCATTGATTGAGATTTACCGGGGAAACAGGGTTTATTTACCGGAATTTGACCCTCAAATGGAGAGAGAGTTGCTAAGGGACGTATTTTCAGCTGCTATCAGCTTTGCGCGGTTTGATGAATCCCGTAAAACTATCAGTGAAGAAATATATAAATGCCTTCATGAAGGGGCGACCGTAAAAGAACAGGTGGAACTGGTACAGGAACAAACGCCGGACGTGTTGAACGCCAAGATGGTTGCCGCCGCGCACGTATTAAAGTTGCTGGATGACACTAAAATTAAATTTTATTAATAGAATAGTTCAATGCATGGCACCGGGAGGATAACTAATGGCGGAAAAATTTCTCTTCGGATTACCCGTGGTTACCTGGCTTCTGGTAGTGGCACCTTTCACGGTGTTTTGGTTTTTACCATTGGTTCTGGCCAAAATAATTTTAAACAGACAGCAGGGGACGGGAATTGATTGAGCTGTTATACTTGGCGTTTTTTATTTTGTATACCATAACTATTCTCTGGTTCGGCAAGCATGGTTTTGACCGGGTGAATAGTGTCAGGGATTTTTACCTGGCCGGTAGCACCCTGGGCCTGGTTGCTTCCGTTTGTACTTTTGCGGCCACCTGGTTCAGCGCCGCATCCATGCTGGGACTGCCCGGTTCCTTGTACGCTTACGGTTACGCCGCCATACCCTATAGCATTTTCGGCTGGTTCATAGGCGCCGCGTTTATCGTGCTTATGAGTGTCCGTCTCAGGAAGTACGACGTTGTCACGATACCCGAGTTTTTCCGTGTCCGGTACCAGAGCAAGTTGATGCAGGCAATGGGCGGCTTGGTCATTGTTTTCGGTTACATTTTCTATATAATAATACAAATCCGCGGCTTCGGCATTGTCATGTCGTCGCTGCTGGACATACCTTATTCTTTCAGCATTCTTTTCATTTATCTTTTTATTCTGTATACCACCTTCGGAGGCCTGCACTCGGTCACCCGCACCGATGTCGTCAACCTGCTCCTTATTTTCGGCGGCTCCTTATTGTCCGCATATTTCATTGTTCAGTCCGCGGGCGGAATTACCAACCTGCACCTGGCCGCGGCCGAAATCAACACGGAAGTGCTGGCGGGCAGCGGCGAAATTACCCCCAGGGGCAGCCTTTTACACCCCTTTGCCATGGGGTTGCAGCCTCCTCTTTTCCTGATCACAGCTTTTTGCGGCTGGGGGCTCGGCCTGGCGGCCAACCCCCAGTATGCCATGCGCATCCTATCCGCCAGGGATACCAGAACTGCAGCCTTGATGGTGGGCATCGCCGTACTGCTGCTTGGTTTCATATATATAGCCATCATACTGGCGGGGATCGGTTCAAGGGTGATGCTTCCCACCGCACCCGTGGATTCCATTGACATGGTTTTCCCTTATATCATAGACAGGGTATTGCATATCAAGCTGGGCGGCCTTATTCTGATAAGCATCATAGCCGCCGCGCTTTCCACCGCCAACTCCCAGTTACTGATCATAGCCAGCGGGCTTACTTACGATATTTACAAGAATTATTCCAATTCTTACATTAGCGAAGAAAAATTTATCAATTTAAACCGCGTGGCAATTGCCGCCGGGGGAACCATTTCGTTGCTCCTGGCCGTCAATCCGCCGCAGGGGCTGCTGGTTTTCGGCAGCAATATTTGGGGCATAGTGGCGGCTACTTTCCTGTTCCCCCTGTACGGCGGCCTCTTCTGGCGGAGTGCAACCAGACAGGGCGCCATTGCCTCGTTTCTGGGCGGGTTAATTGTCAGCGTCGGCTGGCTGAGGATATATTACAACTACCTGGTTGGTACTCCGGCGGAAATTATTCACCCGGCGTTTCCCGGCGTGCTGGTTTCTTTTTTGCTGTTCATTTTAATTAGTAAACTGACTGCACAAACAAAAAAACAGGAAACGAACACTTAACCTCCGTTTCCCAGGGGAGGGCATCCCGGCAGAGAGGGTGAACTTATAATTGCGGCTGGGAATTGAAAATAAAATTATGCTGCCTTTTTTACTACTGGTCATTATCCCCGTTTTATCCGTGGGTGTTGTTTCTTACCTGGGCAGTTTTAATCACCTGCTTAATAATGAAAAGAAATTATCGGCCAACGAACTGAATAACGCGGCCTTCGCTTTGGACAATCTCTACCAGATTGGAATCGACAACGGTTTGTCGCCGGAGGATTTGCGCTTCAAGACAACAGAATTCCTGTACGAAAAGAACATGGCCGGTTTTTTCCTGGACACCGGCCGTTTTGAGGGGGTAATAGAAGACCCGGAATTGGAAAAAGCACTGCTGGTTGCAATGCAGGACATGCCGGGGCGTTTCGAGGGTGAACTGGCCCTCCCCGGCAGGGATTTTTCCAGGAGATTTCTCGTATACAAGCTGGTTCCCCGGCAAAACCTGGTGTTGTTCAAACCGGTGCAGATGGACTATCTGGCGCCGCCGCTGTTTGAAATCCAGAAATATACCATCCTGGTGGCCCTGGTGGGTGTAATTTTGGCCGTGGAATTAACCATACTCATTGCCCACAGCCTTTCCAGGCCCATACGCGGGCTGGCCGACGTTTGCCGCGAAATCGGGAAAGGCAACCTGGCGCCACGCTTTGAAATCAAGAGGAATGACGAAATAGGTATCCTGGCGGAATCTATCCGCGACATGAGTGTGAAGCTGGACGAAAAAAAACAGCAACTGCTCAAGGTACAGCGATTAAATGAGGAAATTTTACAGCATACCACCACCGGAATTCTTACTACGGACCATACCGGCAGGGTAGTGGCGGTGAACGATACCGCCAAAGATATAATGAGGTGTGATGGTGCTTCCAATTCCCCTGTACTGGATGAACTGCTCAACCTGGCCGTTTTGACGCTTGAGTATGGAAAACCCCTGCACGTAATCAAACAGGTTGAGGATAACCAGGACAGGCGATATATTGAGGTAAACACGGCTCTGTTTGACGATGAAATGGACCAAAAAGGAGTTGTTGTCAGTTTCCAGGACGTTACCAGGAAGCGTAAAATCGAAGAAAGAATTGAAACCATAAATCGCCTAACATCTTTGGGCGAACTGGCGGCAGGCCTGGCGCACGAAATTCGTAATCCCCTGGCGGGGATGAAAACCAGCTGCCAGGTGCTGGCGGCCAGGCTGAAGGACAACCAGCAATACCTGCCGCTGCTGGAAGGCGTCCAAGCGGAAATAAACAGGCTGGGAAACCTGGTAACGGACCTTCTGGGTTTTGCCCGCACCACCCCTACGCGCATAACCGCCGTTGACATACAGGAGGTTGTATATAACGCCAAGTTTTTGCTGGACAAGCAACTTGCAAACGGTAACATCGCCTTTTCCGTCCAGACGCCCACGAACCTGCCGCCCGTTAAGGCGGACAAGGACCACCTGCGGCAAATTTTTCTCAACCTGTTTATGAACGCGGTCAAATTTATGCCCAACGGCGGCACTCTGGAAGTCAAAATTGAGCCGAGCGACTCTAAAAGCCTATGTATAAAGGTAACCGACACGGGCGTGGGGATTGCGCCCGGTAATTTGTATAAAATCTTCAACCCTTTTTTCAGCACGGACCCCAGGGGAACCGGGCTGGGACTGTCGGTGGTACAGAAACTGGTTGCTGAAAATGAAGGTACCATCGACGTGGAAAGTGAACCGGGCCGGACAACCTTTACGATTCAGCTTCCGGTCATGGGGAGGGGGTAAGATGGATGAAGGAAAAGATACTCATTGTCGACGACGAAGCTACTTTCAGGAACTCCTTGCGAGCGGGGCTGGAAGACGCGGGCTACACTGTCGATACCGACGCCGACGGCGAAGGCGTTCTGGAACAAATTGCACTGAAAAACCATGAACTGGTCCTGCTGGATATCCGGTTGCCGTATAAAAACGGCATTGAATTGTTAAAGGAAATTAAAATAAAGTTTCCGGACATAGTGGTTATCCTCATGACAGCTTACGGCGATACAAAAAGTACCGTCGAGGCCATCAAAGAAGGGGCTTATGACTATCTGAACAAGCCTTTCGACCTTGACGAGGTCAAGGCGTGCCTGGATAAAGCCTTTGCTACCAGGAGATTGTCCGGGCAGGCAACTTCATTTTACGAGAAGCGCGAAGCTCTGGAAAGCATCAGCATTATCGGTGAAAGCCCGGCAATCAGGGAGGTAATCAATAAAATATCGATGGTTTCCCAACATGATAACACAACTGTTTTTATCCAGGGTGAAACCGGGACGGGCAAAGAGCTGGTGGCCAAGGCGGTGCATTATTACAGTAAGCGGAAAAACAAGCCGTTCCTCGATATTAATTGCGCGGCCATACCCCGCGATTTGTTGGAAAGTGAACTGTTCGGCTTTGAAAAGAGTGCTTTCACGGGAGCGTCCAGCACCAAAAAAGGCCTTTTGGAAATGGCCAACGGAGGCACCCTGTTCCTGGATGAAATAGGCGAGCTGGCCACGGACCTGCAGTGCAAGCTGCTGCGTTTCCTGGAGGATAAAAAATTTAAAAGGATAGGCGGCCTTGAGGATATTCACGTGGACGTGCGGATAATCACCGCCACCAACCAGGACTTGGGGACGGAGATCAACCGGGGTAACTTCAGGAAGGACCTGTACTATCGCCTGAATGTATTTCCCATCAACCTCCCTCCGTTAAGGGAAAGGGAAGACGATGTGGTGCTTATCGCCTACCACTTTTTACGGCAATTCAACAAACAGATGGGCAAAAACTTTACCGGTTTCTCGGTGGAAACCGAAAATATCCTTAAAAGATACACCTGGCCGGGTAACGTACGCGAACTGAAAAACGTGATTGAGAGAATACTGATACTGCACGATGTTAAGTGGGTATCTCCGGGCGAACTGCCCGAGTCGTTGCGCAACGCCGCTACCCGTTTGGGCGGCGCGGAGCCGTCTTCATCCAAGGGGTTGGAAGTGGTTGGCGTTTCCGCGGTTTCCACCGGTCACGGGATAAATGAAGAATCCGTCCCGGTGGGGGCAGCCGCGGAAAAAAACACGGGTATTAACACGCCTGCGGTGGAACCGGAAAAACTCAATAACGACGGGTTTTCCCTGGAAAAAGAGTTGCAGTCCATTGAACGAACCTACCTGGAAAAAGCTTTGCGGGAAACCCGGTGGAATATTACCAGGGCCGCCGAAATGCTGGGTATAAGCCGGTTTGCCCTGCAGCGCAGAATTGAGAAGTATTTTAAAAAGCCGCGGGACTGATCACTGTGCAAAATGGCACATCAAATTGTGCGAAAGCGCTCACTTGAAGGGTGCTTTGGGGGCTTTTCAGGGTAAAAGCGCTCATGCCGGTCGGGGTTGAAGACAACATGATAAAAAAAATGACTTAAGAAAACCTGTTTGCATTGGGCTGTTAACGCCGGCACCCGGGGAGTACATACCCTCGCAGGCATTAAATTTGCTTTGTAAAATATTTTTGATTCACTGGGCAGCAAGGGAGGTGATACTATAAACAGGGTAGACATGAACTGCGACATGGGGGAAAGCTTCGGTGCTTATAAAATTGGCCTGGACGAAGAGGCGGTGAAATACATATCTTCGGCCAACATAGCCTGCGGCTTTCACGCCGGGGACCCCCGGGTGATGGCGCACACGGTGGACCTGGCCGTGACACATGGCGTGGGCGTGGGGGCTCACCCTTCATATCCCGATTTGATGGGCTTCGGACGGCGTAAAATGGAAGTGACGCCGGCAGAAATTAAAAACTATATTATTTACCAGGCCGGCGCGCTGCAGGCATTTGCCCGGGTCCGGGGAGCCAAACTGCAGCACGTCAAACCCCACGGTGCTTTGTACAACGCCGCGTCCGTCGACAAGAAAATTGCCAGGGCCATAGCGGAAGCTATATATGAGCTGGACAGGGACTTGATTTTCATGGTTCTTGCCGGTTCGGAAATGGAAAGCGCCGCCCGGGAAGTCGGCCTGAGGTACGCCAGGGAAGTATTTGCCGATCGCAATTATAACAGCGACGGAACTCTGGTATCCAGGAGTCACCCCCAAAGCGTGATTAAAGATTCCGCTGAAGCGGCGCAAAGGATGGTTGAAATAATCACCACCGGCCGGATCAAGGCAATTGATGGCACTGCTTTTTCGGTTCAAGCAGATTCCATATGCGTGCACGGCGACACCCCCGGAGCAGTGGAACACATGATTAACCTGCGCCGGGCACTGGAAGAAGCGGGAATTAAAGTTATTCCGATGGGTGATTTCATTAAATAAAATTTTCAACCGGTGTGCGGAGGGTATCAAATGTATGAACGGGCTAAGTACCTGCCAGCCGGCGATCAGGGACTGGTTGTCGAATTCGGCAACGATATATCCCCTGAGTTAAACAATAAAGTAAGAAGTTTTGCATTTGCTCTTGATTGCACAGGTATCCCGGGCTTGGCGGAATATATTCCCACATATCGCTCCATACTGGTAATTTATGATCCCATGGTATGGAAATTTGAATCGCTGGTCACCCGGCTAAGGGAACTGGAGGGCAGTCTTGCCTCGATGAAACTTCCGCAACCAAGAATATACCATATACCCGTTGTTTACGGAGGCGAATTCGGGCCGGACCTCCCCTTTGTCTGCCGGTATACCGGCCTGACGGAGGAAGAGGTGGTCGAAATTCATACCACCACGAAGTACTTGATTTACATGCTTGGCTTTACGCCCGGTTTCCCTTACCTTGGCGGGATGGACGATAAAATAGCCGCACCACGCCTGGATACTCCCCGAACCAGTATTCCCGCGGGTTCGGTGGGAATTGCCGGCCGGCAGACCGGAATATATCCCGTGGAAAGCCCTGGAGGCTGGAGGATTATCGGCTGCACGCCCATAAAACTCTTTCAACCCTTTAACAAAAGGCCGGTACTGTTTAACGCCGGTGATTACATTCGTTTTTTCGAGGTCACGCCCGGTGAATACCGGCGAATTGCCCGGGCTGTTGAAAAAGGCGAATACCCGGTAAAGGTGGAGGACTACATTGGGGGGGTGGGGTAAGGATTGGCCTTATTAAGAATCATTAAACCGGGGCTCCTTACGACCATCCAGGACCGGGGCCGTTTTCACTATCAAAAATGGGGCGTACCAGTGGCGGGAGCAATGGATGAATACGCCCTGCGGGTCGGAAATATACTGGTGGGCAATCATGAAAATGAAGGCGCCCTGGAAATCACTCTTTTCGGGCCGGAAATCGAGTTTCTGGCCCCCGGGCTGGTTGCAATTACCGGGGCGGACCTTGGAGCCAGGTTGAATGACCTGGATTGCGCGCTCTGGAGGTCATTCCGGGTCAGGAAAGGCGACATATTGCAATTTACGGGTTTGCGCAGCGGATGCCGGGCATACCTGGCGGTGGCGGGAGGGTTCAAAATTCCCGAGATCATGGGCAGCAAGTCAACTTACCTGCGCGGCAGTATCGGCGGCATGGACGGTCGGGCGCTGCGCGAGGGCGATGAACTGGAAAATGAAATACAAGTTAACAACATAAATCTTACGGTCAGGGAGGCACCGCCGGCATACCGTTACAAACCGGCGAATTCCCAGGTGGTGCGGGTGATATTGGGCCCGCAGCATGATGCCTTTACGCAGGAGGGAATCATGACCTTTCTGGATAGCGAGTACAAGGTTGCGCCGGAATCCGACAGAATGGGATGCCGCCTGGACGGACCGGCTATCCGGCACAAAAATGGTGCCGATATTATCTCTGACGGTATTGCAATGGGTTCGATACAGGTGCCCGGGAACGGTAAACCCATCATTATGTTGGCGGACAGGCAAACAACGGGGGGATATGCCAAGATAGCCACGGTTATAACCCCGGACCTGTGGAAAATTGCCCAGGCCAAGCCCGGAGATTCCCTTCGTTTTACCAAGGTTACTCTTGAGCAGGCTCATAAAATATACAGGCAATACGAAAACAATATCAGAATTCTGGCCGCAAAGTTTAACGGTGCAAATGGCACCCGGCCGGAGTAAGGTATGAATGGTTGGTAAAGGGGGTTGATCCGGCTGTACAGATCAGGGATAGCCGCCCTTTTGGCGTGAGCAGCTAAAATTATTAATTTGGGGAGGTCTTTATGAACTTATTTAAAAAATCCAGTATCGTAACCATTGTTGTATCGCTCTTCATTCTTTCTTTACTGGCGGGATGCGGCGGGGGCGGTGCACCGGCGGATGATGCCAAATCGGCCGAGCCCGTGAACTGGACGGCCAATTCCGTTTGGCCGCCGGAAAATCACCAGAGCGCCGGCCTGCAGGAATTCGCGAATAAAGTCAAGGAAGCAACAAACGGTCAGGTTGAAATCACTGTTCAAACCGGTGGAGCTCTCGGCTTCAAGGGTCCCGAGCTTCTCAAGGTGGTCCGCGACGGGCTGGTTCCCGTATCCGACATACTCACCAGCGGAGTGGCGGGAGATGAACCTGTTTTCGGCGTTGTCACTCTCCCGTTCCTGATTCAGAATTTCGAAGAAGGAAAAATACTTAACGAAATAGCCCGTCCATACTTTGACAAGGTTGCGGAAGAAAAGTGGAACCAGAAAATACTGTACATTTCCCCGTGGCCTGCCGCAGGTATTTGGTCAAAAGAAAAGATCGAATCCGTGGAAGACATGCGGGGCCTGAAGACACGTACCTACGATAAAAACGGTGCCCTGGTAATGGAGGCTGTGGGCGGTACACCATACCCGCTGCCTTTCAGCGAAGTGTATTCCTCGCTGGCCACCGGAGTTATCGACTCGGTGTTGACATCCACCCCGACGGCGGTTGATGCCAAGTTTTGGGAGGTTCTGAAGTATTACGCGCCCATCAACGTCACCATGGCCACCGACCTGGTAACGGTCAACCTGGATGAATTCAATAAACTTGACGAAGAGACCCGGGAGGCTCTGATTGCAGCAGGTAAAGAAATGGAAGAAGAAATGTGGGCCAAGGTAGCTGAGTTGGACAAGCAAAAAGAAGCTGAATGCAACGAAAACGGCATTGAAACCGTTCAGCCCAGCCAGGAATTCCTGAACGAACTGTCATCCATTACAAAAGATATCCGGGAAGAATGGCTGAAACAAGCACCGCCGGAGGCCAAGGAAATTGTTTCTGAATTCCTGAAACAGGTTGGCCGCCAGTAAGAAGACTAATTAACCATACGGTTGGTTGTTTAATATGGAGGAGTAACCGAAAGAGAATAATGGTACGGTTACTCCTCTCCATTTACATTTTTACTGAAAGGGGGGTAAGAAATGGAACTATTAGTCCGTCTTTGCGACCGTCTTTCCCATGCCTGCGGTATGGTTGCGGGATTGATGATGCTCGTCGGTCTGGCGCTGATACTGGTCGAAATCGTGATACGTACCCTTTTCAGCATGACGCTTTATATCACTGAAGAATACACCGGTTACATCATGGTAGCCATAACTTTCCTGGCCCTGGCCTATACGCTCAAAGAAAAAGGCCACATTCGCATGATTTTCCTGCACACGGTGCTGAAGGGAAGGGCCCGGGTTGCCCTTGACATCTACGCTTTTGCCGTGGGTCTGGCGTTAAGCGCCCTCATTACCATGACTACCTTTCAATTCTTTTGGGACTCGGTGGTTTCACAGAGCCGTTCGATGCAGATTTCAGAAACTTATCTTGCCATCCCTCAATTTTTTATGCCCTTTGGCGCTTTTGTGTTGACTCTTCAATTCGCAGCCGAGCTTGGTCGTTCATTACTCCGGCTCCGCACCGGGGTGGTTGGGGAGGAGGAAGTTGAGTCCGGCGCCCTGGGTCGTTAGGCTATACCGTAAACGCATCTTGTTAGGGGGACTTATTTTGAGCTTATTTATCATTTCATTTACCTTGCTGGGCCTGCTGATACTTTTGCTGGGAAGCAGCATATGGGTGGGCATAACCCTGTTCCTGGTGGGAATTGCGGGGTTTACTCTTTTTACCGGCAGCCCTCCTCTCACGATTTTATCGAACATCCTGTGGAACAGCACCAGCGGTTCCACCATGATGGCCCTTCCGCTGTTCATCTTCATGGGGGAAATTCTTTTTCGGAGCAAGATATCCGAAAACCTGTTTAAAGGCCTGTCCCCATGGGTAAACAACCTGCCCGGCCGCCTGGTCCACGTAAACATAGTGGCCAGCGCCCTGTTTGCGGCTGTCAGCGGCTCTTCCGCGGCCACCACGGCCACTGTGGGGAAGATCACGCTGCCCGAACTGCTAAAGCGCAACTACAACAAGTCGCTTTGCCTGGGTTCCCTGGCCGGGGCCGGCTCACTGGGTTTTCTGATCCCTCCCAGCATAGTGATGCTGGTGTACGGCATCATGTCGGGGGTCAGTATCGGCAAACTGTTCATTGCCGGCATCGTCCCCGGGGTCATCCTCGCTGCATCCTTCAGCCTTTACGCTGCCATGCGGTGTGTTTTCAAACCGGAACTTGCGCCGCGAGGGGAGGACAATTACACGTGGAGTGACCGCATGAAGACGCTTCCGCTGCTGCTCCCGGTAATAATCCTGATTGTGCTGGTGCTGGGAAGCATCTATACCGGGTGGGCCACTCCCACCGAAGCGGCCGCGGTCGGCGTGCTTGGCGCCCTGTTTTTTGCGTGGATATCCCGCAGCATGGACAGGAAGGTTTTCTGGGAGGCGGTCCTGGGGGCGATAAAGACAAGCTGCATGATCATGCTGATTGTGTGCGGGGCTTCATTTTTGTCCGTGGCGGTTGGCTACCTGGGAATTCCGGCCAAGCTAACCACGTTCATAGGTGAGCTGGGTCTGTCCAAGTATCAATTAATCATGATTCTTTCCATCATGTATATAATACTGGGTTGCATGTTGGACGGCTTTTCCATGATCGTCATGAGCCTTCCCCTTGCTCTGCCGTTGATTACGGCGGCCGGCTTCGACCCGCTGTGGTTCGGTATTTACCTGGTAATTATGATCGAGGTTTCCCAGATTACACCTCCGGTGGGGTTTAACCTATTTGTAATTAACGGGCTGGTTGAAGAAAACATTTTCAGGATTGCCCGGTACGCGCTTCCATCTTTTGTGATAATGTTCCTTGTTGTAGCGTTGATTACCGCTTTTCCTCAGATTGTGCTTACACTGCCAAACATGATGATCCGGTAGTTAAGATTTAACAAAAACGTAACACAGTTTTTAAATTATGTTAATTAATTATGCCATGTTATAGGGTAAAATGTTTCTAAGAGGAGGTGGACGGCATGGCATCTGCAAAAAGAATTGTGCTTTGTGAAAAATGCAGTAAATGCATATATTCCTGGGCGGGGAGTTGCCCCGGATTGACCCGGTTCAACAAAGAAAAATGCAAAAACATGACAATAAATTAAAATAACCCCTACAAGTAACGGTAGGGGTTATTTTTATGAGCGGGGCCGCCGCTCCGAAAAGCATGTGCTATTCAGGCAAAAACGGCGACGCTACAATTGGGCGCATAATACCCTATTGTTTAATGTTTGCTTTATATGATTGATGTTGATTTGGCTCGACCTCAGGATATTTAAGTTCCTTAATGTCAATATCTGCAAATATTTCGTAGTTACCAGTATTAATTAACTCATTGGTAAAGTTATTCCATTCTTCTAAGCGATTTTTTTGATGCAATTCATATTTTATTTGTAATTTTTCCTCTGGATTATTTATATTTATTTTATTTTTCTTAATATAGTTGTTAACTTCTTCGTCCGAAGGTAATGGCACTTTACTAAGTAATACTTTTTTAACTTTAGCTCTTGTTAGAATATCTTTAGTAGCTACCTTAACCTCGGGAGATTTAGAATACTCTTGGGTGGTTTCAAAACCACTTGCTCTCATATCATTAATAAATTCTATTTTATTGGGATCATTATCACTTAATGAGCTCATTTTATTTATTATATTGCCCAGATAATCAGATACTTCCTTTTCAGTAACATTAATTCCTTTTTGCTTTGCTATATTTTCAAGCTGAGCGTTTAAGATTAGTTGCCTTAAGGCTGCCTTTTCATAAAATGATTCACTTTGAGGGTAGCCGATTCTTTCCCATTTATTTTTTTCCAGCTGAACTTGACCAGTTAATTGTTTTCCAGTAATTTGTTTATCGCCAACTTTAGCGACAATTTCACTGTAATTGGATTTATTAACACCTTGAGATGGATAAAATTGGGATGCATAAACAGCAATAGAAAGTCCCAAAACTGCTATTATGCAAACTAACCCAACTATTATTTTCTTTTTAATCATAATGCATCAACTCCTTTTAGAAAAAGTTGCAAATTTATACATGAACATTCCAAAAATATTCAACTGATCTCATAATTTGATTGGTATCGGGAGCGTAAACAACCAAGAACTTCTTCAGTAACACAAACTAATTAATAGAGTAAAGATTAAAGCTGCAATTAACAATTTAGCAACTTTATTATGCACCTTTTATCATCCTAGATATTATTTTATATAAAAGCAGCAGAGAACTTATTAAGATTAAAAAAATAAGAAATATTTGCCACCAACTCGCACCTGCGTTTGTTGTAAATATTTCTATATTTGGTGCTACGCTAGAGAAAATTATTAAAACCGGAGCTAATAAATAGCTTATAGAAATTAATCCGGAGCTAATAAATAGCTTATAGAAATTAATAATGTTTCAGGTGAAAAAACAAGAGAACTAATAATAATCAGTAACCAGATAATATGTATATAATTAAAAATTTTTCTTATTAATTTTAACATTCTCCTTGTTATACAGTAAAAAAATAATATAGGGGGCCTATTCATAACTTGAATTATAAGATACGTCATCAAGGTTAACTGTTGATGCATTGGCAAGTTCTTGAGTATCTGTGTTGTAGTCAATCATGGCCCATCTTCCACCCATTAGCGCATTCAACCAACATTCGGTACTAATTTTTAGTTGAATCGGTGTGTACGTGCTTAATGTCTTTCTGCGGCGATGGTTGAGTTCAGCAGATTTTTTTTTCAACCAATTGACCTCTAGGGTCAACTGGTCGATTTGCTTAGTAAGTTCCTTCTTCTCAGCATAATACTGCTTTCTTATCTTCTCTATTTCATTTGCGCCACTAGTGAACAGGGAATGCAGGTTCTCAATGGCTTCTGCTTTCCAGCGATGTAGCTGGGCGGGATGGACTTTATATTCGGAAGCAACTTCTGAGATCTTCTTTACCCCACTTAGCATTTCCAATACGACTTTCGCTTTTTCTTCCGGTTTAAATGTTTTCTCTTTTCCATGGCTCCATTATAGCTTAATTTTTTGGTTTCTATATCTTAACCGATGGGTCCATTATAATCACCCGCCTTTCTTATAGTAAGCGCATTAATATTATACAAGCCTAAAATTAACAGAAAGCGATATTTATGTCTATACTTTTTGCCTACAAGCAGCAAGAGCATGTCTAATTTATGCAAATTATCGCTTGTTTTTACATAATGAATAATAGAATTTAGTTATTAAAAGTATTATAAGTGAAGGAGGAAATAGTATTTATTACAAAAGAAGGGCGCAAGGCCGCAGTTTATTTTGCCGGAGGCAAAATAAACACCAACGAATCCCTTACTGCTCTGGAAGAGCGGCTGGAAAAATATCAGTTCTATAGAAGTCATAGCGGTTTCATTGTAAATCTGAACATGATTCGCGAAATTATTCCTATTAGCAGAAATACCTTTGAGTTGGTTATGGCACACACCCGGGAAAGGCCTTTGATGACTTACGAGAAGTTCAAGGAGTTTGAAAAATTATTCAATTGGTAAAGTATTGCGGTAGCTCATTTAAAAGAACCCCTGATGTTAAAACCCAGGGGGGCTTTTTTTTATCGGGTTTATTCGACTCGGGCAGGGGCCTGCGGGCAGGGTGAACATAAATTCGGTTTTGAGGGCCTGAACCGGCCTGTTTAGCCTATATTAAAATTTAAAACTTTGCACAAAATAGTTCCCCGGCTTCTAAACAGGGATTGTAAGAAATATTATTACTTAAACGGATCGGAAAACTGCTTGACTTGCAAAAGAAAATGCAGTATTTTGTTGTTAAATAAGAATGATTCCTTTTTAGGAGGGGTCCTTTTTTGAAGCTGCAGGAGATTTTGGCCAAGTTAAAAGATTGCGGGTATAAAATAACTCCCCAGCGGCAGGAGATAGTCAGCTTGCTGATGAGGGAGAACAGGCATATGACGGTGGAAGATATTTATGGTAAAATAGCGGACCGCTACCCGAACCTGAGCCTGGACACCGTATACCGGAACGTCGGAATACTGGAACGGCTGAACATACTGACCAAAAGCGATTTCGGCGACGGCAAGGGCAGGTATAGAATAAAAGAAAGTGACGGGCACCGGCACCACCTGATTTGTCTGAAATGTGGTTGTTCCGAGGAAATGGATTTTTGTCCTTTGGATTATATCGACCACCGGGAGATAAAGGACAAAAATTTCTCCATCAAAAAGCACAACTTTGAGATCTTCGGGTATTGCTCGGAGTGTGTTCAAAAGGAGGGGCAACCGGTTGCGGAAAGAAATAAATAAAATAATATTATTGTTAAATATTATATTAATCAGTTTTCTAATCTCAGGTTGTTCCGGCGGCGTTGACAAACGGGACGGCAAAGCGCCCGGAGCATCTGAAGTGCTGGTCTGTACAACCATATACCCGCTGTATGATTTTGCCGCAAATATCTGCGGCGACCGGGCCCGGGTGGTTCAACTGGTCCCCGACGGGGTCGAGCCCCATGATTGGGAACCGTCCCCCGGGGACATGGTTAATTTACAGCAGGCCGACGTATTTGTTTACAACGGCGCCGGGCTTGAAAGCTGGGTGGAAAAAACGCTGCGCAACCTGCCGGAAGGCGGCCCGGTGGTGATTGACAGCAGCAGGGGAATTGACCTGCTCACCGTAAACGGCGAAGCTGACATTGATGTGCACATGCATGAAAACGATGACCGGCACCTGCACAGCCAGGTCGTGGACCCGCATATCTGGCTGGACCCGGTGCATGCCCGGGTTATGGTGGATAATATACTGCAGGGTTTGCAGCAGGCTGACCCGGGTAACGCGGATTACTACCGGGACAATGCCCGGCGTTACCAGGCCCGGCTGAGTGAGCTGCACGAAAAGTTCTCCCAAACTCTGGCCGGCGCCCCGCAGCGCAAGTTTATCGTATCCCATGCCGCCTTCGGTTACCTGGCCAAACGGTATGGCCTGGAGCAGGTGCCCATCCGGGGAATTTCTCCGGCGGTCGAGCCCGGCCCGGCCCGTATGAAGGAAATAATCAACGTGGCACGTACCACCGGTGTAAGGTATATTTTCTTTGAAACCCTGGTCAGCCCGCGGGTTTCCGAAGTGATCGCCCGGGAAGTGGGAGCCCAAACGCTGGTGCTGAACCCGCTGGGCGGTATTACGCCCGAAGAAAAACAGGCCGGCAAGGATTACATTTCCATAATGGAAGCCAATTTGCAAAATTTAGCTGTGGCCCTGGGGGTGCAGACTAATGATCATTGATATTAATGACGTGCATTTTACCTATGGCTGTCACCCCGTACTGGATGGTATCTCACTGCATGTGAGCGAGGGCGACGTGGTGGGAGTTACCGGTCCCAACGGGGCGGGGAAAAGCACCCTTGTGCATCTAATTATGGGTTTAATGCGTCCCCAGGCCGGTTCCGTCAAGCTTTTCGGTGTGCCCGTGGAAAAATTCAGGGAGTGGCACCGTATTGGTTTTGTGGCCCAAAAAGCCACTTTGTTTAACAGCAGTTACCCGGCCACGGTATTCGAGGTGGTTTTGTCGGGCCGGGCCGGGCTGCGCGGAATTTTTCGTTTTTTTAACCGCGAGGATAAGCGCTGCGCCGAAGAGGCCCTGGAGCGGGTCCATATACTGGAATACAGGAATACCCCCGTTTGCGATTTGTCCGGGGGACAGCAGCAAAGGGTGATGATCGCCCGGGCCCTGGCGGTACGGCCCCGGGTTTTGATTATGGATGAACCCACCACCGGCGTGGATGCCGCTAACCTGGCCAGGTTAACCCGGCTGCTGGCGGAACTGCGCAATGACGGCGTTACCATGCTGCTGGTTTCCCACGAGCCGGAATGGCTGGCTTCACTGGCCAGCAAGCGGGTGTGCCTGGACCGTAAGATCTGTTCGTGTAACTGCCGGGGGTACGCCAACGAGGTCCGGTGGGAGGACTGCATGGCCGGCCGGCGGGAAAAGTTGAGCCTGGGGCTGCGCGACGGCCTGGTTGGGGGGTAAGTTGCATTTGGAAATATTTCACTACGATTTTATGCTGCGGGCACTGGGCGGCGGGCTGCTGGTGGGCATAATCTGCCCTGTCGTCGGGCTGTTTATTACCCTGCGGCGCATGTCCATGATCGCCGATGCGCTGTCCCATGTCTGTCTGTCCGGGGTGGCGGCGGGGCTTTTGTTGGGCACCCAGCCCGTGCTGGCGGCAGCGGCCTTTGCCCTGGGAGGCTCGCTGCTGATCGAAGGCTTGCGGGAAAAGTACAGGCATTACGCTGAATTGTCCATTGCCATTATCTTATCGGCCGGAGTGGCCCTGGCGGCGATACTGATCAGCCTGGGCAACGGCCTGGGTGGCGGGTTTATGAGTTACCTGTTCGGCAGCCTGGTGCTGATCACCGTGGAAGATGTTTGGGTAATGGCAGCCATCGGTATACCGTTATTGCTATTGACGCTGTTGTTTATAAAGGAATTGTTTTGTATTACCTTTGACGAGGTATCCGCCAGGGTAAGCGGCCTGCCGGTCAAGCTGATCAACACCGGGTTTACGGTGCTGACCGCTCTGACCATTGCCGTGGCCATGCGTATCGTTGGGATATTGCTGGTCTCTTCCCTGATGATTTTGCCCGTGGCCGTGGCCATGCAACTGGCGCGGAGCTTTAAGGGTACTTTGCTGGTTGCCGTGGCTACCGGAGAAATGGCCGTGCTGGCCGGTCTGTTGTTGTCTTTTTACCTGGATTTGCCGCCGGGCGGGACAATCGTTATGGCCCTGGTGCTGGCGCTGGTAATGGTGCTGGTGGTGGCGCCCCGCCGTTATACAGCACGCGCCGGCGCTTAGATTCACCGGTGGATCGGGCCGCCGCCCGTAAAAGATATGCTGTTCAGGCAGCGACGGAGGTGCTGTAATTTGGCGCATAACAGAAAACAGCGATTTTTCTTTTGTCCCAAATGCGGGGGGAAACTTTACTATTGTGATAATCACGGACAACCCCGGTTGACTTGTGCTTCCTGTACTTATATTTTTTTTGAGAACCCGGTGGCCGGTGTGGCAGCCATTGTATTAAACGATAAAAAACAAATCCTGCTGGGCCGCAGAAAAAACGGCAATTACGCCGGGTTGTGGTGTATACCCTGCGGTTTCGTGGAATACGATGAGGATGTGTATCATGCAGTCAGGCGGGAGTTCAAGGAGGAAACCAATCTGGATATAGAAGTTGTGCGGGTTTACACGGTGCAATCCAACTTCCACGACCCGGAGTGTCATACTGTGGGCATCTGGTTCCTGGCCCGGGTAACCGGCGGGGAACTGCTCGCCGGGGATGACCTGGCGGAAGCGGGCTATTTTAACCTGGATAATATCCCACCGCTTGCTTTTCCAACTGATCGCGTTATAATTAATAAATTGTTTGAGGAATTATATATTAATGAAAAAAAAGAATATTGACAACCGGTGGAATATATATTAACATGTTCCCTGACAATTAAAAGTAAAGCGGAGCTAAGCAAGTCCAGGTGAGTTGAGAACAGACGACTCGGAGATTTGGGGTGAGAACCAGCTTTTTTGTGCTGGTTTTTTTTATTTTATTATAGAGGATGTTCGAAAAGTCCGCGCGAGATCCACTTCGAATTTCACTTTGATTAAAACCCTTGCCATATTTATGGCAAGCGCTAAGGATCAAAGTATGGGAATGCGCGCGCTAAGGGAACTGAATAATGCGCGCATTCCCAACTGCGTTGGCTCGGCTTTTGCGGTGCTCACGTATTATATATACGCTCCGCTCCTCAAAGCCTTCGCCGCCTTGAACTTCTCGTGTCTATCGTGCTCCTTTTCGAACACTTACTTAAAGAGGGTGAGACATGTGATTTTACTGATTGACAATTATGATTCATTTGTCTTCAACCTTTACCAGTACCTGTCCGAACTGGGCAGGGAAGTGGTTGTCCATCGCAACGACAGAATAACGGTGACGGAAATAACGGAAATGGAACCGGAATGCATTGTCCTTTCTCCGGGGCCGTGCACCCCGGACGAAGCCGGCATATCGTTGGAGGCAGTCAGGCGCTTGGCAGGAGTGTTTCCCATTTTCGGGGTATGCCTGGGGCATCAAACCATCGGCCAGGCTTTCGGCGGTAAAGTGGTACGGGCCAAAAGGTTGATGCACGGTAAAACATCACGGATTTTTCATGACGGAAAAAGTATTTACACAGGCCTGCCCAACCCCCTGCAGGTGGCGCGTTATCATTCGCTGATCCTGGAACAGGAAGCCCTGCCCGGTTGTCTTGAGGTAACCGCCCGTACTGCCCGGGGGGAAATCATGGGGGTGCGGCACCGGCACCTGGCGGTGGAGGGAGTGCAATTTCATCCCGAATCAATTCTGACCGTCCACGGCAAAAAAATGCTGACCAATTATTTGCAAATCATTCAAAGGGGGATGAGGAATGCCGGTTAAATTGCCCCTGTACCGAAAACCGGCTGCCCGGGAAAGCGCACCGGAAATATTCGAGCGTTTAAAAAATTTACCTTATCCCTTTTTGCTGGATACCGGTATGCTGGTTAACGACCTGGGCCACCATTCGTTTGCCGGTGCGGACCCTTTTCTGGTTATGAGCAGCAAAGGACGGCAAATTACACTGTGGGAGGGTGGCAGGTCGACAACCTTCAGCGGTTCGCCGATGGCCGAGTTGAAAAAATTGCTGGCCCGGTACGCCATGCCGCCCGAAAACGGCCTTTTCCCATTTAACGGCGGGGCGGTGGGGTACTTCAGCTATGATTTGGGGAGACTTTTTGAAAAAATTCCGGAACAGGCCCTTGATGATCTCGGTACGCCCGACATTTGGCTGGGTTTCTACGACACCGTGGTGGCCGTGGATGTCAGAACGAACGAAGCAACTGTTATATCCACCGGGCTGCCTGAGCGGGGAGATGCTGCACTGGAGCGGGCCAACCGGCGTTTGCGGGAAGTGGAAGAATTATTGCGCCAAGATTCGCCCCGTTCCGAGCGAAAAAATATTAGATGGCTTGAAGGTTCTCCGCCCTTGACGTCCAATTTTACGCCAGAAGAATACCGGAACATGGTAAAACGGGCCATTGAATATATTGCCGCCGGTGATATTTTCCAGGTCAACCTGACGCAGCGGTTTTCCGTGCCGCAACGTGTTAAAGCTTGGGAATTATACAAAAAGTTGCGAACCATTAATCCCGCCCCGTTTGCTGCTTTTTTGTCCTGTGACGGCATGGAAATACTGTCCGCATCACCCGAGCGCTTTTTAAAGGTGGTAGGGGACAGGGTGGAAACATGTCCCATCAAAGGTACCAGGCCCCGGGGTCGGACACCCGAAGAAGACGATCGCTTGCGCCGGGAATTGTGGGAAAGCGAAAAAGACCGGGCCGAACTGATGATGATTGTCGATTTGGAACGCAACGATTTAGGCCGGGTTTGCGAAATAGGTTCGGTGAAAGTGCCGGAACTTTTTCGCCTGGAGAAATACGCCACTGTATTTCACCTGGTATCCACGGTGGAGGGGCGTTTGCTGCCGGGCAAGGATATTACCGACCTGCTGGCCGCTTCTTTTCCCGGAGGGTCCATAACCGGGGCGCCGAAAATAAGAGCCATGGAAATCATTGAGGAAATGGAACCGGTGCGTCGCGGGGTTTATACAGGTTCAATCGGCTATATCGGTTTTGACGGGCGGGTGGATCTCAACATAGTTATTCGTACCATTCTGGCCGCCGGGGGGAATATGTATTTCCAGGTGGGTGGCGGCATTACCGCCGATTCGGACCCGCACAAGGAGTACGTGGAGACCCTGGACAAGGCCAGGGCGCTGGCCAGGGCGTTGGGGTTGGAAAAAAGCGAATTTGGTTTTTAGCCAAAGGGGGGCTGGTTTTGCGAACATATTATATGCTTAACGGTGAACCTGTTTCACCTGAACGGTTACAAATCAATGCCCTGGACAGGGGGTTTCTATATGGCTACAGCCTTTTTGAGACAATGCTCGTCAGAGAAGGCAAACCGGTATTTTTACAAGCCCATGTGGAAAGGCTGCTTTTATCAGCCGCCGACCTGGGTATCGTACTGCCGGTAACCGGTGACGGGCTGGCGGCAATTTGCCGTGACGCGTTACGGTGCTCAGGGGTTGGCAGCGGCGTGTTGCGTTTGACTGCTACGGCGGGGCCGGATAACGGCAATGCCGGTTCGGTGGTGCTGGCAGTGCGGGAAGGGGTGCCATACCGGCCACAGCAATATGAAAAGGGGATTGCTGTACTGGAGCTTGACTTCCCCCGGAATGAAAAATCCCCGCTGGTCAGGCATAAAACGGCAAACTACCTGGAAAACTTGTTGGGGCGACGTAAAGCAAGGAGCATGGGCTGTGACGAGGGAATTTTTTTAAATACACGGGGACGGGTGGCGGAAGGTACGGCCAGTAATATTTTTATTGTTATTAACGGCGAGATATGGACGCCGCCGGTGGAGGCGGGTTTGTTACCCGGCATTATTCGCCGCCTGGTTATTGATTATTCCTCCCAAACAGGTCTGTGCTGCCAAGAAAAAAACATAACCCGTGATGAACTGGCCTGCGCCGGTGAATGCTTTGTTACCAATTCTCTGATGGGTGTAATGCCTGTCACTGAACTGAACGGTTTACCAGTGGGCACGGGGGTACCCGGTCCGGTTACACTGAAAGTTGCAGACCTGTACAATAAATTAATTAAAGCAACATAACCTTAATAAAAAGATAGAAACCCAGCCTGAAACCAGGATGGGTTTCTATCGCATAGACATTTGCGTTAACTTTAGCTATTTTTCCGCACTGTAAGCGCCGCCATAGCCAAAGAAACCAATGCCAAACACCAACAGGATCAGAATCAGGAAAAGGATGAAGCTTCCGTCAAAAAAGGTTCCAGGCATTTTAATCCCTCCTTATTTAACATGAACCTAACCTTATTGGATGGTAGGCAATAAAAAGTATTTAGGAATTGTTAATTTTTTTAACAAGGGTGTAATTTTTTTGTTACTTACTACAAACACCGCCGTATCCAAAGAAACCCATACCAAACACCAACAGGATCAAAATCAGGAAGAGGATAAAACTTCCGTCAAAGTTGGTGTAGCCCGGTACAGATACTCCGCCGCCGTAACCCATCTATATATCCCTCCTTTTTTGAATTTGTAATTTATAGTATTCAGCCGGAGTAGGAGATGTTACCATATACGGGAATTCATTATAAGATTTTTAAATCTAAATAGCACAAGTTTGGGATTGTATATTAATCAGGGATAAAACAGCGGCGTTATGGGAGAAACACTAAGAAAAAAAATGAAAGTTCTTGTAACAAAATTCCTTTAAGCTAATATTATGGTAACAAAAAAGGAGTGATTCTGATGGGATATGGTTATGGCGGTTACGCTCCACCTAAAGGCGGGAAAAAAAATAAAGCTGGTTATGGTCCTGGCTGCGGCCCTGGGTATGGCCCCGGTTATCCTGGCTATGGCCCCGGAAAAGGTCCCGGTAAAGGCCCCGGTTATTGGCCTTGGTTCGGGCCTTATAAGAAGAAAAAAGATAAATAGATTCACATTTGCTCAAGTGAGATCATATTTAATAACAGCTTTTGGGCGTGTATATCCTGCTATGCAATTAACAAGGTATTTGCACGAATAGGGTATTTACAAGATAAGATACCTGGGTAAAATTGCCCAGGTATCTTACTAAATGTTATCATTAAATTAAAAGCGCCCCTCACGGAGCGCTTACCCACTGATCAATTACTTTTCATAAACTCCACCGTATCCAAAGAACCCTGTGCCGAATACCAGCAGGATAAGAATGAGGAACAAAATGAAACTCCCATCAAAAAAGCTGCCACCGTAACCCATTAATACAGGCCTCCTTTGTTTATATTTTGTATAATTTACTGTTTATCATATGCAACTTGAAAGGAAAGTGTTACTAATAAAAAATGCCCGTTCGGTGTAAAAAATAAGTGTCAATCCAAGAAAAAGTAACAGATTAACACATTACTTTACCTGGGATTGCAACCGCCGGTAGTGACGAAAACGGCAGCGCTGCAGAAAAACAGGTTGGGTTTGCTTCTTTTATTATGAGATGTCTTTGGAACAAAAGCTAGAAACCCAAGTCTCGGTTTATGAGAACGGGTTTCTAGCTTTTGCACTTACTGGCCCGGTTTATTTTATTTACTTGTCAGCGCTGTAACCGAAGCCAAAACCAAAGAATCCCATGCCGAATACAAGCAAAATCAGAACCAGAAACAAAATAAAGCTGCCGTCAAAAAAAGTACCAGGCATTTAAAATCCTCCTTTTGTTTGTTGATGATAATAACATATTCAGTTGGTTGAAAATCTGTTACAACCAAAACAATTAGATTTTCTAAAAATTAACATTTTATCGTATTAATCTTTTCAGAGAGATTCTTATTAATTCCCTGGAGTGCAAAGAAAATGCGCAAGTTTTTAATTGCGCTGTTATGATAGAACCTCTCTCACAGAGGAGCTTTTAAATTAAATTGATCCGAGATACTGTTCACGCCATGTCTAACCAATATCCCGTTTGTAAACACGGTATAACTTGATCACCTTGCCACCGAACAGGGGCTTGATAACTTTTCTTTTTACCACATCATTGCTTTCGGCAACCTGCGAGGCCTCGCCACTGGTGTAACCCAGTTTCCTGCAGCGCTCATAGAACTCCCTTAAGACCACCCAGTGGATGCCCCTGTGTTGGAATTCCGGTACAACGCCCCCGATAGCCAGCCTGATCACCCCGTCATTTCCATCCGGACCCGGCCGCCTGATGGGTATGGAGAGGAACATGCCGGCCGGCTCGCCGCCCATCTCGAATATAAGAAACAGATCCGGCGGAACTCTGGCAGCCAGGCTTTGCAAAAAACCACTGGCTTCTTCGATGGTCATGGGAATAAAACCCCATATTCCGGACATGGACCTATTATTAATTTCCATGATAATCCTGGCCTCGTTATTCACTGCCCGGTAATTCACCGGGCGGACCGTCAGGCCGGGAGGTGCTGTGGCGTCCCGCAGTTTGGGTGGTAACTCGTCGGGCAGGCGCCATTTAAAACACTCCAGGTCGTGCAACTTTTCCAACCCCGACTCAGCCAACAGCTCTTTGTAATACGGCGGATTGTATGGTATCTCTTCCTGTGGCTCATACTCAAAACCCTCAATTAACAGGCCGACCTGTTGGTTGGTATTCAAAGTGGCCGGGCCGATCATGACGGTCTTACCCTGCTTCTTCAGCCACCCGGCAGCCGCGTCCAGCAGAAGCCTGGCCACTTCCGGTCGTTCGACACATTCGAAACTACCCCAAAACCCTTCCTCAGGTCGGGGGTTCAGCAGGTCATACGAGGCGGTTATTCGCCCCACGGGCTGAACGCCTTCCAGGGCCACAAAGTTGGCGAATCTGACGTGCTGTAAGGTCGGGTTGGCCAGGGGCATAAAGCGCATCCAGTTGGCGCCACCGGCAGTGGCCGGCGGTATTTTGCCGTCCCGGTAAACCATCCGGGGCATCTGCATAAACGCCTGCATGGCGGCGGGGTTATTTGCCCTGGTGACAGTATATTGCATATTAAACCTCCATTAAATCAGTTTTTAACTTTTATGTCACAATATTCTTTTCCCTGGAAATTTGCTAACATAAATTTTCATTTTTAATCCCCACCCCCTTAACCCCTTCGGGGCATACCCGTTCCGGGCATACCCATACCCGTATTGTTCCTTTGCCCTGGCCAAAGAAATGAGGCATTGGCTGTCTAAAGTGCAAAGAAGCGCCTCCTTAAGCGGCGCTTCTTTTTTCTTGTACTGTGGTGAAAGAGACGGGGGGCTTATATTCTCGTTAAAAATGTTGGGGGGATCTCTAATAGCAAGGTTTCCCTTTCCCTTTAAGTTACATAATTTAAGAAAGAAGGAAAGGATTAAAGGAGTAATCACATTGATAGGGCTTAACCTGCAAGAAAAAGCATTTTTAAAATCCAAAATTTAACTTAAAGAAGGGGATACTATGATAAAACATGTAGTTTTTGATTTTGACGGAACAATTGTTGATTCAAGATACTTAGCTGTGGAATTATTAAATCAGTTAGCTGAAAAATATAGATTTCGTAAATTAAAAGAAAAAGAATTTGAACATTTCCGTTCTTTATCTATTATGGAAAGATGTAAAGCTATTCATGTACCTGTTTATATGATTCCGATAATTTTAACTGAACTTAGACGAAAATATCAAGAATCTACAAGTCATTTAACAGTATTTATGGGTGTTAAGGAACTGATTAGGGGACTTAAAGAAAAAGGTTTTGAACTTAGTATCATTTCTTCAAATTCAATTGATAACATTAATAAGTTTTTAAGAAAAAATAATATTGATGTCTTCGATAGTATTTATTCTTCAAGTAACTATTTTGGCAAAGACAAGGCGCTAAATGCTTTTTTAAGAAAACATAAACTTAATGGGAAAGATGTTGTCTATATTGGAGATGAATGCAGGGATATTGTTGCTTGCAAAAAAAATAATGTAAAAATTATTTCCGTATCATGGGGCTATGATTCTATAGAGCTACTTGCCAAGGAAAACCCGGATTTTATAGTCAAAAATCCAAGAGAACTCTTTAAGTTAATCACTTTAAAAATTTAACAAAAACAAACATTTGCATTTGTTCTTATAAACTTTTAAACTTTAAACATCAAAATATAAAAAAGCGCGCTTATTCGACTCCCTCCACGCGCGCTTTTTGATACTTTATTTCATCTTCCAGGATAGAATTAAACAGGTAGCCGGGACCTTTCCGCAACAAAGTCTTGTGGGTGATGACCAGCGCAAAACCGCAGCCTGGTGCTGGAATTTTTAGGCGAAGGGGGCATTCTCGGCTTACTGGGTGGTGTTCCAGGGGTTGGATTGGGTTATCTCCTGGCCCAGCTGATTGGTCAGAGCGTGCTTTAAGGAATGGGGACATACCTCCGAATAAGGAAAGGGGACAAATAGATGACAGTAAAGCATGAATTTTTATTATATGATACCTATAATAAGGAGTTTGCGAGGTTGGACTACGGATGGAAAACCTTTCATTATTGAATGCGGGCTTGGCCTTCATGTTTGGCCTGCTGTCGTTTTTGTCTCCCTGTGTACTCCCGTTGCTGCCGGGGTATTTTTCCTTTATTGCCGGTAGCGGTGGTGACCAGGGCACCATGCCGGAACGACGGCGGCTGGTATGGAACAGCACCGGTTTTGTACTTGGATTCGGTGTCCTGTTCGTGGGCATGGGCGCTGCGGCCAGCGGGCTGGGCCAATGGCTAAACCAAAACCGGGAAATGTTGACGCAAATTGCCGGTGTGATCATAATTATATTAGGTTTGCATGTCAGCGGGCTGCTGCCGGTAAAGATGCTGTACCGGCAGGTTAGCTGGCAGCCCGGGCGGAAACTCTCCGGGTGGCCTGGAGCATTTGTGTTGGGCCTTTCTTTCGCTGCAGCTTGGACACCTTGTGTAGGCCCCGTTCTGGCGTCTATTTTGTTGCTGGCGGGCAGTTTCGAAACTATGACCCAGGGCGTTATTCTGCTAACATTTTTCACCATGGGGCTGGCCCTGCCGTTCATGCTGGCCGCATTTGCCGCCGGTTTTGTTTACCCGGCCCTTGCCAAAATGCGAGGTGTCATGCCTTATATTAACGCTGTCAGCGGCGGACTGTTAATTGCCATGGGAGTGTTGCTGCTGTTCGGAATCTGGGACCGGCTGGCCAGGGTGTTTTACTAAGTAGGCAGTATATTGCACAAGTAAAGTGGGGGGAGTTAAAATGAATAAAACAAAATTGAGCACTGTCATTGTGGTTATGGTTTTGGTTGCTGCAGGGTTTTTCTTTTCCCGTTCCGGCGCCGGGGATTTTGCCGGGACCGCCCTGGCCGGGGAAGTATCACTGACTCTTCCCGGTGAACAGAAAACCGTGGATCCGGACATGTCACCCCCGGACTTTTTCATCATTGGCGAAAATAAAGGGGAAACCACGCTTTCAGAATTGAAGGGCAAGCCTGTGTTTATCAACTTCTGGAACACCTGGTGCCCGCCCTGCCGGGCCGAAATGCCTGAGTTGGATAAACTTTACCGTGAATACGGTAATGACGCTGAATTTATTTTTATCAACATTACCTCCCAGGAAGAATCTCTGGCGGATGTAACCACATTCCTTTCCGACAACGGATACTCCATACCGGTCTACCTGGACCGGCGGGGAGAAGTGGCCGGGGCGTACGGGATCCGGGGTATACCCACCACGGTGGTCCTTGACGCTCAGGGAGAGGTGGTCTATGCCGCTGCCGGCCAGATTTCGTACGACAAGGCAAAGTCCCTGATAAAGTAGCAGCCGGGTTAGACGGGAGTATTCAGGGTAAGCCCCTATACTGCTGCCACGGAAACAGCGTTAGCTATCTTAGGCAGTGGAAACGTGTTTGTAGAGATTGCTTCGTTTTTTCTCGGGACGCGGGATTTGTTTTTATTGAAACTATGGATGATTGGATCGACCTGCGAGTCTGTAACGGTGGTGCTGAATGAATTGGCAAAAGAAGATTTGATACAAATGGGACGGAAGTCGATTCGAGTGCTTAGGAAGCGTGCTAATATGCCCTGCTGATGGCAGGTTACAAGAAAAAACTGACCCGGAGATGATATAGACGTTTATTGTAAACCTCCGAAGCGGCGCTCCCGCTGTTGATAATCAACCAGAGCGCTCAATAAATGTTGACGTCGAAAATCCGGCCACAGTACGTTAGTAAACCAGATTTCACTATAAGCCAACTGCCAAAGTAAAAAGTTACTGATCCTAAACTCACCGGCGGTTCGGATCAATAGGTCCGGATCGGGTAGACCGGCGGTATACAGGTGGTCTGTTATCGTCTGGATATCAACCTGGCTGGCTTTCAAACATCCCACTTCAACAGCCTCGGCAATAGCGCGAACTGCGTTTGTTATTTCTAAACGCCCTCCATAGTTCAGGGCCAAGTTTAAAACTAGTCCGCTATTATCACGGCTTCGCTCAACAGAATTAGCGATAACATCCTGAACTGATTGAGGCAATTCTTGCAAAGTGCCTATGGAGTTAACCCTTACTCCTTTTTTACACAATTCACCAATTTCCTTATTTAAGTATTCAATTATCAGATTCATCAGGTAATTTATTTCTTGCTGAGGTCTTTTCCAGTTTTCCGTGGAGAACCCGTAAACTGTCAGCACCTCAATTTTTAACTCATAACAGATTTCTACTATGCCTTTGAGAGATTCCGCACCTGCAAGGTGACCCACAGAGCGGGGGAGTCCTCGCTTAAGCGCCCACCTGCCGTTGCCATCCATTATAATGGCAATATGCTTGGGCAGTTTTTGCCTATCAATAATTTTCAATAAATCTTGCTCATTCAGTTGAATGGTTTGCTCAAAATTAATTTTATTTTTCATAAAGATATGATCCTCACTGATATTTAAAAAAACTTTTTGATTTTAGTTCATAGTATTCAAATAAAGTTGAATATGTTACCATTTACAGTGCGCAAAATCCATATACTTAAAGGCACTAGTTAGAATAAATCGTCCTTGGGAATATTAAATGAGAAATTTTGCAACATTTACTATTAAATCAACACAATACTTCATTATCACATTTTTGGTATTCAATAATTATGCTAAATGTCACCATAAATAAAAGCGCCCCTTATGGAGCGCTTACCCACTGATCAATTACTTTTCATATACTCCGCCGTATCCAAAGAACCCTGTGCCGAATACCAGCAGGATAAGAATGAGGAACAAAATGAAACTTCCATCAAAAAAGCTGCCACCGTAACCCATAAATACAGGCCTCCTTTGTTTATACATTTTGTTTAATTCACGGTTTATCATATGCAACCCGAAAGGAAAGTGTTACTAATAAAAAACCCCCGCTCGACACAAATGAACAAACAGGAGAACGCGAAGAAACAGCTGCTTTGGTTTGGCAGGAATAAATATCCTGCCAGTCGAAACAATAAACAAGTCAGGGTTTACCATAGGGGGATAGGCTTTGAATATATTTGCCATCGGAGATTTGCATCTGTCGTTCAAACAAAATGTTAACGTGGAAAACTGGGATAAAAATGAGCAGTATAAACCAATGGAAGAAGTGGATAAGTCCTGGCACGATCATGCCCGGAGAATTTATGAAAACTGGCGCCGGGTGGTCGGTGAAGATGATGTGGTGCTGGTTCCCGGTGATATTTCCTGGGCCATGCGGTTGGAAGAGGCCCGGACCGATCTGGATTTTCTGGGGCTGCTGCCGGGCCGGGTCATCTGCGTACAGGGCAACCATGATTACTGGTGGCAGAGTATTTCCCGGGCCAGGGCGGCGGCCCCGGCCAACGTGCAGTTGATTCAAAACGATCATGTCGGGCTGGGCGGTTTGAACATCTGCGGCACCCGGGGCTGGATTTGCCCCAACGGCGCTTACTTCAGGGAACAGGATGAAAAGATATACCGCCGGGAACTGATTAGAATGGAAAATTCATTGCAGAGCGCCGGTGCGGGTAGAAAAATTGTTATGATGCATTATATGCCCACCAATGAAAAACACGAGTATTCAGGTTTTATAGAACTATTCGAGAAGTATGCCGTGGAAACGGTCGTTTACGGGCACCTGCATGCAAGGGCCTGCCGCTACCGGCTGCCGGACCGGGCCTGGGGCATTAACTTTCACCTGACCAGCGCCGATTATCTGTCATTTTCTCCCAAGTCAATTCTCACGCTTTAAAGAATCGTCAACCTGTGTGAAACATTCCGGGTGACCGAATATAAATTCCTTGTCCGTCCGGGCATGCACGGCTGCGACCCCCGCTGGCACGTCCCGCCGACAAACCATGCAGGGCATTGTCTCCCGTGCTTTCAGGATGACGCCCTGGACAAAGTTGTTGTTCCACAGTATATGCGCAGTTTGCAACCTGTTCTTATGCGGTTTGACCGGCGAACATTCGGGATGATAGAAGCGGCTCTTTTTTTTGCCGTGTTCCCGGAAACGGTACTGTACTACCGGGGTATAAGGCAATATTTTTTTCCGGCAGCGGGAACAGAGCCGGGTACTGCCGGCATTGGCTTTCAGCAGGTAGCGCAGGTGCGCCGGTTTGCTGCGTACGGTCATGTCTTTTACAAACCGCCGGCGGGCGGGGTCTTCTTTAAGCCAGGCGTCCACCATTTTGTAAAATTCCCTGTAATTACGTTCTTCCAGTTTGACAGCCGCCGGAAACCCGGCGGCGGTAATCTGCTGCTGGAAAGTGTTTTCGGCTACTTCGTGGGCCAGGCCTTCCATGCGGATGGTTTCCCACCGGTAACCGTTTTCCGTCAGCCACCTGTGTACCCCGTGAAAAATATTGCCGGAACAAACGTAAAAATAATCGTCCCTGGTAGCTCCGGCTTCCTCCATCATTTCCAGCACCTTGTGCAGGGCCATTTCTTCCATGGTGATATTTTTATCCCAGGTCAAGGGCAGAAATCTTCGATAAATGCGCCTCGGTTGTTCGCAGACCAGTACCAGCACTTCCGAGAATGCTCTGCATCCGCCCCCGGCGTCTTCAATGTACCAGTTCCTCATACATTACCTCCAACCGTATATTGATAATATATTGCGGTGGGATACGCAAAAACCCCGCATTAATTCAATGATAAGCTGCTTATGGGGAATTTAGGTTCTGGTTAGCCTGTCGGCGTTATGATATATTATACCATAGGGAGATTATCATGTCTTTTTCCAGGGGGGAGGGTATAATCAATGTCCAGGTTTGTTTGTGATGTATGTGGAAAGGAAATTGCAGTACATGAAGGGATTCTTACCTGGGCCCGGGACGAGGAAACTCTGTCCAATTTTATGCTGACACATCAAAATTCTCCCGAGAGAAAATGTCAGCCCAAAGAAAATAACCGTTATAAAGACCTTTATACATTGACCATGATTAACGGTTACATGGAGTTTATCAATTACCTTGTTGACCGGTGGGAATCCGGGTTTTACTTGAAAGATGTCGAGTCACTGAAAAAAGTATTGGAGCAGTTGAATTTGCATATGCATGAAAAATTAATACTGTTAACTGAAGATGAATAATGATCACTAGGGCAAAAAAGGGGACAGGCTCCATTTTCGTTCTTTGAAAATGGTGCCTGTCCCCTTTTTTGCCTGTCCTCCTTTTTGCTTTTTTATAGTATCAATTGGGCCGCATGAAGAAACAATAGAGCAAAAATACAAAGGTGGTGCAGCTGCTATGCGTGATCAAGACAAAGAATTCAAGGTGCAGGAAAAAGATGAGACTTTTAAACACGAACTGGTACGGGAAGAATCCCCGGCCGATTTGTGGGATAAGGACAAAAAGGGCGAGGCCCTGCGGGAAAATCCCATGAAGACTCCGCCCAATAATTTGACGACCAAAAAGAAAAAGTATGGGTTTTAATTAAAGATGATGTTCGAAAAGTCCGCCGCCTTGACAGGTGTCAGGTGTTGATAAGTTGAAAATCTATGATTTTCAACTTTCAACCCCTGGCACCAAGATTAACTGGCACCAAGATTAAACTCCCGGGCCAGTTCGGTGAATGCGGGCAGCGAGTTGCGGATGATCTGCGTGTCTATGCAGTAGGAAAGCCGGAAATAGCCCGGTTTGCCGAACCCGCTCCCGGGAACCAGCAGCAAATTGTACTTCTGGGCCCGGCGCACAAATTCCACGTCATCCTCAATGGGGCAGCGGGGGAAAAGGTAAAATGCCCCTTTAGGCTTTATAACATCAAACCCAAGGCCGGAGAGGTGATTGTAAAGCAGGTCCCGCTTTTCCCGGTATTCTTCGATGTTGACGCTTTCCCGCTGCAGCGGCGCCACCAGGCGCTGGATCAGGGCGGGGGCGTTGACAAAACCCAGGGTGCGGTTGCAGAAAACCAGCCCGTCAAAAATCAGTGCGGCATCTTCAATATCCGGGTTTATGGCAATATAGCCGATGCGTTCCCCGGGCAGGGCCAGATCCTTGCTGTGCGAGGTTACCACCAGGGAATGCTTGATGTGTTTGAATACTTTGGGCGGCGCAGTCCCGTCATAAAAAATCTTGGCGTAAGGCTCGTCGGAAATCAGGTAGATGGTTTTACCCAGTTCTTTTTCTTTTTCTTCCAGCACCCGGCCCAGGGCCTCCAGTGTTTGGGCCGGGTATACCACGCCGGTGGGATTGTTGGGCGAGTTGATAATCACTGCCCGGGTGTTGGGACCGACAGCGGCGGCGATGGCCTGCGGGTCCAGTTGAAAACCTGCCGCTGTGGGCACTTCCTTAATTGTACCGCCGTGGTTGTCCACGTAAAAACGATATTCCACGAAGTACGGGGTGGGGACTATTACTTCCTCACCGGGGTTAAGCAATGTTTTCAACACGACGTTAAGTCCGCCGCCGGCGCCGCAGGTCATGACAATATGGCCGGGGGTTACGGGTTTGCCGGTTTCTTCGGCCAGCACATCGGCCACGGCCTGCCTGGTTTCCAAGTAACCGGCGTTGTTCATGTACCTGTGCATGCCGGGCAGCGGGTTACCGGCAATTTGCCCCAGTTTCCGGTGAAAGGCCTCGGGCGGTTCCACGTTGGGATTGCCCAGGGTGAAATCATATACTTTATCCGGGCCGTGAATTTGGCGTAATTTTTCCCCTTCCTCAAACATCTTGCGAATCCAGGAAGAGGCGGACAAAAAGCCTTCTATCTTTTGCGCGATGGGCATTTTAAAAACCACTCTCCTTAACATGCCGCTTTGGTTTTTGGCTTATTTTCATGCTGCGCGTACCATTTTATTTCTGTTTTCACGGCAAAATAACCTGCAAAAAATTAAATATTGCAGTGTATAATTGCCGGGTAATATCCCTAATACTTAATATGTATGATGCTTGTCCAAATGAACTTATGGTTGTTATAATTAACTTATTGTTTACCGGGAACATTATGGTTAATTTTACCGTCTATATATTTAAATATGCTCCGGGAGGTGACTGGCTTGAAAAAGAAAGTTGTCATTATTGTCATTACGATATTGTTGCTTGTTTTGTTACTATCCCTGCCCGTGCGGGCGGAAACCGGTCAGGCGCCGGAACCACCGGTCGACAACGGGCGTTTATTTGTTGATGTAGATGAAGACCACTGGGCATATCAACCCATCAAGCGCCTGTCGGACCGAAACATAATTATGGGGTACCCCGACGGCAGTTATAAACCGCAAAAAAAGGTACAGCGAAAAGAATATGCCTTGATGCTTACATCCATTGCGGGGCTTAAACCGCCGGTGCCGGAGGAACATATTTACGCGGATGTCCCCGCCGGGGTCTGGTACGGTCCGGCGGTGGCGGCGGTGCGCCTGTACATGCCCGGGTCCGCAGGCCAGGACGGCCAAAATTATTTTCACCCGGACGAAGATGCCGCGCGCCAGGACGTAATCAGCGCGCTGGTCAAGGCGCTACGTGTTAATTACAAGCAGGTTGACCCGCGGATTTTACAGGAAAAATTTGCGGATTATAAGCAAATAGCCCAAGATGTCCGGCTGCAGGTGGCCTGGGCGGTGCAAAACAATTTAATCAGGGGTTTTCCTGACGGAACTTTTCGGCCCCGGGAGGGAATCACCCGGGCCGAAGTGGCGGCAATTCTTTACCGGGCTTACTTTGTAGATAACTCCATTAAAGGTTTGATTCAAAATAAAGAGGTCAAGCCCTTTACAAGCAGTTCTCCCGCCTATCAAAACCTGACCGGCTTGTTGAATAACAAGTACGGTCAATTGCCGACCGGAGCATACCAGGTGGAATATTTTGCCAGGGAAGAGAATTATTATGACGGCGAAGGCCTGCAAGTGTTATACATCTTCGGCCGTATTGACGATGTCAAGTATTTTCGCTGGGAAGCCGAATTCGCCGGTGTTTACGACCAGGTAAAGGAGTTTAATGAAGCGGTTGCCCTGGAAGCGGCCCGGATGTACCCGCAGAAAAATATACTGGTTATGCTGGGGCATTCTTTTACCCGCTATTTTGATGTCAGTGATATTTACGACAAAAAGTACTTGTCCAAAACCGGTGACGGCTGGCGGTTTGAGCGGTTCTATACCGGTGTGCTGGTGAAAAACGGCGCCATAGCCCGGGTCTGGGTGGAAGACTTGTTGAGCAAGCAGTAAGGGCGCCGGACCCGTCAAACGACAAGGCAGTGACACTATCTCCGGGCTGTTTCGGACGCAGGCTGTTGTTCCCGGCCGGGTGGGCCTGCAGGTTCCTCCGGCCGGTCGAATCGTTTTCTTTCCAGGGTAAAGCCTTGTTCCAGGTTGCTTACCGAAATTAAATCGGCGGCCATCAGCCGCTGCTTTCCTTCCTTATCAGGACGCAAATGCAGCAGCACCACTGAATAAGGAACTTTGTTCGCCTGCAGTCCCCGTAGTCCCGCTGCCCCGGAGGTGCCGGCATTTACCATAATGCTGCCCTCCTTTTTTGTTACCTTCATCTGGTGATTATGGCCGAAAAGGATCACCGGCGCTCGCCCGGCCAGCGCCTGGGCCATCCTGTTATTGTGCAGCAAAAGCATATCCACCCGGGGAAGCCGGTTGAGTTTTTCCTTAACTTGTTCGGCAATGCGGGGTATGGTGCTCAAATCCGGCGGTATGACCGAGTTGCCGGCGGAGGAAGGGTCGGGTACCCCGTAAAACAACAGCTCGTTTTTCTCCACCAGGCCGTTGACCACGGTGACGCCGGGTATGGTATTCATTTTATCTATAATGGCCGGCGAATCATGGTTGCCGGCAATAAACAGGTAAGGGACTTGCAATTGTATCAACTGGTCCAGCAGCAGGGTTTCGAGGGGCGTGCCGAAATCGCTGATATCGCCGGTGTCGATAATCATATCCACTTTAAAGAGTTCCGCCACCCGAAAAGCGAAATCCATGCCGGCCGGGTTGTTATGCAGGTCCGAGATGTGCAATATTTTGAATTCCGTTGTGGTTTCCTGCAGCGGCTGCAATTCGTCCAGCCGTTCATAAAGCCGGTTCAAGTTGGCGGCTACCAGTTCCAGTTTTTCACCCAGGGTTTCTATTTTGCCCAGGGTTTCCTGGGCCAGGCTGACCATCCACGGAGCAACGCGCAGCACGCCGGAATACTGCGGGTTGCGAAAGGCCCGCACATCGTATGTGAAATAGGTTGCGGCCAGCAGTGCGCCTGTCAGCAGCACGCCGAGCAGCGACCCGTAAACATATTTTTTCAAACTGCCCCGGCGGCTCAGGAAAATACCCAGCGCCCCGCCCAGCAGGGCCAGCATTAACAGTTTGATTGTAAAAACTATGAGCACCTGCTTTAAAACCTTTTTACCCTGGCGAATAACTTCTTTCTGTTCCGGGGCGCCGGCCAGCAGGCGCTGAATCAGCTGCAAGTCAATATTTTCCAAGCGCAAGGATATTAATAGAGGGGTTTTGTGGGTATGGGCCCGGATAGTGCCCAGGGGCGGCACTTCCACTTCGGTATACCCCTGTTCGTTGATCTGCACGGCGACGCGGAATTGCAGCGCCTCTATATTAAACCGCATATGCCCGAATAAGCTGATCAACAGCAGCGCACCGGCCAGGGCCAACACCAAGCCGATATATTTTTCGGTTTTTCGGTAGTTGATCATTTTCTACTCCCGTGGTTATATGCTAATAATATATTTGCCTGGTAATGTATGAATTAACACAGGGAATACAAAAGTCAATTAAAGGAGGGAATGGGCGCATACGCCCGTATAAAATGTCTGACAAACCAGCTGTCGCCGGGGGCAGGCCGGTAAGGGACAAGTTGCTGCCCCTGGCCGGAGCGGCGGTAAGTGATGAAGATGTTCATGCCGTAACAGGTGTGCTGCAAAGCGGCAAACTGGGGTGCGGCGAGATGGTGCGCCGCTTTGAAGAAGCGGTGGCCGGTTACGTGGGCGCCAGGTATGCGGTGGCGGTTTCTTCCGGCGCGGCGGGGCTGCACATCGGCCTGATGGCTGCCGCGGTGGGTTATGAGGAAGAGGTGATCACCTCGCCGCTGACCCACCCCGCAACTTCGAACTGCATATTGTACCAGGGAGGAATACATACCTTTGCCGATATTGACCCCGCCACCTTGAATATGGACCCGCAGTTGGTGGCAGCCAAAATTAATTCCCGTACCCGGGCGCTGATACCGGTGCACTTCGCCGGCAACCCCTGCGACCTCGACGCTCTGCACGGGCTGGCCCGGGAAAATAATCTCGTGGTTATGGAGGATGCCGCCCACGCCCTGGGCGGGGAATACGGGGGCAAAAAAATAGGGTCGCTGAGCGATTTAACGGTCTTCAGTTTCAGTTCCCCCCAGCACTGTTATACGGGGGAAGGCGGCATGGTGACCACCGACTCTGAAGAACTGTACGAGTGGCTGCTCATTTTCCGCGAAAACGGTATGGTGGCCGACCCGGACAAGCAAGCCAAACCCGAGGGACCCTGGCGGGTGGAAATGCAGGACCGGGGGTATAATTACCGGATGACCGATATGCAGGCGGCCCTTGGCCTTTCCCAGTTGGCCCGGGTGGAGGAATTTGTTGACCGGCGCGCCGCCCTGGCTGAAATATATAACCGGGCCCTGGCCGGCCATCCCGCCGTGGCGCTGCCCGAACAAAACAGCCGGGGTCGTTCCACCTGGCATTATTATATACTGGCCTTGCGTCCGGAGACGCTCAGGGTGTCCCGGGCCGAGATTTATTACGCCCTGCGGGCGGAAAATATCGAAGTGGGGGTGCATTACCTGCCGGTTTTTCTACATCCATACTACCTGTGGATCGGGCACCCGGACGTCTGTTCATTGGAAGGCAGTCTTTGTCCCCGGGCGGAGCAAATGTACCATCGTTTGTTAAACCTGCCCCTGTATCCGGCCATGTCGGACCGGGATGCCAATGACGTTATTTCCGCGGTCAGCCGGGTGCTGGATTATTTTTCTGTGTAAAAAAGGGGACTGGCTCCTTTTTCGTATTTTGAAAAAGGTGCCTGTCCCCTTTTTTACGCCGGCTCCTTTTTCGCATTTTGAAAAAAGTGCCTGTCTGTTTTTCACTCTTGCAAGTGTGACGAATGTCACACCGAAAATGCGAAACAGTTAACTTTAAAATGAAGCTTTATTGTGTATATTAGTATCAACAACAATAATAACGAGGTGGTTAAAATGGCTAAAAGACAAATTGTTAAAATAGACGAGGAAAAGTGCAACGGCTGCGGCCTTTGTGTCAGCCCGTGCGCGGAAGGTGCTATAGTGGTTGAAAACGGTAAAGCCAGAGTAATTAGAGAGGAACTTTGCGACGGAGCCGGTTTTTGCATCGGGGCCTGCCCGCAGGGCGCTTTGTCAGTAGAAACCAGGGAAGCGCCCGACTTTGATGAAAAAGCGGTGGAAAAACACCTGGCACAAACCGCCGGCGAATACATTCCCCAGATTTGTTTCAACTGCGGGCGCAACGAGGATGAAGTTCCCGTATTGCCATGCCGAAAAAAAGGTAAAAGCATTTGGGTTTGCACCAAATGCCTTCCCGCCTTGATCCATGGTTAAATTTATTTGGTTTCTCCGTGGTCATTATCCGGGCCCGTAAACATTACCCGTGCATGTTCAAAACCGGTATTCATTGCTTCAATCCCCTCTCTGATGGTGCTCAGGGAACGGGCCGTTTGATCAATCAGGCCTCGTACAAAACCCAGTTTAATGTCGGCCTGTTTATCGGTACTGAGAATCAGTAAAATAAGTATTAAAAATAATGTAAAAGGATTGGTATTATTTTCCAATGCAGTACCTCCTTTCACCCCGCAAAAACTTTTTATCTATACTATGCAATAAAAGCGTCAAGGTGAAAAAATTTGCCCCGGTACTTTAAAATTGCCGGAGCGGTACAGCGATTACCCGGTCCTCGCCGCAAGCCGGGCAGGTGAAGAGGTGGCGGCAATACTCGCTTTCAAAACTCATGTTGAAATACGGGCTGTACGGCCCGGCGTAATCTGTCACCGGGCCCGAGTCCAGCATGGTTTCACCGCAGGGGCACTGCGGAGACAGTGTTTCCAGGGCGTTGCACAATGCACAGGCTGTTTCCATGATACCAACCTCCAGATAATTGCTATTAAGTGGGATAATGCTTTGGCGGTAAAGGATAAATGTGATTTAAAAGACCGGACGTGACCTGCTGCAGGTTTCGTTCCGGTCTTTTTGACAAGATCAGTGGGTTATGTTCTGTTCGGGAAGCACTGCGGCTTTAAAGTTATCAAAACCGGTGCGGTCTATAAAGTCGCCCAAACGTTCATTGGTTTTGGCCTGGTCCTTATAGAACTGCACAACCCTGTCCAGCAGTGAGAATACCTGTTCAGAAGACAACTCTTCGGCCAGCAGTTGTCCCAGGCGCGGCTTTCTGCCGCCGTTGCCGCCCACGTAAACCTTGAAGCCCTTGGGCATGCCAATGGCGCCGAAGTCGATCATCATGGAATCCATACACTGGTTGGGGCACCCGCTGATACCCACTTTAAACTTGGAGGGCAGGGTCATGCCGTGGAATTTCTCGTCGATTTTGGTGCCCAGCCCCACGGAATCCTGCTGACCCCGCTTGCAGAAAGTGGTGCCCGGGCAAAATTTGACGCTGCGCACACACAGCCCGATGGCGGCGCCGGGTTTCATGCCCAGATCCTGCCACGCGGCGTCCACATCTTCTTTTTTCAGGCCCACCAGAGCGATGCGCTGCGAGGAAGTGACCTTGAGCGCCGGGCATTTGTATTTTTTGGCTGTTTCGGCCAATTTGACGAGCAGGTCGGGATCGGTAATGATGCCGCCGGGCAGGTGCGGGGCGATGGCATAGGTACCGTCGCGCTGCAGGATGGCCCCCTTCTCCAGCATGTCCCGGTTGGTATTGGTATGCCGGTACCGGTCGTCCAGCCGGTTGGGCATTTCTTGTTGTCTTTCCATACAGATTCCTCCTACGATAATTTTTTTTATTTTACCCGGCAGCAGTGATATACATGACAAAACCTGCGGAAATTTCCGCAGGTTTTTGAAGCAAGCATTATAACACTGTTAGCCAAAGTGGTAAAAGGAAAAAAAGGGACTGGCTCCATTTTCGCTTTTTGAAAATGGTGCCTGTCCCCTTTTTTTCCCTGGCTCCGTAAAAGGGGGACAGGCACCGATTCACACTTCAAATATTATATCCTGGCCATATTTATGGCCAGGACAAAGGAATGAAGTACTGAAAGGCGCGCTTAAAGGGAACTGATTAGGTGCGCGCCTTTCTTGCAAAACGAATCGGAGCCAGTCCCCTTTTACGGAGCCAGTCCCCTTATTATTCTTGTTTAATGCTAATCCGCCTGTGCGCAAACCTCTTCCAGAAGCCGCAGCTTGAGCACTTTCCCGCTGGGCGACTTGGGAATTCTGGGCACGAACTTGACGGCCCGGGGCAGGTTTGCCGGGTCCAATTCGGCGCTTTGTTTCAAGAAGTCCAGAATTTCCGCTTCGGTCAACCCCGGGTGGCGTGGCACAATGAAGGCCATCAGTTTGTCCGGGCCTTCTTCCCGGGCGGTGCAAATTACGGCTACCTCGTCAACGCCGGAGTGCTCGTAAAGTATGTTTTCAATCTGGCGCAGCAAGAAGCTGCTGACAACCGGGGGAGTTTCGCTGCCGACCGGATTTTTTGCGTTATGTTGCACAATAATCAACCTCCCTTTCCACTATCAGGGCCACGCCCATGCCGCCGCCCACGCACAGCGAGGCCAGGCCGTAACGGGCGTTGCTCATGCTTTCGGTGCCGCCGGCCAACACGATCTCCGAGTTGCCGGTGACAATTTGCTGGTAACCGGAAATAATGGCCTCCTTGATTAATAAAATAACATAATTTAACTGGTTATTATCTTAATATTTTATTTCTTCTTAAATTTGAAAAAGTCCTTCTTTTCTAATAATTTTAAAGTTTTTAATATTTAAATTTTTAGCCGTACTAAAAGGCAGGCACTGAGCAAACTGTTTTAATGCGTGCCTTTCTTTTTGAAATGAACCAGGGCCAGCGCTAATGCGGTGCCCAGCAGGTCCCGGGCCAGATCAAAAAGGTCCGGGTACCGGGTGGGGATAAAATACTGGTGTATTTCATCGGTGATGCCGTACAAAAGGCATAGACAAAACGTTTTCAGGTAAGGGCGGGTATGGCGGTTTTTTTGCAGCGCCAGGTAATAAAAGAGGGCCAGCACAAAATAGGCGGCTATATGGCCCGGGTTGAAGTTGTCTATAAATGGAAATAGAGAATGAAGTTCATCACCTCTACGCCCGGACAGGTAAAAAATCACGCCCATCCAAACCAGGGCGGGGATCCAGTACAACAAACAAGGACACTCCTTTGAAACGGTCTTTTGAGCCGGAAAATACGGTAAAATTAATACTAGATTTGCTTCTACACCGGGGCCACGGTATTTCTGGTTTGTTTTGCCTGAACATGTGGTATTATATCATGTAGCGGTATTTTAGGGGAGGGAAAACGGACTTGCGGTTTGTTATATTAATAATGTTGACATTGCTGGCGGACCAGTTTTCCAAGTATATCATCAGCGCGAGCATGCAGCCGGGGGAATCCATACCGGTACTGCCGCCGGTGTTTCACATCACCTATATTTTGAACCCGGGGGCGGCCTTTGGCATGCTGGCCAATCGTACTACTTTCTTCATAATTGTTTCGGTGCTGGTGATTGCGGGGGTGTTGGTGGGATACCGTCACCTGCCCCGGGAAAGGATGTGGACCCGGGTGGCCGCCGCCCTGGTGGTGGGCGGCGCGCTGGGCAATTTAATCGACCGGGTGCGCCTGGGCCGGGTAATTGATTTTTTGGATTTTCGGGTCTGGCCGGTATTCAACCTGGCGGATATTGCCATAGTAACGGGGGCTTTGCTGTTGATTATTGAAGTCTGGCGCACGGGTGACGGGGAGCAAAAAAGGGTGGATGCCGGTGCCGAAAAATGAAACGTACGTGGTGACTGCGGGGGAAGCGGGGACCCGCCTGGATGTTTACGTGGCCGTCCGGGAAGTACAATTAAGCCGCTCCTACGTGCAAAAATTGATCGGTGAAGGCTTAATCAGGGTGAACGGGTCGGAAGCCAGGGCCAATTATCGCTTGAAGGAAGGCGACACAGTGTCGGTAACCGTGCCGCCGCCGGTGGAGCCGGAAGTGCGCCCGGAACCCATCCCCCTGGATATATACTACGAGGATGAGGATGTAATAGTGGTAAACAAACCCAGGGGCATGGTGGTGCACCCGGCGGAGGGAAATTATACGGGCACGCTGGTCAATGCCCTGCTTTATCACTGCCGGGACCTTTCGGGCATCAACGGGGTGCTGCGCCCCGGCATCGTGCACCGCATAGACAAGGATACCTCGGGTTTGTTGATGGCAGCCAAAAACGACCTGGCCCACGAGCATCTGGCCGCCCAGTTGAAGGAACATACCGTCACCCGGGGATACCTGGCGCTGGCGCACGGACTGTTGAAAAGCGACCGGGGGACGGTGGACGCGCCCATCGGACGGCACCCCGGGGACCGGCAGAAAATGGCCGTCACCGACCGCAACGCCAAAAGGGCGGTTACTCATTACCGGGTGCTGGGCCGGGCGGAGAATTTCACTTTGCTGCAATTGCGCCTGGAAACCGGGCGCACCCACCAGATCAGGGTGCACCTGTCCTACATCGGGCACCCGTTGGCGGGGGACACCCGGTACGGGCCCAACCGGCCCCGTTTCGGGCTGGACGGGCAGTTTCTACACGCCTGCCAACTGGGGTTTGTCCATCCCCGCAGCGGCGATTATTTGGAATTCACCGCCCCGCTGCCGGCTGAACTGGCCGCCGTACTGAAAAAGCTGGGCCTGGATGAGCCTACTTGAACAACCGGATCGTTTCCAGGAACAGGGCGGTGAGGCCCGCCGCCATCAGCGGGCCCACCGGTATGCCGTTCAAAAAAACAATGCCGAAAACCGAACCGATCAGCAACCCGAAAATCATTTCCGGGTCGATCTGCAGCAGCCGCAATCCCTCGCCGTTCAAGTGGGTGGCCAGCGCGCCACCGATAATGGCCAGTATGCCGGGCAGCGATGTAAAGGTACCGAGCAGCTCCTTCTCAGTAACCTTACCGCTGGCCACGGGCACCAAAATAGCCAGCAATAAAAATAATAAGCCCACTTCCAGGCCTCTTCTTTCCAGCAGCGGAAATATGAAATTCAAGTTGGAGAACTTGATGATCAGCAATACGCAGGCGGCAGTGGCAATTAAATTGGAACGCGCAATGATCCCCACCAAAAGCAAAGCCACCAGAATGGGTACTCCGTTCATGAGGCTCGCCTCGCAAAAGACAAGTTTTAGTAAATATATGCCGCTGCCGCCTTCCGTATTACCAGTTTGTGGTCATTTGGCAACCGTCGCCTCATTGATGGCCAATTGCAAGGTATCGGCCCGCAGGCCCACCCGTAGCGCCTCAACGGCCAGCACTTCCCGGGGCGGGATGTTCCCCAGGTTTACGTCCGGGCCGAAACGGGCGACCAGGTCTTGCTGTTGAATTTTCAGCGGCGCTTCCCAGATGATCGACGCCGGGTTGCCTATATAATCCATCAGCACCTGTAAGTCATCGTCCGCCATATGCCCCCCGGCGTCGTACAGTCCCACGTTCAGGCCGCATTCCCTGCCTTCCAGAATAACTTTGTAAGCCCCGGTTTGCAGATCACACACAGCCTGTTCGGCCAGTGCTTGCACCGGCACGTCCAATCCGTCATTCTTTTTTCCCACTTCCGTCAATACACGGAATCCCTTTTCAGCGGCCATCGTGATCGCGCGCTCTCTCACCTCCTCGCTCAGGGTTATTGTTCCGTCGCTGACTTCAATGGCCGTAAAACCCAATGCTTTACATTTGCCCAGGTATTCGGGCAATTTGTTTTGCCACAGGGCCACTTCCAGAAATGTTCCCCCCGGGTAAATGTCAATACCATACGATTGCACCAGGTGAATTTTTTCTTCCAGTGTGCCTTCGGCATATAACGCCGAGGTGCCGAAACCCAGTTTGATAAAATCAATATGCTGGTAGTTGATTTGCAACAGATCGCGCGTCTCTCCAAGCCCCATACCCTTGTCGATAACCATGGTCAAACCTTTGCTCCTGGGTTTGGCCGTCCGTGCGCCCAGCGGAAAAGTGATTACTTCCCGCCAATTGGTGGAATGCATAGTTTCGGACAAAATATCAGCTCCTTTCCCGGTTTTGCACCTGCCGAAAAGGCGTATGCCGGGCGTCCACCCCCTTTGTGTTCAACTGCCGGGAAAGGGTTTGTATCCCACATGATTAAAATTATTCACTTTTTATTTGATTGGTTACCCGAATTACCTGCCAAATAACGGAGGTACTGCGTATATCAGGACAGATGGGTAAACCATCTTAAAAATTAAGGGGAGTGATGTGGATTTGGGTAAAAGCAGGACAACGAGTATTTTACTGGGGGGGATGTTGGCGATAGCGGTTTTCACCTTCGCTGTCATGGCGTCGCCGCCGAACGCCCTGGCCAAGGGGAAGTGGAAAGTCCCCCCGGGGCATATGAAAAAAATGCAGCGGGTCCAGTTGGTGCAGGCCGGGAACGTAACTTTCAACATCATGAACGACGTACGGGGTCACTGGGCTGCGGAACCGGTAACGGCCATGCAGAAGCTGGGAATAATAAGGGGGTTCCCCGACGGCAATTTTTATCCCCGGCAGGAAGTGACCAAAAGCCAGGCGCTGGTAATGGTTATGCGCGCCCTGGGGTTTGAAGGTCAAGAGCCGACTGAGGAAAGCCTGGATTTAGTGGAAAATTCGCCCGAGTGGGCCCGTGATACCGTTGCCCTGGCCCTGGACAAGGGGATAATTACCAGGCGGGAAATCAAAGATTTCGCCGGTGACTTGCCCGCTCAGCGGTACGAGGTGGCGGTGTGGATTGCCCGGGCCGCCCGGGGCGGCGATATTGCCGGCGGCAGGCTGACCTTTGCCGACGCCGGCCAGATACCCGAATATGCCAGGAACTATGTGGCCTACATGGCTTCCAACGGAATTATGAGAGGTTATCCGGGCAACATGTTTAGACCTCTGCACCCGGTGCAGCGCGCCGAAATTGCCGCCATGTTGTTCCGTTGTCAAAATATTTATTCTCTGAACACCAAATTTAATTACCTGAAAGGTGAGATGGCGGAAGTGCTGCCCACGGACCCGGCGTTTATCATCCTGGCGACCGGGGAAGGCACCGGCGATTCCCGGGTAATGGTGCAGGTCGCCGATGACGCTGCGATATTTATTGACGGTGAAGCAGCGGAATTGGAGGATGTTCAGGAAGGTTACACGGTCACCGTGGTGTTGAATCCCGCCCGCAAGGCTGTTATGGTGAGCGCCCGGACCGAAGACAATGCCGTTAATGATGATGAAGATGAAGACGAAGAAGAAGATAAGAATGCGCCGGAAATTGATGAGTTAAAGCCTGAAAATGGTGATGATAACGTGGAAATCGGTCTTAAAACCCTGGTGGTAACTTTTGATGAAGAAATTTTCGCCGCTGAGGACGAAGAAGATATTGAAGCCGGAATTAAAGTGAAAAATGAAACAGAAGATGAGGTAGTGGATATTAATGATGTCGATATCGACGGTTCAAAATTGGTTATTGAACTGGCCGAGGGGCTGAAAGAGGATAGTGATTACTCGGTAATCATTCCGGAAGGGATTATTGAGGACGAAGACGGCAAAGAATTTGCAGGAATCGAAGCGGAAGATTGGGAATTTACCACGGCGGAGGATGAAGACGATGACGCGCCGGTTATTGAGAAATTGCAGCCCGGGGACGGCGATACGGTGGACGATGATGTAGATGAACTTACGGTGCGGTTTAACGAAGAAGTGCGCTGGGTAGATGAAGATTTCGATGGTAATAAGGTGTTGGTTTTTGAGATGGATACCAATAGCATGGTAACCCCTGACAAAGTGGTTCTCGACGGTGATGAACTGACTATTAAATTTGATGACGAGTTGGATGACGGGGAATACAGCGTAACCATCCGGGCAGGCATCATTGAGGACATGTCCGGGAACAAGTTCAATGGTATCGGCGTGAATGACTGGGTTTTTGAGGTGGAATAGGACAATGATTTGTACATCCCCGAAGCAACCGTTTGCGGTTGTTTTCGGGGTTTTTTGTATTTGCCGGGATGGTTGCAGAAACATCGATGAGTAAGTTTTCGCGGGTTAAATATTTTTTGCAAGTGCTTGCCGGTTGTAGTAAACTTTATGTGTTAACCACGATTTTAAGGGTTGCTTATAGTTTGGCAACGGTGAAAGTAGGTGCATCTTTGCCGCAGTTGGTTTGGCGTGATAAACCGGTGCAATATGTAATTAAACGCAGTAAAAAGGCAAAAACGGCCAGAATAACGGTAGATGCGGTGCAGGGTGTTGAAATAACGGTGCCTGTAAATTTCAAGCGTGATTGGATTGATCAAATATTAAACCAAAAGGCCGCCTGGATTACTGATAAAATGAACGAGTTGTCCAAACTGGCCGGTTGTCCGGTGCCCAGGTCGTTTACGGATGGCGATATTTTTTATTATTTGGGTGACCGGTATAATCTGCAGGTGAATATATTTAAAGGAAGGACCTTGCATCCAGTACTAATAAAGGAAAATAATATACGGGTTGCTGTAAAACCCGGGTTGTCCGAAATCGAAAGGGCCAAAGCGGTGCGCCAGGCCCTCGTTGAATGGTACTCCGGGCAGGCGAAACCCATTATTATAAAAAAAGTGGATGTTTTTTCCCATAAGTTGGGGGTCAAACCCGCCCGGGTAAAAATAAAAGAGCAAAAGTCCCGCTGGGGCAGTTGCTCCGGTAAGGGCAATATCAACTTGAACTGGAAAATCATCATGGCCCCGCCTGGTGTTATTGACTACGTAATTGTCCATGAGTTATGCCACTTGATAAAACTGGATCACTCCCCGGAATTCTGGCGGTTGGTTGAATCAGTGCTTCCCGATTGGGAAAAACGTCGCCGGTGGTTGAAAGAATATGGCCCGGTGCTTAATTTTTAATTGGATTAGGCGCAGATGCAACTGCGGATGAAGGGTATTATAGTTCTCGGGGATGGGCAGACCAGGGTGCATCAACACCAACGTGAATGCCGCCAAAAATTTTCTCCGTGAGAGGATAGAGGCAGATTAAAGATTTTGGCCATGGGGCACGCGGTGTCAGCCTGGAGACTGTACCGGGGTACCGGGCAGTATGAACCAGGAAGAATCTCCCGGCTTTACTCGTGGGGAAAAGTCAATTTATAACCAAACCATTAAAACTAAAATTTGCTTTTTAAAAAGTTTCATGGTACAATGTGTAAGCTAAAAAGTATGAAAACCTAAAAATGATCTTTACGGCCTCTTGTATCAAGCATTACGAGGAAAAGAAGTTTTTATGGTATCAGCTTTTTAAGATTTTTTTGAGGAGGCCTATTATGATAGGTAGAGTTAAGTGGTTTAACAATGACAAGGGTTTCGGCTTTATTGAACGTGAAAACGGAGATGACGTATTTGTTCATTTCTCCGCCATTGAAGGGAACGGGTTTAAAAGTCTGGAAGAAGGACAGCAAGTTGAATTTGAAATTGTAGAAGGTGCGAGAGGGCCGCAGGCTGCGAACGTAGTTCGGTTATAATAATCGCCGGTATACAAATTTGAATTGAAAGGGCATATTCCGGATTATATGGAATAATGCCCTTTTTTTAGGATATCTTATAAACATAGTATTAAATAAAGGAGATAAGCGGCTTTGGCTACATTTCATGAATTCGGACTCGAACAAACGATACTTCAGGCTATAAGTAATATGGGGTTTGAAGAAACAACCCCCATTCAGGAGCAGACAATTCCATTTGCATTGCAGGGAAAGGACATAATCGGACAAGCTCAAACAGGTACGGGGAAGACAGCAGCTTACGGGATCCCTCTTACTGCGAAAATAGAAAGAGACCATGAGCAGATCCAAGGGCTGGTTTTAACACCTACGCGGGAACTGACCATGCAAGTGGCGGAGGAATTAAACAAAATCGGTCAATTTAAAAAGATACGTTCTTTACCGATTTACGGGGGCCAGGACATTAACCGTCAAATCAAGGCGCTTAAGCAAAAACCGCATATCGTTGTTGCAACTCCCGGCCGTCTTATGGACCATATGAGAAGAAAAACGATTCGGCTTCATGCAATTCAAACGGTAGTTCTTGATGAAGCGGATGAAATGTTAAATATGGGTTTTATTGAAGATATAGAGGTGATTTTGCAAGAAACCCCCAAGGAAAGGCAAACGCTGCTTTTTTCGGCGACTATGCCAAAACCGATCCAATCCCTTGCGCAAAGGTTTATGATTGAACCCGGGTTATTTTCGGTCAGGTCGAAGGAAATAACGGTTCCCAATATAGAACAGCATTACATAGAGGTACCTGAAAAACAAAAGTTTGATACTTTATGCCGGTTATTGGATATCCAATCGCCGGAATTAGCCATTGTTTTTGGGAGAACTAAACGGAGAGTTGACGAGTTAAGTGAAGCGTTAAGCAAGCGGGGATATGGGGTTGAAGGGATTCACGGGGATTTAAACCAGGGTAAACGAATAAGCATTATGAACCGGTTCAAAGAAGGGGTAATTGAAGTATTGGTTGCCACCGATGTTGCGGCCAGGGGTTTGGATATCAGCGGGGTGACACATGTATATAACTTTGACATACCGCAAGATCCGGAGAGTTACGTTCATCGGGTAGGGCGCACCGGCCGGGCGGGCAATAAAGGGTTGGCGGTTACCTTTGTTACTCCGCGCGAAATCGGCCATTTGAGAATAATTGAAAATCTCACGAAGCGCAAAATGGAGCGCAAACCAATCCCCACTGTGACAGAAGCCATAGAAGGTCAGCAACGGCTGGCTGTTGAAAAATTGCTGGAAGTAGTCGAGCAGGGACAATATCAAGATTACAAGACAATGGCCGAGGAACTGCTTGCGGAACATGACTCTGTGACACTGGTTTCCGCAGCATTGAAAATGCTGACCAAGGAACCGAATAATGCCCGGGTAGTGTTAACCGAAGAGCCGCCGTTGAGGGTGAAGAAGGAAAAATGGGGTGTAAAAAGCAGGGCGTTGAGAGATGGAAGAGGCAAAAATTATCGTAAGTGGGAAAATAAGAAGAAATGGAGTAATAAGAAGCAGGATGTCATTACTCATAACTCCTTCGGTTAAGATACCTTAACAGAACTAATTTAGCCCGGCAAACCCGGGCTTTTTATTTTTATATGGACAAAACCCGGCGGCATTTCCTCTTCCGTATAAAACCGGAGACATCTAGATCACAAGGGTAAAAACCTACTATTATGACTTATATGGCGGACCGAAGCCACTTTTAAAGTATTCATTGATACAGGTGGATTTATAGCACTTATCCATAAACATGAGTAAAAAATTACTATAAAAAAATAAAAAACTAAGCAGGAAAGAACAAAAAATGTTGAAATTGGTTATTATTGATATGGAATATATTTCTTTTCTTAAAATAAATACGCAGGTGGATTAAGTTTTACGTAAAGAAGAAATTGAATTTAAGATTGCAAGAGGCTAAAAATGGAAACGTTGTTTCACATGAGGATATCAAGATTCCAATGCGTATATTCGGGAAACCCATAATATTTTGGCTTATCACAAGCAATCGCGATCACTTCACAACGCTGGCAAACATCAAACTTTATCGGAGCACCCGGGCGCGGCAGATCATGCAGACCATCTATCCCCGATTGGCTGAACCGATTTCGCCATTTGCGCACCGTTTTCGTAGATGTCTCCAGTTCCCTGGCTCGTACCTAAATTTACCATAAAGTTTGTCAATTCAAAAAGTACGCATACCGGATGCGCTTACCGTGATCACCACCTGGCGACCGCTTTTGATTCTTTGCTTCCACGCAACCGACCCCGATTACAATTCCAGCTATGTACCCCATCTCAATGCTGTGTTGGTTACGGCGCCACGCGCCAACGAAGAAGGCAATCAACCTTCTTATGTTTTTTTACACGAACTGGGCCACGCTTTCCAAGTAGCCCTTACTAAAGACCCGGCTGATATACCATGCTCTTTTTTGCCGGTGTTTCATTTGACTTTTGGCACGGACCCGGAAGAAGTGTCAGCAAATGATTGGCCGGACATCTTTGCGGACACCTTTTCACTGGCCATGTCATATGGGACGGAATTGGCATAACCAATCCTTTCTGCAGAATGTTTGATAACTTTTCCCAAGCTGGAATATTACGATATTTCGAGATGATTACTTTAGATGCCTTAAAGAACAGGGAGGCATTTGAAATGGGATGCCCAACGTATCGCGGACTTTAAGGCTGCTGTGCGTGGCAGATAGCCAGGGAACCTAAGCTATTCGAATCAAATCAATGGATCAATTTGTCCAGTATATCGGAAGTATGTTCAGGAGTATGGCGGCTTCTGCTCAATTTCGCCCCTTTCAAGAAATTTATTGAGGCAGGTGTTATGAATGCCGGCCTGAATTATGTCCCGGGTATGGGCGTAACCGTTATTCTTTTTAAAGATGGTTCCTGCCGGACTTCTCCATAACGTCGTAATCGATTACCCAATAGCAGGGTGTTTAGTCAACTTTTAGAATCTGTTATAATACGGGTAACAGATCACAAGGAAGTGGGTGTGGTGATTGGTTGAGATTAGGGGGATAAACCGGACCGGAGGTGATTGCCATGGAGAACCCCGGGATCAGAAAGGCCCTACCATTGAGAAAACCTTTTGGCAGAGCAAGCGGGAACGCAAGCTGGGGTGTAGTTTCAGATTATGCACCAATAAATACCACACTAGGCAACACCTAGCAGTAGTTTACGAAATAGCAGCGTCTAAAACGCCTGAGTCCAGTAATACCAAGGATTTCAGAGGACGACTTTGTATTACCCCACCATAGAGTATTTTTTCAGGTCCAACACCTCCATTAACTTCTTTTGCTCTGGTGTAAGTTTGGAAAGTGTTATATGCTGCCTATCTTTTTTAGACTGGCCTTTTTTGGGGTAAACCACTACAACCTCTTTAATATCGCCCAATGTATCAAGGATTTTTGGAATGCTCATATCAACGCCCTTTTGATGCAGTTCCCTTTTCAGCAAAGAACAAAGCATTAACGCCAATACACAATAGAAAGTATGCACCCTGATTTTCTGGTCGGTCCAGTGAAAAACCGACCGATAGCTTAAAAAATGCGTGTCTTTCATGCGCTTAAAAGATTCTTCAATTTTATGCTGGCTCCGGTATGAAGTAATAATCTTTTCAGTATCCCAATCCAGGTTATTTGTAAAAAGAATGGTTTTACCCAGATACTTTTC